>JBBIMO010000011.1:0-55760 GCA_037444365.1 Chloroflexota bacterium
TTTATATGGACTATTTCCGTCATCAGTTTGTGATACTCTATTGCCTGTGGCATGAAATCACCTCCATTTTAGATATTTTTGCCTAGCATTAGCTTAATCTCTTCGAAACAACCAGAACTGCCAGAAGATCATTCGGTCATCCCGCTCTTCATACCTTCGATTTACAGACCCATAAGATCCCAGGCATGGCCGCTCCTTTGAGTTGCAGGCCTAATTCTAGTATTTCTTGCCGTTGGTGTCAATTATCTGACAAAGCACCCAGCTAATCGAGATAGTCTATTGAATCAGCAACCAGATCTAGCCTATAATTGGGCGATGCGAAGTTATCGTGCCGTCAATCTGAATGTCCTGTGGTTTCTAATAGCTCTAAATGTGTTGATCTTCGCAATTACCCTGCTAAGGCCAGGGGCAGTAGTCGGTCTTCTGGGGCTCACACCCAATCTACTGTCGCAACAACCCTGGACCATCATAAGCAGCATGTTTGTGCACGGCAGTTTCACCCACATACTATTCAACATAATAAGCCTGTACTTTCTGGGCAGCTTCCTGATTCGGGCCGTAGGAGAGAGAAGTTTCCTAGCAGTATTTTTTCTCGGAGGGTTGGCAGGCAACGCCTTCTACCTTCTCCTTGGACCTCAGAACATCCCAGGGATCGGAGCCTCGGGAGCCATCTATGCTCTGGGCGGAGCTCTAGCAGTGATGCTACCCAGAGTACCGGTCTTCGTATTTCCCATTCCAGTGCCCATACCACTCTGGGCAGCAATCCTGATCTTCCTCGTCCTTTCTTTTCTTCCCGGGATAGCGTGGCAAGCCCACCTTGGAGGCTTGCTTTTGGGACTCATAGCCGGTCTCACTTTCAGGAAAAGAAGGCGAATTTCCTATTTTTGATCTTTTGAAAGATGGAGGTAAAGGAGATTCGTTTGCAAGCGGATGGGTTCAGGCTTGCCGGCGAGCTTCACATTCCGTCAAGGGACAAGACTCACCCCGCCTTGTGCATCTGTCATGGCATTCCCGCTACCCCTCCCGACCCTACTGACAAGGGCTACACACTATTGGCGCAGCGCTTCTGCCAAGCAGGCTTCGTCACCTTAATCTTCAACTTCCGCGGGACGGGAAGGAGCCAGGGAAACCTAGACATTCTAGGCTGGACTGGAGATTTGCAGGCAGCCATTGACTTCCTTTATGAAGTGAAACAAGTAGATAAGAGCCATCTCTGCTTACTGGGGTTTAGCGGAGGGGCAGCCGTCTCCGTCTATGCCGCCGCCCATGACTCCAGAGTATCTTCGGTGGTAACTTGTGCCTGCCCTGCAGACTTTCGCTCTCTCCCTCAAAGGGAATCACCCTCGGACGCAGTAGAGCGATTCCGCCGAATTGGAGCCATCAGGGACAAGGCTTTTCCCCCTTCCATAGAGGAATGGCAGACAGGATTTGAGGTCGTCTCTCCCATCGAGTGGATTGACAGGATTTCCCCCCGTGCGCTGCTTCTGGTGCACGGAGATGCCGACGAATTGATACCACTGGAGCACGCCCATAAGCTCTATCGGAAAGCCAAAGACCCCAAACAGCTTAAAATCATGCCCGGTGCCAAGCACAAGATGCGATTGGAAAAGGCAGCCATGTCTTATGTCCTGAACTGGCTGAAGGCGCACTGCTAGAAAGGACAGGGCTGGTCCTTGTCTTGGTAGACTACTTGTCAGCCAATGCTCCGTTCTGTAGGCCGATGCCAGCTAGCCCCGGAACACCATACGAGCGATTGCCTGCCAGACTTGGCTTCATGTGCTGATAGCTGTCTTACCATTTCATGACACCTGATACGCAAAGCCCGCGCTTATGGATGAGGGCGTCGTCGCCCGCATACGTAATCCGGTCATAATGAGGCATGTTGTATGGCCGTGACAGCAGCGCGAGATATCGCTGAGCTTGCTTATCTGTCAACTAGTGATGCAATCAGCTCGCATCTTCAACTTCAGCGCGGATATGATGGAGAAACCACAGGGCGGACAGAGCTACAGCCTGGCACTGGAGTCTTCCAATCGCGAGCCCAGACAACGGTATTCTCTCGCAAAACTCATGCCCTTCCGCTCCAGGCAGGCATGTTCGACATATGCTCCCTGGCTGCACTCTCGGCGGTTTTCCTGTCCATTCTCTGAGACATCATCATGAAGTTAACCATGCCCTCAAACACCTCTTCATAGCTCTTGAGGCTGCCCTCCTGCTTCGAGCAGTATACGCAGTAAAGATTCCCAGGGTTTCCGCCACCAAAATCCTCAGGCTTGGCCATAGGCATGCCACAGCTCATGCATGTCTTAACAGCCCTGGAGACTCGGTTGAACGTCAGCTTATATCCGTTAATATCTTCTACTGTGAAGTCCCTGATGCCGAACGGTTCGTCTTTTATGTCAACTACAACCTTAACGCCTTTGCTTTTCAACCAGCCGTGGTATTCATCTATATCGCCGTCAATCTGCATATACAAGTTCACACCAATGCCCAGCTTTTCCTTGGCACCAATACCCACACTTCTGGCCAGTATCAACATGATAACCATCCCATCCTTAGAAAGGTCGGCATACTCCGGATTGTCAGCATCTGGGAAAGCTATCCCCATCTTGAATCCCAGAGAATCGCGATAGAACTGAATCGTCTGCTTCATATCTCTTACGGCTAGCATAGGAGAAATATAACCCATTCCTGATCACCTCCTTCTATTCGCCGGCGCGCATGGCTGTCACAGCCTTCTCAAGAGCATATCCTCTGAATTTCAATGCAGTTGACAGTGCCCGCTCTGATATCTTCCTGCAGAGCATCCTTGATTTCCCCTTTGGCGGAAAAGTACATAACCTGCCATCCCGATTCAGAGATCTTCCGTAGCGTTTGGATTTGTCTCTGCAATCTATCCGGGTCTGCTTTCACTAGTGGATCATCCATGATGAAAAACCCTTTCCTGCCTTTCAATAACTTCTCTCCGAGAGCAAGTCGAATGGAAAGATAAAGCTGATCATAGGCACCTCCCGACAGCTTTTCCGCCGCCAACATCTCCCCGTTCCTAGGTTTCACATGTATTCCGCCTGTTTCTGGATCGAAGAGCACTTCTTCATAAAGCCCGTTCGTTATTTCGCTAAAACACCTTGAAATGGCGCTTTGACTACCGAAAAGCTCAGAAACCTTCGTCTTTTCATCTCTTCCGATCTCTTCAAAGATCTCTCTGGCTTTCAATGCGTTGTCTCTGTTGTTTTCATTCCCTGCTATAAACCTGTGAAGCATAGCTTCAATCATTTTCAAATCTACCGACGTTTCACAGTATAATGGATCCTCCAATTTCAGAATATCCCTCGCATCGCGCTCTACTCGCTCCATTTCTTTTCGAAGCAAACCAATTTTGTCCTTGATCTCTTTCAGATTCGCTTCGTACTCTCTCCTTCTTGCGCCCAACTCCGATGCAGCTGTTTCACTGTATTTCGTGCCTGTGGCTTTGTCCTTGTACTCCTCAAATCTCTGAACCTCTTTACTCCAGTGAAGAACATTCTCATTCAACGCCTTGCCCTTCTCTCCAAAGTGACTTCTCAAAACGCTCCTTAGTTCCTGAATCGAAGCCACAAGGTTGCTCTTTGATTCGAGCTTCTCGGCATACTCTCTGAGGAACTCCACTTTTGATCTTGCTCTTATTTCCTGTATCGTCTTCTCGGCATCCGTGATCTCTTTTTCTATGCCTGGGAGTTCTCTACTATGCAACTTACTAATTTCCTCTTCCAATCTCTCTTTGTCCCTCTTCACATCTTGCAAATGTTCAAGTTTCCGCTGGTGTTCTTCCTCAAACTTCTGAATATTTGAATGCAATTTCTCCGGGCTTTCTGCCTGGAGTTCAAATCTGGCAACGTTCAGCCTCAATCTTTCAAATACTGCGGCAAGGTGAGCCTTCTTTTGCGTGAACGAAAACCTCAGCATTGCAGAGATGAGGGTTGACGTTAAAAAGAGTGCAGCTAGCCCATAAGACACTGGTGCAGGACTTAGCATGACCATCAGGATCGACACTGCTAACAATACCGCGGAGATTATCGCTGCTACTCCGTATAACTCGCTCTTTGTTTCCTCACTTTTTAGCTTTCCTACACCCATCT
This sequence comes from Chloroflexota bacterium, assembly GCA_037444365.1. Lineage (GTDB taxonomy): Bacteria > Chloroflexota > Dehalococcoidia > GIF9 > AB-539-J10 > RBG-13-51-36. Next base: position 4,119 of record JBBIMO010000011.1, read on the forward strand.
CGTAGTTCCTCAACTCCGGCTTGACCTCCTCCAATTTCCTCTTCCTCTCGTCGGAAGTCCTGAATTCCCCTTCCAGGTTTCTCAATCTATCGCTTGTTTCCTGCAGCTGTTGCATCTTTTCCTGCAGATTTGCAAGACAATCTTGCTTCCGCGCATCACAATTCTCGACACGTTTCTCACAGTCTCTCCATGATTGTCTATCGCTTTCGCTGTAAATCTCCAAGCCTTTGACTTTTTCCAAAGCACTGGTGAGTCTATCCAATGCTTCTTTTCCCTTTTCGTACTCCTCTCTTTTCCTTGCGTCATCAAGATTTCCTAAGTCCTGCGCAATCCTTTCTATCTCCTCTTGGAGTCTCACCGACTCTCGCTCTAAATCATCAAATCCTTCCTCCTCAATCTTGCCAGCTAGGATCGCAATCGCTTCGACAAGCTGCTTTGCCCTCTCTATTCTTGTTTTCAGTTTTTCATCCTTGATATCCCTAAACACGCCACTCTCCGTCATTTTCCCTAACTCACCTAGAGCGTCCTTTATCTTTGAGATCTCGTCAGTCCTTAGGCCTGTAAGCCGATGTGTCACATCGGCGAAAAACTCGCTTTCAGAGGCTATGGACAGGTCGCTGTTCCTTATTATGAAAATGCTGCGGCATTCTGACGAGGTCAAACCCGCGACTTTTGCTAGGTCCCCTCTTTCCGGCAGTTTGATTTCATTACCTTTGTCGTCTTCGACAATCACATAGCCTTCCGGCTTTTCCTCAACCCGATCTATGCGGTCAAAATCCCTGATGTTTCGTCCTACCAATAACTTCACGAGTGCATCTATGGTGAGGGTCTTTCCATCTTCATTCCTACCCCAAAATAGATCGAAACTGTGCAGTGAGATTCTCCCCGTATTTGACAGAGGGCCGTAGCGCGTTATTGCGAATTCCTTCAGTCTCATGCTCGCGCTTCTATCATTGCTTTGATTGCCAAGTCGAGTAACTGCTTCTTGGTCCCTGCATCGTAATGACGTTGTTCGAGTTTACTCACGAAGCTTCTCAATAGATCATCTTCCAGTATTGCATGTACATCTGCAAATTCCAGACGAGGTTCCTCTGCGCAACTAATTCTGGCCACGTCCCTTATTGCTTTCGCAAGTTCTTTTTCACTGAGCCCAATAGTTTCGCTATCAACATACCCACCAACTGTCAAGAGTACTCTTGCTTCAGGATGCACCATTTGAAGACGTTCCTTCAGTATCTCTAAGGGATTCCTTCCCGCCGACGGATCGAGTTCTACATTGACCTGCTCGAAGTGAGGTGTGTTGAGCAGGTATTCCTTCGGCGGATTCCCTACTTCAAAAATGTTTACTTTCCTCCGACCAGTCTCCCCTCTTGTGATCGAGATAGGCGAGCCAGGATAAACGAAGTATCCACCATTTTCCAGCTTCCGCACGTCGAATCTCGAATGAAAGTGCCCTGCAAGCACATATTGGATGTTCAGGCCTCTAAAATCAGAGAGCTTAACCGGCATATATCTCGCCTCGCCCTCATCACCAAGATCCCTTCTCGAAAAGAACGCGTCAAGCAATTCCCCGTGATAAAGCAGGATATTCGTCTTATCCGCAGTCAAACTGCTTGCTAGCAAACGAAGCTGACTCAGTATCCTCTCCCCTTTCATACGTTCGAAGGGAAATCCCCATATTCTCAGGTCTTCATACTCGTAAGGATCGTTGAGATTCGTTAACACAGATACATCTTCGCCGAAATACATGCCACCATTGTAGGATTCACTATCGTGGTTTCCCGGGATCAAGACAATCCGAAAGCCAGTATTTGAGAAAATCTCCCGTATCTTAGGTCTCAAGTTTTCGGCATCAACATCTTTGTCAAAGAGATCCCCACTTACCACAAAAATCCCGACGTTTTCCTGCCTCCCAACTCCAAGGAGTTTTTCCAGTGTTTTCCATCTGTCATCGCCATGTTTTGCCAGATGGATGTCTGCCGTATGAAGCACCTTCATTGTTACCTTTCTATGTCCCCAGACCCGAGAACTTCGCCCCAAGGTGAATGTCAGCAGTGTGAAGAATCCTGAGCATAACGACTGTCCCTTGTCAGCATTATCGTCAAATTCCCCAAACGGGCGTTCTCATCTACGTTGCTCTGTTCCGATTGCATCGAAACCCAGAATGCCCTTGTTAGCCACGAACCTTAGGAAGAAACAAAACACCTAAGGTGACCGCAGATGCTATAACGGAGAGTAAATACATGCCTGCCCCGGCAGCTAGCCCTACGGCGGCAGTTATCCAGATCGTAGCAGCAGTGGTTAGCCCTGCCACCTCTTTCTCACGCTGGCCACGGAGGATAACTCCAGCCCCGATGAAACCAATCCCGACCACTACCCCGGCGGCAACCCGAGAGGTATCCACTGCACCATCACTAAACCCATATATAGAGACCAGTGTGAAGAGGGCTGCCCCGGCACTAACCAGTATGTGTGTACGTATTCCCGCTGCTTTGCCTGCCCGCTCTCGCTGGTAGCCAATGCCTGCTCCCAAGCCAGCAGCCAACAGAAATCTCAATACCGTTTCTAGCAAGGGACTCAACTAAGCTCCTACCTCTTTACCTGCTTTGCTGGCCAAGCACCGGTTCAAAACATTCATAACTTGCGCAAGAAGATCTCGTCAATGACCAGGAATTGCCTCCAGGTGAACAACAGTGAATAGAATAAACACCAAAGGCAAATTTGTCAACGACGGTGGAATAGAGGCATAATTTAGTGCCGGAGGCAAGCTCGAGAATGGTGCTGATAATAGACAATTATGATTCCTTTGTTTACAACCTTGCCCAATATCTGGGGGAACTGGGCTGGCAACCAGTCGTCTATCGTAATGACCAGATTACGTTGGCTCAAATCGAAGAGCTAGCCCCCAGCCACATTATTATCTCGCCAGGGCCCTGCACCCCTCTAGAGGCAGGAGTCTCCAACGAGGCAGTGCGACATTTCGCTGGAAAGATCCCCCTGCTGGGGGTGTGTCTGGGACATCAATGCATTGGTCACGTCTATGGTGGCAAAATCGATCGGACACTGCCAGTCCACGGCAAGACGTCCATTATCCAGCATGATGGCAAGACCATTTACAGCGGTTTGCCCAATCCCTTTCCAGCAACACGTTACCATTCCTTGATTATCGAAGCTGAGGGATTCCCATCATGTCTCGAAGTCACTGCCAAAACCCCCGAAGGGATTATAATGGGGGTGAGACACCGAGATTATGTAGTAGAGGGAGTTCAGTTTCATCCCGAATCCATCCTCACCGAAGTAGGACACGACCTCTTAACTAACTTCCTCGGTTTCTCCCGACCGGTCTGGAGCGAAAACCAGGTTCCAAATCAGAAACACTGGACAATGTCAGAGCCCAAATGACCAAACCGGTTTTGGATTTGGAGCATCTAGGATTTGTGGTATTGCCCAGAAATTGGGCATAGATAGAATGTAGGACTTTCCCGTCATGGCGGAAATCATTTATCTCGATGGTCAGCTTATCCCCCGCTCCGAAGCCAAGTTGTCTCCCTTCGACCATGGCTTCCTTTACGGATACGGCTTATTCGAGACCATGCGGGCTTACAGCGGCCATATCTTCCGCCTCGACGCCCATCTTGCCCGCCTCCGCTGCTCAGCTGAGAGCATCGGACTAACACATAGCATCTTGACCACAGACGAGGGGAAAAAGTGTCTGAAAGCTGCCTGCATGGCGACTCTGGAAGCTAATAGGCTCAAGGATGCCCGCGTAAGGCTTACTGTCTCGGCCGGTGCAGGCGACATGACACCCGACCCCGGCACCTGCTCCAGCCCTACCCTCCTAATCACTGCCCAAAACCTCGCTCCCGTACCGCCGGAGAGATATGAAGCGGGTTTCAAAGCAGCTCTATCTTTCCTGCGCCGCAATAGCCAGTCGCCTCTATCCCGGCTTAAGTCCACCTGCTACATGGAGAATATGCTAGCCCGCACGGCAGCCAGAGCTGCTGGATACGATGAAGCCATCTTCCTCAACGAACAGGGATACCTCGCTGAGGGCAGCACGACTAATGTCTTCCTGGTGAGCAATGGAGAACTCATCACCCCCTGTTCCGAAAGCGGCGTCCTCCCCGGAATCACCAGAGACACGGTGTTGGAAATAGCGCGATCTGAAAACATGAAGGCTACGGAAAGATGGGTGGACCTGAACGAACTATTGGAGGCTCAAGAGGCCTTTGTCACCAGCTCCATTCTGGAGCTTATGCCCCTGGTCTCCGTCGAAGGCAGAACCATCGGCTCGGGCAAACCCGGCAAGCTAACCAGAGATCTCCTGTTTGCCTATAGAAAACTCGTGGACGAAGCATTACAATAGACAACAGAAGCCATGAGTGCAAACAGAACAGGTGGGCTCCTCTTCGGAACAGGCGGTCTCCCCCTCAGCGCTGAATCACGCTCCACAGAGGCCGGCATTGAGCGTATCGCCGAGCTTGGCCTCGGCTGCATGGAGGTGGAATTCGTACAAGGGGTGAAGATGAGCCCTGAGGTTGCAGTCTCGGTGGGAGAACTGGCAACAAGGCGGAAGATAGCACTCACAGCACACGCACCCTACTTCATCAACCTGAATGCAGTCGAGCCACAGAAAGTACACATGAGCAAAGAAAGGATACTACAGACTGCACGCATCGCTGCTCTCCTTGGCGCCAGGAGCATCACCTTCCATGCCGCCTTCTATCTAAGAAGCACCCCTGCAGAAAGCTATGCCGTAGTCAAAAGACATTTGCAGGAAGTGATGCACATTCTACACAAGGAAGGCAACAAAACAACGATCTCACCCGAGGTCACCGGAAAGCCTTCGCAATTTGGCACCCTGGACGAACTACTTCAGCTTAGCAGCGAAATAGAAGGGGTTGCCCCCTGCATTGATTTTTCCCACTGGCATGCCCGAACAGGGAAGGCTAACTCCTATCAGGAATTCCTCGATGTCTTAGACCAGGTTGAACGAAAACTAGGCAAGCAAGCCCTGGCCAATATGCACATCCATCTCTCTGGGATTGCCTATGGCAAGAAGGGGGAGATCAAGCATTTAATGCTCAGGGACTCTGATTTGCAGTATGCCGAGTTGCTCAAAGCTCTGAGGGAGCGGCAGGCAAAGGGATTAGTCATTTGCGAGAGCGTTCCTCACTTGGAACAGGATGCTGTGCTCCTGCAAGAAACGTACCGGGGCCTTCCATAGGCAGTATTCTGTCTTAAAGAACTGTGCTTCACCCACTTCGAAATTACATGCTATAATGGGGCGACGCAAATCTTTGGCATTCGTCCACAGAATGAGAAATGAACTAACCATCGGGATCGCTGGTGCTGGCGGCGACGGCGTAGTAGTCCTAGGCACCCTGTTACAGAGATTGGCAGCCTCTCAGGGATATTGCGGCCAAATGCCCAGATTCTATGGCCCCCAGATCAGGGGTGGGGCCTCAGCAATCAAACTGAGTCTGGACACGACTCAGGCTTCAGTCCCGGCGGATACCGTAGATATCATGATATGCTTCAACTGGGAGAAGTATACCGAGCTCGGACAGGAATTGCCGCTGGGAAACGACACTGTTCTCTTCTACGACGACCTTCCTCCACAGGAGGGCATTGCCTTGCCCAAGCAGTCCTTTCAAGTACACTTTTCTGAAACAAGCAAGGATTCTACGGGAAAGACTACGGCCAAAAACATGGTGGCATTGGGATTCCTGGAGAGGGTCCTGGCTTTGCCAGAAGGTCTTTCCAAAGGTGCTGTGGTCGAGGACGGGGCATCGGCGTTATTGGGAAAAAACGGTCCGGCTATCAATGCTGGGAGACTGCTCCTGTCGGAACTTCCTTTTGCTGAGCTAAGGCTGTCTGCCCCCAAGGATCCCTCACCCAAGATTGTGCTGCACGGCAATTCCGCCGTAGCCAAGGCAGCAATCCGCGCCGGCTGTCGGGCTTTCTTTGGCTATCCTATTACGCCTGCATCGGAGATCATGGAGGAGATGCAGGAGCGCCTTAGTCAAGGAAATGGGGCTTTCGTTCAAGCAGAGGATGAGATCGCAGCAATTGGAATGGCTCTGGGAGCTTCTCTGACTGGTGCGAAATCAATGACGGCTACCACGGGGCCGGGATTAGACCTGATGACTGAGATGATAGGCCTCGCATCCGGAGCTGAAATCCCTGTTGTCATTGTTGACGTCCAGCGAGGTGGTCCTGCCACAGGCATACCGTCCAAATTGGAGCAGTCGGATCTCAACCATGTCATCTACGGCGGGCATGGCGATGCCCCCAGGGTGGTTCTTGCTGCCTACAACCTAGAGGGGTGCTACAGCTTGCTGATAGAAAGCTTCAACATAAGCGAACGCTATCAGACTCCGGTGATTTTGCTTTCCGATCAGAGGCTCGGCCAGACTACAGTGGCTACCAGTGGCAAGGTGTTCGAGGCAGACTATCCAATAGTCGAGAGGAAAAGGCCTGGCAGGGAGCATCGGGACCGATATCAACGTTATGAAATAACCGAGGACTACATCTCCCCCATGGCGTTTGCAGGCGACGAAGGATTCGTGTATCAAGGTACGGGACTTGAGCACAATGAGAAAGGAAGGCCTGCTTTTGATTTCGCAACTCACCAGCGTATGCACGAAAAGAGGTGGAGGAAGCTTGCGCCTCTCAGGGATAGGGATGAGTTCGTCAAAGTCTTTGGAAGAGACAAAACCCGTAAAGGCATAGTCACCATGGGATCTTCCGCCCAGTTCGTCCTGGAAACGGTGAAACACCTGGGGCTGCAAGACGAGGTCAGGATCTGCATACCGGAGCTTCTTCATCCTATGCCTCGCAAACTCGCCAGCTTCATAGGTGCATTAGAAAGCCTGCTGGTGGTAGAGATGAATCACTCCGCTCAGCTCTATCATTATCTGCGTTCTCAAGTGGATTTACCCTCCCATACTGAGGCCTATGCCAGAGCAGGAGGCTTGGCTTTCAGCATCAAGGAACTGTCAGGGCCCATAACAAAGCTAGTGAGATGAAGGAAGAGACTGATTATAGAACAGAACTAGCGCCCATTTGGTGTCCGGGCTGCGGCAACTTTGCCGTCCTAGCCGCGCTCACGAAGACTGTCCTGCCCAGTCTGGGGATACCCAATCATCGAGCCCTGATCGTCTCCGGAATCGGTTGTTCATCAAGGATACCCGGCTACATAAATACCTACGGCTTCAACAGCCTCCACGGCCGTGCTGTGGCTATCGCGCAGGGAGCCAAGCTGGCCAAACCCGACCTCACAGTTGTGGCCATCGGGGGCGACGGCGACTTCTTCAGCATAGGGGCGGGACATCTTCCCCACGCAGTCAGGAGGAACGTCGACATAACCTGCATCATGATCAATAACTTCATATATGCCCTGACCAAAGGACAAACCAGCCCCACGACTCCATACCTGCAGCGAGGTGAAGGACCTTTCCTCTCACTGCAGTCCTATCCTCCGGTAGACCCAGTTCTAGATATGGTCAGCTACAGTGTCTCCACCAAGGCAAGTTTCATCGCTCAGGGCCTTGCCACCGACCCTTCACATCTTGCCTCGCTCATACAAGAGGCAATCCAACACAAAGGCTTCTCATTCATCAACGTCTTGACCCCGTGCGTCGCATTCGACCCTCCCTGGTTGTTCAAGACGATAAAGGAGAAGGCAGACTATCTCAAAGAAGGAGAACCCGTTGGACTGCACGCTTCTTCCACAGACCGCCCCTGGCTCCATGACTCAAGCAACATTACTCTAGCCCTGAAACTGGCCCAGAGCCCGGTCATGGAGAGACCACACATGGGAATTATCTTCCGGGGCAAAGAACAGTCGCCACGATAACTGGGAGACTCCGCGCCCGACGCATCGCGACATCCTGTAGTGCCCTTCATGACGTCGAACACGGACACTCAGGTGGTTCTCCCAGAAGAAAAGCACGCCAGCCCACCATCTGAATAGCAAACTATATTCTTGCACCACAGGCAACAAGACGGGTCGTCGTGCAACAAGACAGGCAATTGCGGCCTGCACTGCTTGGATTAGTGTTGTCTCATGTGCAAAGTAGCTGTCTGTAGCAACTTTGCGGAATGTGACCGGGCATCTGTCATTGTCTTAGCACCATCGTCCGGCAGACTACAAGCGCGGTTCCTGTACCACCTGCAGTTTTTCCGTCTTCTGAAGCTGGACCAACTTCCTGCCCAGCTCCCTGCACTCAGCCAGATTTTCCTCGGTTGGCTTGCGAGTGATAAGGACGCTCTCAAATACCTTGACCATCTTAAGACCATCACAGATCCTATCGACGCTATCCAGAGCCTGCGCCCCGCCACCACCTTTGCTCCCGTACGTCACATAAGGCTTGTTTCCTACCTTGTCTCGGATGGTAGCCCAAACACGGTCGAAGTAGTCCTTTACCTGCCCTGCCATGTAGCCAAAGTAGTTAGGCGTGCCGATAGCTATAATGTCGCAGGACAGCATATCCTCGGCGCTGGCATCAACGGCCTTCTTCAGGACAACCGCGGCACCTGCAGCCCTGGCACCTTCAGACACTGCCTTAGCCATTGCCTCAGTGTTGCCGCTCTGGGAATGGTAGATGACCAGTACTTTCTTCATCGTGCGTCTCCCTTCTGCTGAACCACAGCCTTGACTGTATATCAGCCTGAAGTATAGTGCTGACCTGCCCAGAGTGTCAAAAGCGGGTTGGATGGCATCCGCCCTCTTCCGATATGACGACAATCAAGGTTGAGGTGGGTCTGCATCAAAGCAGTAGTATTGATCGGGTTTGGCGGTCCACTTGAGCACAGTGCTGGCTACTCAGTCACAAACCGCCAATTGTCCACCAGGGCCTTGGGCCCCCATGACCCAATCAGGAACTAGCGTGCATACCGAGCAGCTTACAACGAACGGTTGGACTATTCTACCCTGCGGAGTTCCAGTGTTACCAGGTTGGCGCGATCCGGACATTGTACGTCCACTACATTTGGATTACCCCACTCTTCAGGAAAACCCCCACCAAACTGCAGCATAGCTATGTAGGGAAAGATATCATGATAGAAGAAGCCGCAGAGACCGGCATTGTCATGGCAATCTATGTCAAAAGTGTCTCCTGCTTCGTGGCCCCAGGAACAGTCACCCTTGACTGACTTGACTGTGGCTATTAGTTTGTGGCCCGGAAACGTCGTTCTCTTTGGTTTTGCCATTATGACCTCCTCAAGGCAGAATCGTCACCTAATCACATTATACAGAAACTCGATCGTGGCTAGAAGCACCTAACGGATAAAAGACGGGAGTTAGACGTTTCACTACCTCGTGCGATTTCTGAGAACACTTTAACCATGCAGTCTGAAACAGTTGTTTGGCCCAAGTATTTCACAGCATTAACAAGACAGACACCATTGCAGTAGACCAGATAATGTCCGGCGGAAGATGCCTGGAGCAGGTATCATCTAATAGCAAGTCCACTCTGGCCGGGAATTCCTCGTCCTTCCGCCAGAGGACTACCAGCACGGGTATTTTCGGAAACGGGAATAACTTGATGGAAGCGTCACCGTACTTACACGGTGTTCCACCAAGGCTCATCCCCTGCCTTACGAAAGCAGCGGCATCATCCTCATACTTTGTTGCTAGTTTGTCTAGTGGCAGAATGTGTGTGCCCTGGGCAAAAATGAGCCCACTAGCACCTAACTCACGCGGGCTTACCAGGTTGCCTGAGGGTAACACATCTTGAGCCTGTAGGAGATACCATAGCACGGAAAGACGCGTGTAACGGGCAAGGTTCTCAAGGAGAAATCTACAGAGGGTACCTGAACCGCGCATTTCGCGAGAACCTGGATATATCTCAATGACGCTATTGAACACATCCAAAACATAAGCACCGGAAGCAACATTGAAACGAGCTTCAGATCTCTCGCAGACCTCAGCATAAGAGCGTCTTGCAAGCTTACACCAGGCTCGCTTCTCGCCCTCGTTCCAGTCCTGACCTTCACCTGCAAGCATATCGTAGTATACCGTTCAGGTGATATGTGACTCAACTTCGGACTGTTTGTATTTCATCTCGACATTTCTAGGTATGATTCTTTGCCATCGGCCACTTTCTATGGGACTGCGCATTGCTCAGAATTGTTGAGTGGCAGATTTGACAAAATACTTATTGATACTTAAACTATTTAAGCGTCGATAATAATCAAGGAGACTATTCAGTGCAGGAAAAGCTAATTGCCCAAATAATAGAAGCTCACCTCCGGATGAGCCGGGTAATCAGGGAACGCACACTCGACTCCTGGGTAACATTGAACCTTACTATCCCCCAACTCAAGAGCCTGTTCTACATCTCTCGGCATGGAAGGATGAACCTCAGCGGCTTAGCATCGGGAATCCGGGTTACTCCTGCCAATGTCACGGGCATTGTTGACCGATTGGTTGAGCAAGGTTTGTTGACGCGCACCCCTGATCCCGATGACCGCCGCGTGTCGCGGTTGACAGTGACCCATAAAGGAAAGACGCTCATCAATGACTTGAGGGAAGGAAGAGCACTGGAGATGCGCAGGATTCTGGAGAAGTTGAGCGAACAAGAGCTGGCGACTGTCGCGAGTAGTTTCGAGTTGGTAGCGAGAGCCGCTGAAGCCGGCGACAGAAAGGAGCCGTTTGAGAATGACTGAAGCAATCGTTGTTGGGAATCTCGTCAAGGTTTACCCCAAGGTGAGGGCCGTTGACGGCATTTCGTTCACCATACCGGAGGGCGAGACTTTTGGCCTTCTGGGACCAAATGGAGCGGGGAAGACGACAACGATACGGATACTTCTAACTCTAATAAGGCCTACCTCAGGTAGTGTAAGTGTGTTTGGCGTAGATGCCCTAGCCCACCCGAACAGAGTGAGGGAAATGGCTGGCTACGTACCTCAAGATGTGTCGGTAGATGGGGAGATCACAGGTTACGAAAACATTCTGATCTACGCCAAGCTATACGGTATGCCACGCGAAGAAAGGAAACGACGTATCAAGGAGGTACTTGAGTATTTGGGGCTGCAGGATAGAGCCAACAGCATGGTCAATACCTTTTCCGGCGGCATGATGAGACGGCTTGAACTGGCACAGTCACTGGTGAACAGACCAAGAATGCTCTTTCTGGATGAGCCAAGCATTGGCCTTGACCCCAATGCCAGAAATGCCATATGGGAACTGGTCAGCAAGCTGCGAGATGAGTTCGGCACAACTATCCTCCTCACTACCCATGACATGGTCGAGGCAGACACCCTGTGCGACCGGATAGGGATAATGGACAGAGGCAAGCTAGCCGTCATTGGCAAACCCTCCGAGCTAAAGTCGGCTGTGGGGGGAGAGATACTGAGCATTAGCTCCCAAAACCCTGACCTGGCAGCCGTTGTCAAGGAGCTTGGCTACTCAACTATGACCGAGTCATCAAACGGCACTGCTGAGCTACTGGTAGTCAACGGTGAAGCCGTCATACCGCGCCTTGTGGAAGACCTCAGAGCTAGAGGACTAGAGATCGCCTCGGTGTCCTTGAAGAAGCCTACCCTTGACGACGTCTTTCTGAAGTACACCGGTGCCCGCATAGGTGAGGGCGGGAGCTGGACGCAGGCGCGTCTGACAAGAAGAACGTTCAGGAGGTTGACAAGATGAACCTAAAACGGTATTTGTCAAGCGTGCTGGTAGTCACTGAGCTTGAGTTAAGAAAGATCAGGCACGACCAGTCACAGATCTGGCTGAGGGTAGTCCAGCCGGCCCTCTGGCTTACGGTGTTCGGTGTTACGTTCAGCAAGATAAGAGCTATACCCACCGGGGATTTCACATATCTGCAATTCATGACGCCGGGCATACTTGCTCAATCAGTTATCTTTGTGGCTATTTTCTACGGCATCGTCGTTGTCTGGGAGCGCGACCTCGGGTTGCTTAACAAGCTTCTCTCAACTCCAGCACCCGCCTCGGCTATTGTGATGGGCAAGTCTCTGGCTGCCGGTGTCAGAGGACTGTTTCAAGCCATTGCCATCGTGATTCTGGCTCTCATCATGAAGATTGACCTTATTCTCACTCCTCTCAGCATAATTGGTGTGTTTGCCATAATAATCCTGTGCGGCATGTGTTTTTCCAGCATGAGCATAGCCCTTGCCTCAGTTCTCCGGAATAGGGAAAGGATGATGGGCATCGGACAGGCCATTATGATGCCTCTGTTTTTCGCCAGCAACGCCATCTATCCCCTGTCCATCATGCCAGATTGGCTGAAGGTCATTGCTAGAGGCAATCCACTCAGCTACATTGTGGACGCCACAAGGTCGCTGCTTGTCACGGGTGACTTGTCTTCTCTTGGTATAGACATGCTGGTCATCTGTGTCACCACAACCATACTGGTTATCCTGGCGAGCTTTGGTTTCAAGAAGATACTATCGTAGCAAACAAAGTGAAACCAGGAGTGGTCAGCATGCCAGTCGGCTGACGATTTTTGCCGCCTGTCGCACCTCGTTGACTGAGACAGAGAAATCCTATTGAACAATCATGACGTTTTGTTGGAGCTAGCGAGGTTGCACAGAACTGAGGAATATGCTACGAGCAAAGCGGAATAGTCGAAGCGGAGCGTGTCCTCCTGCAACTGATCTAGCGGGAACAGCGTTGCTGGGGATGTCCGAGTTCACGTCGTTGGCGCCTTTCTCAGCATGGCAAATACCATCACTTCCGTACCCGGCAGCTTGTCCTCAGAAACAACCTCAAATCCGAACCGCCTGTAGATTGCCACATTTCTTTCGGCATTCGTGTCCAGATAGCATGGCATCCGCTCCCGGTCGATGCGTTCCAGCATCGGCCTTAGCAACCGGCCGCAAACTCCCTGCCCATGGTATGCTGGGTCCACTCCGATGATTTCCAGATACCAGTGAGGATACGGGACCAGCCTGCGGTGTAGGCTATCTATGAACCTACCGTAAGACCACATCCGGCCTGCCCCCTGCCGTACGAACCTGAGAAGGATTGAGAGTGGCACCGAGCGCATAACTTGCCAGCCTCCAAAGGGCGCCTTCTCCGGCGGCAGCCAGGCTGCGACGCCCTCCAGCTTCTCTGAAGACGCATAGACTTCGCCGCATTTCAGACAGACGGAAATCGAAACGAAGGCGAATGTATCGGCTGCCGCACATCGCTTCGTTTCATCTCGGAAATAGTGCCGAAACAGCTCGTATTCCGCGAAAGCCCGCCCCAGCACCGCAGCCGCAGCGTCCCGTTCCTTCAGAGTCAGCCTTAACAACTCGCTGGTCTCATCATCCATCCTTCATCTCCAACAATGGTTTGAGCGCAAAATGGGGTCAACTATATTTGTCCCACTACTCTCTGCCGACTGGGACTGACATTCCTGGCTTCCACAAACTCAGAGTGATGCGGAGAAGAAAAAAGACAGAGCTCACCCCATCTTCCTAACTTGCGGATTCCTTTTTTTTCGGCGCCAGAAACACATGTGCCTTCTCCAGCCACTCCGGGATGTCTATTTCCTGGGGACAGGCATCTATACACTCCTCGCACCCCGTGCACTGGTCGGCACGCTGTTCCTCCTTAAGCTGTCCATAGAACCAGCGTGCCCTTCGTGGGTCTTCATATACCATGGCGTCGTTGTACATTTCAAAAATCCTTGGAATTTCCACACCGCTGGAACAGGGCATGCAATATTTGCAGTTGGTGCAGCGAATAGGGGCCAGTCCCTTATAGGTCTCCCGTGCCCGGTCGATCAGTGCCAATTCCTCCGGGCCAAGGATACCGGGCTTGGCACTATCAGCGAGGGCAACGTTTTCCACGACCTGCTCCATGCTACTCATACCGCTGAGGACCACCGAGACTTCCGGCTGGTTCCAGACCCACAGCAGCGCCCAGGCAGCGGGGCTGCGCTTCCTGGCTGCCATTTCCCACACTCCGGCCACCGGCCCACGTGGCTTAGCAAGTTGTCCCCCGCGTATCGGCTCCATGACCACTACCGCCAGTCCCTTGCTGGCAGCGTATTCCACGCCTCGCCGACCGGCCTGATAGTCTATGTCCATATAGTTGTACTGGACCTGGGCTGAAGTCCAGTTATCGTAATCATCCACAATCTGCTTGAAGGCCTCGAAGTTGTCGTGGAAAGAAAATCCCAGGCGATCGAAGCGCCCATCAGCCATTGCTCTCTCAGCCCAGCGTATCACTCCCATGTCCCGAACCTTAGCCCAGCTCTTGCTACTCAGCCCGTGCAGAAAGTAGAAATCCACCTTCTCCATCTGCAGACGCTCAAGTTGCTCATTGAGGCAGCGGTCGAAGTCCCCTGCCTCCTTCACGAGCCACACCGGGAGTTTCGTTGTCAGCTTCACCTTCTCACGATACCCATCCTTGAGTGCCTTGCCCACTATCGCTTCACTCTGCCCTTCGTGGTAGCGATACGCAGTGTCGATATAGTTGACGCCGTGGTCTATGGCGTAGTGCATCATTCTTATCGCCTCGGGTGCATCCACTTCTCCTGCTTCCTTACCGACGAGTGGCAATCGCATCGCCCCAAAACCCAGCACCGATACCTTCCAGTCCAGCTTGCCAAGCCTTCGATATTGCATCTGCGCTTTCCCCTCCTATCGCTAATCTGCCTATGGAATAGGAATCCGGGCCACGTGTGGTTGTATCAGGCTGCCGAGCCAGAGAAAGCCATCTGCCTGGTTGACACTGGTAACGGTATGGTAGTGGCCGCTATGGTCCTGCAGGTTGTGCATTACATCACCGTTGTGGTCTAAGGCAATGACCAGAGCCAACGGGTTCGGTTCACTCACGCGCAGCGCCTTGGGCAGGCGCATGATTATCTTGCGCAGGAAAGGCCTGGGCATAACGCTATCTATCGTCCTGTCACGAGGGTATACCAGCGCTACCCAGAAGAGGTCCTCGCCGTTGTAGCTCAGGTTATCGGGAAACCCAGGCAGGTTGTCAACAAAAATATCAGTCTGACCCGCTTTCTCGCCCGTCAGCCAATACCGCCTGATACGGTAGCGCATGGTCTCACTCACCAGCACATAATTCTCGCCCGGTCCAAGCGCCACACCGTTGGCGAAGCCCAGCTCCTCTACGTGCACGGTTGTTTCGCCGGTGTCCGGATTCCAGGAGAGGAGGCGGCCACTTGGTCTTGACTCCGTGATATCGAGAACATAGTCATGCTGATCGAAGCGGGTGGAGGCATCTGTGAACCATACCGTGCCATTGGAGGCTATGTCAAGATCATCCACGAATATCATCTTCTTGCCGTTGACTTCATCAGTGGCTAGCTGGACCTGGTGTCCCGATGCTGCCGTGGCATTGTTGATGTAGACCAGACCGATGAAAGCATCGGCGATGTACAGCCGGTTGCCATCGAACTCAAGCCCAAGAGGCCGGCCGCCCGTATTGACGATAGTCTCTAAAGTGCCACCGTCATCGGGTGAGAAGCGCACAATTGAGCCGTCGCCCAGCCCCGTGTAGATCAGACCATCCGGACCAAGCGCTGTATCCTCGGGGCCATAGCCACCGGCAAGAGGGTATAGGTCAGCCTCTGCCAGTATGTTGTTCACGTAGTAAGGTCCGGTGAGTCCTGAATTCTGAGGTGGGGTCCAGCCAACAGGATCTATTGGCACCGGCCACAATAACAGATAGAGCAGCAGGACCACTACTCCCAATATCACGTACCGCCATTTACGCACTCGGCATCCCTCCTTATAAGTCAGATTAGTCTCTCTCGGCCAGATCGACCATTCCAAGATGATATGACCCCGCCAGCCTACTGTCAACCCGTTTCCCCAGCATGAGCTCGATATTCCGCGGAAACAAGGCCTGATTGGTAGGGTGTCCCTGGGATTTTGGGGCATTGGGGCAGGCGCCATGTCCTTTGGCTTCAAGCAGAAGCTCATGTTAAGGCAGGGGTCGGAAGGCAGGGATTAGGGACCAGGGACTAGATCCTAGGCAATATCAAATCACCGAAATCCAAATGACAATTGATCCCCCCTCACTCTAACTCTCTCCCGCGAGGGTAGAGGGAATCATGGGCGGCACGAGGCTAAAGCCTCACACTACGGAGATTGCCACGCTTCGCTCGCAATGACAGAAAGGCGAGGCTCCTTTCACAACTCCCCCGCCCGCCGACGCCAAAGGCTCAGGCGGGCCTTGCCCCTCTTATCCTAAGAGAGGAGGTTCTGCGAGGTTCGTGGGTAACTCAGGCGGCTTTGACCCGGTATTTGGCTTTGCCTTCTTCGTAGAGGTCGCCGCCGTAGATGTCGTTTATGACAGTGACGGGGAAGTCCTCGACCTGCAGGCGTCGAAGGGCTTCAGCACCAAGATCTTCGTACGCGACCAGCTCTGCCTTCTTGATGCTCTTGGAAATCACGGCGCCAGCACCACCTATTGCCCCGAGATAGACCGCCTTGTGCTTGACCATGGCGTCCTTGACCGCCCTGGACCGCAGGCCCTTGCCGATCATCCCCTTGAGTCCCTGGGCAATCAAGCGGGGGGCATAGGCATCCATCCTGCCACTGGTGGTGGGACCCGCCGAGCCGATTACCCTCCCGGGCCGCGCTGGGGTAGGCCCCATGTAGTATACGGTTGCCCCCTTGATATCAAAGGGAAGAGACTTGCCCTGGTCGAGCGCTTCGACCATCTCTTTGTGAGCGGCATCGCGGGCAACGTAGATGACGCCAGTGAGCAGGAGATTGTCCCCAGCTTTGATGTCTTTCAAGATTTCGTCGGTCAACGGAAGCGTGATTTTCTTTGCCATAGTTATCACCTCTCTTGCTAGACCCGCACGGGGCTGAAGCCTCGCGATACATTTATCTCAAGGTGCCCAGTCAGCTTACGGTAAGCTGCTTCTCCTTCACTTCGGGCGTGGTGTAATCGGGAAGAAGTATGGGGGCTATCCTGTCAGTTGTTACCCCAGCTTCCTTCAGTTCCTTATGATATGCCTTCACGTGCTTCAGGGTCAGCTCTCCCTCTCTGGCTTCTTCTCTGGCAAATATGGCAGCGTTTCTGCCTGCAATCCTGCCAAATACCACAATATCCATGAGCGAATTGCCCATCAGACGGTTCTCTCCATGCAGTCCGCCGGTCACTTCCCCGGAAACATAGAGCCCGGGCACAACAGTCTCGCATTCGGCATTATCCTTAAGCCCTCCGTTCTGATAGTGGAGCGTGGGATTGACCAGCATGGGTGCCCTGGATATGTCAATGCCCAGGCGGTCGTACACCTTCCACTTGCCGACAAAGGCAGTCCGCACCCTGCCCTCACCATGCAGGATATCAAGCATAGGCGAATCGAGCCAGATGCCCACCTTACCGGTAGGAGTGGGAACACCTTTACCGTCCAGACATTCCTTAATGAACCGAGCTGATTCCACATCCCGCGGCTCGCGCTCGTTGACAAATTTCTCGCCGTGCACATTCAGAACGTCCGCCCCTTCCGTCCGAAACCTCTCGGTAATGAGCCACCCTTCTATCTGTTCCGGGAAAACGACGCCCGTGGGGTGGTACTGAACAGTATGCATGAACGACAGAGGCACACCTGCTCTGTAGCCCAAGACAATACCATCGGCGGTGGCGCCGTAATGATTAGTGGTCATGAAACCCTGAATGTGGAGCCTGCCGGAACCACCAGTGGCCAGAATCACCGCCTTTGCCCTGGCAACGAGATACTCCTTGGTCTCCATGTTGTAGAGCACTGCTCCAGCACACTGCCCGTGCTCATTGAGGATCAGCTCCACCGCCGGGCAGAACTCGAGCACCTTGATGTTCTTCCTGTTACGGGCCTCATCACGTACAGTGCGCATGATTTCCATGCCACTGAGGTCGGCACAGTAGTGCATCCTCTTGCGGCAAGTCCCCCCGCCATGCATAGCATCCAGCCGGCCATCGGGAAACTTGGAGAACATGACCCCCAGGCTTTCCAGCCATTGAAGGGCATCAGGAGCTTGCTTAACAAAAGCAGCCACAATGTCAGGATCGTTCTTGAAATGCCCTCCCCCCAGAACATCCAAGTAGTGATAATAGGGGGAATCCTTCTCCCTTTTGACGGCAGCCTGAATCCCACCTTCCGCCATCATAGTATTGGCATCACCGTGACGGAGCTTGGTAGCCATGAGAACCTGAGCGCCATTTTCCTCGGCGATAAGAGCGGCGACAGTAGCAGCACCACCACCACCGATAACCAGGACATCGGTCTCATAGTCAATCCTGGACAGGTCAACTTTGTTAGGGTCAACCCTGCTCTTAGCTTCCAGCAGGTCAACAAACTCGTGAGCTACTCTGTAACCCTTGCTCGGGCCAACCCTTATCTCTCTCCTCCCCTCCTCCTTGTAATCAGGGTGATACTTCAACATCTCCTCCCTTTGCTGCAAGGACATAAACGGGAATTCCTCTCCTTTCCTCCTTTTCTCCAGACGAGCAGGCCTTGTCTCTTCTACCTTCTTGATATAGGGCTTGAAGAAATCGGGATATCCTAAGTAACTCATCTCGCCTCCTACAGATATCTTGTATCCTTCGGTTTCCAATCCTCCCCAGCCTCCACTGGCTCTATTTCCCGGTTCTGATACAGCTTCTTCAGATCATCTTCCTTCGCCCGCTTCAACTCGTCCAGACACCGGTCATACCTTCCTTCGTTACCTGCTTTTACCATATCGGCCAGGTGTTCAGCCCGGGGGACAATTCTGGCCCCATAGATTCTACGCACGAGCTGGAACATATGATACTGAGCCAGTTCTCCAAAGCAGCGACTGGTACACAACCCGCATTGAATACAATCGAAGCTCAGTTGTGCAGCCTGGGCGATAGCGCCCTGCTTCAAGGCTGAGACGGCGTCCATGACTTCTACTCCCTGAGGACAGGCTTTGGTACAGGAATTGCAGGCCACGCAACGAAACAGCTCTGGATATAGTCTAAAGACCTCTTCAGGGGCAGCAGTCAGTCCAGCAAATTCATACGCGGCCCGATTGGCAGGGAAAAAGGGAATCTGGGCCAGGTACATATCCGGCTCGACTGTCTTCTGGCAGGCAAGTGCCACCTGTAGTTTGTAATCACCCGGCTTGCGATAGACAGTGCCGCAGGCGCCACAGGTTCCTCCACGGCATCCACATCCACGAACGAGTACATAGCCGGCATATTCCATGGCTTTCATGATGGTAAGCCCTTCAGGGACTTCATAGCGCTTGCCCATTATGTATATGGGGATGAGCTTGGCTGTTATCTGTTCCTTCTCTTTAACTGCTGTTGGAACTGGTTTTTTCTTTCTCTGTTTGGCACTCATCTTTGACCCCCAATCGGTTGAACGATTTCACGCCGGGAAAGCAAGCCCTTTTCCTCCAAGAGCAATGCCGGGCGACCGTGATTCAGTTCAAAACGGCATACCTGAGCCCCGAGCCCCAGAGCAACAGCCAGAAGCTGCGTGAAATAGAACAGCGGCATTTCTCTGGACCCTCTCTGCTTCGCCATCAGTTCTTTCTGCCCTCGTCCCAGATTGTAGTCACAGAGGGGACAGGTGAGAACCAGAGCTTCCGCTCCGCGGCTCGATGCCGAGCTCAAGATAGGCCGGGCATATTCAGCGATATCACCGGGGCTGCCTACTACTTGATAGGAACCACAGCACGTCGTGGATTCAGGAAAGTCAACGGGGCTGGCCCCGAGAGCCCCCAGAAAGCCTCGTAGGACGGTCGGGTTCTGCACATCGTCTATGGCTATTTCCCGAGGGCGAAGCAGGGTGCATCCGTAATACGGGGCTGCCTTCAAGCCCCGGAGAGGGAGCTTCACCTTCTGCGCAAGAGCATCCCATCCTATCTCATCTCTCAATACCTCCAGAAGATGAAGCACCTTTACTTCCCCGCTGTAATCTATCCCTTCATCTATGAAGTTATTGAGGGCATCCCTTTTCTCCACATCTTCCTTCATCAAGAGATTGGCCCTCTTCAAGCTATTAAGACAAAACGCACACAAGGTAACCAACTCGGTCTTGCCGTGTTTCTTGACACGGATGAGGTTGCGGACAGGCGCTACCTGATGGATCAGATCATCATCAGCCAGAGAATAGACTGCGCCGCAGCAGTTCCATCTGGGGACCTCGTCCAACTTGAAGCCCAGAGCTTCCATCGAAGCCACGGCAGGCTCTTCCAAATTCCTGGCCTTAGTCTTCAAGGTGCAGCCGGGATAATAGGCTAAGCTCATCTTCTGTTTCTCTAGCCGGTTAACTTCCTCAGGCCACTGACCATAGCTATTTGAGGAAGGTCGCAGCGTTCCTGTGGAGAGATATCCTCGGGCCGTATGTGGTCAACGTTCTTCCTCAGGGTGAGCAGCCTAATTGCCTCCATCAATTTGGCGAGGTCAAATCCTCTGGGGCAATTGACAGCACAGGCAAGGCAGGAGGCACAAACCCAGACAGTCTGGGAACCGGCAATTTCCTCTTCCAGGCCCAATCGTGCCAGCTCAATAATCTGGCGAGGCGAGATGTCCATATTAGAAGCCGCCGGGCAGTTCCCGGAACACAGCCCGCACTGGTAACACAACTGAAGGTTCTGCCCACTGAGCTCCTTGACTCTCCTGACAAACTCACGGCGTAGCCTTCTGGGTGAAACGGTTACAGGTCCTTTCTCCGTCATCTTTCAATCGCTCTACAGGACTGCTTCCTCATGGCGAGCACACCAGCACTGCATGTTGACGGCCACGGGCAGGCTGGCAATGTGACAGGGAAATGTTTCCACGTGAACTGCCAGAGCCGTCACTGTGCCACCGTAGCCCATAGCACCGATGCCCAAATTGTTGACTCTTTCCAGAATCTGCCTCTCCAGAGCGGCGACCTCGGGGTCAGGACTGGGCTCGCCTACTTTGCGCAACAGCGCCTTCTTAGCTAAGAACATGGTCCTGTCGGTCGTGCCGCCTATACCGACACCAATGACAACCGGCGGGCAGGGATTGCTGCCAACCTCGTCAACGAGCTTTGCCACAAAACCTATCACGCCCTGACGCCCTTCAGATGGAGATAGAGCAGTCAGACGAGAACAGTTTTCCGAGCCGCCTCCCTTGGGCAAGATGCTGACTTTCAGCCTGTCTCCGGGGACTATATCGGTATGAATCATGGCGGGTGTGTTATCTTTGGTGTTCACCCTGGCAAAACAGGGCCCGGTCACTATGGACTTACGCAAATAACCCCTGTCGTATCCTAGACGCACTCCTTCATTGATTGCGGTGTAAAGATCACCTCCGGCTACATGCACTTCCTGGCCCAGCTCCAGCATCACCACGGCGGCACCGGTGTCCTGACAAAGAGGAATCTGTTCCTCGCCGGCAAGGCTGGCATTCTCCAGGATTCTAGCCAGCACATCACGACAAACAGGGGATTTTTCCTTTTCTCTGGCTTGCCTCAACGCAGCTACTACATCAGGGGGCAAATAATGGCAGGAATGCTCAAACAGACGAGCCACGGTGTTCGCTATGTCACCCGCTTTGATTTCCCTCATCTCTTCCTGCTCCCAGGGTCATTGCGAGCGACCTGCCCGCGCCTTTTTGCCCATCATCTTTGGCACAGTGAGGCTAGCATCCATCAAGAACAGAATTTTCGCCTTTTCTCCCTTCCGGTCAATGGCTTTGTCTATCGCCTCTTGAACCCCGCGAAAAGGTTTGATAAATGCTCGCCTAATATCCTGCTCGGCAAGCCCGGTTACTCCCCAGATTTCCGCCCAGGTGGCGATCTCTGCCATCTTGGCAGCCTTATGATAACCCAATTTGTAGCCTTGCCCGATTCTTTTGAGAGCTTCCCGAGGAGCTTCGCTACTGGCAAGGAGATTGAAGTATGCCTCTTCTCCGATGCCAGACCTGCACTCAGAGATAAGGATAAGAATCCCTCCCTCTTTTAGAGCCAGCTTCCCATTATCAAGAGCCTTTTGTGACTGATACAAATCCACGTCTGAAGGATAACCGGCAACTGCGACAACGATGTCCGTTCTTTCCCTGATATTCACGCAATAAACCTCGTGAGCTTTCTCTATAGCCATCAGGAATGAATCATGAATATGCCCGGAAGTACAATGGTAAACCCTTTTCTGACCATCGAGAACGGTCTGGATGGAAAATATTTCCTTTCCTCTTATCGTCTTGAGGGCATCAATCATATCTTCATGAACCGGGTTGCCCTCCAGAACCAGGGTCTGAGCGCGGGGACTGAGGGCATGTCTATGGTTCTGCTCTATGGTCTTATAAGACGCAATGCCCGGGAGAAAGGATTTCCTGCCTCCAGTATAGCCAGCGAAATAGTGCGGCTCTACCGAACCGATAGTAACCAGCTTATGCGCCTCTACACCCATTCTGTTCACATACATCTCAGTACCAGTGGAGGAGATTCCCAAACGCACCATGTCTGCATCCCTGCGAGCATCGTGGACATGGATTCTGTCCTTTAGCAATCTATAGTAATCTCCAAAAATGAAGTTGAATTCGTCTTCAGTGGGAGCACGATGAATTCCGGTGGCAACGATAAACCTTGTATTCTTGTCCTTAACTTTGGGGTAGATTACTTCCAGTATTTTCGCCGTAGGAGTAGGCCTGGTGTAATCATTAACTATGAAAAGTAAGTCTCTAGCATCGGCGACAAATTCATCAAAACTGCGGGAGTTAGTGGGGTGTTCAATTCCCCTGCGGATAATCTCTGCTTCATCGCCCACGGAGACAACATTCGGTTCAACTATCCCGGAAACCCTTCTTTTCTCAACTTCAACCTCTACCTTCCCCCGTCCATAGGGAATCATTATCTTCATAGTTAATTCCGTATCCTTTTCTTAGCCCCTGTCAAAGGGGGTAGCTCAGCAGTAAGGACCTCACGTCGCCGCCTCATGCCCTCACAACCTGCTACCTATGAAATTGAGCCCCCTCAGTTTTCATATCGGCCCCAAAGATGCTATGTGTTTCACGAAATTGCCTACTGCTTTCCTAAGCTTTTCATCCTCGCCAGTGGCAAAATGCTCCAGCCTGAGTCTATTTGATTCAACACCAAGCACGTCAAGCAGCTTCCCAACCGACGCACATCTCTCTTGAGCCCTGTAGTTTCCATTGTGTCCACATTCCTCGAGCGGGCAACAGGCAATCATCACCCCCCAGGCCCCCTGGTAGAATGTGTCCAATATCAATCCCGGGTCAATACGACCGGCACACACAGTGACGATGATCCCAGATGCATTTTCCGCCCCCGCAAGCTCCATCCGAGACAGTCGGAGCCCAGGACATATCGACCAATCACAACAGAACACAACTACTTTTGGTTTCCCGTTCATGCTTCTGAGAGAGTTCTCAAGTTTGGCAGAGAGTTCTTTCTTTGATACTCCAAATCCCTCCTTCTGCGACATTGCTCCAACCGGACACCCGGCCACACACACACCACAACCCTTACACTTAACCCTGCTGACCGAGACTCTCATACGCTCCATATCCATAGAAAGCGCCTCAGACTTACATCCCGAGACACATCTTCCACAGGCCATACACAGTTTTTCGTCGTTCCTAACCGTGGTGCCCTGTGTCTCGAAGCCAGATTCCATGAGGTCAGCTCTGGCATCGGCAAAGATGTCAGTAGGCGAGACCTTTGCTGAACAGCTTTTGCTACAGTTCTTGCAATAGAAGCATTGAAAGAACTTCTCGGCAACATATGGTGAGGGTTCAACTTCGCCCGTCAGGAGCCCGTAGGCAAGCAACAGCTTTCCTTTAGGCGTATCAATTTCCCAGTTGGACAACTTGTAGAGAGGGCAATGCTCGTAACAATAGCCACACCTTATGCATATATCCAGTTCATTTCCCCATTTCCTCAGTCTATTGAATTCCATCTTCCCTAGCTTATCCTAAAGCCATCAGGCAGAAGTGAAGGCGGCATCTCTTTCTTCTGGGGATTAGACTGCCACTTTTCATAACTCCACAGGATATCTAAGCCTAGTTGCCGTAACCCAATCGTCCGGCGCATCCATGAGTTTATGAGGATTCAGGATATTGTTGGGGTCGAGAGCCAGTTTTATGGCCTTCATCATCTTGAGTGAGTCCGCCTTTTCTTTTTTCCAAGAGGACGCCTTGGAAATGGCAATGCCGTGCTCCCCTGAGGTTGTGCCCCCAACGCTTCGCACATAGTCATATACCTCCTCAACCGCCCGCCTGGCGTCTTCCCACTGCTCTCTGCTGGTGGCATCCATCAATATCTTCGTATGCAGCACTCCCTCACCACAATGCCCATAGGCAGTCATCACTACGTGATTGCGTTCTCCGACTTCGTGAATCTTGCGGGCACATTCTGCTATCTTGGAACTAGGAACAGCCATGTCATCGGCTAACGATGTGCAGACCAGCCCTTCTCTATATCTTGAGAGCGCAGCAAAAAGCTTCTTCCTTCCGCTGTAGATTCGTTCCATCTCCTTGGCATCGCTGCTCATTTCGATGCCAAAGGCATTGTTCTTCTCGCATATCTTCTTGGTGACCTCCATCTCATGGTCCACAGCTTGTTTCAATAGCCCATCACACTCATATAACACAATTGCTTCTACCTGCGGAAGATTCATATTGAGGGTCTTATTAAGAGCAGTGATGGCCACATCGTCTACAAGCTCAAGCAATGAGGGCACTACTTCAGATGCCACTATGTCTGATATCGTCTCACCAGCATCTTCCAGTTTGTTGAACTTCGCTATGCCCATGGCCCTAAATCTGGGCAGATGTCTGAGCAGAAGAGTCGCTTCCACAATTATGCCCAGAGTGCCTTCAGAGCCAACCATGAGCCTATCAAGCTGGTAACCCGATGCCTGAGCCCGTGTATCAGCACCAAGAGTAACCAAGTCACCATTTGCCAGAACAACCTTCATCCCCAGGATGTAGTCTCGCATTGTTCCATATTTTATCGCCCTTACCCCAGAGCCGTTGTTGGCAATAGTGCCGCCGATGGTAGAAATCCTGCCCGACTCTGGAGCCGAAGGAAACCAGAGACCGTAGGGCTGAAGCGCCTTGTTCAAATCATCACAGGCTACTCCTGATTCAACTTTGCACAGTATATCACGGGGCTTTATACCGATGATGTGATTCATTCGCCTCATGTCCATGACGATGCCGCCGTCTATGGGAACTGCGTGTCCGGAAGTGCCAGAACCAGCACCTCTGGCGGTCACAGGTATCAACGCCCTATTGGCATACCGCACAATCTCCTGCACTTCTTCTACTGTTTCAGGCCTGACAACAACCGAGGGATTGGCTTCATGAACCGAGGAATCAGATCCATACACGTATAGATCAGCAATGTGGTCTCTGATATCTTCCTTACCTACTATCTTCCTTAATCTTTCAACGTCTATCTCCATCTCTACCTCCTCTTACATCCTATGTTGCTTCGCTTTCTGCGAAACAAGTGTACGCCTGCTTATCAGTCACCACTGAGAAGATCGAGGTTCTTCAGGCCTGCTCTTCTGCAGAGATTGCTCTTTATTCAACTTCCTTTCAGCTTGCCAGCTTTGACCTGAGCAATAAGTTCGTCCTCCTTCTTCACTTCCTCAAGGTTCTTAGGAGCATAAGGTGGCTTCCATTCGTCCGGGATGGTCTTGTCTATGCCATATTTATGCTTGAGGAAGCGCGCCCCAGTAGTAGGGAAAAGAGCATAGGTGAGGACGTCCTGAATATTCCTAGCGAACTCCTTCGATTCCGACTTGGCTTTTTCCAGTTCGGGAGCGAGCAGATCTGCGGGCCGACAGGTGATAGGTGCCTTGCCTCTGAGAATGGCCTTCTGGATGTCTGGGTCAATCTGAGCTGGAGGCCTGCCATAACCGCCAGATATGTATTCCCTGGCCTCTCTGGAGACAAGCTTGTAGCGTCCCACCAGGACATTCTGCACTGCCTGGGCACCGACAATCTGGCTCGTAGGTGTAACCAGAGGTGGATAGCCAAGTTCCGCCCTGACCCTGGCAGTCTCCTGCCGCACTTCAGCCAGCTTATCCAGGGCATCCATTTGCTTGAGCTGAGCCACCAGATTTGTGGTCATGCCGCCAGGAATTTGATGCATCAGCGCTCCGGTATCAACGATCGACATTGAAGATGTATCCAGAAAGTCTCGATATTTGGGCGCTATCTGTTCCAGCATCTGTGCACATTTGAATAGCTGCTCAATGTCCAGCCCGGTGTCTCTATCCGTGCCATATAGAGCAACTACCAGAGGCTCGATAGCCGGCTGTGAGGAACGTAAAGCAAATGGAGACAGAGCCGTATCGATTATGTCAACTCCAGCCTCAATGGCTTTCAGCAGAGACATGGACCCCTGCCCAGTTGTGTAGTGGGTGTGGAGCTCCACGGGTATACTCAGGTTTTCCTTAAGGGCCTTGACCAGTTCATAGGCATCATAAGGCGAGATAAGCCCAGCCTGGTCCTTTATGCACATGGAATCAGCACCCATGTCTCGGAAGATGAGAGCCTTTTTGACATAGTATTCCAGATTATAGATCGGCCCGCCCATCCTGGGCTGAGTGAGTGAGTAACATATGGCTGCCTGATAGTGCTTGCGACACTTCTTGATTGCCCGGGCAGCGCGCTCGTGATTACGCTCATCATTCACAGCATCGAAAACACGGAGGATATCAATGCCCACGTCGGCAGCCTGCTCTACAAAAGCATCCACCAAATCGTCAGGATAGTTTCGATAGCCCACCAAATTCTGTCCCCGCAGCAGCATCTGTAGCGGAGTATCGGGCATCAGTCTCTTCAACTTGCGTGGCCTGTCCCAGGGGTCCTCGCCCAAGAAGCGATGGGCTACGTCGAATGTTGCTCCACCCCAGACTTCCATCGAATAGAAGCCACATTTGTTCATTTCAGGAGCCATCCACTCCACGTCCTCAATTCGCATCCTCGTGGCAAATATGGATTGATGCCCATCACGAAAGGTGGTGTCACAAATCCCAACCGGACTTCTAGCTTTCGGCCTTATCTTCACCTTATCAACGGTCAGGTCTTTGGCCAAGACAGGCCCATTTCCCAGCGAATTCATGCATTGCCTCCTTTTCGCCAATGCTGGCCCTTTATGGTTTCGTGCTCTAGTTTCATCCACAGATAGGCGCACTCATTGTGCTCTTGCCTTACCCTGAGCCCCAGGATGGCAAATGTCTGCAACTTCAGTTGTCGCTCTTTCACCAAATCCCTCTATACGGGAATATTCCCATGCTTCCTGGGAGGTCTTGTCACTCGCTTAGTAGACAGAAGTCCCAAAGCCTTTACTATCTTAGGGCGGCTCTCACGGGGCATAATGACTTCGTCAACATATCCCCGTGAGGCGGCAATGTAGGGATTGTAGAACAGATCACGATATTCCCCAATCTTCTCCTGCTCCTTGGCTTCCGGGTTTGGTGCAGAATCTATTTCCTTGCGAAAGATAATGGACGTGGCGCCTTCAGCGCCCATCACCGCAATCTCGGCTGTGGGCCAGGCGAAAACAAAATCAGCGCCTAGATCTCTACTACACATAGCAAGATACGAACCTCCGTAGTCCTTACGAATGACCAGAGTGATTTTGGGAACGGTGGCCTCAGAGTAAGCCCACAAGACCTTGGCTCCGTGTCTTATTATTCCCAGCCATTCCTGGTCTTTCCCCGGCAAGTACCCGGGGACGTCGGCAATGGTAAGCAAAGGAATGTTGAACGCATCGCAGAACCTAATAAATCGAGTGATTTTGTCCGAGGCATTGACATCAAGACAGCCAGCAAGATACATAGGCTGATTGGCGATAATGCCCACAGGCCTACCATCAAACCGGGCAAAGCAGACGATGGCATTCTGAGCATAATGATAATGAGGCTCAAGTATCTCGCCATTGTCCACAATAGATTTGATGACATCCCTCATATTGTAGACCCTGTTGGGCTCGTCCGGGATGATAGTGTCCAGAGCAGGCTCAGTACGATCCGGATGATCGGTCGACTTGATCACAGGCGGAGTATCCGTATAGCTGGAGGGCAGATAACTCAGGAGCTCTTTTACCTGTTCGATAGCTTGCGCATCGCTATCGCAAACAAAGTGGCACACGCCGCTCTTGGTAGCATGAGGTATAGCGCCGCCCAGTTCCTCAGAGGTGATTTGCTCGCCAGTAACCTGCATGATAACCGCCGGGCCGGTGATATGCATATAGCTTGTCCCCTTGACCATGAACACCCAATCTGTCATAGCGGGTGAATAGACTGCCCCTCCAGCAGTAGGCCCCATGATTGCTGAGATCTGTGGAATAACCCCTGAGGCTGCCGAATTCCGGAAGAATATCTGACCATAGCCTGAGAGGGCATCCACACCTTCCTGAATGCGAGCACCTCCGGAGTCATTGAGGCCTACTACGGGAATGGAGCACTTGATAGCCAAATCCATCACCTTGCATATCTTTTTGGCATGCATCTCACCCAGTGTCCCTCCCATGGAGGTGAAGTCCTGAGAAAAAGCGCACACAGGGCGACCATTCACCGTTCCGTATCCGGTGATGACTCCTTCGGCGGGAACAACAACCTTATCCATGCCGAACAGCGTGGCTCGATGCTGAACAAACAAATCAAGCTCATGAAAACTGCCAGCGTCGAAGAGCAAATCAAGCCTTTCACGAGCGGTGAGCTTCCCGGATTTGTGCTGTTTTTCCACGCGCTCCGCACCTCCCAAGCCTTTCAGCTTCTTCTCCTTGTCCTTCAGCTCCTTCAACCGGTCGTCAACTCTGCCCATGCAAATCCCTCCTCACAGATCAAACTCGTTACGAAGCAAGTAATTTTAGACCGAATTCGCAACTAAGGCAAATCCTTGAGTCTCACGGAGTCCCCTTTGAGGCACGCTGGTTCATGACATCTTGGTTCACAGAATCTTCCAGTATAATCGCGTCAAACATATTTGAGGCGCTGCTGGCCTTCTCGCCGGATTCTCGGGAGGCAAAACACGGCCAATTGTAAGCCCTGACTATTCTCAGCTTCGCCAGGGGCGACGTTGAGCACAGATCCAGATGTTGTGGCAGCCCGCCTCAGAATGATATTATGGAGGTAGATTTGAAACCACAACTAATTGCCATAGATGGTCCTGTGGCAGTCGGCAAAAGCAGCGTAGGCTCGCTACTGGCAAAGAGACTCGGCTATGTTTTCTTCGATACCGGCATGATTTACCGGGCATTTACCTGGAAGGTCCTCGAATCAGGTACTCCGCCGGAGGATGAACAGAGGCTCTGCAGGCTAGCCACTGTCACTGAATTTGATTTCGTCCCCTCAAAAGAAGGTGCTCTCTCAGTCTTTGTTGATGGGGAAGACATCTCATCCAGCTTACCCTGCACCAAAATAGAGAGGATGGTGGCTCTGGTAGCAAAAGTACCGGAAGTACGCCAGGCAATGGTATCACAACAACGCAAGTTAGCCCAGCGAGGGAAAGTAGTGATGGCAGGCAGAGACATCGGCACAGTCGTGTTGCCCTGGGCGGAACTAAAGATTTTTCTCACCGCCTCAACAGAAGAGAGGGCCAAGCGCCGCCATATGGAGTTGTTGAAACGGGGAGAGAATTCGAGCCTGAAAACGGTCCTCGCCGATCTGAAGAAGCGTGATGAAATGGACATGAATAGAACCATCTCGCCCCTTAGACCGGCAGAGGATGCCATAATCATCAATACAGAAGACCTTAGCTTGGAGCAAGTCGTCGACGGGATCTATGCTCTGGCGGTAGACCTATGACCCTCTCTCAGAGGATTGTCCTAGCCATGTTCAGACCGTTGCTCAACATCTGTTTCTCCTGGAAAGCCGAAGGACGAGAGAACGTACCATCAACCGGACCGCTCATTCTAGTAGCTAACCACGTGCACGTCCTCGACCCAGTTTTCCTCGCCTTTAGTTGTCCGCGATGGATAATTTTCATAGCTAAAGAGGAACTCTTCCGCTCTCTTTTCCTAGGGCCCTGGCTCCGCTGGGCTGGCTCGCTGCCCCTGCAACGTACAGGTAAGGTGAGGGAGAAACAGAAGGTACTTGATGGCGCTGAAAAGGCATTGCGAGAAGGATTAATCCTGGGCATGTTCCCGGAAGGGGGCAGAAGTCACGACGGCAAACTCAGAAGAGGCAAACATGGCTCCGCAGTCATAGCCACCAAGAGGGATGTCCCTCTTCTGCCCGTCGGGGTCATCGGCACAGACAAAATTCATGGCATAAGCTGGCTATGGAAACGCCCCCGCATAGTCGTCAAAATCGGCAAGCCATTCAAGCTACGTCCAACCAACAACAGTAGAATCAGCAAATCACAAATGCAGGTATTGACCACGCAAGTGATGAGACAAATCGCTGCCCTCTTGCCAGCCGAATATCAAGGCGCCTATGAAAAACATCAGGATTTGCAAGGCTGAAAAACTGGGGCTATGCTTTGGCGTCAGACGGGCCATCAAGCTGTTGAAGGAGGCAGCTACCAAGTACGGTGAAATAGAAACACTGGGACCCGTAGCACACAATCGCCTGCTGGTGGAGACGCTGGCCAACCTCGGAGTGACGCCCGTAAGTCATCTCGACCAGGCCCAGGGCAGAGTCCTAGCTATCACGACTCACGGTGCATGCCCGATGGTATTGTCTCAGATCAAAGCCCGCAGCATCCGTATCATTGACACCACCTGTCCCACGGTCCGCAGAGCCCAAAACACAGCTAGGGAACTGGCTGAAGCTGGTTTTGATGTCATCATATTTGGAGATGCGGAGCACTCCGAGGTCAAAGGACTACTGGGTTGGGCAGAAGATAGAGGCACGGCCACTCTTGATATCAAGCAGATAGACAGGGAGGCGAAATCATCGTCACGCTTGGGCGTTATCTCCCAGACAACCCAGACACAATCCGCCTTCATCGAATTCGCAAGACAGCTTATATGCGCAGTGGGCCCGAAGATTCAGGAAATGCGTCTCGTCAATACGTTATGTAAAGTAACGCAACGCCAGCAGCAGGCTGCCGTAACACTGGCTGGCAGGGTTCAACTCATGATAGTGATAGGCGGAACGAACAGTGCCAATGCCCGGCACCTGGTTGAAATATGCTCTCCTCTAACGGAGACTCATCTAGTGGAAACAGCCGACGAAGTGAAGACTTCCTGGCTTGCCGGTAAGCGCCGCATCGGCATCACTGCCGGAGCATCCACCCCAGATGACGCTGTACAGGAATTGATAACCAAGCTGAGGCATTCACAGTCTTTGTGAACAGCCTCGGGCAACTCGGATCCGGAGCAACCTCGTCCCCGCGAAAGGAACAAAACCATTCTTGGCTGTCTAGCCGAGTCTTGGATCCAGCTTCTTACCACCTATGAGATGGAGATGAAGATGAGGCACCACCTGCCCCCCTTCGGGACCACAGTTTACGACCAGGCGATAGCCTTTCCTGGCAATACCTTCTTTCTCGGCCAGGTTCTTGGCTATGATAACAAGACGGCCGGCAAGCCTGTCTTGCTCATTGGTGAGCTCAGCCACAGATGTGATATGGGCCTTCGGTATGATGAGCACATGTGTAGGTGCTCTAGGCAGGATGTCCCTGAAGGCCAGGAAATGCTCATCCTGATAGACTATGTCGCCAGGCATCTCGCCGGCAACAATTCGGCAGAAAATGCATCCTTCGCTCATAATCCGACTCCTTTAACATACTACACCTTCGTGTCGTAAGTTCTCAATTTCCTCTCGCTTGTAGCCTAGACCCTGCAACACTTCATCCGTGTGCTCGCCCGGTAGTGGAGGCAGCCTTCTCACCCTGCCCGGTGTCTTAGACAGCTTAGGAGCTATGCCAACCTGCCGGATTTTGCCCAAAGCAGGGTGTTCCACCTCTATCACCATTTGGCGATGAAGCACCTGCGGGTCACGGAAGACCTCGCCAGGTGCATAGACCTTGCCGGCAGGTATGTCGTTGCCGATCAACAATTCAAACCATTCATCTCTCGTCCTAGTGAGGAAGGTTTGCTTCAAGAAAGACTGGATTTCATCCCACTTCCCACTATCCGGTTTACGAAATGTGTGTTCCAGAGCGAAGTGATATGGAATATATTCCTCTTTGCCCAGAAATCGGCACAGGTTTTCCCAGAAATGTGGCTCCAGGCAGCCGATGGTGATGTATTTGGCATCCTTAGTTTCGTACACTCCATAATAGGGATAGGCACCGTGGAGCCATGACTCACCTCTCTGCAAGGTTAAGCCGTCAAAGAAGTAACCGGAGTTGAACCAGGTCATGAGCGATATTGCTCCGTCCATGTAAGCCACATCTACGAACTGCCCCTTGCCCGTCTTATTTCTGGCTACCAAAGCTATTGCAATGCCTAATGCTCCATACAATGCAGCCCCTGCGAAGTCAGCAACCAGATTCAAGGGGATAACGGGAGGCCTTTCACTGGACCCGATCAAGCCGAGGACACCGGCCATAGCTATGTAATTCACATCATGGCCGGGAAAAGCACGATACGGCCCGTCCTGACCATACCCGCTGAGCGAGCAGTAAATGATCCTAGCATTCAGCTTGCTTATGGTTTCGTAGTCTATCCTCAAACGTTTGGCTACTCCTGGCCTGAAACCCTCAACGATGACATCCGCGTCGTGGCAGAGACGGTAGAATATTTCCCGCCCCGCTTCCGACTTCAGGTTAACCACGATGCTTCTCTTGTTGCGGTCCGGAGCATAGCAAGCCGCCGCCTTTCGGTCACCATCTTCCACAGGCGCTCTCGGTGAGCTACCAATCCCGGCTATCCCTGGCGCTTCAACCTTAAGCACCTCAGCCCCCATATCCCCCAACAGCATGGTGCAGAACGCACCGGGAACCAATCTTGATAAGTCCAGAATCTTGACACCTTCCAGCGCTAACATGTCTCCTCCCCAATTGATTGCCCATTATAAGCTATTTGATTAGTCTTTTGCATTTTTGCCCCAAATATGCTAAATTGAAAGAAACATAAGTAGCTTAAGGTGGGGGTGCCCCACCTTTTTACTAATGCAGGAGACTAAGAGGGAATGGGAAGATGAAAACAGAGCTTAAGGCTGCGATTACTCAGCTTTCGGCTGAGAGGAACTTGCCCAAAGAAGTAGTCCTGTCTGCTTTGGAATCAGCACTGGCCTCTGCATATAAAAAAAGCATGTCTGCGCCGGAACAAGACGTGCTGGTAAAAGTACACCCTGACAGCGGCGAGATCAATTTCTATGTCCAGAAGGCTGTAGTCGAGTCAGTTGCCAATCCGAATCGCGAAATCGGTATCAAAGAAGCTCGGAAACTGCGCGCCACGGCACAACTCGGTGATGTAGTAAACATAGAGTGCACGCCAAAGAACATTGGTCGTATCGCTGTTCAGGCAGCAAAGCAGGTCGTACTGCAGCGATTGCGTGAGGCGGAACACCGCATTGTTTATGAGGAGTTCACCGATAGAGAAGGAAAGGTTGTCAGCGGAACAATCCAATTCATCGAACCTAAACGCATTTATGCCAGATTGAACAGAATAGAAGCGATACTTCCTGCTGGT
The DNA here is from genome assembly GCA_037444365.1 of Chloroflexota bacterium. Taxonomy (GTDB): domain Bacteria; phylum Chloroflexota; class Dehalococcoidia; order GIF9; family AB-539-J10; genus RBG-13-51-36. Next base: position 37,595 of record JBBIMO010000011.1, read on the forward strand.
GAGCAGGTTCCCAGTGAGCACTACTACAGAGGGCAGCGACTCAAGTTCTATCTTCTGGAGATGGTCCAGAGAGACAAGGAGCCACAGGTAATAGTGTCTCGCTCTCATCCCAACCTGATACGCGGCCTCTTTGAGCTGGAAATTCCTGAAGTCCACAACGGGATTGTGGAACTGAAGGCCCTGGCTCGCGAGCCCGGGCATCGCACGAAAGTGGCAGTGACAACCGTGCAGGAGAATGTTGACCCCGTGGGTTCCTGCCTGGGTCCACGGGGTATAAGACTCCAAAGCATCATTAACGAATTGAATGGCGAGAAAATAGACGTAATTCAATGGCATTCGGATCCGGCGGTGTTTATCGCCAATGCCCTTAGCCCGGCCCAAGTGACAAACATCAAGATCGACCAGGAAAAGAACACGGCCACTGTGGTGGTTCCTGACAAACAGCTTTCCCTAGCTATAGGCAAAGAAGGACAGAATGCCAGGCTAGCGGCGAAACTGACAGGCTGGAGAATAGACATTAAGAGCGTCTCCGCTATTGAGGCAGAGAGGACTGCTATACAAGAGCCAGAGGTTGTAGAGCCAGTGATTGACCATGCAGTCAAGGAAAGAAAACCAGCTGAAGCGGAACCCGCCGAGGAGATTGAAGAGGAAGAACCGGTCGAAATTTTGGGCATTCCAGAAGCTCCACCAGAGAAGCCCGAGGAGAAGCAGATTCGCTTTGCTGAAGATATCCTGGGACAAACGATCAAGGCAAAAGCGCCAGACAAGACAAAGAGCGAAGCCAAAGGTAAGAGAAAGGGGAAGGTGATAAAGTATAAGGAGGAAGACGAACCTCTCGTGGATGTGATAGAAGATGAGACTACAGAGTAAGCATCTACCTCAGCGCACCTGCATAGGTTGTCGACAGGTTAGGGAGAAGAAAGCCCTGATTCGCCTGGTGATTACAGAGAAGGGCATTGTTGAGGTAGACATGCTTGGGAAGAAGCCGGGTAGAGGCGCCTATGTGTGCCAGCAAAGAACCTGTTGGGAGTCAGCTCTTAGGAAGAATCGACTGGATTATGCTCTGCGAACAAGACTTTGCGACGACAGTCGGCAAGCCTTGCGTGAGTACAGCAAGACCCTAGAGGAAGGCTAAACTTGGATGACAATAAGCCGGGACTGAAAAAAGCCCCTCCACAAATTGAGCTCCCACCCTCCATAACTGTGAGGCAGCTAGCCGACGCATTGAAAGTAGAACCCACCAGAGTAATAAAACAATTGATGCGCAAAGGCATCATGGCCAACGTTAACCAGAGCATCGACTTTGCCACTGCCAGCGCAACGGCTGCAGACTTTGGCTACGAGGCCAAAGCCGCAAAAGAGCGCAAAGCTGCGCCTTCCCGAAAAGAAAAGGCAAAGGGAAAAGCAAAACTACCAGTCCGTCCTCCGGTAGTGACCGTCATGGGACACGTTGACCACGGAAAGACCACCCTTCTTGATGTCATCAGAAAGACCAATGTAACCGCTCGTGAGGCGGGGGCAATTACCCAGCATATCGGTGCCTACCAAGCTCTGGTAGACGGACGCAAGATTACCTTTCTGGATACGCCGGGACACGAGGCCTTCACGGCCATGCGAGCCCGGGGGACACAGGTGACTGACATTGTAACTCTGGTGGTCGCTGCCGATGACGGTGTTATGCCGCAGACTGTAGAAGCAGTGAACCATGCCAAGGCTGCAAAGGTGCCGATAGTGGTGGCACTTAATAAGATTGATAGACCTGATGCCAATCCCGAGCGTGTGAAGCAGCAACTTGCCGATTTGGGCCTGGTTATCGAAGAGTGGGGCGGTGATGTTGTCTGCGTACCCATATCAGCCAAGCAGGGAAAGGGAATATCGGATTTATTGGAAAACCTGTTCCTGGTTGCCGACATACTGGAACTGAAAGCCGATCCCGACAGCGCAGCAGAAGGGGTGGTCATCGAAGCTAAGCTGGACAAAACCAAGGGTCCCTTAGCTACCCTTCTGGTCCAGAAAGGCACTCTCAGACGAGGCGACATTGTGGTAGCTGATAGTGCTTGGGGCAAGATAAAGGCCATGTTTGATGATACTGGAAAGCAACTCCACAAAGTCGAACCTTCTACCCCGGCGGAAATCTTGGGCTTAAATGTGGTGCCAAAATCGGGAGAACGCTTCATTGTGGTTTCCGATGAGCACGAAGCACGAAGCATTGCTGAAAGGGGAAAAAACCGCAGGCCACGCACCGCACTGACTTTGAGTGCTCTTTCCACCCAAATTGGTGCTGGACGAATGAAGGAACTAAACATAGTGCTGAAGACAGATGTCGAGGGCAGCATTGAACCCATAAGGAACTCCGTAGAAAGGCTGACCACGGAAAAGACGAAGGCCAGAGTGATCCACGCTGCCAGCGGGAGCATCACCGAAAGTGACGTGCTTCTGGCTGCAGCGTCAAAAGGCATCATCATCGGTTTCAATACTCCCACATCACCCGGAGCGACACAGTCGGCTGACGCAGAAGGGGTGACCATCCAACACTATGATGTAATCTACAAGCTAATAGAAGATGTGGACAAGGCGCTGAGAGGGATGCTCGAGCCAACTTATGCTGAAGTGCTCAGCGGGCGTGGTGAAATAAGGGCCGTTTTCCCTCGCGGCAAGATGGGAAAGGTAGCCGGCGTCCATGTTACGGAGGGGAAGATATCAAGAGATGCCCAGGTCAAAATACTGCGACAGCACAAAGTCATCGGTAGCTCTCGGGTCGCCAGCCTGAAACGTTTCAAAGAGGACGCTACCGAAGTCACTGCTGGGCTCGAATGCGGCTTGGGCATAGAGGGAAGCCTCGATTTTGAGGCTGGGGACATTGTCGAATGCTACAGAAGGGAAAGAGTAAGCTAGTTGCACCGCCTGGATAGAGGATTCAATTGAGCAGGCGAAGTGAACGAACAAGTAAACTGATCCAGCGAGGAATCTCTGGACTGCTCGAGCGTCAGGTCAATGACCCCAGACTGAGTAAGTTCGTTTCGGTGACAGAGGTTGTCCTTTCTCCTGACCTGCAATACGCCAAAGTATATGTTAGCACCCTGGGCACCGAAGCGAACAAAGAGGACTTGCTGGCAGGTTTCAACAGAGCTTCAGGATTCCTACGGAAGGAACTTGCAGCGCACCTGGGACTGAAGCAGATGCCCCAGCTCAGCTTTTGCTACGATGACTCCATTGAGCGAGGGGCGAGATTGCTCAAGTTGATCAATGAACTAAGCACCGATGAAGGTGATAGAATTGAATCCCGTAACAGTCTGCACGCCAACAAAGGAGGTAAGAATGGAACCAATAAACGTGGCCATAATAGGGGTCGGTAATTGCGCCTCATCCTTGGTGCAAGGAGTCCATTACTACAAGAACGCCAAAGAGGATGAATTCATCCCCGGCCTGATGCATGTCAACCTGGGAGGGTACCATATATCGGACATCAATTTTGTGGCTGCATTTGACATTGACAAGAACAAAGTGGGCAAGGATTTGGCTGAGGCCCTTTTCACCAACCCCAACAACACTATTAAGTTCTGCGACGTACCTATGACGGGCGTCCGAGTCGAGCGAGGAATGACTCACGACGGACTGGGCAAGTATCTATCTCAAATCATCACCAAGGCCCCGGGCCCCACCGCCAACATTGTAGATATACTCAAGAGAACTAGCACCCACGTAGTAGTCAATTACCTGCCGGTAGGAAGCGAGGAGGCAACTAAGTGGTACGTAGAACAAGTGCTTACCGCCGGCTGCGGATTTATCAATTGCATGCCTGTTTTCATTGGCCGCGAAGGATATTGGCAAGGCAGGTTTGCCGAGCGTAGATTGCCTGTCATTGGTGATGATATCAAGTCCCAGGTGGGGGCTACGATTACCCACAGAATACTAACTAAGCTCTTTCGCGATCGCGGTGTTAGACTGGAACGAACTTACCAGCTAAACTTCGGCGGTAACACTGATTTCCTGAATATGCTAGAACGCGAGCGTTTGGAATCCAAGAAGATTTCCAAGACAAACGCCGTTACCTCACAGCTAGACTACGATATCGGTCACGACAACATACACATCGGTCCCAGCGACTACGTGCCCTGGTTAGCTGACCGCAAGTTCTGCTACCTGAAGATGGAAGGCCGCACCTTTGGCGACGTGCCTCTGAATTTAGAGTTGAAGCTAGAGGTATGGGATAGTCCCAACTCAGCCGGAGTGGTCATCGACGCCATCAGATGCTGCAAATTAGCCCTCGACCGCGGCTTAAGCGGCACACTAGTGGGCCCATCAGCTTATTTCATGAAATCCCCGCCAATTCAATATTCTGATGAGGAAGCCCGTCTAAGAACTGAAGCCTTCATCACAGGACAGGAGCAAGAAAGGCCAATCTCCCTGCCTGAGATGCACTCCGTGAAAGTCAAGGGATGAGCCACTCTCGTGCCAGGAACGCTGGCTTCAAAGTAGTATAGGCTGCGAGACCAAGGCGAGGATTTGAGTCTGCCACGAGCCAGAGATAACAAGTTGCCCGAAGTTGCCCTCTCCACCATGTGGGCTAAAGGTAGATTTAGCCACATGGCAGGATTTGTCGCCAAAGCTGGAGAGTTGGGCTTCACCCACATAGAGGCAAATACCTCAATTTCGGCACGAATGTTCAGTGAACTCATCACAACCGCAGTCCCTTTCTCAAGCATTCACTCTCCCTGCCCGGCGGCAGCATCATCCGGAAGAACCCCGCTGGCTAACCTCTCTTTAAGTGCTCTGGACAGGAATGAGCGCATGGAGGCTGTCAATCTCACCAGGAAAACGATAGATTTGGCAGCGAGAGTGGGTGCCCGTGCGGTTGTCCTTCACATGGGTGAAGTGCCGATTGACTTAAGTCTGCAAGATAGGCTATACAAGCTTGGTGATAGCGGGTGTGCTCAAACCCAGGAATACAGCCGGCTTAAAGAGGAGCTGGCTTATCAGCGCACTTCGCAGGCTCCTCCTTATCTCGATGCTGCAAAAAGAAGCCTTCAGGAGATTAGAGAATACAGCGGGCGAAAGGGCATAATACTGGGACTCGAGACCAGATTTCATTTCAACGAGATACCCAATATGGATGAGATGGCAGAGCTGCTCAACGGAGCATCAGATAGTCTGGTTGGCTATTGGCATGATGTCGGGCACGCTGAAGTGCAACAGCGGCTTGGATTTTGTGTGCATGAAGAATGGCTTTCTCGCTTCAGAAACAGGATGGTTGGCATTCACTTGCACGACATCCGCGGCATCTCTGACCATCACGCCCCAGGGAAGGGCAATATGAATTGGGAAATGGTGGCGAGATATCTGCCTGCTGGAACAGTAAAGGTGTGCGAAATCGGCGAATGGAACGAAGAGGAGCAAATACAGGGAGTAGTCGAGTTTCTTCGCCAGAAGGGAATACTAAACTGGGCGGAAGCGCGGAATGAACCTGACGAACATTAGACGGAATCTAGCCTCCCGTATTACTAATCCCCTTGTTGGGGTTTTGAGCGGAAGCGGGATAACACCCAATGCGCTTACTCTTGCCAACCTGGCATTGAACATAGTTGCCGCCTACGTTATCGCCACGGGACACCTGCTTCCTGGCGGTGCATTGATCCTGCTCGCAGGCTTATTCGACCTTCTTGATGGAGCTCTGGCGCGCTTCATCAAGCGAACCACGAAGTTTGGCGCCGTACTGGATTCAACAGTCGACCGCATTTCAGAAGCGGCGACTCTGTGTGGTCTTTTGATTTGGTATGTGCCACAGGAGGGTGCCATCCTGGAAATCGTACTCATTCTTGTCGCCCTGATTGCTTCCTTCCTGGTGAGCTACATAAGGTCCAGGGCAGAAGGAGTCGGCTGGCAGTGTGAGGTTGGCTTGTTTACCAGAGCAGAACGGGTTATAGTATTAGCAATAGGTTTGCTGCTGAATCAGGTTTTTGTTGCTTTGTGTATTCTCGCCCTCTTTGCCGTTATCACGGTGATTCAACGGCTGGTTTACCTATGGAGGCAAGAGGGGGCTAAAGGAGACTAAGTGCCCGTTGTAGCTATTGTGGGAGGACAGTGGGGTGATGAAGGCAAGGGAAAGATAATTGACCTCCTGGCTGAGAAGGCTAGGATAGTGGCTCGTTTCTCCGGCGGAGACAATGCCGGCCACACCGTGATCAACCCTTACGGCAAGTTCCGTCTGCATCTCGTCCCCTCGGGTATTTTCTATCCCCAGGTAACCTGCATTATCGGCAACGGCGTGGCTATCAACCCAGCAGTGCTTCTCAAGGAAATAGACGATCTGGAAAACCACGGCGTAGGTGTAAGTCGTCTTTTCATTAGTGACCGTGCTCACCTGATCATGCCCTATCACACCATCCTCGACAGACTGGAAGAAGAAAGGCGCAGCAAGGAAGCATTGGGGACCACACTCAGAGGAATCGGCCCAGTTTTTGCCGACAAAGTAGCCCGTGTGGGGATTCGCGCCGGAGACCTGCTCAATAGAAGTGTATTTCTGAGCCGCCTCAAGTCGGCTCTGGAACTCAAGAATATCATCCTGACCAAAGTGTACAAAGCTTCACCCCTATCACTGGAGGAGATTTACCAGCAGTATTGGCGTTACGGGGAACGGCTCGCACCCTTCATCCGGGAAACCAGCTCTATGATTCGCGAAGCGGCGGCGAACGGGGAGCTGGTATTGTTGGAGGGCGCCCAGGGAGCCTTGCTTGATCCTGACTTCGGCACCTATCCCTATGTGACGTCTTCCTCGCCGCTGGCTGGGGCAAGCTCTATCGGAGCAGGCCTAGGTCCGAGAGGAATTGACCGTGTCCTGGGCATATTCAAGGCATACAACACGAGGGTAGGCGCCGGACCGATGCCCACAGAGCTAAGAGACGAAACTGGCGACCTAATACGGGAAAAAGCTGGTGAGTATGGCGCTACGACAGGCAGGCCACGAAGATGTGGCTGGTTTGACGCCGTAGCGGGTCGCTTCAGTGTTCAGATAAATGGCCTCAGCGACATAGCTCTAACTCACCTCGATATCTACGATGGCTTCCCGTCAATCAGAATATGCACCGCCTACAAATTCAGAGGCGAGGTTCTCACATCTTTCCCCAGCGACATCTCTATATTAGAAAGATGCCAGCCTGTCTACGAGGAATTGGAGGGCTGGCAAGACTCAATAAGTGGAATCCGAAGTTTTGGGAAGCTGCCGACGAAAGCTCGCAACTATATGTCCCGACTTGAGGATCTGCTATCCTGCCCCATCAGCCTTGTTTCCATAGGGGCGGATAGAAGACAAGTCATCAAAAGAAACCCTGGTTCGTAGAACGGGGGAATTCAAAAGTCAGTAGCCCCTAGAAAGGCGCCACTTCTGATTACTGTGTCGCAGACCACGGCAGCCTTCCATGTTCAGAGCTTAGCAATCACGCTTCAGGGCCCGCCGAGGCATAGGTAGATCTATCTTGTAGTTCTGCAGCGTCGTCTTGATAAGATCGGCTGATTTTGCATCAGGCTCAACCAGAGGCAGGCGAGGTTTGCCTACCGGAAAACCTATGTAATTGAGAGCCCACTTGAGAGGCACCGGATTGGAGACAATGAACAGGGCATTTATCAGAGGCAACAAGCATCGGTGTGCCCTGGCTGCTTCTTCGGTTTTGCCCTTGAGAAAGTCCTCAATCATGTCCTTTATCTGGATTCCCACCAGATGAGAGGCGACACTGATCACGCCATAACCACCCATCGCCAGTATATGGAGAGTATCAGTATCATTGCCGCTGTAGACAAGGAAATCATCCCTGGTTCCCTGAAGAATCTCAGCTATCTGCCCGAAATTACCACTGGCTTCCTTCACGCCCACAATATTGTCAATCTGGCTTAGTTTGATTACCGTATCGGCAGCAAGGTTAGTAACCGTACGTGATGGCACATTGTAAAGAATGCAGGGCAACGTGGTGCTCTGGGCAACGGCTTTGAAGTGCTCCCACAGTCCCTGCTGGGTCGGCCGATTGTAGTAGGGAACTACCAGCAGACAGGCATCAACTCCAATCCTCTCTGCCTCCTTAGTTAACTCCTGACTCTCTCTTGTGTCATAGTTGCCCGTGCCAGCAATCACTGCTCCCCGGTCGGCCACCGCCGACTTAACCTCAGCAAGAAGTCGCAATTTCTCCTCCCGGCTCAGAGTGGGGGACTCGCCGGTTGTGCCCGAGACCACCAATCCGTCGCTGCCCGACTCCAACAGGGATAATGCCAGTTTCTTAGCTTGGCGATAGTCAACCTCGCCCCGCTCATTGAAAGGCGTAACCATGGCTGTCAGCAAGCGACCAAATCTGTATTTACCTGAGGAATTGATGGAGCCTCTGGAGATCCTATGCTTATTCATTTGAACGGGCTAGGCTCTGTTTAAGGCCTATCCAGCCCCTCCCTATGCCTTCCTCGGCAATTTGCACAGCATTTAGCGCTGCGCCTTTGCGCACATTATCAGCCACTATCCACATGACAAGTCCGTTGGGATGTGAGACGTCTCTTCTGATGCGACCCACGAATACGTGGTCTGACCCGCTGGCAGCCCAAGGCTGAGGATAGAAACTGACAGTCGGGTCGTCAAGTACCCTGACTCCGGCAGCTCGCGCCAGAATCCTCCTTGCTTCCTCAGGAGTAATAGGCGAACTGAATTCCACGTTAACCGCTACGCTATGCCCAAACCAGACCGGAACCCGGACACAGGTGGCCGAAATAGCTATGTCTGCGGTGTGCCATATCTTCCGCACCTGTTCAGCTATTCTCTGTTCCTCTCTAGTATACCCATTGTCCAAAAACACGCCTATCTCTGGCAATACATTGAAGGCTATCTGATGGGAATAGACGTGCGGACAAATACGACGCCCCTCCAACACTAACCGCGCCTGATTTGTCATTTCCTTGAGAGCGGCACCGCCACTACTGGATACCGCCTCATAAGTGCTCATCACGATCCTCTTGATGGGATTGACCTTGTGCAAGGGATGCAGCGCTACGACCGTCTGGACTGCGGAGCACTTTGGACTCGCGATTATCCCCTTGTGCCATTCAATATCCTGACAATTGACCTCTGGGACTACCAGAGGCACTGCAGGATTCATGTCAAAGGCGCAGCTATCATCAATAACTGCTGCTCCGGTTTCAGCAGCCAAAGGCGCCAACCTGCGGCTCGTATCAACACCGGCAGAGAAGAAGGCGATATCAACATCACGAAATACCTCTGGCTTCGCCTCTCTGACTTCGACTCTTTGATGATTGAAGAGCAGTTTCATCCCGGGGGAATACTGGGACGATAGCAATTGGATGGAAGCTACAGGAAACTTGCGCTGCTCAAGCACCTTGACAATTTCCTGTCCCGCAATGTCAGTAGCGCCAACGACGGCTACGTTGAATACTTCCATGACATTTCCTAAAGCTTCAGCAAGGCATCCAACCCGTAAGTCAGTCCCTTGCGTTTTGTCACTTCTCTAATCGCCAGGATAACGCCAGGCAGATAACACTCCCGATTTATGGCATTGTGATGCAAACTTAGAGTCTCACCTGCCCCGCTAAATACCACTTCCTGTCCAGCCATAAACCCCGGCAACCTCACACTATGGATAGCTATGCCATCCAGCTCTCCTCCTCTGGTATTGCTGAGCACCTCGCGCGTAGCCTTAGGATATGTGAATGGTCTGCCACGGGCCTGCAACATCGCTCTGGCTGTAGCGATAGAAGTCCCCGAGGGGGCATCAGCCTTCTTATCATGATGCATTTCGATAATCTCGGCATGATCAAAAAACCTAGCAGCGAATTTCGACAGATGTATGAGAAGCGCCGCCCCCAGAGAGAAATTAGGTGCTACTACCACTCCCACTTTGTACGTCTGACACAGATTTCCAATCTCAGCCAGATTCTCTTCAGAGAGTCCCGTAGTGCCGATGACCATGTTAACCTTCTGTTTGATAGCGATGCGGGCAGCTACCATTGAAGCCTCGGCAGTAGTAAAATCCACCACGACATCCGCATCACAGATCTTCAGAAGTGAGTCAAGGTCGGAAGAAAGGGGTATTAGTTCGGGAGCCTCAGTCAAAGGAAGATATTGCTGAGTTACTTCCTTTTCCACAGCTCCCACTGCCCTTAAGCCGGGCTCGCAGACCACAGCCTTGGTTACCACTTGTCCCATCCGGCCTAAAGCACCATTGATAACTACTCTTATGGGTTCTAAAGAGGAAGTCATGTTCTTCTTCTCCCCCCGTCAGCAAAGTGGTTTATCTAATACGCCTGTCACGCTGTTCACCCCTGCCCCGCGGGTGAACAAATTTCCTCTGAGACTCCTTGGGAGCCGAGGAATTCCTGACTTTGGCACCAGGGAGATGGGAAAGCCCTTCCAAGATGGCTTTGCGCGACAGATTTATCCTGCCGGAACCGTCAATGCCAATGACCTTCACCATTACTTCGTCACCTACTTTGACCACGTCTTCCACTTGAGGCACATGATAATCGGCAAGTTCGCTGATGTGCACCAGCCCTTCCTTTCCCGGCAGGATTTCCACCATCGCTCCGAAATTGAACAACCTGGTTACTTTCCCGGTGTAGATTTCTCCTTGCTCCACTTCCCGAGTCAAGTCCTGAATTATCTTCATTGCCTTCTGCGCTGCCTCCGCGTTTTGAGAACCAACGAGAACAGTACCGTCGTTCTTTATGTCTATGGTGGTCTTCGTTTCCTCTATAATAGACCTGATGATCCTGCCCCCCGGACCGATGACGCTCCCAATCTTGCTCGGATCAATCGTTATCTCGTACATCCTGGGAGCATAGGGACTGAGTTCAGAACGACTGGCATCGATAGCCAAACGCATCTTCTCCAGTATCTCCAGCCTAGCCTCACGAGCCTGTGCTAGAGCTTCAGTCAAAATGCCATGACTTATCGCCTGTAGCTTGATGTCGAGCTGTGCGGCCGTGAGCCCACGGGCAGTGCCAGCAGCTTTGAAATCCATATCGCCATAGGCATCTTCCATACCCATAATGTCAGTTAGAACCACATACCTACCGTCGTTCCCGGTAACTAACCCCATGGCTATCCCAGCCACAGGTGCCTTTATGGGCACACCGGCATCCATCAAAGACAAGGTGGAAGCACAAGCGCTAGCCATGGACGTGCTTCCGTGAGAACTAAGCACCTCGGAGACCAGGCGTATGGTATAGGGAAACTCGTCCTCCGATGGCAAGACTGGTGCGATAGCCCGTTCCACCAAAGCACCATGGCCAATCTCGCGCCTTCCCGTGGTTCCTATCCGCTTCACCTCACCTGTAGAAAACGGAGGGAAATTATAGTGATGCATGAAGCGTTTGGTTTCCTCCAGCCCCAAGCCATCCAGTAACTGCTCCCGACCTGTAGACCCCAGCGTAGTGATAGTCAATACCTGGGTTTCCCCACGTGAGAATAGCCCCGACCCGTGTGTGCGAGGAAGGATGCCAACTTCACAGCTTATGGGACGAATCTGCTTGGTTTGACGACCGTCCAGATGCTGCCTCGTCCGCAATATCCTCTCCCTCACGGCAGACTTAAGTTGGGTTTCGAAAACAACATCAATATCACGCTCCAGGAAAGAGTCAAGCAACTTGCTCTTTATTTCCTCCCTCAGAGACGTCAAAGCTTTGTCTACTTCCAGCTTCTCCGGCTTCTCCAGGGCCTGGCTCAGTCTGTCACCGAGCAAAGAAGCCATCTCCGATGAAAGCTCAGCAGGCAATTCCTTGGATTTGATTCCCACCTTGGTCTTGCCATGAGTCCGCTGTATTTCTTCTTGAAGACGGATAAGCTCTTGATTCGCCTCGTGCCCCAACTTGATTGCCTCAAGCAGTATTTCCTCGGAAACTTCCTTGGCACCCGCCTCCACCATCACAATATCCCTGCTGGTGCTGGCAACCACTACGTCCAGCAAACTACTCTCCATTTGGGCTAAGAGGGGATTCACGACTAGAGCACCGTTTATGTAACCAACGTGCACCGCTGATACAGGACCCGAGAACGGGATATCCGATAACGTCAGGGCTGCCGAAGCCCCAATAAGGGCGCAGATATCGGGATCATTCCCCTGATCCACAGATAGCACCGTCGCCACAACCTGAATATCATAGTTGAATGCCTTGGACAGAAGAGGACGCAGAGAACGATCAATTAGCCGACTCGTTATGACTGCTTCTTCAGTAGGACGCCCTTCCCGCCTTATGAAGCTGCCCGGTATTTTGCCAGCGGCATAGAGCCTTTCTTCATAATCCACTGTTAGAAGGGCGAAATCCATCCCTTCTCGGGGTTCAGAGCTTGAACAGGCGGTAGCCAGGACAACCGTGTTACCGTATTGAACGGCGACAGCACCATTGGCCTGCTGAGCGAATTTGCCTACCCGAATGCCAAGTGCTCTGCCAGCGACTGAACGCTCAAAGACGTCAGGCATACTATTCCCTCAAGCTGAGTCTGGTTATAAGGGAATAATACCGTTCGGGTGCAGTTCTGTTCAGGTAGCTCAGAAAACGCCTCCGCTTGCCTATTACCCCGTGGAGCGCATGTCGGGAGTGTCGATCCTGAGGATACGACTTGAGATGCGAGGTTAGCCCATTTATCCTCTCGGAAAGCAAGGCGACCTGGACCTCGACAGACCCGCTATCATTTTCCTTAAGCCTGAACTGCGTAATGACTTCTCCCTTTCTTTCTTTATCCACTATTACAGACTCCCTAATTTGGTAATGCCGTATATCATATCACGACGGAAAAAACTTGTATAGAAATTGACCTTAGGAGGCGAGATGACCTATAATTGGCTGGCAAAGGCAACTTTTTTTATGCACGAAAGTTGCGGTGTTTTCGGTGTCTATGCCCCTGGCATAAATGTAGCTCAGACTACCTTTTTTGCCCTCTTTGCCTTACAGCATCGTGGCCAAGAGAGCGCCGGCATCGCCGTCAGCGATGGTAGCGGAATTAAAGTGCATACCCGTATGGGATTAGTTTCCCAGGCATTCACGGAAACCGACCTCGCTTCGCTCCAGGGATATATTAGCATCGGCCATAACCGCTACTCTACTACAGGCTCAAGCAGACCGGTGAATGCCCAGCCAATCATGGCAAAATCAGGCGGATTGACGATCGCCCTGGCACACAATGGCAACATCCTTAACGCCAAAGTGCTCCGCGATGAACTCCATGAGCGTGGCTATCAGTTCAACACCAGCAGCGACTCTGAAGTCATCGCCAATCTGATTTTGGCCTCCCCTGGTCAGAACTGGGAGGACAAGATGGAACACGCTATGCGCCGCCTCCAGGGGGCTTATTCGTTGGCAATCCTAACTGAGAATAAACTGCTGGGAGTTCGTGACCCCTTCGGTGTTCGTCCTCTTTGCCTGGGAATGATAGACGGCGGATGGTGCATCGCCTCCGAAAGTTGCGCTCTAGACCATGTGGGTGCCCAATTCATAAGGGAAATCGAACCCGGGGAAATCGTCGTCATTGATAGCCAGGGAGTGAAGAGTCTGAAGAAGGAAAGTGGTAGAAAAGCTTTGTGCATTTTCGAGTACATTTACTTCGCCCGTCCCGACAGCATCATCCAGGGCAAACTCCTCTACCCGATCAGAGAAGCTATGGGCGGAATACTTTCTGAGGAATATCCTGTGGCTGCTGATTTTGCCATGGGAGTTCCTGATTCAGCCACTGCCGCCGGCATCGGCTATTCCCATGCTTCGCGCATCCCATATTGCGAGTGTTTGTTGAAGAACCGCTATGTGGGACGCACCTTCATTGAGCCGGAACAAAGGATTAGAGAGCTTGGCGTCCAGCTGAAGTTCAACCCCCTTTCCCGCATAATTGCCGGCAAGAGGCTGGTAGTAGTCGACGATAGCATCGTACGAGGCACCACTACTCCCCGAGTAGTTAGCATGCTCAGAAAAGCAGGCGCTACAGAAGTCCATCTCCGCATCTGCGCACCTCCCATTCGCTATCCCTGCTTCTTCGGAGTGGACATGGCCACCAAATGGGAACTCATCGCCGCCAGAAAAACTGTCCCGGAAATCAGAGAGCACCTGGGTGCTGATTCTCTGGGATACCTTAGCCTCGATGGCCTGATTCGAGCTGTGGACTTGCCCAGAGAGATTTTCTGCCTGGCCTGTTTCACTGGAGAATACCCGATCCCTGTCCAGATAGAAATGGACAAACTGGCTTTGGAAGCTCTTCCCCGGGAGGATCTCATTGAAGCCGACCACTGAGAAGGCTTATGCCCTCGCTGGTGTAGACATTGATCTTGCTGACAGAGTAAAGAAGACTATTGCCCAGCAGGCCCGAACTACCTACCGCCCCGAAGTGATTGGCTCAGAGTTCTTCGGCAGCATGTTTCAGCTCAAGGGATACCGTGAGCCAGTTTTGGTCTCAAGCACTGACGGAGTAGGCACCAAACTCAAGATAGCTTCACTGCTGGGCAAGAACGATACCGTAGGCATGGACATCGTTAACCACTGTGTGAATGACATCCTGTGTTGTGGCGCCGAGCCTCTCTTCTTTCTCGACTACATCGCTATGGAGAAACTTATACCTGAACAGGTAGAAGCCATCATCTCGGGCGTAGCCCAGGCTTGCCGAGAAGTCGGCTGCTCATTAGTTGGCGGTGAAACTGCCACGATGCCCGGCATATACTCTCAAGGAAACTATGACCTAGTAGGTTTCATCGTTGGCGTCGTGGAAAAGAGGAGCATACTTGACGGCAAGTCCATTGCTCCCGACGATGTAATCCTTGGCCTGCCTTCTTCGGGTTTGCATACCAACGGCTACTCTCTGGTGCGAAAAGCCTTCGGCATTGATGCCAATCCTTCGTGCCTAAACAAATTCCATCCCGAACTGGGGAGAAGCCTCGGTGAAGAATTGCTCCAGATCCATCGCTGTTACTATCCCCAGCTTAGAACTATCTTGCATTTGGTCAAAGGCTTGGCTCATATCACCGGTGGCGGCTTTGTAGGGAATATACCTCGCATCCTGCCCGAAGGGATTGCCGCCCACATTAAGAAGCATTCCTGGGACGTCCTGCCCATTTTTCGACTCATTCAGAAACAGGGCGACGTGAAGGAAGCCGAAATGTATCAAGTGTTCAACATGGGGATAGGCATGACCATTGTCTGTTCCCCCAAGCAGGTTGACACGATTGTCAGTACCTTGCCCCAGGCTAGGGTCATCGGCAAGATAATCGAGAAGAAAGGCGAGGAGAGAGCAGTAATAGATTAAAGGAGGCTCAGTGCGCGCTATCATAAGTGTATCCAACAAAGCAGACATAGTTGATTTTGCCCGAGGTCTCAGAGAACTGGGCATCGAGATATTCAGCACCGGCGGCACCAGGAAGTCTCTGGAGGCCGCTGGAGTAGAAATGCATAGCATTTCAGAGCTCACAGGCTTCCCCGAGATCCTCGATGGCCGGGTGAAGACTTTGCATCCTGCAGTGCATGGAGGCATACTAGCCCGACGTGACCTGCCCCAGCACCTATCCCAGGTAAGCCAGCACCACATTGAACTTATCGACATGGTGGTAGTCAACCTCTATCCCTTTGTGGAGACAGTGACCAAGGCTGATGTTTCATTGGACGAGGCGCTGGAGAACATCGATATTGGCGGACCAAGCATGATTCGCTCCGCGGCCAAAAATTTCCCCTCAGTTCTGGTGATAGTTGACCCCGGAGATTACGGCACAATTCTGCAGAAGCTGCGCCGTAGCAGTATAGGCTTGGCATACAGAAAGCGATTAGCCCATAAGGCCTTTCAGCATGTGGCTCTCTATGATACAGCCATCGCTCAATACCTTAACGACGAGCTTTTTCCCGAAGAGATGACCATAGCCCTGAAAAAGGCTCGCAGCCTTCGTTACGGCGAGAATCCTCATCAGCAGGCTGCCTTCTACATAGAACAGAATGTCAAGCAGAGACAAGGTGCCCTGAGATCTCTGGAACAGCTTGGCGGACCTGAAATCTCCTTCAATAACCTGCTTGATCTAGATGCAGCTCTTAGTATACTGAGCGACTTCAGTGCTCCCACCATTGCCATAATAAAGCACAACAATTCCTGCGGACTCGCCTCCCATGATGACTTAGCCGAAGCTTACCGACGAGCTTTAGCTGGCGACCCTGTAGCTGCCTTTGGCGGCGTGGTTGCCAGCAACCGAGTTATCAATCTGACTACCGCCCAAGAAATAGATAAGACGCATTATGACCTCATTGCCGCTCCCGGCTACCAGCAGAAGGCCCTGGAATTACTGAGGCGCAAAGAAAGCCTGCGCCTTCTGAAGATTGCCCGTTATCATCCTTCGTCCTCCAAATCCCATCTCGACTTTCGCCGTGTCAGGGGCGGCTTTCTGGTCCAGACACCGGACACCCTAACCAGTTCCGAGCTAAAGCCTCGCGTGGTAACCAAGCGGCGGCCCGGTAAGGCGGAGCTCTCAGACCTGATATTTGCCTGGAAGGCAGTCAAGGGCATAAAATCCAACGCCATAGTTATCGCCAAGGACAACGCATTGCTGGGCATGGGAGCCGGGCAACCCAGCCGGGTGGTCAGCGTTGAGCTAGCCCTGAAAAAGGCTGGCAAGAAAGCCAAAGGCAGTGTCCTTGCCTCAGATGCCTTCTTCCCCTTCCCCGATGGACCCGAATTGGCAATCAAGCAGGGAGTCACCGCCATCATCCAACCCGGTGGCTCGATAAGAGATAAAGAGGTAATCGCGCTAGCAAACAAGCATGATGTGGCTATGGTATTTACCAGCACCCGCCACTTCAAACACTGAAACGGCAAATACGAAGCACCGAGCTCCAATTCCCCAAACACCAGGGTTTCTGGATCTTGGAACTAGGATTTGGAATTGTTTGGAACTTAGGTATTGGGATTTGGAGTTTCCGAGCAGGGGGTGAGAAGTGTTCATGCTTAGCAAAGAGACTATGAAGAGCGTTATGTCACTTAGGGACAAGATGGCTGACCCGAAAAAAATGGCAGAGTGTGTCGCCGATGTGGAGAACATGATAAAGGTGAAAGAATCCCATTTAGCCAGGGCAGAGTGGAGTTCTTGTTGTGGCAATATCCGCAACCTGGCGTCACAAATAGATAGCGAATTGCAGATACTTCAGAACACTCTGGAGGCATTGAAGAGGAACGATAAGGCGAAGGCAAGTTCCCTATTAGAGAGCTACGTTGCTTTGCTGAAGAAGAACTACACACCGGAGCCTGAGCACTGGTGATGCATGGCCAGAGCACTAATTGTCTCAGATGTTGCGTGGCTCTGATGTTAAGCTCCCCGGGAAAACCGCTGTCACGTTCATCCGCACATGAATAACATTATGATTCTCTATCAATACTCCTCTCCCTTCACGGGAGAATATCAGGCTGAGGCCAGGTGAGGCTGAATTTCCTCTTCCCTCTAACTCCCTCCCGCCAGGGGAAGGAGGACTGAAGGAAGCTTGCCCTTGACCATAACTAATGATACATGTGTCAGCCTGTGGTTCCTGTGCCGGCTAGCTTGTTACCGCCGAAGTCCCCACGCCAGTTTTCCTAGGCCCACCCTCTTTCGAACGCTTCCGGTAAGCAACCTATCCGAATTGAAAATGCGTACCGCCAGCGCCACCATGACCACAGTGAAAACTGCCCCATAGGCAATGCCGCCAATTACCAGCGAGTGATTATCTAACATAAGAGCCCGCACAGCCATCATAGGATGGGAAAAAGGTATGGCAAACACCAGAACCTTTAAGATGGCAGGAATGGTGTCGAAATCCTTAAACATAACGATGAACGCTGAGATCAGAGCCAAAGCGGTTATCGGGAAGATTAGCGTCTGGGCACTTCTATAGTCTTTAGCCAATGTTCCCAGAACTATACATAGCGCAAGCCCGGCTAGAAGAGCTACGAATAACGAAATCCCTATCAATAAATAATCTGGCATGCCCAGAGCCAACCCAAAATCTGCCAGATTTACATCTGCAACCTGGAACGAACTCATGTAGCGTGAAAAGCCAACCATGTAGATAGCTGCCATTATCATCCCTACCAGAGCGCTGCCAAGCATTTTGCCAATTACAATATGGCTTCTTCTTACCGGCAGGGTTAACAATGTCTCCAGGGTTTTGTTTTCCTTCTCCAATCCCATCGAAG
>JBBIMO010000012.1:0-27303 GCA_037444365.1 Chloroflexota bacterium
GAATCTGTTTGCTACCTACCAATTGTGGCAGTTGTGCAAGGCAGAGAAGGGGGGGGTCACAGATAGGAATTTGACAAACTATATCAGGGTGTGGTAGTATTGATTTTGTCCCGAGCAGCCGAACGCGAAGTTGGTGGATGTAGAACCGAGACTGAGTAGACGGAAGTCGAAAGGATGAGGGGAGGAAACCAAGGAAGGGGAGGTTGCTCGGGGCACTCTTTTGTGCTATCCACAACCATCCATACTTCCTAAGAACAAGTCTTCACAGATTCCTCCATCATTCTGACCCCAAAGTTCATTTCGTCATCTGTCCGTCGTTTGGCACTCGCTCAACAATCCTGACACCTGTTCACTTTTGGACATCAATGGGCGGGGTATTGACAGTTCTGTCACTGATGATACAATGGTGTTTGGGCGCTCAAGCAAGACTATGCTTGGTGGTAGGGCGTCTGCGGCGTCGATTGGCACCTTCAAGAACCCACATAAAAGGAGGATCATCACAGAATGGCGACGATTAAAGACTCAGTTGGATTGTTTGAGGACGAGATCATAGTCAGGGAATATTATGCAATCGATAAACAGTATGTTCCTATCCTCAGTTCGGGTGTGGAAGGCAGAATTGCCGTGACTAATAGGAGGGTCATAGGCCGCAGCGAAGTGAGAGTCACCGGGGGTAAGCGTGTGGAATTCAATGCTGTGCCCTTGGAAACAGTACAGGGAACATGTCTTACCTCAGGACGCAGTATTGCATGGAGACTCCTCATAGCAGGTGTTGTGCTAGCAATATTCGGAATACGGGTGCTCGATGACTGGAAATGGGCGGGCGCAATAGCAATAATTGCAGGGATAATAGCAATCGTCTTTGCATTTAGAAGGGAAGTCAAAATAGGGGTAAGAGCGGCAAGTATAGTTAGAGAGGGATTCATAAGCAGGGCTGAGCCTCAAGGTTATCTGCTCCTTTCGCAAAGTGGACTTGCCGCGTTCAGGGTACACGGACCCGATGTGGAAGCAGTCATGAGAGCGCTAGATGCTGTGATATTGACGGTACAGCAGCGCGGATTAGAAGTGGTCAAGGCCTTGAAATGCCCCAGTCCAGATTGCAGCTACATGACAATGATTGACGAGCAGCCACCAAAGCATTGTCCGGAATGCGGAAAATCTTGGCGAACCAAATGACTTGTGGCTTCAGGAAATTGGCTCCATCTGGAAAGTCTGTATGACTGAGAGCACTTCCCCCTCGCGATCTATGTAGCCAGGGATAGCATGGGCCTTGTTTCCCAGCCATGTTGTGCCACGCACAGTAGTAGAAGGTAGGCGACGGACCTGATTTCACAGTACACATTTTCCGATGGTCCTTCGCATTTGATTCTGCTAATGAATGGTCTTGCTAGATCCCACCGTCGAAATAGCAGACAAGAGAAGTGGGAAGGAACGCCTATTGATGATGTGGCGCACATTACTCGGCAATGTTACCTCCGTACAGCTTAGAAGCACTCATCACCGCTTTTCACTCGTATTTCCCTTTATGTACGTTGCCTGATATACTTCTGGGTCATCATTGTATTTGGCAATCCTAATCCTAATCAGGGAAGAGGCGAAACCACAATGTTTGCAAATGTGCCTGCATCAAGAAGGGAACGCGCTATAGAGACTCTTGACCAGGGACTTGATCTGCTTGAACGGGGGGATGAGGAAGAGGCAGGCCGTTACTTCTTCAAGAGTATTGAGGTAGATCAGGCCTACGCTGATGGGTATAACCACCTCGCGAATATCGTATGGAGAAAGGGAGACTGGAAGCAGGCTGAAGGGCTTTACCGCAAAGCCCTGGAATGCGCTGAACCTGAAGTGAAGGACCTACCTAACGGCGGATTCCGGGGCATACTGGAATCTAGACCCTACATGCGAGCCTTACATGGCCTCGGTCTTACTCTCTGGAGACAAGGTAGGCTTGAAGACGCCGTAAGTATTTTCCAGCGCATGCTGAAGCTCAATCCTAATGACAATCAGGGTGTTCGCTATCTTTTGGGTCCCATTCACCATCAAATGGGAAACCTCGAAGAAGCAGCCAAGTGGTACGAGCAAAGCGGGGATGAGCCTCATAACCTCTACAATTATGGACTCGCCCTTGTTCAGCAAGGCAAACTGGGGGAAGCAGCCAAGGTTTTGATATTCGCCGTTTTTGCCAACCCATATATAGCACCCATGCTGCTGAGTGACAAGTTGCCAAGGAAGGACTGGTGGCACGGCACCAACCTGGCTGAGCCTGAATATGCTGAGGACTACATGATGGAATATGGTAGCTGGTGGAAAAGGGAAGAAATGCCTTTAGTCTTCCTCAGGGCAGTGTGGAATTCCGGGGATATTCAGCAGAATCTGAAGGATTTCATCGCCACAAGAAGAGCTATGAGGAAAGCCAAGACCGGAGATGAGAGGGTCATCCTGGCAAGAGCCGGTGACGCATTGTGTAGCCCAGAGAGAGTAAGAGAACTGGCTGCTAGGATATCCAGGCAATTTGAGAGAACGCAAACCCGGCGGGATGGAGCTTAACCGGGTTGCGCGAAATAGCGAAGTGTATGACGTGTAACCAACGGGCAGAGTGAGTGGCGAAGAGAACGTCAGTGGTCTGATAGGCATTAATCGCGGGTTGGGTTTTGTAACGAACTCCTTCTGGGACACCGAAACCAGCGGACAATCTACTTCGGCTGGTGCGACAGGCAAGACAACGGCGCAGATGAAGAACATCGCCACTTTGTCCGGTGCGGGTTGTGGAATATAGTCGCAGTGGCCGATGCAGGCACACGCAACCTTGCGTACATCTGGAATGTAGCTAACGGAGTGACCTATCCGTTTCTGAGCTGGCAGCCCATTGGTTAGTGCATCTGAAGCTCAGGCGGGTGGAACAGGACCACAGTGTACCTAAGGATGAAACTGCTCATTCACCTGATTTGTGCAGCAGCCTGTCTTGATTAACACTGAAAGAGAGGAAAGCCTGGTGGCTGATTGAGTGTTGATGCGACCGCTCGCATTGATCTCTTGCCCACGTTGGTCCTGTGGAGTATGTCGAAGAAGAACCTGCCGGAATCAGAGCCCAGCGTTACCTGTCTGGTCAGCCGGCACATTGATTTGCAGCAATTGAGCAAACATGCTATAATAATCTTCTACAGTATTTGGTAAGGTTGATAGGTTACGGTAGGAGATACCCTGTATAGGGAGCCGAAGAGGAAAGGGATTAGCCCGAAACTTTCAGGCAAAAGGACTATCGTAAGAAGAGTCCCTGGAGAGGCTTCGACACAAGAGCACCGAAGGGGTAAGTCCGCAGATAGGTAGCGGATGATCTCTCAGGTAAAGAGACAGGGAAGACCTAGCTTGGATAGGTCTTCCCTTTGTATTTTGGGGAAGAAGGCAAACGATTTAAGACGCTGTTTTTGGGAAGGTAAATGATGCCAGTGTTAAAGAAGACGCCTTTGAACAAAGCACATCATGAACTGGGTGCCAGGATGATCGAATTTGCTGGCTGGCAGTTACCTGTCTGGTACACTTCTATCTTGGAGGAGCACAGGGCTGTTCGCTCTGGGGCAGGTATGTTCGATGTTTCTGACATGGGCAGAGTTTGCATAGCAGGCAGAAAGGCGGCGGCCTTTCTTGATAAGCTGCTGTCCAGGCGGGCAGGCAAGCTGCAGATAGGTTCTTCGCAGCTCTGTCTCCTGTGTCTGGAGGATGGCGGCATTCTCGATGACTTGTTTGTGTATCGGGTGGAGACTGATCGTTTCTTGATAGTCTGGAATGCAGCCAATGTCGAGCAGAAGCTCGGCTGGCTGAGGCGTTGGGCGGGCTCGGACCCGGATATCGTCATTCAAGATAGGTCTGCTGACACGGTTATGCTGGCGGTTCAGGGTCCGGCTGTTACCCAACTGCGGAGCCTGAAGGGCGTCTCCCATCTACCCCGCTTTGGCAACACCCAGACAAGGCTAGATGACGTAGAGGTGCTTGTCGCCAGAACAGGGTATACAGGAGAGGATGGATTCGAGGTGATTGCTGACTCGGCAGATGCCTTGCATCTGTGGAGATCGTTTATGGAGCAAGGAGTGAAACCGTGCGGTCTGGGCGCACGTGACAGTTTGCGATTGGAAGCCGGTATGTTGTTGTATGGGCAGGACATGGACAGGAACGCCAATCCTTTTGAGGCAGGCTTGGGGTGGTTGGTAGAGCTGGACCACGGTGACTTCATCGGCAGGAGCGCTCTGGTTGAGATTAGGCGTCGTGGCGTGAAGCGCAGGCTTGTAGGTTTCCAAATGACAGGGCAAGGAATAGCTCGTTCAGGCTACAGGATTTTTGGACGTGGTCAGGAGGTGGGGAAAGTCACCAGCGGTGGCTATGCACCGACTCTGGATGCTAATATCGGGTTAGGCTACGTTCCGATTGAATTAGCCACCACGGGCACTGATATAGAGATAATGATTCGTGACAAACCGGTGGCTGCTAAAGTGGTCAGCAGACAATTCTACAGGAAAGGAGCATAGAATGGCACCAAAGGAATACAAGTACACACTGGAGCATGAGTGGATTTGCCCTGAGTCCAAGAACAAAGGCAAAGCTGGGCTCACTGATTATGCGCAGTCGCAGTTGGGAGACCTGGTGTTCTTGGACTTGCCTGCCCCGGGCACTCAAGTGGAACAGGGCAAGAAGATTGGCGAGGTAGAATCAGTAAAAGCTGTCTCGGACATCTTCGCACCGGTTAGCGGGCGAGTGCTGGAAGTCAACCAGACCGTGGTTGATGAGCCGGGGCTGGTGAACAAAGACCCCTACGGAGCTGGCTGGCTGTTTCGGCTGGAATTGAGCAAGCCCTCGGAGCTTGATGCGTTGATGGACAGTGAGAAGTATGACAAATTCGTAGCCGAATTATCTGAAGCGGAGTCAAAATAGAAAGGCGAACAAGGAGCGCAATGGCATCTCCATATTTACCTAACACCGACGCAGATCGCAGAATCATGTTGCAGGAAATCGGTGTCGGTTCAATTGATGAGTTATTTCAGGATATACCTGAGCAGGCGCGTCACGCCCAGTTTCAGCTGCCGGCTCCTCTCTCTGAACTGGAGCTGAAAAAGGAGCTCGGTCAACTGGCAGGTCGTAATGCGAGTCTGGACAGATATGCTTGTTTTCTGGGTGCCGGGAGCTACCATCACTTCATTCCTAGCACGGTGGAACACATTATCGGTCGAAGCGAGTTCTATACTGCTTATACCCCGTATCAGGCTGAGGTCAGCCAGGGTACTCTACAGGCTGTGTATGAATACCAGTCGCTGGTGTGTCAACTTACTGGCATGGAAGTGAGTAATGCTGGCATGTATGATTGCAGCACAGCGGCTGCGGAAGCAGCTCTAATGGCATGCACGATAAAGAAACGGGGCAAAGTCGTTATGTCCAACACAGTGAATCCAACTTACCGCGATGTGGTGAGGACTTACGTCGAGGCTCGGGGCTTTTCCGTGCAAACGGCAGAGCCGAACTCACCCGTTATTTCGGATTCCTCCTGTCTGATAATTCAGCAGCCTGATTTCTTTGGCTGTCTTGAGGAAATCGAAACCTGCGTTCAGAAAGCCCACGATGTTGGAGCTTTGCTGATCGCCATAGTCGACCCTATTTCTTTGGGAATGTTCAGGGCGCCGGGACAATATGGGGCTGATATCGCTGTGGCTGATGGTCAGGCATTGGGCAACCCGACAAGCTTCGGGGGACCGGGTCTGGGCATCTTTGCCTGTCGCCGGGAGTACCTGCGCCAGATGCCAGGCAGGATTGTGGGCAAGACAGTAGATGTTGATGGTAGGCCGGGATATGTGATGACATTGGTGACCCGCGAGCAATACATCCGAAGAGAGCGGGCTACGTCTAATATCTGTACCAGTGAAGCTCTGATGGCTCTGGCGGCAACAGTTTATCTGGCTGCCCTTGGCAGAAGAGGAGTCCGACACGTGGCTGAGCTATGCTATCACAAAGCTCACTATGCCGCCGAAAGAATTGCCAAACTTAAGGGATATTCGCTCGTTTTCTCAAAGCCTTTCTTCAAGGAATTCGCCGTTCGTTGCCCAGTGGCGCCTTCCCGAATTAACCAGGCCCTTCTAAACGAACGCATAATCGGCGGTTTAGACATAAGCCATATCATAGACAAGGCCATGCTTCTCTGTGTTACCGAGATGAACACCAAACAGGAGATAGACCGACTGGTCGAGATTCTAGGAGGGTTTTAAGCAAGATATGAATAAGCATTACCTGCTCCCCGACATTAGCCAGCCTGGCAAGATCGGGTGTAGTCTGCCGGCTCTGGATGTGCCTGAGTCCAAACTGCCTCCCAGAGGGCTTCTGCGGCAGGATCTCGAGCTGCCCGAGGTGAGCGAGGTTGAGCTGATTAGGTACTTCACTGCCCTGAGCAAGCTAAACTACGGAGTAGATACTGGATTCTACCCGCTAGGTAGCTGCACCATGAAATATAATCCAAAGTGCCACGAGGATATTGCCAGACTCGCTGGTTTTGCTGCACTTCATCCCCTGCAGCCGGAGGAGTCTGTTCAGGGAGCTCTGCAGCTCATGTTTGAGCTCCAGCAATGTCTGGCTGAGATTACTGGCATGGATGCCACTAGCCTGGTTCCTGTAGCGGGAGCGCATGGTGAGTTCACCGGATTGCTGTTGGCAAAAGCATACCATCAGGATCGAGGAGCTAAGGCTCGGAAGAAGATATTGCTGACCGACTCTGCTCATGGGACGAACCCCGCCAGTGCCGTTATGTCCGGCTTTGAGATAGGTGTGGTGGCTTCCGATAGCGAGGGCAATGTAGATTTGAAGAGCCTGGACGCGATGATGAATGAGGAAGTGGCCGGTCTGACACTGACCATGCCGACCACTCTGGGTCTATTTGACCCGCGGATACTGGAGATTAGCCAGCTGGTTCACGACCGGGGAGGGCTCCTTGGCGCCGATGGGGCAAACCTGAATGCTTTCCTGGGGCAGGTGAAATTTGGTGAGTTGGGCTATGATTATGTCCAACTCAATCTCCACAAGACATTCAGCACTCCTCATGGCGGTGGCGGACCGGGCTCAGGTCCCGTCTGCGTGAGGAGGAGTCTCGCCGACTTTCTGCCTTCACCCGTGGTGATCAGGAATAACGGGATGTACAAGTTGGCGTCGCCAGCCAAGTCCATAGGCAAGATAGCTAATTTTTGCGGGAACTTCGGCGTAATGTGCAAGGCTTATGCCTATATCCGCTCTCTGGGCGCTGCAGGGATGAAGGAAGTCAGTGAGCACGCGGTTCTGAATGCCAATTACCTGAAAGAGAAGCTAAAGCCGTACTACCACCTGCCTTATGACCGCCCCTGCATGCATGAAGTGGTGTTCTCGGGGAAGCGGCAGAAGGCAAGGGGAGTTCACACTGTTGACATCGCCAAGCGTCTGCTCGACTATGGCCTTCATCCTCCCACCGTCTATTTCCCCTTGATCGTTGAAGAGGCCCTGATGATCGAACCTACTGAGACGGAGAGCAAACAGACCATTGATGTTTTCATCGAAGCTATGAAAGAGATAGCCAGAGATGCCGAGAACAACCCTGAGGTGCTACATACTGCTCCCCACAACACCCCGGTCAAGCGGCTGGACGATGCCAGAGCTGCCAGAAGCCCGGATCTGCGCTGGGAGATGAGGACCTAAGGCTATGGATGAAAGGGACATAGTGATAATTGGGGGAGGCCCTGCCGGCTATGTGGCGGCAATTCATGCTGCTCACATGGGGGCCAGAGTGGCTGTGGTTGAAAAGGACAAGCTAGGCGGCACTTGCCTTAACCGAGGCTGCATTCCCACCAAAGCGCTGGTTAGAAGTGTGGAGGTGCTCCTTGATGCTAGGATGGCAAGCGATTTCGGCATCGAAGCTAGCAACGTCAGGGGCAACCTCTCTAAAATCATGGCGCGCAAGAGCAATATCGTGGGTCAACTGGTATCCAGTGTTGAACAGTTGATGAAAGGAAACAAGGTACGTGTTTACAGAGGTCACGGTCGCATTCTGTCTCCGCACCTGGTCAAGGTTAATGACGAAGAGATAACAGCCAGGAAGGTTATCATCGCCTCTGGCTCGGAATCGACCCCACTCCCTATCCCTGGCGGAGACTTGCCCGGGGTGTTGAACACTGATGATATCCTGGAGCTAACGGAACTCCCGGAGAGCCTTGTAGTTGTCGGGGGTAGTTACGTGGGTGTTGAGTTTGCCTGCATCTTCAGTGCTTTGGGGACAAAGGTAACCATAGTCAAGAGGCGTCCGCTCCAGCTGGAGCCTATTGACGAGGAAATCGGACGGCGCTTCGCCCAGACCTTGCCGAGGCAGGGTATTGAAGTGAAAATTGGAGCTGCGGTCAAAGCTATTGAAAGCAAGGGTCCGCTTCTCCGGGTGACCTGGGATACTCCGCAGGGAGAGCAGGGGGTTGATGGTCAGATGGTCCTTATGGCTACCGGGCGTGCACCTTACACAGAAGGTCTGGGCTTATCAGAGCTGGGCATACACGTGGAGCGGGGAGCTATCAAGGTTAATGAGTACCTGGAGACAAGTGTCAAAGATGTCTATGCCGTCGGCGACGTTCTGGGCAAGCACATGCTGGCCCATGTCGCGTCGTACGAGGGTGAAGTGGCTGTTGAGAATGCACTTGGGCATCCCCGCCGGGCAGAATATCGCGCCGTTCCCAGCTGTATATTTGCCCATCCCGAGGTAGCCGGTGTTGGCATTACCGAGAAGGAAGCCAGTGATGGCAAGATTCCCCACAAGGTGAGCAAGTTTCCGTTCAGAGCCTGTGGTCGTGCCGTCGCCATGGGAGAAACGACTGGTATGGTCAAATTGATTTGTAATCGTGATAACGGCACAGTGCTGGGAATTCATATCATGGGCCCCCATGCCAGCGACCTGATCGCTGAAGGTGCGCTCGCCGTACGACTTGGACTGACGGCTAAAGACATTGCCCACACCATCCATGCCCACCCTACTCTACCTGAAGCAGTGCACGAAACAGCAATGGGTCAGCTCGAGGGCGCCATTCACTTCCTCAGTATCTAGAGCTTAACTGATGGGCGTTTCTACGTTCAAAAGGACCTGCCTTGCCTCTTACCTGGGGATAGTGCCATATGACGTTGCCCTGAGGCTGCAACAAGGATTGGCGCAGATTAGGGCTGAGGGCAAAATTGGTGATGTGCTGCTGCTCCTGCAGCACCCGTCTACTTTCACCGTAGGGCGGTTTGAGGGCGCAGAGGACATTACTGTTCCCCCGGAGACACTGGCTCGAGAGGGGATCGCGGTTTTTCGTACCAATCGAGGAGGCGGTATCACCTATCATGGGCCAGGACAGCTTGTAGGCTATCCCATACTTCACCTCAAGGAAAATGGTATTGGTGTGCGTGAGTATGTCCAAAAGTTGGAAGAGGCTATCATCAAGCTGCTGCTTGCTCTCGGTATTCAGGGCTACCGGCTGGCAGGGTACCCTGGTATCTGGGCGGGTGAAAAGAAAGTCTGCTCCATAGGAATACATGTCAGCCACCACATCACCACGCATGGGTTTGCCCTCAATGTAAACAACGACCTGCGGCATTTTGAGTATATAAGACCTTGCGGCTTGGGGGGCGAAGTCATGACCTCAATCTCAGAGTTGCTGGGGCATCGCACAGAGCTGGAAACCATCATAGACAAATTGCTTCGCTCGTTTTCCGAGGCATTTTGCTTAGACTGCGAGCAGGACAATGGCAAATGGCTGGCTATAGTGAGCGCCCAGAGTGGCTGAAGTTAAGTGCCCTTGATTCTGCGGTACTGAACAGGGCGGCAAGGCTTACCCGCGGCTTCAAGTTGCACACCGTCTGTGAAAGTGCGCGTTGTCCCAACCGCACAAAGTGCTTTGCCGAAGGCACGGCCACATTCATGATACTGGGAGATATCTGCACCCGCAATTGCACCTTCTGTGCGGTGAAGCACGGCAAGCCTCAAGCTCCTGACCCCGAGGAGCCGGACCGTATTGTGCAGGCGGTTGCCAGACTGGGTCTGCGGTATGCAGTTATTA
The DNA here is from genome assembly GCA_037444365.1 of Chloroflexota bacterium. Lineage (GTDB taxonomy): Bacteria > Chloroflexota > Dehalococcoidia > GIF9 > AB-539-J10 > RBG-13-51-36. The sequence goes on from JBBIMO010000012.1 coordinate 10,074, forward strand.
CGTCTGTAACCAGAGATGACCTTCCCGATGGCGGTTCGTCCCAGTTCGCCCAAACCATCAGGGCAATCCATAAGTATGATCCAGATATCGCAGTCGAAGTCCTTATCCCTGATTTTCAAGGGTCGGCCTCCGCCCTGCGAACGGTAGTGGACGCCTGTCCTGCTGTTCTTAACCACAACGTAGAAACGGTGCCCCGGCTTTGCCCGGAGGTTCGTCCGCAAGCGATCTATCAGCGGTCGCTCGACCTTCTGCGGCAGGCCAAGCTGCTTGACGGCAGTCTCCTGACCAAGTCAGGGCTTATGTTGGGATTGGGTGAATCGCGAGAGGAGGTCATTGAGGTGATGACCCACCTTAGACAGGCTGGCTGCGACCTTCTCACCGTAGGTCAGTATCTACAGCCTTCGCTGAAGCACCACAAGGTAGTCCAGTACATATCACCCGAAGAGTTTCAGGAATACCGCCTTGCGGGAGAAGAACTGGGCTTTGCCTCCGTAATGTCAGGCCCGTTGGTGCGCAGCTCCTTTCATGCTGGCGAGACGTACATCTCGGCAACCCTGAAATCGAGGCAGAACCCCAGCTCGTCTTTGTCCTGCATGGGCGACATCAGCTCTAATCGGGCTGGCGGCAGCTACTCTTTGTGATTGTACGTTCCGCTCCACGATTGAACAATTACCTGTTTTCTCGTTACACAAGGCAGCGAAGTGTGCTTCTTATTGTCGCGAAGCGCGTTAGTTATGGAGACAAATCCCTTCACCCTCTCGTATTCTTGAGGCATTCGAGGCCAATGTCGTCTCCCATCCTCATGACCTATCATTCGTAGCTGCCTCAAGAGATCACCCATGAGACCAGAAGGCAGATGGAGCGAAAAGGGGTATAATCAGGTGTTTTTGCAGACGATGGAGAAATTGTTGGGGAATGCCGCAAGCTCATTGCGAAATGCCCTTCACCGATTTGAACGCGGGTTGTGGGTCGTGACCCTCATTCAGTTCTTCACAGTTATCGGTCTGTCAATTTGCATGCCTTTTCTATCGTTGTATCTCTATCAGGAAAAAGGAGTCCCCATGACTCTGGTGGGAACGATCCTGCTGGCTGGCGGACTCTGTTCGGCCTTTTGTCAACCGCTGGGAGGGGCGATTTCGGACAGATTTGGCCGGCGCCCGGTTCTGCTTGCGGCGGCTTTGGTAAGTGTTTTTTTGTATTCAGGACTGGCTGTGCTCATCGGGATTTCGGCCCCGGTCCTGGCCATTGCCGTTGTCTACATTGCTGCTCGCTCGGTGCTCACCATAGCACGGACGGTTATCACTGCCGTGGTGGCAGACTCCACCTCGAGGGAGAGGCTGACAGAGGCATATGGGATCCTGCGTATAGGCGCCAACGTAGGCTGGGCTGCAGGCCCCGCCATAGGTGGGTATCTGGCCACCTTGTTGCCATATGCCTGGCTCTTTGGAATTCCGGCCTTAACCTGCGGCATCGTTTCCTTCATCACTATCTTCTTTGTGCGCGAGTCTTCGCAGGGACAAGGCAAGAGAGTTGGCTTTCGTGGCATGCTCCCCCCTGCGGGGGATCTAGCCTTCATGGCCTTCCTGGTGTTGAGTGTCCTGTTGCATGTAGTAGTGGGCCAGATGTCCACTACGTTGTCTATATTTGCTGTGGACAGGGTTGGCTTCTCCAGCGCGCAATATGGCCTGTTGCTCACCTTAAATGGCCTGATAGTGATCGTTTTTCAATATCCTATGACTCTTGTCCTCAGGCGAGTGGCGAAATCCCGCGCTCTGATTCTGGGGAGCTTGCTTTATGCGCTAGGCTATCTCTCCTTCGGCTGGATCAGGCAATTTGGATGGGCGCTGGGGGCAATGGCAGTGATTACAGCAGGCGAGATCATATACTCCCCGGTTACCCTCACAGTGATAGGTGAACTCTCACCACAGGAGCAGCGGGGACGATATATGGGGGTGTTCGGGTTAAGCGAAACCGTAGGCATGGCGATGGGTCCATTGCTGGGAGGAGCGCTCCTAGATGCGTTTCCGCTCGACCTCAGGCTCGTATGGGCGCCTATCGCCTCAATAGCGTTGATTGCTGCCGTTGGCTATTACTGGTGGGCTCGTCGATTTCGTTCGTAACGAATGCGCGGCCTAACTCCTATACAACCAAAAGACAGGCTGTGCAATGCTGTTTCTGGCACATCATTGTTTCTATGCTTTCAGCCATATTGCAACATAAGTCACCGGGGACTATAATGGTCTGGAGGTGTGGTGACTCATGGCGGCTTCTTCCTGCATGTTGTGTAGTTCAAGAACAACACAGAATGACTGAGTTACGTTGGGGTGTCGTCGTGCAGTCCAGGGAATTCTGTTTCTCATATAAGGTCAGAATGTAGGAGGGCAACATGGACTTTTTCACAAAAGCATATTCTAAAGAAGAAATTCTGAAAAAGCTGAAGGAATACGCTGCCAGGGACGCCGAGCCGCATAGCGGCAGATTGTTTAGCATAGCTTTTGAAGCTGGGCTTGATGACTTGAGGGAAGTCACACATCGAGCTCTTACAACCTTTGCTGACAAGAACATACTCGATTTTCTGGAATTCCCCAGCGCTATTAAGTTGGAGAAGGACATTGTTGATGTGGCCAGGTCGTTGATGCACGGCGACGATGACGTGGCAGGGACATATACATTTGGCGGAACTGAGAGCGTATTTCTGGCGGTGAAGGCTGCGCGAGACCAGTTTATCCTTAAACACGGTCTGGGACGCTTTCCAGAGATAGTTCTGCCTGTCACTGGACATCCCTGCTACAACAAAGCGGCTGAATATATGGGCCTGACTGTGAAGAGAGTGCCAGTTAACCCGGAAACCCTTGAAGCACTGCCCGATCTAATGAATCAAGCTATTACCGACAATACTGCTATGATAGTTGGTTCAGCGCCCAACTGGCCCTTTGGTACGATAGACCCTATCAAGGAATTGGCCGGCATAGCGCTGGAGAGGAACTTGTGGCTGCACGTAGATGCGTGCGTTGGGGGTTTCATATTGCCATTTATGAAGAGACTGGGCGAGAACATACCAGACTTCGACTTTTCAGTTCCCGGTGTATCCTCGATTTCACTCGACCCGCACAAATATGCCTTCGCACCACACGGTTCCTCGGTGGTCCTATTCAGAAAGAGCTTTCACAAGATGTACTCCACGTTTGCTTGCTTACGCTGGCCCGGCTATGTAATAGTCAATCCCGCCGTATTGTCATCCAGGTCTGCCGGCCCACTCGCTGCAGCTTGGGCGGCTTTGCATTATATGGGCGAGGCTGGCTATTTGAACACGGCCCGGAAGATGATAAGAGTCAGAGACAAGCTTGTTGCGGGCTTACAGAAACTGGGTTATAGAGTTCTTGGCAGGCAGAGTTTCTGTATAGTAGCATTCTCGTCAGAAGAGGTTAACGTATTCAAACTGGCAGATATGATGGGGGAAAAGGGATGGTGGCTTATGGCCCAGCGTGGCATAGAGGACATGCATATACCACCAAGCATACATTTGACCATAACACCCATCCATGACAACGTTGTCGAGCATATGCTGGCGGACCTTGCGAACTCGACTGAAAAGGTGAAGAGGATACCGTCATCAGAGGTTGAGGACATGGTTCAAGGCATGGGATTAGTTATGAGGACGATGATGCCAGGAGAGGTAGGCATAGAGACCATAGGTTCAATGTTAAGCCAGATGGAAAAGGACATGGCTACGTATGGCCCCAGAATCCTGAAGGCACTGGGCTTCGACAAAGGAATACCCAAAGAAATGGCCACGATGAACGAGATATTTAACTCGCTACCGCCTGAAATAGTTGAACCTCTGGCAGCTTATGTCACGATTGAGATGTTTAGGAGGGGTGGTTAGGCTTCAGCCATTCAGCTACTAGCACATTACGACTTGACTAATCCCCAAATCCAAAATCCAGGCTGCTCGTTAGGAAAGCCTGACCTTGTGATGCGACCAAGACCGAGTAGCTAGCATGAGTATGACGGCATCCCTGGTAGCACACAGAGGTGATGGCCAACTCCTTAGCGAAAGGTGCAACTGCCACCGGAGACACCTCCTGATACTTGGCCACCTGTTCTCTTTCAGTTACAAAGAAACCGTGGTGCCCCGGGTTTGACAAGCAACAAGCGCAAGAGTATCCTCTTCTTTATATCGTTGGGTGTTGAAGCCCAGTGACAGGTGTGTCAGTAGACATGGGCGCTAGTGAGGAGATTGTGGTACTGGCCAGGAAAGATCTTGCCCGGCGAAGGGGAGTACCCGCTGAGAGAATCGCCATAAAGCACATTGAAGATGTCGTCTGGCCCGATGCTAGCTTGGGGTGTCCCGAAAAAGACAAGTCCTATGCGCAAGTGATCATACCCGGCTATCGCCTGGTTCTGTCCGATGGAACCTCAGACTTTGAATACCATACAGACAGCCATCTAAGGGTGATCTATTGCAGTAGTGATAATAAATAGATAGAGGGAGGTGTTCTATGAAGAAGCTGCTTTGGATTGGTGTGATTCTCGGCCTGGTTATCAGCCTGCTCCTGCTTAGCGCGCCCACGTTCGCAGCTGGCGGAGGAAATACAGGGGACTTCGCCTCGGATCACATTTTGGTCAAGTTCAAGGCCGGGACAAGCGAGGGCGCCAGGCAAGAGATCCATGGCAGGCACGGAGGCTACGCACTTGGTGATATCACCCGGCTGGGCGTTCAGGTAGTGAAAATACCTGCGGGGAAAGCGCGGGAAAAACTGGGTGCTTACAGGCGTGAAAAGGCCGTCGAGTTTGCCGAACGCGACTATATTGCTACCGTAGTTCTCACACCTAACGATACCTATTTCGGCAACCAGTGGGGTATGACCAGGATTCAGGCGCCACAAGCCTGGGACATAACCACAGGTCAAGCGAGCATAAAGATTGCCATCCTGGACACTGGTGTTGACCAGAACCATGAGGACCTTGCTAGTAAGATCGTTGACAACAGAAACTTCACCACCAGCGGCACAGTGGATGACCTCTATGGCCACGGCACGCACGTAGCCGGTATTGCTGCTGCCGCTACGAATAATGGTATAGGTGTTGCCGGTGTAGGTTACGGCTGCACTATCATGAATGTCAAAGTATTGGATGATAACGGTAGTGGCTATTATAGCTGGATTGCCAACGGCATTATCTGGGCAGCCGATAATGGAGCAAAGGTAATCACGATGAGCTTAGGTGGTAGCTCCGCGTCTTCCACACTGGAAGCCGCGGTCAACTACGCCTGGAGCAAAGGCGTCGTACTGGTAGCGGCTGCGGGGAACGATGGCAAGACTGCTCCCGTATATCCTGCCTATTATGCCAACTGCATTGCGGTGGCAGCCACTGATCAGAATGACGTGAAAGCCAGCTGGTCCAACTATGGCAGTTGGGTGGATGTGGCTGCTCCCGGTGTAAGCATCTTCTCCACCTTGCCGAACCATAACAACAAGATCGGCATACTCAACTATGGTTCGCTTAGCGGTACGTCGATGGCAACACCGTACGTCGCCGGGTTAGCCGGGCTTGTCTGGGCAACCTCGTATGGTACGAGTAATACTAACGTACGCAACCGTATCGAGAACACAGCCGACGCGATTGCAGGCACCGGCACATACTGGCGATATGGCAGGATAAACGCCTACAAGGCGGTGGTTTCACCAGATACTACACCTCCGGCTCAGGTCAGTGGCCTAACGGTTACAACAGCAAGCAGCAGCCAGCTAAATCTCAGCTGGACTGCCAACACTGAGCCTGACCTGAAAAACTATCGAGTTTATCGAGGCACTGTGTCCTCTGGTCCCTATACTCTTATCGCTTCGCCGACGCTGAGCTCTTACTCGGACACGGCGCTAGCCGCGGCTACCACCTACTACTATGTTGTTTCAGCGGTGGATACTTCCGGAAACGAGGGACTGCAGTCAGATGAGGCTTTCGGCACAACCAGCGAGGCCAGCAAAATGCACGTCCACAGCATAACTATGGCTCTCCAGAGGTCTGGCATAAACACACGTGCTCTTGCGACCATAACCATTGTTGATGCTTCAGGTACGCCGCTGGCGGGAGCAACGGTATCGGGACGCTGGAGTGGCGCTACCAGTGACAGCGATACCGGTATAACCGGTAGCAGTGGGCAGGTAACAGTGCAATCTGACTCGGTAAGGAGACCACGATCCGGGACAACATTTACCTTCACTGTTTACAATGTGACGTTAAGTGGTTGGGTCTACGACTCGGCGGCAAATGTTGAGACAAGCGACTCGATAACCGTTCCGTGAGCTCAATACGACGGGTGTAGAAGAAGGGGCTGGCACATGTCGGCGCCGATGCCTACCGCTTTCCACTCATAGCTGCCGCAGGGGTGAGCTTTGCACAGCCAAACTGTATCACTGGGCTTTGCTTCTGTAGCCGTTGATCTGGTTGTGGATTCTTTCGGCTACGTTTCTAGCTGCCTGGGCAAAGTCCTTTCCTTTGGAGGCATAAAGAATCTGTCGGGACACATTAATGATCGCCCTATCGCCGTGGGCATCTACTCCGTAGCGAACTGCTGATGCCAGGTCGCCTCCTTGAGCGCCAACGCCGGGAATGAGCAAAGGCATCTCGGGGCAGATTGCGCGGACCCTCTGTAATTCCTCAGGATAGGTAGCTCCGACGACCAGGCCGATGTTGCCGTGAACATTCCATTCCTTGGCTTTGCGAGCCACTGCTTCGTATAGTGGTGAGCCGTGGGTGAGGAGGTCCTGAAAATCTGTGCCCCCTTTGTTTGAGGTTCGGCACACGATAAACACACCATTGTCTTGATAGTCGATAAAGGGTTCTATGGAATCGAAGCCAAGATAGGGATTGACGGTGGCGGCATCGAAGCCCAGAACCGAGAAGAGAGCTTTGGCATAAGCCTTAGCTGTGTTGCCGATATCGCCACGCTTGGCATCACCGATCACTGGAATATCACGAGGTACACATTCAATGGTTTTCTCCAGGACAGCCAGCCCTTCGACCCCTAAGGCTTCATAGAAGGCTAGATTAGGCTTGTAGGCACAGACAAGGTCGGAGGTAGCGTCGATAATGGCTTTATTGAATTGCAGGACGTCTACCCGGGGCATAAGCTCGGGGTCAGGGTCAAGCCCAATGCACAGCCAGCTGTTGTTCTTTCGACTGGCCTTAAGCAGCTTGTCGGTGAATTTCATCGCCGCAACCCATGCAGTATCGGGTGATTGGCAACATTCTACTACATTGGAAGGTCGTTGTGCAGTTTGGCCTGGCAAAAATTATGTCGAGTTGGGACACGCCACTCGCAACGGTCGTGTGGATGAGCACTGCTCTTTGCCTTTATTCGTGTCAAAGGCTACAATAGGGCCATGCGGGATCTAATAACGGAGGCCTTGAAAGGCCATAGCGCCGGCTATATTGAAATCCATGCTGAGGAGAGTGAGTCTACCGGCATTGCCTACAGGGGGGAAAGGCTGGAAGAGATAAGCAGAGCTCGTAATTCCGGTGGCAATATCCGTGCGCTGGTCCGGGGCAGCTGGGGATTCGTCAGCTTTAATCATCTGGATGGGTTGAGGGAGAAAGTGGCCTTGGCAGTGGAGGAGGCGAAGTTAGCCAGCAGGGAACCGTTCAAGCTGTTCCCGGTGGAACCTGTGGTGGATACGGTGGCGCCGCAGTTGAAGCGAGATGTCACAACCATACCGCTGGCAGCCAAGAAGGAGATTCTAGAGAACTACAATGATATTATGTTAAGTAGCCGGAACGTTCAGAGTACCAGAATCAACTATCGTGATATGAAACGAATGACCACTTTCGCCAGTTCTGAAGGTAGCTATGTAGAGCAAACCAGAATTGACCTTACCTTACGATTAACAGCCATAGCTCGTGAGGGCAACGACGTTCAGCAAGCCGGACTGAGTCTGGGTAGCAATGGCGAGTTCTCTGCCGTGGAAGGGCTGCATGAGAAAGCCAGAGAGACAGCCGGGCGTGCTGTCGCTCTTCTCTCTGCCCCTCAGGTCAGGGGCAAAGAGTATACCGTGATCTTGGACCCTATCCTGGCGGGAGTGTTCGCTCACGAAGCCTTCGGACACTTGTCCGAGTCGGACCATGTATATCAAAATGAAAACCTGCGGCAGATCATGGTCCTGGGAAAGAAGTTTGGCGGCAAGCATCTCAATATCATTGATGACCCCACAATGCCCGATTTGCGGGGAAGTTATGCATACGATGATGAAGGGACACCGGCAAAGAAATCCTATCTCATCCGAGAGGGTATTCTGGAGGGAAGGCTCCATTCCCGGGAAACAGCAGCTAAGATGGGAGAGAAGGCGACGGGGAATGCCCGAGCCATCAACTACGTGTTCCCTCCCATAGTGCGAATGAGCAATACTTATATCGAGCCAGGTAGCGTTTCATTTAAAGAGATGCTTGGTGACATTGAGGAAGGTGTCTACGTCAAGGGGTGGTACGGCGGGACGACCAGTCTGGAGATGTTCACTTTCTCTGCCGGAGAAGCATATATGATTCGCCGGGGGAGGCTGGCGGAGTTGTTGCGGCCTGTGGTGCTCACTGGCAATGTCTTCAACACTTTGCACAATATAGACGCCATAGGCAACGACCTGGAGATGAATCAGGGGGGCGGTTGCGGCAAGGCGGGACAATACCCATTGCCCGTTTCCGACGGCAGCCCGCATATCAGGATTCGACATTGTGTGGTAGGAGGAAGATAGTGAACAAACACTGGATCCCGGATTCTGAATCCTGAACAAGTTCAAATGATCAGAAATCAAGATTCGAAACAATATGACCCGGCAGAGAGTACTCCGCAATTTGCGGAGTACTCTATCCGTTTCTGCAGGAATCTGCCAAAGGCACTCATATGTGAGGCAACCGGCAGGCAACTAATACGAGCGGCGGCCTCAATCGGAGCGAACTACATAGAGGCAGATGGAGCCCTAGGTTAGAAGGATTTCGTAAGATGGAACGTCTTGTGGAGGTTCTGCGCTCTGCTCAGAAGGTGAGTGAGCAAGCAGAGGTTTTCTCAGCTTCTGTTCAGGCAACCACGATACAGTTTGAAGCTAATGAGCTAAAACAGGTGCAGACCAGGGAGAGCAGCAGTACTGCCCTGCGAATTTTCAAGCAAGGCAGGATCGGGTTTGCTGTTGCCACCGGCATTGGTGGAGCAGGCGAAAAGAGTTCACCCTCATCTGCCCTCTCCCGTCAAGGAAGAGGGACTCTGGAGGACCTGGTGGACATGGCTGTGGAAACATCGCAATTTGGCGGTCCGGCCAACTTTCAATTTCCCTGCTCTCAGGACTATTCGAAAGTGAACGTCTTCGACCCCAAAACAGGAAAAGTAGCTATGGAAAAGATGGTTGTGATGGGGAAGGAGCTTATAGCCAGGATTAAGAGGCATACTCCTGACATCCTGTGCGATGTTCAGATAACCAAGGGGACAAGCTCGATCTCTTTGGTTAATTCGCAGGGCGGCGAAGGAGGCTATGACAGGAGTTTCTTTGTCCTTAGCCTGGAAGGCATGCTGGTCCGGGATACAGATATACTCTGGGTGGGAGATAGTGCAAGCTCGTGCCGTCCCAATTTGGTTGGCATTGATAGCCTGGCTGACAACGTGATATGGCAGCTGGATATGGCCAGGAGAACGGCTGCTGTGTCCACCAAGCTGCTGCCGATAATCTTCACACCGCATGGAGTAGCCAGTGTTCTGCTGAGCCCACTAGTGCTGGCGTTTAACGGCAAGACAGTCCTGGAAGGGGCTTCGCCTCTCAAGGACAAGCTAGGGAGGCAGGTCTTTGACAAAAGGCTGAGCTTGTGGGATGATGCTACCGCAGCTTACCGCGTGGGGAGTTATCCTTTTGATGACGAGGGAGTGCCGGGCCAGCGCCTGTCGCTTGTTGCCAATGGGGTAGTAACGAATTTCCTCTATGATCTACAGACGGCAGCCTTAGCTGGAGTGCACAGCACGGGCAATGGTAGGCGAGCAGGTGGTTTGCCCGGGCCAGCCGTAAGCTCCCTTGTCGTGGAGGAGGGCGATGTTTCTTTCCAGGCGATGGTGGAAGATATGAAGGAAGGGCTGATTGTGGAGGACGTTATCGGCGCTGAGCAGGGTAATATTCTCGGTGGCGACTTCGGTGCCAATGTGTTGTTGGGATACAAGGTAGAGAATGGCGAGATTGTGGGGAGAGTGAAAGATACTATGGTTGCCGGTAATATATACCAGGTGTTGAAGGAGCTTGTCGAAGTGGGAGATGACGTAAGATGGGTCGGTGGGATGCTGAAGACTCCTTCTTTGTATTGCTCCGGTGTATCGGTGACGACCAAGGGAAGCTAAGATGGATGCGAGGAGAGACGCGATAAAGCTCCGCAGACAACCACGCCCTAGGAGTTGTTTCATGCTGGCCTCCTGGCCGGGCATCGGAGACGTTTCCCTGACTGCGGCAAAGTATCTTGTTGACAAGCTGAATGCCGCAGAAATAGGGGAAATTGAGCCAGTCAACTTCTTTGAACCGGTGGGTGTCACAGTCAGAGACAACTTGGTTGAAAGTCCTCGGTTTCCTGAGAGCAAGTTCTACTATTGGCAGTATCCCAAGGGCGGCAAAGGCTTGCTGATTTTCATTGGGGAAGAGCAACCTGCTTTCAAAGGGTATGAGCTGGTTAACTGTGTCTTGGATGTGGCGCAGAGGCTCAGGGTGTCAAGGGTGTATAGTTGTGCTGCTGCCGTGACCCGTGTGCACCATAGCGAAGAAATGAAGGTCTGGGGAGCAGCTACAAGCTCCAGTCTGGTTGACGAGCTAGGAAAGCAAAATGTGATTCTTAGAGGCAGCCTCCGCATCGCTGGTTTGAATGGACTGATACTGGGAATGGCTAGAGAAAGGGGAATGGAAGGCATTTGCCTGCTGGGTGAAGTGCCAGCTTATGCTACGCAAATAACAAATCCCAAAGCATCCTTGGCTGTTCTTGGTATCCTGGTCAAAATGCTGGGGATTACGCTGGACTTGACCGAGCTTGGCCATCTGGCCGAGCGAGTGGATGAAGAGATGGATAGAATAGCAAAGAAAGTCACGGCTGAGTTTATTGACCAGTTCACTGAGCCTATTTGGGAGCATGAAGAAGAGGAGGAGTGAACGGGTCTAACATTCCTGGTTTAGCAGGAATCTACATTGACCCACGAACGTAGATATGCTACCATCGAATCAAGACGGCCCACGAGAAGTCGCAAGGCTTTTTGGGGTTCAAACTAGATGTCAGCTTTAGCACGGCTCTGTGAGGAAATTGCGGCTTGTCGGGATTGTGAGCTAGCTAAGCATCGCACTAAAGTGGTACCTGGTGAGGGGGCTGGGGATGCGGACCTAGTCTTTATCGGTGAGGCGCCGGGGTGGCACGAAGATCAGCAGGGGCGTCCCTTTGTCGGACCAGCAGGACAGTTTCTAGATCAACTGCTGGCCTCAATTGGCTTGCGGCGGGAAGAGGTCTACATCGCCAATGTGATCAAGTGCCGTCCTCCCCAAAACCGTGAACCACTACCGGTCGAGATACAGAGTTGCCGCAAATGGCTTGACCGTCAGATTGAGATAATTCAACCACAGATGATAGTTACTCTGGGGCGGTACTCTCTGGCACAGTATTTTCCCAATGAGAGTATAGGAAAGGTTCACGGCAGGCCGCGCAAGTTATCAAACGTGATTTACTACCCCATGTATCATCCGGCGGCAGCTCTCCATCAAGGTTCCCTGCGCCGGACCATTGAAGCGGATATGCTCAAGATTCCGCAGATACTAGCTCAAGGCAGGGACCTGCCTGAAGACACAGTCGAATCTCAGCAACTAAGCCTGTTCTAGAACTATGCCTGAATGAAAGGAAGAAACATGCCAACACCCAAACTGAGAATTATCCCCCTGGGCGGATTGGGGGAAATCGGTAAGAATATGATGGCACTGGAGTGTGGCAATGACATCATCGTCATTGATGCCGGACTCATGTTTCCCAGCGAAGAGATGTTGGGAGTTGACCTGCTTATCCCGGATATTGGCTATCTGCTGGCCAGACAGAAGAATGTAAGGGGTATAGTGATTACTCACGGGCACGAAGACCACATCGGGGCCCTGCCTTACATCCTGTCTCGCATCACTCCCCCTGTTTATGCTACCAAGTTCACTCGAGAGCTGATCCTGGTGGAGCTCAAGCAGCGCGGCGTGAAGACCAGCGCCAAACTGAATCTGGTTAGCCCGGGGAGCAGGATTACGCTGGGCAGATTCACCATAGAGTTCTTCTCTGTCTGCCATAGTATTCCCGATTCCGTGGGGTTGGTGATTCACACTCCTCTGGGAATTGTGGTTCACAGTGGCGATTTCAAGATTGATTATACGCCGGCTATTAGCGAGGCTACCAACTTCAACCAGTTGGCGTCGCTGGGGGCCAGGGGTGTTTTGCTTCTTCTTTCCGATTCCACCTATGCCGAGCTTCCCGGATATACTCCTTCCGAGAAGGTAGTTAGCGATACTCTAGATAGGATTGTAGGTGAGGCAAAGGGCAGAGTGATAGTAACTACCTTTGCATCTCTCATATCTCGCATGCAGCAGGTGTTTGATGTTGCCGCTAAACACGGCCGGCGTGTGTTTATCATCGGGCGAAGCATGAAGGAAATAGCCAGCATGGCATTGAAAACGGGTTATCTTACTGCTCCCCCCGGGATTATTTGCCGCCTGGAAGAACTTAAGGAATTGCCTCATAATCGGGTCATCGTGTTGAGCACAGGAAGTCAAGGGGAGCCTACCTCTGCTCTGGTACGCATGGCAAATCGTGACCCCAGTAGTCGAGTTCAGATAATTCAGGGCGACACTGTGGTGATTTCGGCAACTCCCATTCCCGGCAATGAGGCATTGGTCAGCAAGACCACAGACAGCCTTTTCCGTCAAGGTGCCAATGTAATTTATGACAAGCTGGCCCGGGTTCATGTCCACGGGCATGGCAGTCAAGAGGAGTTGAAGCTTCTGCTCAGTTTGGTGAAGCCTAGATTCTTTGTCCCTGTTCACGGTGAATATCGCCATTTGAAGTTGCACGGCGACTTGGCTCGCAGTATGGGTATACCCCAAGATAACATCTTTGTCCTTGACAACGGGGATATCCTTGAGCTGGGGCAAGAGGCAGGAAAGGTGGTCGGTAGAACTCGTGTCGGAGTTATCTATGTGAGTGGCCTGATCACAGGTGAACTGGATGGCGGTGTGCTTCGGGACCGTAAGCTACTATCGCGAGATGGCGTGGTTGTGGTCACCATTGCTGTTGATACTGAGAATGGGAAGCTAGCTGAAAAACCACACATCATAACGCGAGGTTTTATTGACTCTGGAGAGGAGCAGAAACTGGTTGAGAAAGGACGAGATGTGGTGGCAGGTGCTCTAGATCATGGCGGAAGGCGCTTGAGTGAACCAGGTTTTGTTGATGCCAGAGTGAAGGATTCTCTGAGCAGATTCTTCTATGAACAGGTTCACCGGCGTCCTGTGATCATCCCAGTAGTTGTGGAGGTAGGAGGGAAAAGTGCAGAAGTCAGCGGCCAGAAAGGGTGGCCTTCTGGCTACTAGTTGGGGGGCATAGGCCGTGGCCAGAACGAAAAGCAGGTCTAAGTCAAAACGGAAGTCAAGCGAAAGCCAGCCAGCATGGAGACGATTCTTTGGCTTCGTCGCTTCACCTATCGCACGAAGGCTTATCTTGATTGTCGTAATAGTAGTCTTATTATATGCCCTATGGGATGGCATAGTTGCATTGTTAGGCTATGGGTTAGTAATAGTCGCCATCGCTTTGGGTTTGTTGGTGTGGACGGCATGGCGGCGGCAGTTCGCTGCCGTGAAGCAGAGGTGGTATTGGGTTCTTGGAGGCGTCAGCCTGGCTTTTGCGGCATGGGGAGTCCTTTCATTTTTCGACTTGGGAGGCAGGTTCGGGCAAAGCATAATAGGTGCTTCTAATGCGGTGGGAGGGCTGCGGGTAGCCGGGCTTATCGTTCTAGGTTTTACCTTCATTATCCCTAGGCAGTGTTGGAGCACTGCCAAGAATGGCTGGCGCCTGCTGAGCAGAGCCCTTGGAGGCGCCTTCAAGTCCGCGTTCGCCAGGCAAGCTACTGCCAAAGCTGGTCCTTCCGAGGCTGCCTCTCCCGAAGTGGGCGCAACCGATGAAGCGAAAGCAGCGGATTCCCGACGCCGTGAACGCTCAACTCCTCCCGCGTGGCAATCGGAACACGAACCGATTCTCACCCTCGGCGGATGGCGTCTTCCGCCCATTGATATCCTGGATAAGCCGGTCGAGGCGAAATTGGACAAGGATGCCATTGACCAACGAGCCCGATTGATTGAAGAAGCTCTGGAGAGCTATGGTGTGGAAGCCAAGGTTGTGCAAGTAAACATAGGTCCCACGGTGACACAGTTCGGTGTTGAGCCCGGTTGGGATAGAAAGTATAGAGAGGTAAGAGAAAAGGGGAAGGATGGTAGCTATGAAACAAAAACTGAAGAAGTATCCAGAACCAGGGTAAGGGTAGATCGCATCACTGCCCTGGCCAATGATTTAGCTTTAGCCCTGGCTGCGCCCAGCATCAGGATTGAGGCTCCTGTGCCCGGGGCACCTGTAGTGGGCATCGAGGTGCCTAACACGGTGTTTGGCTCTGTTGCCCTGCGCAGTGCCATAGAGAGTGCTGCCTTCCAGAGAATCAAGGCTCGCTCCAAGCTCGCTATTGCTTTGGGCAAAGGTGCTGGCGGTGAGGCGATAGCAGCGGATTTGACCAGGATGCCCCATTTGCTGATCGCGGGGGCAACAGGCAGTGGCAAAACAGTCTGCCTTAACTCTGTTGTGTGTTGCTTGCTTTTGCACGGCAGCCCCGACGATGTTCGGTTCATCATGATTGATCCCAAGAGGGTGGAGCTAGTGACTTTCAATGGAGTGCCTCATCTGCTTGCCCCTGTGGTAGTGGATACTGATAAGGCCATCAAGGCTTTGAGATGGCTTAATCAGGAGATGGATAATCGATATCGCCAATTTGCCAAAGCAGGAGCACGGAATATCGAGGGTTACAACAAGGACCGTGCCCCTGGGGAGACCTTGCCGTATCTGGTACTCCTCATTGACGAACTGGCTGATCTAATGATGACAGCATCCGACGAGGTGGAGCATACGCTTTGTCGGTTGGCGCAGCTGGCCAGGGCCACGGGCATTCACCTTGTTGTAGCTACACAACGCCCTTCGGTAGATGTCGTCACCGGTCTTATCAAGGCTAACTTTCCTACCCGTATCAGCTTTGCCGTTACTTCTCAGGTGGATTCCCGCACCATACTGGATATGGTGGGCGCAGAGAAACTGCTGGGCAGAGGGGACATGCTCTACATGCCTACTGAAGCCAGCAAGCCTAAACGGTTGCAGGGAAGCTTTGTTGCTGATGCCGAGATTGAGCGATTGGTGTATTTCTGGGGAAACCAGCGGCAGATCAAGGTGAGCTCTGTTGACTTTGACGAGGTGGCTGAGAAACCTGCGGGTGCTCAGACGGCTGCTCCTCCTGATCCTCTTTTCGAAGAAGCGAAGCGGCTGGCGCAAGAATACAAACACATCTCCACGTCTTTCCTGCAGCGCCGTCTTCGTATTGGATATCCTAGAGCTGCCCGCCTTATGGAGGAACTGCAACGAGCAGGCCTAGCGGAGGAGACTCCCCCCGAAACGGAGAAGTCCTAGTTCCTAATCTCTAAATCCTAGGCAGATCCAAGATTCCAAATCTGGATTGCGAAGCATATTCCCTTTTGAGTTTTGGTGATTGTTGCTTTGTATTTGTTTGGGATTCCGTGCTTGGCATTCATTTCTGCTAGGCGCCAAACTTATCCAATTTCAACGCATGAGCCAGAGCTAAGGGCATTATCTCTGTAGCTGGAAAACGCCCCATGCCGCCGGTCAGGCAGGCCTGTTCCGAGAACTCAGTGACATTATCGGGGCGACACCATTTGGACTTCAGCATGAACGGGACCGGGTGCCAGCTGTGCGAGGCTAACGTTGCTGGGGTGGAGTGGTCGCCGGTGACAATCAAAACGTCCGGGTCCAGGCTGAGCAAGTTGGGAAGGGCATTATCGAGTTCCTCAATGGCCTGGACCTTGGCCTGGAAGTTGCCGTCCTCGCCTTTGGTATCGGAGTTCTTGAAATGGACGAAGAAAAAATCATAATCGGCATAGTAGCGTTGCAGGCAGTTCACCTGTTCCGTTATGCTTTCACCCCCTGGCAATACTTTCATTCCTACCAGGTTAGCCAGTCCGCGGTACATAGGATATGCGGCAATGGCGGCTGCTCTCAGCTTGTAGATCTCAGATAAGGAGGGGATGTGTGGGCGGTGGGAGAAGCCACGCAGCAGCACCATGTTAGCAGAGGCTTGATTGAGTAAGAGCCTTCTTGCTTGAGATACGAATTCGTTGACAATCTCTGCGGTCTTCTGTGCCTGTGGCGATAGTGCCTCTACCTTTCTAGGGGGTAGGCCTACTTGCTGGGGGTCGGAATCTGTCAGCTCAGGTGACAGGGCTTCGCCCCGCATGATGAGCACAAATCTATGTTCCTTCACCGGCAGCACAGAAATATCAGCTCCCTCCACCCTAATGTCATTCAATAAACGGCATAACACCGTATTCCTATCTGTGGAAACTCGTCCGGCTCTCCTGTGGGTGATGATCCCTTTGTCATCAACCGTGCAGAAATTGCCCCGAGCTGCAATATCGCCAGGCTTCAGTTTCACGTCTATTCCCAGTGCTTCCATGACTCCCCGCCCGATATGATATTCAAGGGGGTCATATCCGAAGATTGCCAGGTGTCCTGGCGCACTGCCCGGCGTAATTCCCGGACTCACAGGGTCAATGAGCCCGCAAATGGAGTCACGGGCAATGCGGTTCAAGTTGGGCTTCCTAGCTGACTCCAGTTCTGTTTTGTGGGTTTCAGGATGAGGCAAGCCGCCTACGCCATCTATGATCAATACCACTATTTTGGACGGAGATGCCCGCGAAAGTTTCTTCATGCGCTCCAGTCCAATCATGGCACCTGTTATTTTACTCGGTGCCCCAGTCGAGTTCAAGTTTGTCTTTCGGCAAGGCTCGTTTGATGATACTGGCAATGTCTGTTGACGAAATACCTGTCTTCATATCATACTGGTGGTAACTCAATTACAGGAGGTGACAATCTATGCTTGAAATAC
>JBBIMO010000012.1:27403-50441 GCA_037444365.1 Chloroflexota bacterium
TACTTAATTCGCCACCCAAGCTAAGTCTCATTGGAGGAATCATCAGCCTTATCTTTGGCATAATAGTGATGATTTTCCCCAAAATCCTCAATTATCTGGTGGGCATCTGGCTTATCCTGATTGGGGTGGCAGCGCTTATTCTCCACTTTACTTAGCCTGAAGCTCAAGAGGCTTTTTGATGGGTGGTGAGGGACCTGGGCTTCTGCCTATGTGGTGAGGCAGACGCCCTGATGAAGGGAGCCGCGGGAAGCCGGGGGCGTAGTTGAATTTCAATTACGTTCTGGAGTCAGGTTGACCTGCGCCGAAACTGCAATTGTCATGGGGTCTGGGATTGTGAAGTATCTTCCTCAGCGGTGCAACCTAATCCTGAAGTAGTGTACGATTCGATAAACTTGCACGGCTACTATTGCCATCACCAGCTTGGGTACCCACAGCCAGAAGGGATTGAGCCCTAGCACCAGGAACAAAGACGGGTCTTCTACCATACTGTGATTAATGCCGATGGAGACGTGAAGGCGCTCCAATTCCTCCTTACTCATGGTCCCTTTTCTGGCTTTGTCAATGGTGATGGCTCCGCCGTACATCAATCCAAATGCAGCGCTGATTACCCACAACGTCGCCGTCTGCTCAGAGAGCCCGAGCATTCTCATCAAGGGCCGTAGAGCCGTGGCTAAATGCTCTGTCCACCTCAAGGCTTCAGAGAACTCCAGCGTAATCATGACAGCCATGATTATGCCCAGAATCCTTAAAAGCAAAGTTATCAAACTCATTGCCCAGTCTTTCACAACTGTAAGCAGTGGACTGGCAACGGTAAGCGGAGCGGGTGTCATAATGCCCTGGCTGGTATCACCGAGAAACCGGGAAACGATGAAAACTGTGAAGCTGGCTACCACAATGCGAATCAAGGTTATTTTCATGAAATTGATGCCAGACTTGTGCTGAATAATCCCCTCGGTGATGAGGTTATGGCAAATCAGGCTGAATATGGCGATCAGCGTCATCTGCTCCATGGAAAAAGGCAGGGCAGTCATGGCAGCGATAGCTACGTAGATGTTGATCAACATCCCGCTGACTATTGGCAATGCTGCCTCAGAAGGCAGATTGATCAGGCTCATCAAGGGATTGAACAAGAAACTGAGGTGATCCAACCAGCCTGTCCACTGCAGGAGAGTTACCAGGAGTGAAACAGGGACGACAATCTGACATATCTGGACGAAACTGCGCCAGCCTCGCTTGATTCCTGCCGGCAATATACTTCTGAACTGGCTTCGAAAATTGGCCATTTTGGTATCGGGTTCGCCGCTCTCAGGAAGTCACCTACGGGAACTGGTTACCGGTCATTAGGTCGGTTCTGGCTTCTAGCCTCACGGGGGGATTGGCTTCTGAACACGCTTTCCAAGCACCTCTGGTTCGTGGGCCCAAAAGGGCACGGGATTTTGGACTTTGATGCTTATCGAGATGCAGAAATCTGCCACGGCGGATGAGCTCTCCAACATCAATGGATAAGGCAGCCAATACAACAACCTGGTGTTCGCTGCCTGACTGCATCACAATCCCTTCCCGTTGACATCATAATACACGACCGTATAGATGGCAATAGTGGTGTTCCCGCCAGAACAGGGGCTGGGCTTGCCAAGGAATCGCTGAGCATGAGGCTGTTGAGACCCTAAGCGCAGTGATGCGGCAACTGGGCAGTCTGGTTGAGCCTGTCGGAGGTTGAAACCCCTGCCAGGTCGGGGCAACTGGAAGCCCCTGGAGAGACTGAAGGACTTGTTCATATGGCTGGTGTTAGAGGCCTGAGCCTCTGGTTTTCCTGTCTGGGACTAACGCCCCAATCATTGGAAACCTTGTGAGGCTGTTCGGTGCCTATCTTGGACTGCTGCTCAACTCTTTTTTCCTGGCGTAAATAGCAAGGCTCTTGGGGCACAGGCGATTCAGCAAGCCTTCCACCCAACGGAAGAGCCTGTAATTGGTGCGCAGGTCCCATTCCAGGAACCTGTTATATATGGAAGGGATCAAGGCCTTTTCCTTCTTGATCCCGAAAACACAGCGAAGCATCCAGTAGAAAGAGTGAAGAGCATGTCTGTGACGAACAGCATAGACTGATAATCCAGCGGTATCCGCAAGGTTGAGAAGCTCCCGAGTCTTGTATTTCCTGATGTGCCCACCCGGAAAACCGTAATATTTCCTGGATAACTTCCAACAAATAGACTCAGCGAAATAGTGAGGCACGCTAATTCCGATGGCGCCGTCCTTGCGCAGCACTCTCGTCAACTCTTCAACCGCGACTCTGTCTTCGGGGATATGCTCCAGGACTTCAGAACAGATAATCCTGTCAAAGGTGTCATCTTTGAATGGCAACTTCGTCACACTAGCTACGAGAAGGTGATAGTTGCCGCCGATTTTTTCTTGCTCTCTTAGTGAATCCAGCATATATTTATTTTTCTTGACGCACACTGTGTCAATGTCAAAGGCTACAATGGGGGAGTGACGCTTGTTGCAGACTTCCCAGGAATGTCTGCCGTTCCCGCAGCCGGCGTCCAAAGTAATGTCCCCATCCTTGATATCCAGAAGTTCAGGTTCTATAGTGATCATCTGGTTGTCAGCATCTCTTGATAGACGTCGAGCGTTCTTCTGGCTGCTTGCTCCCAGTTGAATTTCTCTTTCACTCTTGCTCTCCCTGCTGCGCTCATCCGTCGTTGCATTTCTTCGTCGTTGATCAACTGCTTGATGGCGGCGGCTAAGGCATCAGCGTTTCCCGGAGGTACAAGTATACCGGCATTGCCTACTACCTCAGGCAACGCCCCGCCGGTGGTGGCAATAACAGGGGTGCCGCAGGCCATAGCCTCAGCAGCCGGTATTCCGAAACCTTCGTAAAGGGAGGGCACCACTGCTATTTTGGCGGCGGAGTAATGCTCTGCCAGTTTCTCGCGCGTCAGCCGCCCTGTGAAGTGCACTATCCCGTCTAGATTGAGCCTTCTTACCAACTTAGAACCGTACGAAGGCAGTGGTCCAACATCTTCTATATAGGAAGAATGCCGCTCTGCATCGTCTACAATGATCAGCTTCATCCCCTCCTCTCTCAGCAATTGTAATGCTTGCAGTAGATAAAGTACTCCTTTCTTTCTATCGTCGGTATTGGCGACCATGATCAAGCCATCGCGGTTTTGGTTTGTATTTTCATTCATACTGTAAATCTCAGTATCTATACCATTGTAGACCACTCTCAATTTTGCAGCGGGCACCTTGAAGAAGAGCCTTGTGTCTTTGGCGGAGCTTTGGGACACCGTTATTACTCGGTCCAGGCGACGCGCGACGGAAGCCTGCATGCGGATGAATGAGTAGAATCTCCTGATTCTCCATCTCTGCCTGAATCCACTGGCTTGCTCCAGGTCAGCCTGCCTGTCTATGGGCAAAGGATGATGTATGGTAGCTATTACCGGTATGTTCAATCTCTTCATCAAGAGCAGCCCGTAACCAAGGCCCTGATTGTCGTGAATAATGTCGAATCGGCGCTGTTTGCAGAGCTCCTTTATCTTGGCGTAAGCCCTGAAGCTGAATGCCCATGGCTCGGCAAAGATTCCCAGGCGGCTGGCGCAGAGTTCATGCAGGTCAACGAGATTTCTGACCTTGGGGAGATTCGTCCCGAAAGAACTTCCCGGATGGTAGATGCTTGAGCTGCTGAGCTGATGAAGTACTACGCCTTCGCTCACTTCGGGAAGAGGCGCGCTGGCAATCACTTCCACTTCATGCCCCATCCGCCGGAACTCGCGCGCTAGATAGTAAACGTAGATACCTTGCCCACCGCTGTAAGGATTTCCCCTATAGGTCAGCAAGCAAATTCTCATGTCTTCTACTCAGATAGCCCTTCAAAAGCGGATAATTATAGCACGGTTGCTGAGTTTGCGTAGCTTGTGATTCCAACCAACGACAAAGGGCTCAGAAGGGCTCGCCTCCGAGATTGAAAGCGACAGCCATTGTAAAGTATAATGCTTATGGTTGTGGTGAGCGTAGCCCAGCGGTTAAGGCGCCAGGTTGTGGCCCTGGAGATCGTGGGTTCAAATCCCACCGTTCACCCCAATTTGTTTTTTGCGCCTATAGCTCAGCGGAC
Source organism: Chloroflexota bacterium (assembly GCA_037444365.1). Taxonomy (GTDB): domain Bacteria; phylum Chloroflexota; class Dehalococcoidia; order GIF9; family AB-539-J10; genus RBG-13-51-36. The sequence goes on from JBBIMO010000012.1 coordinate 31,515, forward strand.
AAGAGCACCGGTCTTCGGAACCGGGGGTCGTGGGTTCGAATCCCTCTAGGCGCGCTTTGGCAGGCAGGTTCTGTAGAAGGGTCGGCGGCTAACATGCGAGTGCAGGTAATTGGAACTGGAATCGTGGGCGAGGCTACGGCTTGTCTAGCCCGGGATTTGTGTCACGAAGTCTATGGCTATGACATAAAAAGCAACCGCAGCCAGTACTACACTACTGGGCTAGTTCAAGACGCGGACATAGTTTTTATCTGCGTGAATGAAGACGCCGTACCGGAGGTAGTGAAGGAGCTGCGACAGAGGCAGGTAGGCGGACTGTATGTGGTAAGAAGCACAACCAGGCCAGGAACCACCTCCATGCTGTCTGAAACATACGGTATCCACATTTGCCATAACCCGGAATTCCTGCGAGAGGCGTCATATCTTGCGGATGCGATCAAACCACCATTCATCCTAATAGGCTATTGCTGTGAGAGGCACCTGGAGTTGATACTGGCCTTCTACAATGACCTGGACCCGGCGATAAAACGCTTGAGTGTGCCGACTCAATACTCGGAAGCGTCAAAGTTATTCCTCAACAACTATCTTGCCTGTCTGATCACTTTCTGGTGCGAAGTGAAGAACATTTCTGATAGATTAGGGCTCGATGCTTCCACTATAGCCGCTATCATCAGCAACGACCCGAGAGTAAGTAAATACGGATTTACGCCTATAGGCAAAGGGCTCTCCGGCAGATGCCTGCCGAAGGATTTGAGGCAGATGATAGAATTCGGCAAAGAAATGGATATCACGCCGAAGCTTCTTGAAGCAATCGAAGAGTACAACTACATCTTGAGGGGGAGAAAACAGAGCACATGAAAAAGCTAAATCTTCTGTGGGTACTGGCTGTCTCATTGGGCGTGACCTGCGTCGTAGCAGTCGGCTATGCATTGCGGGCCAGCCTGTTCACAATCTCAATATACTCCATGTCCTTCTACGGGCTTTTTGCCCTGACACATTTTGTTCTCCAGGCAGTTTTTGCTCACCGGAACAACATTCCTGAACGGCGGGCTTATGACACTGAATTGAGCGTTTCCGTGGTTGTTGCCACCTATAAGGAAAAGGCAGAGACACTCACGCAATGTCTCATCTCCATAAAGAATCAGCTCTACAACGATATTCGCCAGGTAATCTTGAGCAATGACGGCGATGACAAATATATTCAGAGTGTTTTTGACAAGGTCTCTCAAGGCAGAGATGGGTGGCTGTATTTACATGACGGACACCGTGGCAAACGACACGCATTGTACCGCGGGTTTGGCGTGGCTACGGGAGATATCATCGTCTGCATCGACTCTGATACGGTGATTGCTGAGGACGCCATCTATCATCTAGTTAAGCCCTTTGCAGACAAGAGAGTTGGCTGCGCCACGGGGAATGTGAGGGTTCTTAACCGGCATGATAACTTCTTGACTTACTTGACCGATTTACGCTACTGGCTGGCTTTCAATCTGGAGAGAGCTGCACAAAGCCTATTCGGGGTTATGTCCTGCGTGTCGGGCCCCTTCGGAGCTTACAGGAGGGAAGTAATAGACCAAGTGAAGGATAGGTGGCTTCACCAAAGATTCCTGGGCAATCCCTGTACCTTTGGGGATGACCGCCACCTGACTAACCTCACTCTGAGCCAGGGCTACAAGTCAGTATACGTTCCACAAGCCAAAGCGGAAACGGAAAGCCCGTCTAAGCTCAATAACTGGCTCAGACAGCAACTCCGCTGGTCGCGGAGTTTCTACCGCGAGTTCATAATAAACGTGAAATGGTTCAAGCAGCTTGATCCATGGCTGGCTTTTGACCTTACCTATCAGGCGGTTTTCCCTCTATTCCTGCTGACTAACCTTGTAATTATTCTGTATCTGGCTGTGACAGGTGACTACTCCCTTTTGTACCTCTGGATTTCACTCGTGGTGTTTTTCGGCCTGATACGTGCGATGATCGGCGCTTTGAATACAAAAAGCCTGAAATTCATCGCCTTTTCATTGTATGGTTTCATTCACATTCTCATGCTTCTACCGCTCAGAGTGTACGCACTAGCTACCGTATGGAAGACCACATGGAAATAGCTCCGTCAGATGGAGTACTTGGCTTGCAAGAGGGCGCGGCTTCTCAAGAACGACGAAATGGGCTCACCCCAGGCAAAGAGGTGGAAGAGAAGGAGGAGGTGTCACTAATCATATGAACGAGTACAAGTGTTGATAATCTGAAAAAGATACTGTAGTATGATTGATAAGCAAAGCAGAGAGGAGGGAACAAAAGTGCTGCAGGACTTCAAAGCGTTCATAATGAGAGGCAACGTGATTGACATGGCTGTGGGCATAATCATCGGAGTCGCTTTCGGAGCGGTGGTCAACTCGCTAGTCAAAGACGTTATCATGCCGCCTATAGGCCTCGCCCTGGGCAACGTTGATTTCGCCAATCTCTTCACCGTCCTTAAAGAAAGCTCTATAGCTCCCGGGCCATATCCTTCTTTGGCTGCCGCCCAGCAGGCCGGGGCAGTCACGCTCAACTATGGCGCGTTCATAAACACTGTTGTTAACTTGCTGATAGTAGCCGCAGCCGTGTTTTTCTTGATTGTGCGTCCGATTGCCAAGATACAAGCTCGCAAAAAGGCAGGAGAACCGGCTGCACCGACGACGAAGGAATGCCCCTACTGCATTACGGCTATCCCTGTTAAGGCCAGTCGCTGCCCGAACTGCACTTCACAACTGAAAACCGCCTGAATTAGCGGGCTATAGACAAGAGCTTACCGAGCTCACATGGCAAGGGCATACGCGGTCTAGGTAATCGCGGTGAGGCAGGGTTATTCCCTGGGGTGCGCACGCTGTCCTGTGGAGCGGAGAGAGATGGATTCAACCTGGAAATCATCAAGTACGGGCTTTTGTAACTCTCGCAGGTGCGAAGTGTCGCTGAGCCTGGTCAAGACAGGGCGCCCATCCATGTAGTTGAAAATCGTGATTCCACATACATCCTGCCTGATATCCCAGAAGCGTGAATTGTCCAGTCCCAGCAGATAACATATCAAGACTTTGATCACAACTCGGTGTGACATCAGTACTACGCTGCCTTTATGTCTAGAAAGGACGTCGTTGACTACTTCGACGGCTCTCTTTCCGACATCCTGCAGGCTCTCTCCGCCGGGTATTCTCACCTTGCGCGGATTGTTGTGCCACTCGTTGAGCAGAGCCGGGTATCGTTTCTGCACCTCTTGCTCGGGCAAAGAGTGCCATTCACCATAATCGAAGTCTGTTAGACCCTCGGCAACGCGTACACCAACTTTCTGGCAACGGGCAATGGTGGTCGCCATATCTAGCGCCCTTTTCAAGGGACTGGAATAAATAGCCTCCAACTCCCACTTGCCTAGATACTTGCTCAGTAGCTCTGCCTGTTTGATGCCCATTCCGTCCAGGTCTACATCCGCTCTACCCCGAAATGTCCTCTCCACATTCCAGACGGTTTCGCCGTGTCTGGTCAGGATAAGCTCTGTCATGGCTCCCTCAAAGTAATTACGTAACGTTTCAAGACTGGTGGCAATCTGAGCAGAAACTCAGTTTTCTGAGTTCGCACGTTTGACTTGTGCTCGTTGATTGATTAGCATTATAGGTGTAGAATAGACAGCGCGAAGGAGGCATAGCACATGGTAGAGATGACCATTGACAGCATCCGGGTTAGCCTGATGAACTACCAACGGGTGGTGATCTTAAAAGAGAAGGGGACTAATCGCTATCTACCCATTTGGATTGGTCCTGCTGAGGCGGACGCTATTGCCGTGAAGCTGCAGAATGTCGAATTATCTCGCCCTTTGACGCATGACTTGTTGCAGTCTGTAATCTCCACCCTGGGGGCTTCAGTTGACTATATCGTGGTGAATGGGCTCAAGGAAGATACTTTCTACGCCAGGCTCGCTCTTACCATCGATGGTGTGAAACTGGACATAGATTCCCGCCCCAGTGATGCGTTGGCATTGGCGGTAAGAGTCGGCGCACCAATATATGTTGAAGAAACGGTGTTGGAGAAGGCAGGCATTGTGCTTGAGGAGGAGTCAGCCAAATCTGTTTCTGAGGGCAAAGTGGATGAGCAAGAGTTGAAAGGGCTGTCAGCGTATAAGGATTTCATAAATACGCTTGATTTGGAAGACTTCAAGAAACGCCAGTCCTGATAGTGGCAATAGGACGCTCCTTGCTACACCTCGCAGAGGGAAGCCTCAGCCTTAACGTTCTAACGTGAGGGCTTCGCCTTCAGTTTGCCAGCCAGGGCTTGCAGGGCAGCAATATATCCCTTCCAGCCCAAGCCGATTATCTGCTTTTCAGCTATGGGCGCAATTACAGACTTGGCGCGCCATTCCTCACGGTGGTATATATCAGACAAGTGAACCTCGATTATCGGTAATTTTGTGTCAGACAACGCATCGAGCAGAGAGAGTCCATAGTGGGTGAGCGCACCGGGGTTGATGATGATACCCTGAGCGGAATCTGCTTGCCCTTGGATAAAGTCTATCAGCGCTCCTTCGTGATTAGACTGAAATGTCACCACCTCAACATTCAGGGCCTGGGCTTCTTTCTTTAGCAGGGCGTCAATTTCGCCTAGGGTCTTCTCTCCGTAGATTGTCCTGTCTCTTCTGCCCAGCATATTCAGATTCGGTCCGTGGATAATCAGAATCTTCATAAGGCTGCCTTCTCTTTCTCCGTCTCCGACACCCTTACTCTGTGTTTGCAAGCCACGCATTGAGCCCAATCTCCTCTATATTGTACTAGAAGCTTGCCACAGTCAGGGCAGGGTTGAGCTAGGGGCTTGCGGTTCACGGTGAATTCGCATTTGGGGAACCTGCTGCATCCGTAAAACACCTTCTTCTTCTTGCTGACTCTCTTGACAAGGTCGCCGCCACACAAGGGGCAAGAAACCCCGGTCTTAACTGCGTAGGGCATGGTTGTCTTACAGTCAGGATAGCCGCTGCAGGCGAGAAACTTGCCGAAACGCCCGACTCTTACGACCATAGGGCGACCGCAATTGGGGCATGTCTCCTCGCTGGCTTGAGTCATGTTGACCTTCTCCAGGTTTGTCCAAGCTTTATCCAACATATCCTGGAAGGGGGGATAGAATTCCCGCAAAGCAGCTATCCACTCATACCTGCCCTGAGCTATTGCGTCCAGTTGTCCTTCCATCTGAGCTGTGAAGGCAGGGTCAACGATGCTGGGGAAGTGGGCAGTCAGAATCCTGTTGACCATTACCCCAAGCTCCGTGGGGTGGAATCTGCCCTCGAGCTTGTTAACGTAGTCTCTTCCTTGAATTGTGGACAGTATAGGGGCATAGGTACTGGGGCGTCCGATGCCCTTTTGTTCCAGTGCTTTTATCAATGTGGCCTCGGTGTAGCGAGTTGGCGGCTGGGTAAAACACCGTTCGCGGAAGAGACCCAGATAAGTCAATTTGTCCGCAATCCTGAGCCTGGGCAGGGAAGTGCCGATGGAGTCGGAGCTTTCCCCTCGCTCATCTTCATCTCTGCTTTCGCTGTAAAGCACCATGAAGCCGGGAGACTTGACTACAGAGCTGCTTGCCTTGAGTAGATATCCTTGAGTCTGGTGCTTAGTATTGCTTGCTTCTATCTCCACGTTGGTCACATTGTATAGAGCTGCCGACATCTGACTGGCGACCATGCGCTTCCAGATAAGCTCGTACAGCTTCAGCTGGGCTGAATCAAGAAATGGTTTGAGTTGCTCTGGTTGGCGCCGGATTTCGGTGGGTCGAATTGCCTCGTGAGCTTCCTGTGCCCACTTTGCTCTCCTGGCGAAAGTTCGTGGCTTTGGTGGCAGAAACTTGGCTCCGTATTTATCGCCGATGAACTCCCGTGCCTCGCTTATGGCAGAGGTCGCCACATGGGTAGAATCGGTGCGCATATAGGTGATAAGCCCCACCGAGCCTTCCTTGCCCAGGGGCAAGCCTTCATAAAGTTGCTGGGCAATAGCCATAGTGCGCCCAGCAGTGAAGTGCAGCCTCTGCCAGGCCTCTTGCTGCAAGGTACTCGTGATGAATGGTGGGGCCGGCTGGCGGGCTACCTGTCTGGTTACCACTGTCTTGACTGCATATTCAGCCCGCTCTAAGTCAGCGGCGACGCTGTCTGCTTCATCCTTATTACCAATATCCAGCTTTGTGCCGTCCGCTAGGGCGAACAGCTTGGCTTTGAAACTTGACTTTTGATGAAGGGGAGACAGTTCAACTTCCACAATCCAGTACTCCTGGGGAACAAAGCCTTGAATCTCCATCTCACGATCAACAATCATTCTGACAGCCACCGATTGGACCCTGCCTGCGGAGAGTCCCCTCTGCACCTTTCGCCACAGGAGTGGACTTAGCTTATAGCCCACAAGTCTGTCCAGGATACGTCGGGCTTGCTGGGCATTCACCAGGTTCATGTCAATGGAGCGGGGATTGCTGAAGGCTTCCTGGACCGCGTCCTTGGTTATTTCGTGGAAAACTACGCGCAGGATGGGTCTGTCGCCGTTGTCCAGCCCAGTTGCCTGTGTGAGATGCCAGGAAATTGCCTCTCCCTCGCGGTCAGGGTCAGTAGCCAAATATATGGAGCCAGCCTTGCTAGCTGCCTTCTTGATTTCGCCCACTATCTTCCTCTTCTCTGGAGGAACGACATATCTGGGGATGAAGCTCTTGTCTATATCAACTCCGAGGCTGCCCCTGGGTAGGTCACGGACATGTCCCAGGGAGGCTTTGACACTATAGCTTCGCCCCAGAATCCGGTTCAGAGTCCTGGCTTTGGCTGGAGATTCGACGATAACTAGCTTGCTCACCATGATTTATCCTGTTCTAATTCCTTGAGCTAGTACATAATGCATGTTTCCCACTTGCCTGGCAATTCCCTTCAACTCCAACATCGCCAGGGTGCTGCTTACTTGAGACATCGATAAGCCGCTGCAGCGGCATACTTCATCTATGTGATTGGGCTCGGAGCTCAGCTGCCTCAGTATAGCAGACTCAATCTCGTCAGCCGGGGAAAAGTCGGCGATTGTTGCCTGCTGCACTACGATGGTGAGGTTCAGTTCCTGCAGAACATCGGTGTAGTTGCAAACCAACTTAGCACCTTCTTGAATGAGACGATTAGTTCCCTGGCTGGCAGGGGAGAGAATGCTGCCTGGGATAGCGAAGACCTCTCGGTTCTGTTCAAGTGCCTGTTTGGCGGTAATCAAAGCCCCGCTCTTTTCCCCGGCTTCCACCACCAGCACGCCCAGGCTCAAGCCACTCATGATGCGATTGCGGAGTGGGAAGTTGTCGGGCTTAGGCTTGACACCCAGAGGATGTTCACTGACCAGAGCGCCGTTTTCCACAATGGCCTGAGCCAGTTTGGCATTTTCTCCAGGATAGACGATATCGAGACCACAGCCAAATACAGCTACGGTTCTGCCCCCGGCATCCAGAGCAGCCCGATGGGCCACGGAGTCAACGCCCCGAGCCAATCCGCTGACAATGGTGATTCCGCTCCGGGCCAGGTCGCCTACTAGCTCCTCAGTCACCTGCCTCCCATATATGGTGGGACGGCGGGTACCGACTATGGCCAGGCAAGGCTCATCATCAGGTGGGAGGCTGCCCCTAACGTAAAGGACAGGGGGATAGTCATAGATTTCCCTTAGTCTCGAAGGATAAAGAGGGTCATCATAGACCAACACTTTTACATTGTGGCGTTTCAGTTTTTCCATCTCGGCGTCCAGGGAGATTCTGGGGCGCAAAGTTACCAGAGCGTCTATACTGCGTGAATCCAGTCCTGCTTGCCGTAGCTTGCCTTCGGGAGCCTGCCAGGCGTCCCGCAAACCGCCAAAGTAATCCTTCATCTGGGAAATCCGTACCCGGCCAATCCCGGGTATCCCGGATAAAGCCACCCAATACTTCAGTTCGTCAGCACTTACCATATGAATCCTTGCTGGATTTTAGCATAACTCTTCCCACAAAAAAGCACTAAACTACTTTTACAGATCGACAACCAGTGGGTTTGCCGAAGCCTGCCACACCAGATTCAAGATGCTAAGGCGTGTATCTAATGGCCTGAGGAACGCCGGCATTTTGTGGACGGAAACGCTCCCGGGGTTTGTACCATTCCGTAGCTGTTCTCACACAATTTGACAGAGACCCGATCGTTACCGCCTGGGAAATCCGGAGGACTGGGCTTGCCGTCCTGAGAGAGTGTGCCAGCCTGTCTGCTCCGCAGAGCTTGTTGCCTCTGTCCAGAGGTTAAGGGAGGAGTACCCCAGATGGGGCAAGGATAAGCTGGCGATACTTCTGCGCGTCGCGAAAGCTCTAGTTGCTCTGCCTTTACGAGGAATTCTGTGAGGTAACTGATATCACGTTTGACATCTCCGAACTCAACCAGGCTCTCGTGAAGTGGGAAGAGGTGTATAATACCGTCCGTCCTCACCAGGCCCTGAGATATCTTACTCCAGAGGAGTTTCTCAAGCTGCATCAGCAAAACAAAAGAAAGGAGGAGGTGTCACTAAGGTACTGAACGAGTACACGGACTTGACAAGTGCTCTGGCGGTGTGCTACTATAGACAATGTCCCGAGTAGCCAAGCGGGGACCTGGGACTTGAGTTGGGCTTGGTGGAAGCTGAAACGTGCCGGCGGTGACCGGTGCAAGGTAGGCTGAAGACAGAGTCTGACGATGGTCGGTGAGGCAGTGAGGTTACTCGGGGCATTTCTTTTTTTGCCCGCCAAGGAACCCGTTCGACCTCCAGATCAGTCCTTGAACAAACCTGGCGCCCGCACAGCGTGGAATAACAGGCAGAATACCGGGCGACAGAGGTTCTTTTCATGAAGTCAGGCATGTGCCGAGATATTGCCGCGCCTTTCTCTTCCTAGATCCTACGACATACCCCACAAGCCGATTATTGACAGTTGCCTGGCAGGCACGCATATAATTGGGCATTTGTAAATGAAGCAGCGGCTGTTCGTAATCCTGAACCTCTCGCTGGTTTCCAGCTTCGTCATACTGGGCATTAGCGTCATTTCACCTGTTCTTCCTCAGTATGCCCTCTCCTTTTCCATTCCGGTAGCTCTTGTGGGATGGGCGGTATCGGCGTTTGCTCTCTCCCGTGTGTTTATGGACATACCGGCGGGCTTTCTGGCAGACCGTTTCGGCAGAAAGAGAAACATGGTGCTGGGATTGGTGTTGATAATTGTGTCATCAGTCGCAGCGGGCACAGCCAGCAATTATGCCTGGCTAATCCTGGCGCGTATTATCGGAGGGATAGGCTCGGCTCTCTACATGACCTCGGCAGCAACCTGGATCGCTCAGATAAGTGCCGGTGAGTCCAGGGGCCGCTATATGTCCCTTTACTCCGGCCTTGTATTCGCAAGCGCGGCTTTCGGGCCCGCTATCGGTGGCTATGCAGCCGCCCGTTTCGGCCTGCGCGCCCCATTTTTTGCCTACGCCCTGTTCTGCTCAGCCGGGCTGGTTGCCACTTTGCCTTTGAAGGAGCCAGTGGGTTCATCGCGGGCACCAGGGTCAGGAATGAGCATGAAGGATGTCCTCGCCGTTCTGTCGAATGGTCCATTCATGCTCGTAAACTGCGCGGTTCTGGCGTCTTTCTTCCTCAGCACCGGTGTTCGTGCGACGCTTGTTCCACTCTATGCCTCTCTGAACCTGGGCCTGCCCGAGGAAAAGATCGGAATGGTGCTGACGGTGGCGGCTGTTGGTACCGCTGTGACCACTTTCCCTTTCGGCTGGCTCTCAGACAGGGTAGGAAGAAAGATACCTATGATAGCCTGCCTCTTCCTGACTGGAATTGCTTCGCTCTTGATTCCATCGCAGCAAAGCCTGGCTGGCCTTATGGGCACCATGGCTTTCTATGGCTTGGCTATGGGTCTCCACGGTTCCATCGCCGCCTGGCCTGCTGATCTGGCGCCTAAAGACAAGCTGGGCACATCTATGGGGGTCTACCGTGTCATGGGGGACATCGGAATGGTTCTTGGCCCGATAACTGTGACTTACATAGCTGACTATGCGGGGAGCTCAACCGTAACCTTCATGCCCTTTGCAGTACCTGCAGTGATCGCTTTTGCAGTGGGGTTATTGATGATAGAAGCTAGGGATCCGGCTGCCAGGAGACATGCTGAAGAGGTCACAATGGAGTAAGGCCCGGGTATGACCGGCATACTTGTGTACCCCCTGTTCTGGCTACTGCGCTGTGGCAGCTGAAGCCCCTGGCGCATACATGTCTCATGTCTATAGGACCTTGAAGAGCTCGTACTCGATACCCGCTGGCGTCAGATTGCCCAAGCCGACCGCAATAATACGATTCAACCAGGCATATTTTGGGGACCCCGTTTCAAACACTGCTGTAACCCGGAAGTAGTATTCTGGTGAATCAGTAGATTCGCCACTGACTGCCTTGATGGCGACCTCAGGAGTTATCTCGTTAATTCCTCTGAGACGGAGATATATCAAGTGATTGTCATCAGTGCGTAAGACGCAGCGAACATCCACTTCTACCAGTTGGTCAGCCCGGCGCACAAACCAATCTCCTCCTCCGGGAAGTACTGCACCTTTGACTTTCGGGCCTTCGAATTTACCGCCTTTTATGTGTACTATCTGCCGTACGCCATGCGGTGTTACTCCCAAATGTACAGCTTGTCGCCAGTCAACATAGGCAACTACATTGCACAGGAATTCAGTCTTTAGATCCGACATTCGCTCCTCCTCTCAATGATGGAAACAAACAGCTCTGGCATCTGTATGCCGGGGTGTGACACCTTATCTATAGCAGGCCTCCCTTTGTTCCCCGGGAAGGCACCAAGCCGGTTAGACCGGTGCCCGGAGAGGCGATTAGCCTTTCCGCAAGGACAGGAAGACCTTGTATCCCATGAAGACAAGCACTGCCAGGGTGGCGGCAATGCCGGTGAATCTGAGGACCATGCTCAATTCATGAGGTACGGTGGCGAATATCATCGTCCCCGCGCCGCCCAGAATCAACCCGGTCCCGAAGATACCAGACTTTTTCACGAGGAAGGTGCCTGCTAGGGCCAACACCGCCCCCAAAGGCAAGACAATGAGGAATATCCTCCCGTCGCGCGCCCCCGCCACCTGCAGGTATTCGTCCGTAAGCTGCCTGCATTGCTGGCTCCACTCCTCGTACTCAGGGCTATCGTACTCCGGCACGGGCCTCAGCAACTCGTAACAGTCAGGGTACTCGGGAGCAGGATAGAAAGCCTCGACGCCTACCATGACCAAGACTATCAGCAACGCCGCTATCGCCAGAACGTAAATGATCTTCAGAACACTCATCTACTCACTCCTTCGGGGGTTTTAGGTGTTCGTCTATTCTTATCCCTCTTGATTCCATTATACCCCTGCCTGCCCTCTAATGGAATCGCCGCCGGGTTGATGGCACGTGATTGATGAGGTCTCACTGGCAGGTGTGAATACTACCGGGACCGTGCCGGGGGCGCCTCACTTTCGGTAGGCTACGTAGTAGTCAGCCTCCAGCATCATGCCATCCTTATAGAAGTGATGCGTGAAGTAGATATTGCCTTCGCCGTCCAGGGACGGCTCAGCGGCAAATTGAGATAGAATGAGCTGGGGCTCCTGCCACTCACCATTCACTGTCTTCGATCTAAAGATTGCCGGGCTGCCCTGGTAATTCCTTGTGAACCACAGCTCATTGCCGTCCTGCGTCAGAAAAGGCCACCCGTCGGTCTCGGGGCTGTTAACCGCCTGGACGTTTTGCGGAGGGAGCCATCCACTGGATCCCCTTCTCGAGACCCAGATATCGTACTGCCCTTTACCTCCTGGCCTGGCAGAGTGAAAGTAACGCTCCTGCCCATCGGCGGAAATATGAAGCTCTCCCACTGCATAGGCAGAATTGAAGTCGGCGTTTCTCCAGTTCGTCCATTTCCCATTCACGAGATTTGCCGTGAACCAGTGCATATCAGTGTATCCCGTTCTCACCGAGGCAAACCACATGATGTTATCCTGCACGAAGACGCACCCGTCCAGAGCCAGGTCACAGGGGTCTCGAAGCCATACTCTTTGTGGCTTCTGCCACGTCCCACCTACTTTATGGGATACGTAGATGCCGGTCACATCATCTGTTAGTTGCTGCTCGGCGGGTACGTTCGGGTCCGGAGTGAACCAAATGTAGAATGTATTCCCATCCGGCATGATGAATCCAGAATCCTCGGCACCGGCAGTATTTATGGGGTAAGGCATGGGGACGGGTTGTTCGTTTCCGTCCGAATGTAATGTGGGAGGACAAAGGTCTGTTTCTGGAGTAATCTCCACCTGGCCTGCGGGTTCTTACTTTCCCGATCGACATCAGGATACTCACCATCCTCTCCCGGGCAGCCTGCTGCGGTTACCAGCACTACTACCAACATCAACACCCGCGCGATATGACTGTTTCTCACAAGGTTAGTCTCCGATTTCCACATTATACATTTCGTGCATGCCATCAGACATGCACCCTGATTTGTGGTGGGTCTGGTCGTTCACAAGATGAAGGATGGTGCCTCTGGAATTCGCCGCGAGCTGACCTGTTATGGACAGAAGGGCAAGTTGCCTGAAAAGATGGGTACTATGCTTGACATGCCATCTAGGGAAATCACTCCAGATAGCCCTTGAGCTTTCGACTGCGGGAGGGATGGCGTAGCTTGCGTATGGCCTTGCCTTCAATCTGCCGTATTCTTTCCCGAGTGACATTGAATTCCTTGCCCACCTCTTCCAGCGTTCGAGCATGTCCGTCTCCCAGGCCAAACCTGAGCTGGAGCACTTTCTTCTCTCGTTCGGTAAGTTCATCGAGCACTCTATCTATCTGCTCCTTGAGTAGCTGCTGTGAAGCGGCTTCGGTTGGTGCCAAGCTGCCGCGATCTTCAACAAGGTCACCTAGACAGGTATCAGCATCTTCGCCAATGGGCATGTCCAGTGATACTGGCTGACGGAAGAACACAGCCATGACTTCTTCCACTTTCTCCGGCGGCATATCCACACGGTCGCCAATTTCCTCATGACTGGGCTGGCGTCCCAATTCTTGAACCAACTGCCGCATTGTGCGCAGTAGCTTGTTGATTGCCTCCACCATGTGTACCGGAACGCGGATGGTACGGGATTGGTCAGCTATGGATCGAGTGATACCTTGCCTGATCCACCAGGTAGCGTAGGTGCTGAACTTGTAGCCTCTTCTATACTGAAACTTCTCTATAGCCCGCATGAGGCCAATATTCCCCTCCTGGATAAGATCAAGGAAGGGCATGCCGCGCGCTATATGCTTTTTGGCTATGCTGACCACCAGGCGCAGGTTTGCTTCGGTGAGGTGCCTCTCTGATACTGCCGCCTCGGTCCTCACTCTTTCAAAGTAGGTCTTGAACTCACTGCTATGGGAATCCAGTTTAGACAGGAACCTGTTGTTGGTCAGGAGGGCCTTCAGTTTCTGCCGGGAAGGTTCAGTTCTGGCCAGAAGGTCCAACAGCTGCTGGGGCAAAAGCTGGCTGTTGATGGAAAGATCTACTATGGCTTCTTCGGCCGTAGCGGTGTCCTTGTCTATCCCTTTAGCGATTTTAGCTACTAGGGATGGATCTATTACAACGTCGATGGCGGAGCGAAATTCAGGATTCGTGATCGTCTTCACCACATTGCTGGAAGGCTCGATGCCAATGTGCTCTTCAATAAGCCGAGCAACGGGATATCCCCTGGATAGTTGGGAAATTACGTGAATAACTATGTCAACGGGTGAAGGTAACCTCTGGTGTTTCCTGAAGTGGTTATCCTCGAGCCTCTGTATGTATCTTCCCAGCTCTATCTTCCGGGACAGCACCTTCTCTTCGTGAGCTGTAAGCAGCGGCACCCTGCCCAGTTCCTGGAGATACATGCGAGCTGAGTCGTCAATTACCTCGTAGTCGCCTGGTGCTGCCGGAGGCTTGCTCTCTTCTGTTTCGTCAGTGGGCAGTTCCTCGCCTTCTTCTCTTTCCTCAACTTCCCCGGCTGTGGCGCTGACATCATCAACTTCTGCCTCATCGCTGAGCAGTCCCTCAGCCAGTATCTCATCACTATCCAAGCTGACGCCTCTTCGTTTAGCCATTGTTGTTTCTCTTCTCTGAGTAAGACCTCCTAAAGTCAGTGCCCGGAATTTGTGGTTGCGCTAATTGGGTGGGGTGAACCAGTCGTTGCCCTGCCAGACCACCTACCAGTCACTCCCATTATAGCACGAAGTCCGTACTTCGGAAGGCCCGCAGTCTCTTCCAGTACAAGATGAGTCTGGAGGGGATATCGATTTCTAACACAAGATGAGCCTGAGAGATTAAGGCAACTCGTTTATGATTGGGACATGCGACTAATCATGAACGACGGAAGATTACAGATAGAATAGAGTGTCAATCTCCGCAGAAGTTCGGACAGGCGCGGTGTCCTCGGGCTTCAGGCAGGTGCTTCTGGACACCAGGGACTGGAGATTAGAGATTGGAGACTGGCGCTGAGATTGCCATGTCTTTCGTCTATTGTGCAACGCAGGTCCGTGCAGCACACCTGTTGGGCACCGCCGTCTACAGGTTTCCTGCTCAACGTTGATGGCATCTTGCATATAATCTCTGCAGTCTCATCCTGTTGTAGCGCTGGGTGACGATGCAAGGCATATTGGCCACAAACCCGTAAGCCACCATGATCATTCCAATCCACCAGTCATTCCAGACGAAGAAGATGAGCGAAAAGAGAAGAATGAGCCAATGGGTGTATTCAGCCCGACATGTCTCCACGACATAAGTTCTCAAATATGAGGTATCTCCATTCTCCAACTGTCTGTTCTTGAGACCACCTTTGAATACGGCAACACCGTCTGGCAGAAGCCGCTTCCATTTCTTGACCTTGAGAAGAGACTTGTAGGTTTTCCCACCTCTTTCCCAGCCTCGCTCCCTGTACAGCCATGATTCCGGATTGAAGGAATTCGGCCTCATTCTCGCGGTTGATATACCAACGCCTGCGTGTATTACTAACCACACTGCAATATTGATGGCTATCGCCCACACACCGGACACTTGAAGGATCATTGCTGTTGCGCCTTGTCTTTCAGGCTAATGGCTATGCCTTTCCATGTGACGCTCTTCCTCACAGAAACGAGGAAGACCGAACGAAAGAAGACCGCTAGGAAGAACAGCAGTGAAGCCGGGTAGAAGAGCGCAGTATAGAACTTGAATGTGCCAACCCTCAGGAGCATCCACTGAACCTGGATAGCATAGGCTAAGTAGGCAATTCCCCATGCCGTCATTGCCGCAGTATCAGTGCGCGAAATCGCTGCGATACCCCAGATCGCGGCACTTATACCGCTGCCGATCCAGCCAGTAATGGCCAGGAGCAAGGGGAAACAGGTTTTGCCAGCTCCGACGGCGAAACCCTTGCTCCACCCATCGATCAGCTCTCTTATGCCGTGAGGATACATGCGAAAAGAGATGGTGCCCTTGCCTCCGTAGCAGTGAATGGGAAGTTCGCGTTGCTTGAATCTCTCGCCGAGGGCGAGGTCTTCCACTACCTCGCCTTTGACTGCGGTGTGACCGCCAGCGGCGAAGTAGTATTCTTTTCTCATGACGACACACGGGCCGAAGAGTCCGATAGGCTTGATACGGCTGCCCCTCACTGTGAAAGCGCCCATGGCGCCCATCATGATCGTATTGAAAAACGCAGAAAGCTGTTCATATAGTCTCCTGGTCTTGTGATACGGCTGTACTGAGACAATGCCATCCGTGTCGAGATATGTGTGCACTATGTGTCTCAAGCCGCCTTTCTCAAGGCATGTATCTGCGTCGAGGAAGACGAGTATATCCCCCGTTGCCACGCGGGCGCCTTGATAGCAGGCCCAGGGTTTCCCGACCCAGCCTGCGGGCAGGGCCTGTGAGCTGATGACTACCACTCCTGCTCTTCCGGCGACTTCGCTGGTCCTGTCTTCAGATTGACCGACAACCACGATGATGTCATGCGGGACAAAATCATCGTTTTGCAGAGATGCCAGAAGAACGGGAAGGGAATTCTCCTCGTTGCGAGCCGGTATTATTATGGATACGCGGGGATACGGTTCAGCGGCCTTTCGGGGGCTCCTTGTGCAACGCGGGATGCGGAAGAGGAAGAGGAAACCGAAGGACCACAATATGGCCTGGACGACGAAATATGTGAAATGCATGAATGTTTGCCGCTCATTATACGTGATTGGTATGCCTTACACAAAAAAGATGTTCTTTTTTGGAAAATCTATTGACTAGTTATTGTCTTGGTGATATTCTCATAAGTAAATCTTGAGCGCAAGGAGGGTCAAATGCAGGCATATTGCATGAAATGCAGGAAGAAGGTTGAGATCCAGAACCCAAGGGCCATCCGAATGAAGAACAATCGCCCTGCGACCCAAGGTGTATGTCCCAGATGCAGGACCAAGGTATTCCGCATAGGTAAATAGACCTAGCAATCTCGCAATAAGGGCATCACCGGGCAGCCCTCATACCGCTAGTAGTAAGACTGGCTGCCACTTGGCCAAACGTTCTGGCTAATTGTTGCTGGTTCGTTGGTTGCGCACCGCGTGTCTTCGTAACGGTGGCGCTGAGCGGATGTGTCCTCTCTCCGGCGCAGATGCGCTGTAATCAAAGCCGTGCAGCGTGCGGCGCTCGAGCTTGGCGTTAAGAATACGCTCAAGGTCATCTACCATGGGTGCGTCTGCACCCGTCGCGAATGTTAGCGCATCACCGTTTCTGTTGATTCGTCCTGTGCGGCCGATGCGATTGGTGTAGGCTTCTATACTCTGAGGCATGTCATAGTTGATGACGTGGGAAATGCAGGAAACATCGATACCACGGGCTGCAATATCGGTCGCCACGAGGACTTTGAACGCACCAGTACGAAAACCATCAAGCGCGGCCTGACGTCTGGGTTGAGAAAGGTCGCCATGCAGTGAGGTGGCCCTGAAGCCTGCCCTCTTCAGCTGCTGGGCAACGCGCTCGGTACGATACTTGGTACGTGTAAAGACAAGCACTGATTTTGTCTGGGTACGGCGTAAGAGTTCTATCAGAAGTGCGGTTTTGAGGTGTTGCCTGACGGGGTACAAGGCGTGTGACACAGTGGCGGCCGGCATTATGCGGCCGATCTGGACTGTGACCGGATCATGCAGGATATCCTGCGCCAGATGACGGATATCGTCAGGCATGGTAGCCGAGAACAGGAGCGTCTGACGCGGCCCCAGCAGGCAGCGCAGAATACTCTGGATGTCCGGAAGAAAACCCATGTCTAGCATGCGGTCCGCCTCGTCTATCACAAGGACTTTCAGATGCGATAGATCGATTGTGCCCCTGAGCATATGGTCGAACAGGCGACCGGGACAGGCAACAGCTATTTCGATGCCATCTCTCAGTCTCTGGATTTGTTGATTTATGCTCACCCCGCCATAAAGGGCGATGCAGCGCAGCCCGGTCTTCTGTCCCAATGCGCTGAAGGTCTCCCATGTTTGCTCAGTCAATTCACGCGTGGGAGAGATTACGACGGCACCGACCTGCCCTCTCTGACTGTGCAGCAGGCGCTGCAAGATGGGCAGTGCGAAAGCAGCGGTTTTGCCGGTCCCGGTCTGAGCCAGACCGATGATATCATGTCCCTGCAGTATCGGCGGGATGGCCCGGAGCTGTATAGGGGTGGGCGTAACATAGCCAATCGCCCGCACACCGGCCATGATGTTCGGATCAAAATTGAATGCTTCGAAACCTACCAAATCCCCCTGGGAAACTCCCTGTGTACCGGAGCTGAACGTGAGTGTAGCGTCACGATCGCGACGCCGGCTTGAACTGTCGTTGAAAGTCATTGGATAACCTCATCTAAACAATATTTTAGTTAGAGTTCAGGCTACCCAACACTTAAGACAAACCAGAGGCTGCTCTAAGAAGCTTGTAACAACCTAAACTGGAACCATGGACACTATACACTAAAGAGAATCTCCTGGCAAGTTGCGTGCAGTTTCCCTGTACGCCAGTTGCCTAGGCCGGCCTGATTCCTCCCCCTGCAGTAAGAAGTGGAGTCCTGTGGCCCTGTGCTTCCGAGGCACGGTTGGAACACCTCACGCAAGATTGGTGTGAAAGTGTGGGGGGTGGTATACTCTAGATTAGACGATGACGCCGTGTGGAGAGACTAGATTGTCAGAACCGGCGCAACCTGCGCTACGGCCGACAGTTTCAGCAGGGTCAGTGTGTCGCGTGCACACGCTTAAGGGTCTCTTTTCGCTCTTGTTCGCCCAGACGACACCACGAGGACGAGGGGCGATAGTCCTCTTTGCGGTCGTGTTGCTTTGCGCCATTGGCACGCGCCAGGAAGTTGTGTTTCGTGCGACCTATTTCCTGGCACTGGTCATAGGTGGCAGCTATGTCTATCTCCGGCTGAGACTACGTGGTCTGGATATGCGAATGCGAGACAAGTCCTATGCAGTGCAGGTAGGGGGCACACTCAAGGTGCAGGCCTATTTGTGCAATAACTCCCGTCTGCAAACCGGTTGGGTGGAGATCGTGTTGATGACTGACATGCCCAATAGTGTCTCGGGTATAGCTACAGCAATTGCGGGAAGAGGGCAGGAACGCCTGGAAGTGCACATATCCTGTCATGCCCGCGGTCTTTACACCATAGGTCCTTTCCTGGCACGCAGCGGTGACCCGCTGGGTCTGTTCCGCGTGGAGACGGAACGGGGCGACAGGGCGAAAGTGGTTGTGCACCCACCCATTATCACGTTGCCGTACTTCCGGCTTCCGGTAGAGGAGTGGTCGGGAGAGGAGAGCACACGGTGTCGAGCTCAGAGCCGCACGCCTCACGTAGGCACAGTGCGCGAGTACATTTATGGCGATAGCCTAAGTCAGATTCACTGGCTGTCCACTGCAAGGAGAGGGCAACTCATATCCAAGGAATTT
>JBBIMO010000012.1:50541-53051 GCA_037444365.1 Chloroflexota bacterium
TCAGATTCACTGGCTGTCCACTGCAAGGAGAGGGCAACTCATATCCAAGGAATTTGACTCCGGAGGAGGGGGTGACGTGTGGATTGTTGTGGACTTGGAGCGGAGAATTCACTACAGCCAGGGAAGGGACAGGACGGATGAATATGCCGTTGCCATTGCCGCATCGCTGGCTCACCTTGCTCTAAGAGAGGAGCACTCGGTGGGACTGATAGCGTATGGCGACCATGAATATGTGCTGCCGCTGAATGGTGGCAGCCAGCAGATGCCCAGAGTCCTGGAGACGCTAATTCTGTCCAAGACCGAAGGGGATAACCCCGTGGCTCAGGTGCTGGCCAAGAACTATGACCAGTTTGGCAACTCATCGTGCCTTCTCGTCGTTACTGCATCCACCGATACTGAATGGATGTCAGTACTGCGGGAACTCAGGTTCCGTAGTCTCAACATTGCGGTGGTGCTGGTTGATCCGCAAGGTTTCGGAGGCAAAGAATCCCTTGATGCGGTCACGATGGAGTTAGTGAGCGCTGGGATTCCTGCGTATGTAGTACGTAGAGGAGACGCCTTCGCTCGTGTGCTTTCTCAACCAATAATTCGGAGTGGCCTGCCTATCTTCGCGCAGTTCGGCAAGCCTGAGCAGGTCTTGGGTTCCCAGACACATGGGGATTTGTCGCCAGAAGTAGCCACGGCAAGCGGGAACACATGTTAAGGCTGAAGGAGATCAATGAGGGCATATCTCGGGCGATGGCGTACGTCGGGAACCTTCTGAGGCAAGCGGTGAAGGGTCCGGCGGAAGGATGGGTTACTGTCCTGATTCTGATGCTCTCTGTGACGCTGGCAGTATCATCGGTGGCCATTGCAGACTGGGTGCCGATGCCAGGATTACATCTCTTAGCACTGTGGGGCGTTATGCTGGGCCTTGCGCTGGCCAAGCTGTGCTTGAACGGGTGGTTGCTTGCTATGAGTGGCATACTCCTTGGTGCCTACCTTAGTTTCCATCAAGTCACCAGTCTGGTTGAGGGTGCTACCAGGCTTGAGCGGTATGCAGAAGTCGGGAGCCGCCTCTTTATGTGGGGACAGGCGTTGGCAAGCGGCGACGTGCGCCCTGACACATTGCCATTCAGCCTGTTCCTTCTGTTCTGCTCCTGGCTAGCGGGGTTCATCTGTAGCTGGTCGTTGTTCCGAAGGCACAACATATGGGGCGCAGTGGTTCCCAGCGGACTTATCATAGTCCTCAACCTTGCGATCCTTGAACCCGGGGCGCAGAGGCCTCTTCTGTATCTGTATCTGCTGGTGACCTGTCTTTTGATAGCGCGTCTGTTCAGAGTGGAGCGCGACCATGACTGGAACAGTAGAAACGTGCGGCGGCTTCCGCCGGATTCGCGGCTTTTGCCCAATGCCATGACGTTCGCGCTGGCGGTCGTGATGGTCACCTCCTTTCTCCCAGTGCCGTCAGGAGAGGTCGGTCCAGTCGCAGCGGTATGGGGCCGGATGATCTCGCCAGTTAGACTCATATGGGAAGAGTTTGCTGTCGTCTATTCCGGAAAAGGTCCCACTGAGACTCCGGTCTCTAAGGATTTGTTTCCGTCCACCAACCCTTTTGAGGGGAGCACAGTATTGCGAGAGGAGCCTATTCTGATAGTAAGAACTCGTTTGCCGGTCTATTTGTACGCCAGGAGCTATGACGTCTATACACCCAAGGGATGGGAGACTGGCGATACACAGATGGTGTTTCCTAACTGGACTGCTGCCGACGCGCCGGACAAGGGGCTTCAGAAGCGGCAACGGGCTGAATTGAGTGTAGAGGCGCTGTTTTCGCTGGCAGGTGGGGAACCGATATACGTGAGCGGCTATACCCTAGACGTGTCAATTGGCTACCAACTCGAAGTTGCACAACCCGTCAGTCATCGGATATCACTTGTAGGAAGTGAAGCAGAAGTAGCCAAGACAGCGGGAAACCTCCCGCTCGACCTGCAGAAACCATTCTGGCAGCTATGGGCAATGAAGAATGCCTCTCATGACGTACTGACAGAGAAGGACATCAGGCTTGTTATGCCTCAGGACGTAACTGTGGTCTCCTGGAAATCTGGCAGGAGAGGAATTGAGGAATTCACCGTGGAGCGGCATGCCGCAATCTTCGCCGATGTATTTTCTGTGCGCACTGTGGGAGGGCTCTCCGCCGGGAACTCATACCGTGCCATTGTCAGTGTGTCGACGGCGACCGAAAGCGATTTGTCATCGGCAGGTACTGACTATCCTGGCTGGGTCACGGACAGATACCTGCAACTGCCCGGCAGTATGCCGTCGCGCGTTATGTACCTTGCACAGGAACTGACCAAAGATGTGGAGACTCCGTATGGGAAGGCCATTGCGATTTGCAATTATCTGCGCACACTGGATTATGCCGTGGATATAGAGGCACCCCCTGATGGAACTGACGGCGTTGACTACTTCCTGTTTGAACTGAAGAAGGGATACTGCCAGTATTTTGCCTCGGCTATGACCGTGTTGTTACG
>JBBIMO010000013.1:0-45931 GCA_037444365.1 Chloroflexota bacterium
GGCTTTTCGCAGTCTTGCCACGCCCTTCTTCGGCTGCTGATGCCAAGGCATCCACTCTATGCTCTTACTCCCTTGACTTCCGCCAGACAGAACACAAAACCTATTCAATTGTTAACGTGCGAAAACGACCTCCGTTTAAGGAGTATCGTCATTATACAGCAGGGCTTTTTCCTTGTCAAATCAACCCGAAGGCACATTTGCTTACTTGTGGTTAATTCTGATTCTTTCGGTTTCAGCAGCACAGTCTATCAGGGTGTCACTACAAGCTTGGTTTCCGCTACCCTGACGGAAAGATATGCAGGCGTGTATTGAGTCTATTGAATAGCGAGGTTGGTATGCCCGCGGCGTTATTATCGATGTTGCGGTGCCGCCCACCTTACCGCGCCTGAGTGAAGGTGATTATTGTCTCCTACGTGGTCTTCTTCTTTTTCCGGTTGCCACTCTGGCGTTTGGCTTCAGAGCCAGCCGGCAACACGTTTTTGACCATCCGTTTGTATAAGTCGGGCTGCTTAGTGACACTGCTCTTGACGATGTCCGCCATATCCCTTTCGGGGTTCAGATACCCGAGGCACTCGCACTTCATTGTCTCAAGCAGATCGGCAAGGATCCGCCTGTCTTCCTGTGACAGCGGCGACAGTATCTTCTGGATAAACTCCCAACCCGCCGCAGTCGCCGGTCCCAAGTTCTTCTCTCCTTTGCCTGCCAAAGACACTTCTACTGCTCTGCGGTCTTTCCTGTCTCTTGTCCGCCTAACCAAGCCGGCCTTGACCATGCGGTCAACCAGCATACTGACGCTGTTAGGGCTACGCTCCAGAAGCCGGGCTAGCTCGGATGGCCTTAAAGTACCGCCGTTGCCTTTCAGAGCCGCCAGCACTCTAACCTGCTCCGAGGTAAGACCGTATTCTGCGAATATCGAATCCTGGCACAAAGCAAGTGAGTCGTGGACCCGGTGCAGCAGAAGCCACAATCTCAAAACTGTATTCCCGGATTCAGAATTGACTGGCATATCTAGCTCCTTTCTAATACTTCATGGATTCCTCAGTTGTTACAACGCCACTAGTATAGCATCAGGCTTCATCTATCTGCAAGAAATCCCCGGCGGCCCTGCAGCGAGCGACTCACGATGTGTTCGAAACATGCGACAAGACGATGATGCGGTTACAACGGACAGGCACCACATCGCACTGACACCATAGACGCCTATTTCAGAGGCATATTGTCTATGAGCCGCGTCTTGCCAATCCTGACGGCTAAGGAAGCTACGGCCGGGCGATCGAGCGAGTTCAATTCCTCCAGCGTGTCGTCATCAGCAATGCTGACATAGTCAATCTGAGCCAGAGGTTCTTTCTGGATGAGTGAGGTCATCTGCCGGCGAATCTTCTCAGCGTCCCCTTCCCCATGCCGCCATAATCGCTGAGCCAATGTGAGAGCCTTGAACAATATCGTGGCCGCCTGTCGCTCCTGGAAGCTAAGGTAAATGTTACGACT
The DNA here is from genome assembly GCA_037444365.1 of Chloroflexota bacterium. GTDB lineage: Bacteria > Chloroflexota > Dehalococcoidia > GIF9 > AB-539-J10 > RBG-13-51-36. Next base: position 1,489 of record JBBIMO010000013.1, read on the forward strand.
GCTCATGGCCAGACCATCGCTCTCCCTCATCGTGGGCACAACCACGATTTCCACATCCATGTTGAGGTCTGCCACCATTCTCTTGATGACCACTACCTGCTGGGCATCTTTCTGCCCGAAGTAAGCCCTGGTGGGCTGGACGATGCCAAACAGCTTGGCCACGACGGTGGCGACGCCCCTGAAGTGCCCCGGCCGAGATGTGCCCTCCAGACGCTCGGTGATTTTCCCCACATCTACCCAGGTACTGAAGCCAGGCGGATACATATCGTCATCGGTGGGGACAAAGACCACATCCGTGCCTTCCGTCCGCAGCAATTGCAGGTCACGATCGAGGTCCCGGGGATAAGCGCCAAAATCCTCCCTCGGACCAAATTGAGTGGGGTTAACATAAATGCTGACGATAGCGGCGGAATTCTCCGTTTTTGCCTTCCTCACCAGAGCTAGATGGCCTTGGTGAAGGTAGCCCATAGTGGGAACGAAGCCCACCGTGCCGGCGAGCTTCTGCCTTAATGCCTTTATCTCGGGCATAGTCTTTACTATAGTCAACTACAGGACTCCTTACAGCACTCCCTCCCCTCGCGGGAGGGAGTTAGAAGGAAAGACTTCAGCCTCACCTTAATCCTCTCCCATCAAGGGGGAGGAATCGTATGATAGATTATCAGATTACGTGGTTGACCATGTCTGCCTACCCCTGGCGTTCAGTCTCTAACTGCTTGACCAGGCTTTCCTCCATGGTATAGCTTTGCTGTGCAGTGGGGAAGTCGCCGGACTTAACGTCGGATACATAACTTGACACCGCAGTCTCGATTTCCCCCGCCAGCTTGGCATATTGCCTGGCATGCTTGGGCACGAAGTCAGTATAAAGGCCCAGCAGGTCGCTAATAACCTGGACTTGCCCGTCACAATCAGGCCCAGCCCCGATGCCAATGGTAGGGATAGCAAGTGCCTGAGTAATGAGTCTGGAAAGAGGTGCTGGGGTGCATTCCAGGACAACCGCGAAAGCCCCTGCCTCCTCAAGAACACGAGCATCGTTAAGCAGCTTTCTGGCCTCCTCGAGCCCCTTGCCGCGTACCTTGAAGCCTCCCAACTGATGTATGGATTGCGGGGTAAGTCCTATGTGTCCCATGACCGGAATGCCACACTCTACAAGATGCCTGACTTTGTCCGCAACCACCTCCCCACCCTCCAGCTTAACCGCCTGCGCCCCCGCCTCTTGAATAAACCTGGTGGCATTATGTAAGGCATCGGGCAGGCTGATATGGTAGGTCATAAACGGCATGTCGCCTATTACCATAGCTTTTCTGGCGCCTCTCACCACAGCTTTGGTATGATGAATCATCTCCTCCATGGTGACCGGGATGGTTGACTCATAGCCCAGCATCACCATCCCTAAGCTATCGCCAACCAATATCAAAGGCACACCCACCTCATCAACCGTCTTAGCAGTCACATAGTCATAAGCGGTGAGCATAGGTATCTTCTCTTTCCTATGCTTCATTTCTCTTATCTCGGTGATAGTAACCCGCATTGTCTCCCCCTGAAATAGTGGTCAGCAGTCAGGGTCAAGCGATCAAAGACCCACCACTGCCCGCTACCGACTTCTGAGTCCTTGCAGCTGTGCAACCGCAGGCGAAGGTTCAACAATTCTATTCTGATTATCCACGAGAACTATCACGGGAGCCACGTTGATAGCTTCATCATCATTGACCTGGCAGTACGACAGGATGATCACTATGTCGCCTTTAGCCACCAGCCTAGCAGCAGCTCCGTTGATGCCAATAGTCCCTGAATTCGCCTCTGCCTCGATAGCGTATGTGCTGAACCTGGCGCCGTTGTTAATGTCTAGCACCTCCACCCTTTCGAAGGGCAGGATATCGCTGGCCTCCAGTAGAGCACGGTCAATAGCGATGCTCCCTTCATAGTCCAGGTCAACTTGAGTGACCCGAGCTCGGTGGATTTTGCTTTTAAGCATAGTCCTCATTTCTTGCCTCCTGCGGTGCAAAGTCTCTCTGCCTGCTCTCTTTCCAGAGAAAGCAGGCCTGTCATCTCTTCCGCCTTCTGCTCGTTGACCCCGCCTTTAGCCAAAGCTAGAGGAACAGTCTGAAGCCCTAGCTGTCTATAGGTACCCAGCAAAGAGGGATTCCTAGCCTCAAGAGCGCTCAAGTGCTTCTCTATGGTGCCCAAATCCCCGCGGGCAATGGGACCAGTGAGGCATTTAGGTAAGCCGATACTGTCAATGTTGTTTATCGTCCCCTTGAGTAAGGGCAGCAGAGCCCTCGTCGCCTCTTGCGATGATACTCCGAGGTCCTTCCACAAGTCCAGAGCCAGCTTAACCAGGGTCACCAGATAATTGCAGGCGAAGACGGCCGCTGCGTGATACAGTACCTTGTCCCCGGGTTTGAGTTCCACCCAGTGGCCGTCCAGGAGCTGAGTCAACTCCTTCAGCGTTGATAATAGCGGCTCCTCGGCCTCCAGAGCGAAGGTAGAGCCAGGCAGGTTTCTCATAGCCTGGTCAACACCGACAAAGGTCTGCAGCGGGTGAAAAGAGCCAACAGCCGCCCCACGTCTTCTCGCAGATTCCAGAATATTCAGGGAATGCGCACCACTGCAATGCATGACGCTTTGCCCTTTGTGCCATTGAACCTCACCGCATACCTGAGCGATGACATCATCAGGAGTGGTAATGAACACCATCTGTGCAGCGTCTGCCAGCTCCTGAGCTGTATGGCAAACCCGGCAATTGGGCACCAGCCTGGCTAGCCTCTGTGCCGAGGACAAAGTCCGACTGGACACAGCCGCCACAGGCCATCCCTTTTGAGAAAGCCTTACAGCCAGGGCAGTTCCTGTCGCTCCAGCACCAATGAAGCCTGTCTTCGGCATGCCTGAAGACCCCTTACAGCTGATACATCCGTTACGCATAGCCATAAACCAAAAAACCCTCTCGGCATAACCGAGAGGGTTATCAAACCAGCTCTTCCTGTCCGTCTCGGTCACCGCCGATCCAAGCGGACTCTCAACTACCTAATTCTCTACACTCACTGCCTTATGGGTCAGTGGCCAGCTAATACAGTAACAGACTACTGTTATTCTGTCAACACTGCATTGCCAGAATCAGCAGTTTTGTCAATTTCAATGACCCCACTTAGCGCCGATAGGGCAGCCTCTATTTGACTGTCATCAGGCTCCCGAGTGGTTATGGTCTGCAGCAACAGCCCCGGGGCCAAGAGCATTCGGACTATGCGATTGTCGGCGTGGCTTGCCCCGAATTTCATAATTTCATAGCTGATAACCGCGATAACCGGGATAAGAGCTATGCGAGATAGTATGCGTATCCACAGAGGCGGCTGGCCAACCAAGGCAAAAACGAAGATAGCCACAATCAAGACGATGAACAGAAAGGCAGTGCCACAGCGAGCATGGGCAGTAGAATAATTCCTAACCGCCTCCACATTCAAAGGGGCTCCTGCTTCATAAGCGTTCACCACTTTGTGCTCGGCCCCGTGGTAAGCAAATACCCTCCTGATGTCAGAGATCAAACTTATCATCTTGAGGTAGGCGACAAAAATGCCAATACGGATAAGCCCCTCACAGACATTGCTCAACAGAGCAGACTCAATGTACGGGTCAATAAGGTAGCGAGTAGCGAGGAGAGGAACCATGAAGAAGAGGACCACGCCCAACGCAAGGCTCACTGCGACTGTTCCCCATAGAACCGCTGTAGGTATCTTCTGTTCTCCTTCCTCTGCGGCAGCAACTTGAGCAGAGTGAAGCAATGATCGTGTGCCCAACACCAGAGTTTCCACAAGAGCGATGATTCCTCTCATCAAAGGCATTTCCCTGAGACGTCCTCTATATATGCCGGCCAGTGGCTGCTTCACTATGTTCAATTGTCCATCGGGCTGACGTACAGATATAGCCACGCCTTCCTTCCCCCGTATCATCACCCCCTCAATAACTGCCTGGCCACCGTAATGAAAAGACTTTGCCATAATTCTGCTTCAAGCTCCTTAGCAGCCTGCAACCAGAGCCCTCATCTGTCAGCAGGGTAATCCCTGAGCGCATTATGATAGAAATGCCCGAAAACGTAAAGTCAAGCTCCCGGAGTAACAAAGAGGAGTCAGTATATAGTTCCTGTGGATAAGCCTGACGGTAAACGGTGTCGCGATCAAGAAAATGGTGTTGCAAGACAGGAATCAAGGGTTGAGCGTCTTCTACTTCACCTTGTATCGCTTCTTGAAGCGTTCCACTCTTCCCAGAGAATCAACTATCCTTTGTTCACCCGTGTAGAAGGGGTGGCATCTTCCGCATATCTCCACGCGAATCTCTGGCTTAGTCGAACCGGTGGTGAAAGTATTACCGCACAGGCAAGTTACCTTGGCTTTATCATTATACTTGGGGTGAATCTTGGGTTTCATTCGTAAACGCTCACCTTCTTTTTGTATCTGGTCGCCGGCTCATATTTGACATAGCCGTCTATCAAGGCAAAGAGGGTGTAATCTTTGCCCAAGCCAACATTGTCTCCCGCCAGTATGCGAGTCCCGCGTTGCCGGACCAGAATAGCACCAGCGCGAACTTTCTCTCCGCCAAACTTCTTCACTCCCAGACGCTTAGCTACACTATCTCGTCCGTAACTTGAGCTACCACCGCCCTTCTTATGTGCCATGTCTATTCTCCTCCACCTTGAATAATCTCACTGACCAGTATTCTAGTACGAGTCTGGCGATGTCCCTTCTTCCTTCTATAGCGGACTTTGGACTTATATTTGAATACGATAACCTTCTCTCCTTTAGCTTCTCCCAGGGCAGTACCCACAACCTTAGCCCCCTCTATGGTAGGATCTCCTACAATGGTATTTCCATTCCCCCCAATGAACAGCACCTTATCGAGCTCAACTCTGTCGCCTTCAGCGACATTCAGACGCTCGACTTCGATTGTTTGCTTTGGGGCTACCTTATACTGCTTGCCACCTACTTCAATAATAGCGTAAATGTTATCACCCCCATACCGAAAAGGGGATTCTAGCACCTCAGATTGGAAGATGTCAAACTGACGAAGAGAACCACTCAGCCTCTACTCAGGCAACTAGACATATGCGAAGGGGAAATGAAAGCAGAACGGTACATCTTTGCTCCAAAACGATGGCAGGAGACCAGAACTGGAAAACTGACATGCACTCACCTGAGCAGGGCTTTTTTGCCGACAACTTCGTGCCCGACATACCATCTCCGTATAGCCTCGGCGACCTCATCGGGGCTATCCAGCACTCTCAACAGGTCGAAGTCCTGCTCAGAGATAAACTGGTTTGATAAGACAGTGCCACGCAACCAGTCCAGAAAGCCCCCCCAAAACTCGCTGCCATACAAGACTACGGGAAAGGGTTTTATCTTGTGAGTCTGCATCAGGGTCAGCACCTCTGTCAGTTCGTCAAGTGTGCCCAGCCCCCCGGGCATTATGACAAAAGCCACGGCATATTTCACCAGCATGACTTTACGAGTAAAGAAGTGGTCGAATGTCAGCGACTTGGTGGCGTAGACATTAGCGACCTGTTCCTGAGGCAGGGAGATATTCAGCCCGACCGATTTGACCCCGGCCTTTCGTGCTCCTTTGTTGGCAGCCTCCATTACACCCGGCCCCCCGCCTGTTACAATCGAGAAGCCCAACTGTCCCAGCCGATAGGCTATCTCCTCCGTCTCTGCATATAACTTACAATCTACTCCCAATCTAGCCGAACCATATATGGTCACTGCCGGCTCGATACCAGAAAGTCTATCGAAGCCCTCCACAAACTCGCCGATTATTCGAAACATGCGCCACGATTCTTCTTTGGCCAGCTCATTGATCTCATATCCATATGCCATGTCGCACCTCCCTTAAGAAATACTCATGGTATGTAAGCACACCCACTAGACCAGTCGATGCAGCCTCGCCGTGGCATTCTATCATCGTCCTCTCTCTGCGGGCAAACTACGGCTACCTGGCATGGCTGAGAAAGCGTCTCGACAAGGCCATAGTGTTATGATGCGGTCACCCTTACCCGCCGGGTTGCTGTTGCCAGCCAGTGATTTCATGTAAAATAGCACCTGTCACCGATTTGATTTCTTATGCTGGCGGAGGATATAATTCGGGCTTTGGGAATGAAACTGGCCGTTACTGGTAAGGGGGGAGTTGGCAAGACAATGTTAGCCTCTCTCCTTTCTAGTATACTTGCCCAACTTGGCTATTCTGTTCTAGCCATAGATGCCGACCCCAATGCTACTCTAGCAACCGCCCTTAGCTTTCCAAACCCTGAACCGATAACCCCCATATCTGAAATGGCGGACCTGATTGAAGAGAGGACAGGAGCCCGCCCTGGCCAGGCAGCACCCTACTTTAAATTGAACCCCAGGGTTGATGACATACCGGAGAAATACTGGGTGCAGCATAATGGAATGAAGCTTATGGTAATGGGGCGGTTGAAGAAAGGTGGCAGTGGCTGCTACTGCCCTGAAAATGCCCTGCTGGAGGCCTTGATTGCTCACATACTTCTGCGGACGGATGAAGTAGTGATAATAGATATGGAGGCTGGAGTTGAGCATCTCGGACGGGCGACGGCGAGAGCCGTGGACAAGATGATTATCGTTGTGGAGCCTGGCAAAGGAAGTGTTGAAACCGCCTACAGGATAAGAGAGCTGGCGAAAGACATAGGGGTGAAAAACATCGCGGTCGTCGGTAATAAGATACGCAGTGAGCAGGACAGGGATTTTCTTGTTTCAGCCATGCCGGGTTTTGAATTCCTGGGCTTCACTCGCTATGACCAGAGCATAATAGAAGCCGGTCTGGGCAATTTCCCTCTCATGAATGCCAGCCCAGAGGTCATAAGACAGGTGCGGGATATTGCGGCACGCCTTAGTGCCGCCAAGTCAGGGATTCTCTGCAAACCGAGAAGTTAAGAACTAAGGCAGGAGGTTAAGATGACAGCCAGGATAATTTCAGGGAACGAAGTAGCCAAAGAGATTAGAGCGGAACTCAAAGAGCGGGTGGCGAAGCTCAAAAAGCGGGGCATAACGCCAGGAATCGTCATGATTCGTGTGGGAGAGGACCCGGCATCTGTTTCCTATGTCTCGGGCAAGGAGAAGGCAGCTGAGGAGTTGGGCGTGTGGAGCCAGACCATCGTCTTCCCTGAGAACACCTCAGAGCAAGAACTCCTTGCCAAAGTGAGGGAAATGAACAAAGCAGAGCACGTGGATGGCATACTTGTGCAACTGCCCTTGCCAAAACACATCAACGCGGATGAAGTGCTAAACCTCATCGACCCGGCTAAAGACGTGGATGGCTTCCACCCCATCAACGTGGGCAAGATGCTCATCGGAGACCCCTATTTCATGCCCTGCACACCACACGGCGCAGTAGAGTTGATGATCCGCAGCGGCAATCCCCCTGAGGGCAAGCATGTGGTCATATGCGGCCGCAGCAACATAGTAGGCAAGCCCCTCATGGCCATGCTGGTACAGAAGAACAAGCGTGCCAATGCCACCGTGACCGTCGTCCACACGGGGACCAAAAACATGGCTGAAATCACCAGACAGGCGGATATACTGGTTGCCGCAATGGGATCGCCCGAGGTTATTAAGGCGGACATGGTAAAACAGGGCGCGGTTGTGATCGATGTCGGTGTAAACCGAGTGGGATGGAAACCCAGCAAGACAGACCCCACCAAGCAAGTACCCGACCTCAGAGGGGATGTCGAGTTCGAGACGGTCAAGGAGAAGGCCAGCGCTATCACCCCGGTGCCTGGAGGAGTTGGCCCCATGACTATCACCATGCTTATGCTCAACACTGTGGTAGCAGCCGAGCGCAGGGCTGAGCGCAAAAGAAAGTAAAAAACAATTAATGAAATAAACAAAGGAGGTTATTATGGCGTACGACGCAACAAAAATGAAGGACTGGGAGATTGGAGAGGCGGCGGAAGAGAACATGCCCGCACCCGAGGAATGGCAAAAGAGACTTGGACTGCAAAAGGATGAGGTGATCCCTTACGGCAAGATATGCAAACTGGATTTCCTGAAAATAATCGAGCGCCTAAAAAAGAAGCCGGATGGCAAATATGTTGAGGTGACTGCTATAACTCCAACACCGCTGGGTGAGGGCAAAACCACCTCCCTTTTGGGTCTTGTGGAGGGTCTCGGCAAACGGAAGCAGAATGTCATGGGCTGCATCCGTCAGCCCTCGGGTGGTCCCACTATGAACATCAAGGGCACTGCGGCTGGGGGAGGCAACGCCCTGCTCATTCCCATGACCGAATTCTCTCTGGGCCTTACTGGCGACATTAACGACCTGATGAACGCCCACAACCTAGCCATGGTGGCCCTTACCTCCAGAATGCAGCATGAGCGCAACTACGATGATGCAGAGCTAGCCAAACGCAACCTGCGTCGGCTGGATGTTGACCCAACCAGGGTAGAAATGGGATGGATTATCGACTTCTGTGCCCAGAGCCTGAGAAACATCATTATCGGCCTCGGTGGCAAAATGGACGGCTTCCTGATGCAGTCCAAATTCGGTATTGCCGTAAGCTCTGAGATCATGGCTATACTCTCGATAGTCAATGACCTAACCGACCTGCGCAAGAGGATGGGCGAGATCACCGTCGCTTACGATAAAAAGGGCAATCCCGTTACCACCAGCGACCTTGAGGTTGCTGGTGCTATGACTGCCTTCATGCGCAACGCTATTAACCCCACCTTGTGCTGCACCGCGGAGTATCAGCCCGTCATGGTGCATGCCGGCCCCTTTGCTAATATTGCTGTAGGACAGAACTCCATTATCGCCGACCGCATTGCCCTCAAGATGGCTGACTATGTTGTGACTGAAAGTGGCTTTGCTGCTGACATCGGCTTTGAGAAGTTCTGGAATGTCAAATGCCGCTTAAGCGGCCTCAAACCACACGTGTCGATATTGGTCGCCACCATCAGGGCGTTGAAGATGCACGGTGGTGGACCCAAGGTAACGCCCGGTCTGCCCTTACCGGATGCTTATACCAAAGAAGACCTGAAGACCCTGGAGAAGGGACTTGCCAATATGCTGCACCATATCAATACCATCAAGACTGCAGGTATTAACCCGGTGGTGTGCATCAACTCCTTCCATACAGATACCAAAGCTGAAATCGCCATGGTTCGCAAGGCAGCCGAGGCTGCGGGGGCACGCTGTGCGTTCAGCGAACACTGGCTCAAGGGTGGCGATGGTGCCGTAGAACTTGCTGATGCGGTTATGGAAGCCTGCAAGGAGAAGAACGACTTCAAATTCCTCTACCCGAACGAAATGAAGTTGCGACAGCGAGTGGAAAAGATTGCCAAGGTGGTCTATGGAGCCGATGGAGTATCCTGGACACCCGAAGCCGAAGCCAGGGCAAAGGAATTCGAGGCAGATAAGAAATACGATGAGTACACCACTATGATGGTGAAGACCCACCTGAGCCTGTCCCACAACCCAGATCTCAAGGGTGTCCCCAAGGGTTGGACACTGCCCATCAGGGATGTGTTGATCTATTCTGGAGCCAAATTCCTCTGCCCCATAGCCGGGACGATCAGCCTGATGCCTGGAACCAGCTCCGACCCGGCCTTCAGAAGGATAGATGTTGACACGAAGACCGCCAAGGTGAGGGGGCTTTTCTAGACAGTCATATGGTGGGCTGGGAAGAGCTTTCATCCCAGAAATTCCTCTCCTATAGGGAGAGAGCAGAGGGAGTCCACCGGTAAAAGCTAGGAACGTCTCCCTGACCATTAATGGTAAGAAGATAAGGGCTGCCCCGGGAGAAAAGCTCCTGTGGGCAGCTCTCGACAATGACATCTATATCCCCAATCTTTGTGCTATTCGGGAGAAGAGCGAGCCCTCTGCTGCCTGCCGCCTTTGTTTTGTGGAGGTTGAAGGCAACGATAACCCGGTGACTGCCTGCACTACTCCCGTGGCAGACGGGATCGTGGTCAATACCAGGGGGGCGAAGGCAGTTCGGCTGGCCCGCACCGCTCTGGAATTGCTACTGGCTAGCCATCCTGTGGACTGCGCCCATTGTCTCAAAAGTGGCTCTTGCCAACTCCAGAGAATAGCCAAGCATCTCGGCGTGAAGCTCAGGACAAAAAGGTTCAGGAAGATCTTGCCTGAGCTACCCGTAGACGCCAGCAGTCCGCTCTTCATCCATGACCCGAACAAGTGCGTGCTCTGCGGCAGATGCGTCTGGGTCTGCCAGGAGAAACTGGGGAAGGGAACCATTGGCTTTGCTTACCGTGGCTTTCGCAGAATGGTCACCACTTTCGGAGACGAGCCTATCGGTAAGTCCCGTTGCCAGAACTGCACCGAGTGCGTTGCCGTTTGCCCCGTTGGTGCCCTAGTGTTTCGTAAGGCCTACGATTCGTTGGTACCACCAGGCGCATAAAGCAAAGCCGCCAGCCAGAGTCATCAAAGACTCGAACGTTTCGTCTGGTCTTCCCCTATCATGCAACAACATTCTGCGACAGGCCCGATCCTCGTCAACTCCGAGAGGAGGCGAGGCAGGAATTAGGGAAGGAGCCCCAGGCACGCCGATCATCGTCATACGGAGCTTCTACAAGTGTACATTGCTTCCCCAGCACCATCGTCTTCCGCCACTCATCGTAGGGTTCCCACTTCCCTATGCCTTCGCAACTAATGCTTCCCTGACGGGCGAAACTCACCCAGCTATCCTGGATACGCCTCGACAGGGCCCGGGCGTCCTCGCCAGAACCCGTGAAATTGCTGTCCAGTGTCCCAAAGACAAACCCCAACTCCAATGCGTGGCAAGCGCCAAGCACTCCGTTCATCAGGGGTGAAACCCAGTCGAATAGATACATGTAGGTGGGCTGTTGCCGGCGACAATGTGCCTCGGCCAGCTTGATCGCCGGCATGCGGAATATCCTATCCGATTGGATAGCAATCAACAATTCAGCAGGGGTCACCGGAAGATTGCGCTGGCTTCGAGCCTTGCGGTAGGCCTCTACTAAACCCGTCACATCTCTACCTGGCATGAGACGATGACAACGCTGCAGCAAGCTAGTTTCACTCAAGCTAGAAAGCTCTCCATCCAGAATGGCAAAGAGTTTCCACTCATCTAGATTGGTGCCGATAAGGATCGGAACACTATCTGCCGAGCCTCTAGCAATAGCGCAGATCGGCAGTTCTGGAATCAGGTTACCATCAACTACGGGGCTAAAAGAGAGGCCGTCTAAGAGAGATTGGGGATCACGCGCTCTCGCCATAACTTGCACCTGAGCATCCAGAATCTCGTTCTCGGTAAACGAACGCAACCTATCAACAGCTGTCGGCTTCACATCCAAGACGTCGAGAAACAGAGCCCCCACTCTTTCAGCATCCTCTAGCGAGCGAGCGTGATGAGCCGCTCCACTCTGGAGGATAGCCTTGTGAAAGAGTCCCCTCGCCCTGGGCATCGCCAGTAACGCCCCGATGCTCATAGCCCCAGCGGACTCGCCAAAGATGGTCACTTTGTCCGGGTCTCCTCCGAAGCGCGAGATGTTGTCCCTCACCCACTCCAACGCCAGGATTTGGTCAAGCAACCCCTCATTTCCTGTAGCTGGTATCTTGCCCTTAGTGACCCCATTTAGATTGAGGAAACCCAGTAAGCCCAGCCGATAATTGATAGTCACTACCACAACATCGCCACGTGTAGACAGAGCTCGCCCATTGTAGACCAACCATGAGCCGGCACCAGACGTGAAGCCACCGCCGTGTATCCAGACCATAACCGGGCGCTTAGCACCATCTAGGCCAGGAGTCCATATATTGAGGTTAAGGCAGTCCTCGCTTTGTGGCTGTTGTTCCACTGGTAGCAGAACCTGAATATCCATCGGGGTCTGCAGTGCGGTGGGGGCAAACTCCTTTGCCTGTCTAACTCCGCCCCAGGGCTCAGGGAGCGCAGGCGGCAACCAGCGCCGTTCGCCTACTGGCGGTGCCGCATAAGGCACGCCGCGGAAAACATACAAGCCCCTCCTGAAAACACCTTCGATTTTGCCCGAGGTGGTCTCGACAATTGCTGCTACATCCCCGTCCATGGCTTTTCCTGACCTAAAGGCGAACTGCATTATATTGGCATTCGCTCCCTTCGTCAAAGAGCAGCCAATTCTGGAATAGTTGGCCACGTGCTATACTATTGGCCAGGCTTCCGGTAAAGCTGGTGCCACACGGGCTGCGGCGGGACCCTGCGACGCGCTTACTGCACCCGGAAGGAGGAGGCAATGTTAGATGTATTCTTAACCGAAGAGCGCAGAAGGTTTGGCCAAGAGGTTCAGAGCTTGGTCAAGAGCATACCACGTCAGCTTATACTGGACATGGACGCCGACAAGATCAGGTTTCCCTACGAATTTGTCCGGGAAGCCGGCCAGAGAAACCTGCTAGGCATCAGGTTCCCCAGGAAATATGGTGGCAGAGGTCTGAAGTGGGTGGACGAACTCATCGAAGTGGGAGAGGTCAACAAGCTCGGCGTGCCCTTTGCCTGCCTCGTCTCGGTTACCTCTATCGTAGGGGAGGGACTGAACGTGTTCGGAACCGAAGCCCAGAAAGAGCAGTACCTCAAACCATTGATTGCCGGCACACAATGGGCAGGCGAGGCGCTCACTGAGCCCAGAGGAGGCTCTGATTTCTTCGGCGCCACTACCATTGCTCGCAAGAAAGGGGGTCGCTATTACCTTACCGGACAGAAGCGCTTCGTCGTCGGCTCGGAAGGCGCCGACTTCTTTCTGGTATTTGCCGTCACCAACCCTGGAGCCGGCCGTGACTCCCTCAGCGCCTTCATCGTCGAGAGAGGTATGGGCGTGGAGGTCAAGCATGTCTACGGCCTGATGGGGTGCCGCGGTGCAGGCACAGGCAGACTCGTCTTCCGCGATGTTCCAGTGCCAGAGGAAAACCTGCTAGGCAAGGAGAACGAGGGAGCAAAGGTCTTCTACAAATTGATGGTGCCGGAAAGGCTTCTTGGAGGTGGGGTGGGTGGCTCTAGGGCTATTTTGGAACTGGCCGCCCGCTATGCCAACAAACGGAAGGCTTTCGGCCAGCCCATAAGAAATTTTGAGGGAATCAACTTCAAGATAGCCGACTGCATCACCAAACTCGATGCCGTCAGCGCTTTGGCATACGCCGTAGCCAAGACTATTGACGATGGAGTGGGGACAGCGGGCTATCAGAGGAGGCTCGTGTCTGAGGTGAAAAAACTGGCTACGCAAACACACTGGGAAGTGGTGAATGACGCCATGCAGATTCTCGGCGGCATTGGGTACACGAACGTCTATCCGGTGGAACGGGCACTCAGAGAGGCCAGACTCATCATGATCTGGACCGGCAGCAATGAAATCATGAACCTGATCATCCAGCACGAATACTATAAGGAAATCCTGGCCAAAGGAATCGAGGGCAGAGACATTGAAGCCGACGTACCTCTCTCTCCAGCAGAGCTGGCAGAGGAAAGGATTTACGACTCAGACCCCCTAACTCCTGCCCCGTGATTGGCTGGAAAGGAGCGACTCCATGGACGTCATCGAGGCTGTGAAGAGGCGCAAGAGCATCAGGGGCTACAAACCCAACCCTGTGCCCAGGGAGGTTCTGGAGCAGATACTGGAACTGGCAAGTCGTGCTCCGTCGGCCATGAATACCCAACCTTGGGAGTTCACCGTGCTCACTGGTGAGGTTCTCGAGAACGTAAGGCGGAGCAACGTGGCGTTGCTCAACTCCGGAGCCCCGCCTAACCCCGAGCACGAGGTTGTGAACTGGCCCAAGGAGAGCATTTACCGCCAACGCCAGGTGGACCTCGCCAAGCAGCTTTTCCAGCTTATGGACATACCCAGAGAGGACAAGGAGAAAAGGGCCAAATGGCTGGAGCGCGGATTTCGCTACTTCGATGCACCGGCCGTGATCATCATATGCGCCGACCGCTGTCTGAGCGAAAGTGGGCCGCTCCTCGACATCGGCGCCGCGATACAGACTATCTGCCTAACCGCGCTTCACTTCGGCCTAGGCACCTGCATCGAAGACCAGGGTGTAGCTTATCCTGAGGTATTGAGAAAATACGCCCGCATCCAGGAGTCTAAGCGAATCATAGCAGCCATTGCCATTGGCTACCCTGATTGGGATTTCCCTGCGAATAGACTGGAGACTGAACGGGAGCCCCTGAACAAGGTGACTGCCTGGCTTGGCTTAGACTAAGTAAGTGTCTTACCGGCGCGTGGCAGTCTATTTGGAACCTTCGCTGGCCTTCTGTGGTTCATTGCTGCCTATGAGTCAGAACGAGCCTTGCCCACGGAACACAGTCTCCGGGCGGGAATGGATGATTCGTACGCCCGCAGGCACTCGCCGTCTGATAGGAATTGGGGCATGCTGAGATGCTGAATCCGTCTTTGGCTTTGCTGGCATCAATCGCCGGGATTCTGGTTCTGATCAAGCTGAAGATCCGTCCAAGCCTCGCCATCTTCGCCGGAAGCGTTGCCCTTTCGTTGCTGCTCTTGCCGGCTCGCTCCGTACCCGAGCATATGTTCCGCACACTTGTAGACCGCCCGACCCTGACACTGCTGGCAGTCGTTGCCAGCGCGCTGACTATGAGTCATCTCATGGAGGTGAAGGGCTTACTCACGAGGCTGGCGGTCACGATGGAAAGGCTTGGCCCCAGACTTGCGATGCACCTCGTTCCTGCTACGATAGGACTCGTTCCCATGCCGGCTGGGGCTCTGGTTTCGGGTACCGCGCTAAGGGACTTGGCGGACAGAATGGGACTGAAGCCGGAACAAATCACATTCATAAACTACTGGTTCAGACACATATGGGAGATTTCGCTGCCAATATATCCGGCCCTGATAGCAACTAGTGTAATACTATCTGTCAGTCTCTCGTCCGTCGCACTGACGCTTCTGCCTATGACGGCCCTGGTCATCGCCCTTGGAACCATCTCCAGTTACCGGATGCTGAAGCCGAACAAGAGATGCGAAACAAAAGACAGAACGTCAAACGAGCCTGTGGTCCGTGCCCTTCTGAAGGCTGCCTGGCCAATCCTCTTAATCGTGGTACTAGTCCTGGCAGGACTGGAGGCGGTGATAGTCTTTCCTCTCGTGCTGGCTCTGTTGGCTGGTCAACAGAGGGCCACATGGCCAGAGCTGAAAACTGCACTGAAATATGGCGTCGATCTCCAAATCCTGTTCCTGTTATACGCCGTAATGCTATTCAAGGCGACCATAGATGATACGGGGGCCGCCTACACCCTCTTCTCAGACATGCGTTCCATAGGACTACCTACTCCAGTCCTCCTGGCATTCCTGCCCTTCCTGATGGGCTTCGCCACAGGAATTAGCATGGGATTTGTGGGCATCAGCCTCCCATTGCTAGTTCCCTTCATAACCCTCGGCGCACAGGTCAATATGTACGCCCTCATGCTGGCCTATATGAGCGGATATGTGGGGGTTATGCTTTCCCCGCTGCATCTTTGCCTCATAGTGTCGACCGAGTACTTCAAATCCAGCCTCGCTAGAGTGTACAAGCTTATCCTGCCTCTGTTGCTGGCGATATGGGCAGCCGCAGCATTCATTTACTATGTGGCAGCCTAGGATTTCTCCGACACGATGCTGTTATCGGATGGGCAGGCGCATTCTGACGTGCCTGTGGGCTCATGTGAATCAATCGCATTAATCCCAGTTTTTCCGCCCTGGATGCTGCATGGCACTCCCCGTTCTTGTGCCAAGCGTACTGACAGGGTCGACTTGAATCACGCTGTTTCTGCTGGGAGCTACACAACGCGTACATACGACGCTATTTTGGCTGCTATGCCAAATTACATGGAAGTGTTTGCAGACTAACGCTGACCAGTCCAGTCACCTTTGCCCCAGAATTGAACCAACAAACTCCCTTTTCCCACGTACAAACTCGCTTACCGACATTGCCCGTTTCCCTTCCATCTGGACCTGGCAAAGCCCCAGAGCACCCTCTCCAGTTACCACTCCAATTCCCGGTTCGTCTGCCATGGCGATTACTTCTCCTATCCCCCCCACCACCCCGTCGCTGAAAGGAACAGCCTTGTGGATTATTAGTCGTTTCCCCTGGAACCAGGTATGACAGCCCGGCCAGGGGTTATATGCCCTGACTCGTTGCCACAGAGCAACCGCCGAAAGATGCCAATCAATCTCAGCATCCTCCCTAGTTATCAGCTTACTATAAGTAGCTTGCTTCTCGTCTTGAGGACGGGGTTTGAGTCCACCATCAACCCATTTGGGTAAGGTCTCCAGCAGAAGCTCTGCTCCTGCTTCAGCTAACCTGATGCTCAGAGACCCGGTAGTATCCATAAAAGAAATCCCTACCTTCTTCTGCGTTAGAATGGGCCCGGTATCCAAGCCGGCATCCATTATCATTATGGTAACGCCTGTAAGTTCATCTCCACAGAGAATGGCATTGGCTACCGGAGATGGACCCCTATGCCGCGGCAATAATGAAGGGTGGACATTGAGGCAGGCAAACCTGGGCAAGGAAAGGACTTCCGGGGGAAGAATAAGACCAAAGGCTGCCACAACTATGAGCTCGGGGTGCAAGCTGGCCAATTCCTCCACCACCTGACCGGACTTCAGGGTCTCGGGTTGCACAACTGGTATTTGTCGCTCCAGAGCCAGGTTCTTGACCGGGGGAGAAACAACTGGGCGGCCTCTGCCACTGCGCTTGTCAGGTTGAGTATACACGGCAAGCACATGGCAGGGACCCTGCAGCAAAGCTTCCAGTACGGTCACCGCAAACTGCGGAGTGCCCATAAAAACAGTGCGCGCCTTCACCGCAAACGTATTTTTCATTAATTCCCTAATTATGTCAAACATTGCCTAGCGCAGGATTGAGAAAGCCTGATACTCTATTAACAGAACCAGTAACAACTGGCTAAGCTCTTAAATCTTAATTGCTCCTAGTGATTCCTTCAGCTATCGTTCTGGCTGAGCTTTGTTGGCGACGGGGACAGATTGGAATTAGCAAAAGAGATTTGGCAGAGTGCCCTCGGCAAGCTGCAGATTCAAGTTAGTAAGGCAAATTACACAACCTGGCTTAGCGATAGCCAGGGATTGAATTGCCTGGACAATGCTTTTGTCGTCGGTGTTCCCAACGTTTTTGTTGCTGAATGGCTATCCAAGCGCCTTTATCCCCTGGTCAGAAAGACCTTGGCGGATATCATGGGTAAGGATGTCGACGTCCGGTTCGAGGTCCACAATGGTGAACAACTTGTAGCCAGCCCCTTGCCTACTCAGACCGATGGCGGGACAAGCACCAAAGCCCGGCAGTATAGATTCAATCCAAGGTATACCTTTGACAACTTCGTTGTCAGCGATTCCAACCGGTTGGCTTATGCTGCCGCCGTAGAAGTAGCTGAAAACCCGGGAGCTAGTTACAATCCTCTATTCATTCACAGCAGCACCGGGCAAGGCAAAACGCACCTGCTGCATGCTATCGGACACCTAACAACCAACAACGGGCTGCAAGCGGCCTATATTGCCGCGGAGCAGTTTGCCAATGAATTCGTATCGGCTGTTAGAGAAAACCAGGTGGACAGGTTTCGCAGCAAATTTAGAAACATCCATGTCTTTCTATTCGACGATGTTCATTTCTTGATTGACAAGAAACAGACCTTACAGTGTTTTTTTCACACCTTCAACGAGCTGTACAGCAATAACAGGCAGATTGTCATCACTGGCGACTGTCCTCCCAGAGATATGCAGCCGCTGAGCAGCAAGCTGAAATCACGACTTGAGGGGGGACTTGTTGTTGACCTGCAACCGCCCGACTTTGAAACACGCCTGAATATCCTAAAGGCTAAGGCAGCAAAAATGATGGTTTCGGAACTCGACGGGGTGCTACATATTGTGGCCGAGAAAATGTGCGAAAATGTCCGCCAGCTTGAAGGAGCTCTGATTTATCTTGACGCCCAGTCTAGATTGAGCGGCACCAAGATCACCCCGGAAACAATCCACAAGTTGCTAACAAACATGGACTGCAAACAAGACATAAAGTCGCGCTTACAAACGGTAGCAGACTACTTCAGTGTGCCAACAGAGGACCTCGTTAGCAAGAAGAGGGATAGAAAAACCACTTTGGCCAGACACGTGGCCATCTATCTTATGCGCGAGGGGTACAACTGCTCTCTGACCGAAATCGGCAAAGAACTAGGTGGCAGAAACCATTCCACAATTCTGCATGGCTACGAAAGAATAGCTAGCGAACTGGTGGCCAACCCTGTCCTTGCTAACCAGATTAGCGAGATCAAAGCCAAGCTCAATTCCTTCAAAGCCCACAGGGCGGCATATTAGACCGTGCAGAATTGCTGATAATCTGTGGGAAAATTGTTACCGATTGCAGTCTAACTGTACACTCTATGCTGGTTTCCCCGGAGACGCATTTGCCACTAATCAACATTCATTATAACAATCAATACCCATATATCTATATAATAAACTATACAATAGTCTATTGAGGTACGATGTACATGGTATATAGGAGAGAGATAGTAGTTGTGGGTGGCTCTGGGGGCGATGGATGTGTCAGCTTTCGCCGGGAGAAGTATGTGCCCTTAGGTGGGCCGGATGGCGGGGATGGGGGGAATGGAGGCAATGTGATTATTGTGGCTGATCCCAACTTGATGGACTTAGCCTGGATGGGATCGAAGAGGAGATTCGCAGCTGGCAATGGCCACCGGGGAGGCAGTTGGGGAAAGCATGGCAAGAGGGGCGTAGATCTGGTTATTCCTGTGCCAGTGGGCACTCTGGTTTCCACTCGAGCCAAGTCGGGTGATGAAATGGTTCTGGCGACCATGCTGGCTCCCAGGCAAAGGATTTTGGTAGGCCGGGGTGGTCGGGGAGGATTGGGGAATGCGCGTTTTGCCACCGCAGTCAATCAAGCTCCTCAGAGTGCTGGCAGGGGTGCATCGGGTCAGGAGCGGCACATTGTTCTCGAAGTCAAACCCGTCACCGATATGTGTATTGTCGGCCCTCCCAACTCGGGGAAATCCACTTTGTTATCGGCTATATCGAGAGCCAGACCCGAGATCGCCGATTATCCCTTTACCACCCGCCAGCCCGTGTTGGGAGTGATGCCGGGCGACACAAGGGATTTCATAATAGCCGAAATACCCGCCCTCGTTGAGGGAGCCCACCTTGGCAAGGGCTTGGGCAATGAGTTCCTGCGCCACGCGGAGCGAACCAAGCTGTTGATTTATCTGCTGGACGGCAGTTCACCGACTGTTATTGATGACTTCAAAACATTGGACAAAGAAGTAGCTTTGTTCCAAGGCTTAATAGATAAGCCTAGAATCGTGGCGATAAACAAGATGGATTTGCCTGAGGCCCAAGCTCGCCTGCCGCAGATGAAGCAGCACTTCACGAAAGGCGAGGTGCCCGTTTTCTATATCTCTGCGCGTAGCGGCCAGGCCGTGTTAGAATTGACCAAGGAGGCGGTGGAAGTGGTAGAGCGGGCGAGCTCGGCTGAGGAAACCAGTTCGCAGACTGGCGTAGGGATATTCCATCCCAAGCCGAGAAGATAGAAGGTGAATATAGGTATTCTTGGGGGTACGTTTGACCCTATCCATATAGGGCACCTTGTTGTGGCGGAGGAAGCGAGAGTAAGGCTGGGTTTGAGTGAGGTGCTTTTCATACCCGCGGGCCAGCCCTGGCTTAAGCAAGACCGTGCCATTACCCCGGCAGTCCACAGGGTAAGGATGGTGCACCGTGCCATAGCTGACAATCCGCACTTTGGTCTTAGCACTCTAGAGGTAGAGCGCCACGGCCCTTCCTACACTGTAGATACCCTGACCATGCTGCGAGAGCAACTGGGCAGCGAGACCATTTTCTTCTTCATCGTGGGACGTGATGCCTTAGAAGAGCTGCCTTTGTGGAAAGAGCCGCAGAGAGTAATTCAACTATGCCGGCTGGTGGTCGCCCCGAGAATAGGGTCAAGGGATTTGAGACACTTGGGAAGAGTAATACCCGGGTTGCTGGAGAAGGTTATCCAGCTTGACATGCCCGTGATCGGGATTAGCTCCACAGAGATTCGCCAGCGTGTAGCTCAAGGGTTGTCTATTCGTTACTTGGTGCCCGCCAACACGGAAGAATACATAAGAGAACACGGGCTGTATCAGACGTCCGTGAAGTGACTAATGACTAAGGCGAAGCATCGCTCCGTCAAATGAACTCAGGCCACAGGAGACGCTATCTAGACATCGAGGTTTCTGACGCTTTGAGCATGAGCCTGGATGAATCTTTTGCGAGGCAGAACCTCGTCGCCCATGAGCATGCGAAAAGCCTGGTCAGCAGTTATGGCATCCTCTACCTGTACTCTGAGTAGCGTTCTCGTGGAAGGATTCATAGTTGTCTCCCACAGTTGCTGGGGGGTCATCTCCCCTAGCCCCTTGTAGCGCTGAATCTCTACCTTGTCTTCCCTCAGTCCTCTTAGTTTTGCCTCCTTTTCCTGCTCAGAGTAGAGCCAGAACTCTTGCTTCCCGGACCTGAGTCGATAAAGAGGTGGCTGGGCAATGTAGAGATAACCCTGGTTAATCAGCTCTGTCATGTGACGGTAGAAGAAAGTAAGGAGCAGGGTGCGGATGTGTGAGCCGTCAACATCGGCATCGGTCATGATGATTACTCTGTGGTAGCGAAGCTTAGAGCTGTCAAATTGCTCGTCGGCACTTGCCCTTAGCGCTGTGACGATGGCTCGGAGTTCTTCATGTTCCAGAATCTTATCCTTGGCGGCCTTCTCTACATTCAGTATCTTGCCTCTCAATGGGAGAATAGCTTGAAAGCGGCGGTCTCGCCCTTGCTTGGCTGAGCCGCCGGCGGAGTCACCTTCAACCAGATAAAGCTCGCATTTGGCTGGCTCCTTCTCTGAGCAATCGGCTAACTTCCCGGGGAGTGTTGATGTTTCGAACCCGGTCTTCTTTAAGACGAGGTCACGGGCTTTGCGTGCTGCCTCTCTAGCCCTGGCGGCAGTAAGACACTTCTCTATGATTGCCTTGGCTTCGTTAGGATGCTGCTCCAGGTAAAGGGACAAGCTACTGGCCACGGCAGATTCAACGTGGCTTTTGACTTCAGGATTTCCCAGCCTGGCCTTCGTCTGCCCTTCGAATTGAGGTTGGGGCAGCTTCACACTGATGATGGCCACTGCCCCTTCGCGCACATCTTCCCCGGTTAGGTTGGGGTCGGTATCTTTCAGGATCTTTGCGCTACGAGCGTAATCGTTGAAAACCCGGGTTAGTGCTGAGCGAAAGCCCGTGAGGTGACTGCCACCGTCTCTGGTGTTGACACAGTTGGCGAAGGAGAGTGTGGATTCGGTGAAGCTGTCGTTATACTGTAGAGCTGCTTCTATGACGGTGCTGTCTGTCATGGTGGAGATGTAGATAGGGTAGGGGTGAACAAGGCCCCTGTTCCTGTTGAGACGCCGAACATAGCTAGCTATGCCGCCGTCGAAGTAGAATGCTTTCTCCTGGTTGACCCTCTTGTCATTAATCGCTATTTCCACCCCTTTATTCAGGTAAGCCAGTTCCCTCAAACGCTGGCAGGCCATGTCATAATCGTAGTCAATGCTCTCGAAAATCTCCTTGTCGGCAAGGAAGGACACTGAAGTGCCTGTGTCCTGGGCATCGCCAGCAACTTCCACTCCGCTTTGAGGAACCCCCTGACGGTATTCCTGGTAGTAGAGTTTTCCCTGGCGTTTGACCTCAGCTTTGAGCCAGACGGACAAGGCATTTACTACTGAAGCACCAACACCGTGGAGGCCACTGGATACACCGTAGACATGATTGCTGAACTTGGCGCCAGCGTGCAGGCGGGTCATGACTGCTTCCAGGGCTGTGATATTCTGTCCCGGGATATTTTCCGTAGGGATACCCCGTCCATTATCCGTTACAGTGATGCTGTTGTCTTCGTGGATTGCTACTTCAATGCGGTCGCAGCAGCCAGCCATGGCTTCGTCGATGCTGTTGTACACTATTTCGTACAGGATTTGGTGTAATCCATGTTTGTCGGTGCCGCCAATATACATCCCCGGGCGTAAACGCACGGCCTTAAGTTCATCTAGAATCTGGATGTCTTTGGCGGTATATTCGGAATTTGCCTGGGTTGCTTGGTTATTTATGTCGTTTCGAGGCATAAGCAGTTTGTTCCTAGGTACATTTGCAGAAGTACGAAGTTGGGCTCAGAGAGGAGGGATTTTGGCCTTCCATTCAAGCGCATCAATACAGATTATTGTATCACATCTTGAGCTGTTTGAGAAATCCGGCTATTTCAGCTAATGGAATAGCCTTCTGTTCTCCGCTTCTCATGTCCCGCAACATCACGTTGTGCTTGCTAATCTCCTGTTCACCGAGGATCAGGGCGTAAGCAATGCCTAGAGAATCAGCTTGTCTCATCTGTCCTCTCAGGCTTCTGTCGCCTGTGGCCATGATGAGAGCAATGCCAGCCTTGCGTAGCTCCGAGGCAATTCTGATGGCCTCGTTCTTGGCTTCTTCATCCAGGTAGGCTATGAAAGCATCAGGCTTGGGCAATGCCGGAACATCCAAATTCTGGTTCTTTAGGTTCAGTATTATTCTCTCCAATCCAGCCGCAAAGCCCACCGCCGGAGTAGGTTTTCCCCCTAATACCTCAATTAAGTTATCATAGCGACCACCTCCACCAAGGGTACTCTGCCCGCCCTGCTCTCTGGGCTCAACCTCGAACACTGTCCTCGTATAGTAGTCTAGTCCACGGACCAACTTGGGATTCAATTGAAAGGAAATGCCCATCACTCCTAAGTATTTCTGAACGCTGTGGAAGTGAAGCTGGCATTCCCGGCATAAATAGTCCGTGATCTGCGGTGCGGTCTTAGCTATGTCCTGGCAGGAAACTTTCTTGCAATCAAGCAGGCGTAGCGGGTTCTTGACCAATCTGGCCTGACAGTCAGGACAAATGCTGTCTATATAGCTCGAATAATGCTGCTTCAATACCGCCAAGTACCGGGGCCGACACAGCTTACAGCCGATACTGTTGAGGTGAGTAATGGTTTGAGAGAGCCCCAGAGAACAAAAGAAGTGTCGGGCCATTTCAATTATCTCGGCATCGAGGGCAGGGTCGGCGTCCCCTAATGCCTCAAAGCCAAATTGGTGATGCTGGCGATACCTTCCAGCTTGCGGACGCTCATATCTGAAGGTCGGTCCAATGTAATAGAGCCTCACGGGTTGAGGCAAGTTAAACAATCCATGCTCAAGGTAAGCTCGGCAAACCGGTGCTGTCCCCTCCGCCCTTAAAGCCAATTCCTGTCCACTCTTGTCCTCAAAGATATACATCTCCTTGTCGACGATGTCCGTCCCGCCAGCCACAGTCTTAGTGAAAATCTGAGCATCCTCGAATACTGGCGTGCTCAGTGGTTGGTAGCCGTAGAGCTGACACAACGAAGCAGCCCTGTCCCCTACGTATTTCCAGTAGGCATATTCTTGCGGCAGGATGTCGAATGTCCCTCGAGGTGCTTTGTGCACAGAAAGCCTCCTTATTCGTCCTCTAGTTTACCATATTATTGAAATTCGGAGAGACGGTGCAGCAGCATTGGTGCAGGGCATCTCGGTGTCGCCGCGATGAGCCTGGCGCAGAATGTCAATGAAGTAGCCTCGGCCTGCGCTCTTGAAACGACTTCGTCGGCTTGCCGTGCACCCGTCGGAAGACTCCGATGATAAGAGGCGAGGGGTTCGGCGTGACGGAAGCAAGAAGAGGCCGACAAGGGGGAGGTAGAATTGCATCGGCATTTGTGGAGTAACTCCAGTTTGCGTTACCCTTGCTCTTGCAGTATTATGAATCAGATGGAAGGCAGCAAACTCATAGAACAGGCCAGCACTTACCTGTCTGAGGATAAGGTAGCTCTGGTTAAGTCAGCTTATGAATTTGCTGCGAGAGCTCACCAAGGACAGGTGCGTAAAACGGGAGAGCCGTATTTAGAACATCCCCTGAACACCGCTATGATTCTGGCTGAGATGCATCTGGATGCTGAAACCTTAGCCGCTGCCTTGTTGCACGACGTCCCCGAAGATTGTGGCGTCTCACTGGATGAACTAGGAGCTAAGTTCGATCAACAGATAGTCAAACTTGTGGACGGAGTCACGAAGTTAAGCAAACTGGCAAATCGGGCTAAGACGGGTGATGCAACATCGAAGGTTCAGGCAGAAAACTTACGCAAAATGCTTCTGGCGACGGCTGAAGACCTCAGGGTGGTTCTCATCAAGTTAGCAGACAGGTTACATAATATGCGGACACTAGGCGTCTTGCCCGTAGAGAAACGGCACGCAATTGCTCAGGAGACTCTGGAGATATATGCTCCTCTGGCGCACCGTTTGGGTATGAGAGAGGCGAAGTGGCAGTTGGAAGATCTGGCATTCCGCTATTTGAAGCCACGGGTATACCATCGTATTGCCCGACTAGTCGCTGGAAAACGAGTGGAGAGGGAAGGCTTCATAACTGAGGTTAGCCAGAAGTTAAGCCAGGAACTAGATAAAGCAGGCATAAAAGCCAGGGTTTACGGTCGGCCGAAACATATCTACAGCATATATCAAAAAATGGCTAAATATGATGCGCAGGGCAAGCATTTTGGAGACATCCACGATCTCTTTGCCCTGCGTTTATTAGTGGACTCGGTTTCGGATTGTTACAAGGCACTAGGGGTGATTCATAATCTCTGGCACCCTATTCCTGAAGAGTTCGATGATTTCATTGCCAATCCCAAGGATAATGGCTATCAGGCTCTGCATACTACGGTGATGTGCCAGGGCACGACACCGCTGGAAATCCAAATCCGGACATATGACATGCATCGGGTCAACGAATATGGGGTGGCCGCTCACTGGCTTTACAAGGAAGGCAAGGTGGGTCAACGATTCAAGGATGAAATAGCCTGGCTACGGCAGCTTGGTGATTGGAGGGAGGAGTTTGACAGCGAAGAGTTTCTGGAGTCTGTTAAGACCGATGTTCTTGTGGATCGAGTGTTTGTCTATACTCCCAAGGGGGAAATAAAGGAGTTGCCCAGGGGCGCTACCCCGCTGGATTTCGCCTTCAGGATTCATACAGATTTGGGGTACAGGTGTATTGGGGCAAAGGTGAATGGCAGGCTGGAACCCCTGAACTACACTCTTAAGAATGGCGATGTAGTGGAGATTATGGCCAGCAAAGTAGACAAGGGCCCGAGTCTGGACTGGCTTAATCCCGAGCTTGGCTATCTCAAGACGTCTCACGGTCGCAACAAGGTGCGGCAGTGGTTTACCAGGCAGGAACGAAGTCAATGTATTGAAACTGGCAAGCAAATCTGGGAGAAGGAACTGAGAAGGTTGGGCATCGGTCTGCCCGGTGTAGACAAGGTGGCGCGCCTGCTTCACTATAGTAGCGCAGATGACCTTTTTGTCGCCTTGGGCAGTGGCAGCATCAATTCGTCTCAAATAGCCCTTAAGCTAAGCGGAGAGTTGGAGCCAATCGAGGGCGGGGTTGAAGTCCTGCCACCCCGCAAGATCAGCCCTGTTAGTGTTAACGTATTGGGCGTGGGGGATCTACTAACGCGTCTGGCTAGTTGTTGTCGTCCCTTGCCAGGTGACAAGATTATTGGCTATATTACGCAAGGACGGGGCATCACTGTCCACCGGAGGGATTGCTCCAATATCATCCACGAAGAGGAAAGAGAGAGGTTGATCAAGGTGGAGTGGGGTGATGTGGCGCAGGTTTACCCCGTGACGCTTCAAATTGATGCCTGGGATAGAGTTGGCTTGATTCGGGATATTAGTGCTATCATAGCTGAGGAGGGGGTAAACCTTAGTGGGGTGAGCATGGACAATCACCGCGATGATAACGTCACGCTGCATTTTACGTTAGAGGTAAAGAATGCCGCTCAGCTGAGCAAAATGATGTCGAAGATACGTTCAGTGTGGAACGTAGCAAGCGTAACCAGAAAGGGGGAAACAAGTGCCAACAAGCAAGGGAACCAACAAGGTAGCCAGGACAGCGGAAAGAAAGCGATTACGGAATCGTCTGGTGCGTCGTAGTGTCAAGACAGCTACGATGCAGGCGAAAAGTGCGGTGGCTGCCGGGGAGGAATCCGCAGACCAGAAGGCGAGGCTCGCTGCAGGTAAAATAGACAAGGCAGTGAGCAAAGGTGTTATCCATAGGAATAAAGGCGCCAGGCTCAAGTCCCGCTTGATGGGAAAACCAATCAGGAAATAGTCGGCTGGTATTCGATGGCCGTCAAGTCGCTTTCGCAGCAGCAGGAACGCATTATCAACTTTGTCGTCGAAGTCCTGAATGACACAGGGCGATTCGGGAACAAGCTTAACCTTTTTGGCCTTTGTTTTTGATTCAATGCCATGCTGTACCAGTTTCAAGCGATAGGTCAGGCTCTCTTCACTCAGGGATTGGTCTCCCCTCAAGGAGGTAATCTCAGCGTCAAACTCGGGGAGCATCTGGTTATTACACATCGGGGCAGTGCGTTGGGCAGCATACAGGAGAGGGATCTGGTGAAGACGGGGATATGCAGGAACAATCGGGCTACACCGTTAGCGTCAACGGAACTGGCGGTGCATCGCTGTATCTACAGGAATACCTCGGCATTGGCGGTCGTGCATGCACACCCGCCCTATGCTGTTGCCTTGTCATTTGAGGGGAAAGAGATTGTGCCTTGCGACGTGGAAGGGCGGGCGTTATTGTCTAAGGTGCCTATCTTGAGCCCCGGCAAGGAAGTGAAGGCAGCGAAGCTTGCTGAGAAGATAGCCAGGCTACTGAGTGAGTGCAGGGTGGTTCTGGTGCGAGGGCATGGAAGTTTCGCTGCTAGTCAGTTGTTAGAGGAAGCCTACTACTATACTGCCGTCCTGGAACAGAGTTGTCGCCTTCTGTATCTGGTCAAGGCGTTACGTGTAAATCCCAGGATAACTACCGTCTGATAAGTCCTGTCCTCAACCTATGGAAGGAGCGGTTATGCTCTCACCGCTTTGGGAGAAAACAGGCAATACCATTCTGAGTATTTCGGATTTCTGCCCAGCATGACTCTGGTGAAAAGCTTCTGAAGTCTGGCGGTGATTTTGCCGATCTTGCCCGTGCCTATCAGGCGATGGTCGATTTCCAATATGGGCGCCACATTGGCTGCCGTCCCGGTGAAGAAGCATTCCTCAGCTACATACAGCTCGCTTCTGTCAATTTGCCTCTCGATTGTATCTATGCCTAGCTCTTTCCTGGCCAATTGCATGATCGTGTCTCTGGTGATGCCCATGAGAATGTTGTCGGAGGAAGGAGGAGTTATCAAGCTTCCTCTTGAGAAAAGGAAGATATTCTCGCCACTGCCCTCTGAGACATGTCCATCGTGTGTGAGTAGTATCGCTTCATCAAAGCCGGTTTCCAGGGCTTCGGTCTTGGCCAGAGCACTGTTTACATAGATGCCACAAATCTTGCCTCGGGGTGGAACCATGGTGTCATCCACGCGACGCCATGATGAGGTGCAGCAACGAACACCATTTTCCGCGTCAAGGTAGGAAGGAAGGGTGGTCACGATAATAAGGAAATCATCCTCCAGGTTGTGAAGGCGGACTCCTAGAGCCTCAGAGCTCTTGTAGGCCAGAGGACGAATATACACATCTTCCCGGTAGCCACTTCTTTCTACAAGCTCCTTCGTCAGCTGGCAAAGCTTATCGATGGTGTAGGGGAGAGTGATTCTGAGGATACGACAGCCGTCAAACATACGCTTATAGTGATCGTGCACTCTAAAAAGACAGAACCTCTTCTCTTTGCTATCCCAGTTGCCGCGGATGCCTTCGAAGCAAGCGGTGCCATAGTGGAGGGCATGGGTCAACACTCCGATTCTAGCTTCGGACAGTGGCATGAATTGCTTGTGGCAAAAGGCATAGGGTGGCATACCTCTCCTTTACCCTTCCTGGCTGAGTGAGGTTAATTATACTTCGTGTTGTAGGCCTAAAACAAGCCCTGAAGCACCAGCCTTAGATAAGATAAATTGAGGCTGAGACAGATATTGACAGTGAAGCCTCAATCCGGGATCTCAGCAGGAATAGCTTCGTCTACTTGACGCAGGGCTAGAGCGCAATGCCATGAGATCTCACCACCGCTGGTGCACTATTCGGGCACCGGCATGCATCATACGGATCACAAACTACTGGGTCATCCTTTGGACGACGAGATAGCCTCCGGTATTCTGGGATTCAAGAGGCTTGACCGTCAGTCCCCCTTACGGCGGCGGAAATAGTCCGCCACATAACCGTAGGCACGGTCTATCCACGGGCGCTGGAAATCGCTGAAGAGCAGGTCCGTGGCTTTAACGCGCGGCACCTTGCGCACCTCCTTGATACGAGGCAGGAAAAACAGTGCCACAGCCAGCCGGGCTACTCCTGAGACGACAAATATGGACAGAAAGTAGCTTCCCATGATAGGCGGCAGATGCGGTGCCACGGCACCTCCGGTGAGGGATCCCAAGCTGACGCACAAGAATACGAGGGAGTTGTAGAGAGCTATGTAACGTGTCCTGTTCCGTGGGGGAGATGCGTCATAGATGAAGACGCTACTTGAGAGTTGAAAGCCCGCCCAGGCAAACCCTGAGAATAGCTGCATGATCGTGAGCCACCATAAGCCGTGGTAAGGCACCCAGCCAAGTGGCACAAACGGAACAAAGAGGGAGGTGATTTTCAGGACCTTGATACTTCCCGCTTTGTCAATCCTCTTGCCCCACCATGTCATAGAACTAACGGTTGCCAGACCGGCGACCGAGTTCAAGATAGTATAACTGATGTAGCTGAGATTGAGCTCGTCAGCGCGGAGCATATATGGCGAGAAAAATGGTCCGGCAACGGTCGCCGCGAAGCTGATCAGGGCAACGTGGAGCATGAACATTCCGATGTTGGTGGAGAACAGTCCGCGGGCTATCTTCAACATGCTCTCATGGCCGTGCCTTTCCGTCGACGGGCTCAGCGGTTCGTACATCCTTGACAGGAAGTAGAACGAGATCAGTCGGGCGACCATGGCGCTAACAAATATGATGGTAAAGGCCAGGTCAGTTCTGCCGGTGAGTAGCTGCAAAATCCCTCCGGCTGCATAGCTGAACGCCATGGCCACAAAGGCATTAATCCGATTGCGCAGGCCAAAGTAGCGACCGCGCATCCGTCTTGGCACGAGGTCCGCCATCATGCTTCCCCACGCGGGATTCAGGGCGGAGTCAAAGGCAGTGCTCAAGGTCATAAACGCTATCAGCCACCAAACTTGGTTTGTCTGGAACAGATATGGAATAAGGAGAATCGGCAGCCACATCAAGGCGTGCATGAATACCATGGGCAATATGACACCCTTTCGACTCCCGATTCTTTCGGAGAGAGCTGGCGCGGCAAACTGCACTGCTGCCATGGTGAAATGGGGCAGGCCACTTAGCAAGCCAATTTGCTGGGTGGTCGCTTTCATAGTTAGCGCGTATGGCGTAACGTAGTTCTGGGTCAGCCCGAGCATCACGGAATAGGCCGAGCCATCGAAGATACTGTTCTTCAGGCTCCTTCTGACCTGTTCCTCGCTCAGGTCGGATGGAACATCATGCCGGCGGCGCCAGGGATTTAGGTGAACAGACATGATAGTTGACCTGCTTTAAGCGGGATGACAACAGCACATGTATCCTCGATGTGGGTCACACGCAGGGCTCACGAAAACAATCGGATCTGGATTTCGCTCTAGCCAGGATCCCCGACGTGTCCCCCACTTGAGACACCAGACAAAACCAGATTGTGAGGACTTGTATACTAAAGCAACCATCAACTAGTTCATTTTGGTTGCCAGGAATTACCCTGTCGCCATCGTCCGTATGATATGTCTTTACCAGTCAGTTGTCAACGGGTTGTGCTGGCTGACACATGGGGCCAACAGTGCCTGACGTATCAAGCAGGATAGCTAGCCGCTGGTTCAGGATATTTTCCTCGCTGTTATTAGGGGTCTTGACAACTCGCCGCTCTGGTTGATACACTTGTGCTATAGAACATTCGTTAAAAATAAAATATGACAGGAGGCTATAATGAGGAAGCCAGAGATTAGAGGGAGGATTCTGGAATATATACGCCGTTCTTTTGATGAAAAGGGCTATGCACCAACTGTCAGGGATATCATGAGGGGCTGCAATATTAGTTCAACCTCACTGGTCCAGTATCATTTAAATATCCTGGAAAGAGAAGGACAGATTCGTCGCGATCCCGAAGTTTTCAGAAGTATCCAGCTTGTGGAAAAGGACATTATAGAGGTGCCGCTATTGGGGACAATCGCTGCCGGCGAACCGATTCCTGTCGTAGATTCGGGTACCTGGACTAATCGCGTTGAAGAAACACTCAGGCTCACAACGGATGTGGTGAGTAAAAAAGGCTATATCTATGCCCTGAAGGTAAAAGGAACATCCATGCTTGATGCCCTTATCAATGACGGTGATATTGTGATTATGGAAGCAACGCAATCCGTTGCTGATGGGGAAACGGCAGCAGTGTGGCTTAGGCATGAGCAAGAGGTAACACTGAAGAAGATTTACCGTGAATCAGGGCGTATTCGCCTGCAGCCGGCGAATAGCGAAATGAAATCCATATATGCCAGGCCTGAAAACATTGAAGTACAAGGTAAAGTAGTTGCTGTCCTGAGAAGACTGGAAGATTAGTCAGGGAGGAGGCTGGAGGTGAGAGTTGCCTGTTTCCTTTTTCCTCATTTCGTTGTTCAAGTCGAGGTGAGAGACAATGGTTCATTGAAGGGAAGGCCAATTATTATCGGCGGCCTACCTCATGAACGGAAAGTCGTCTACGATGCCTCGAAGGAGGCATTATCATGTGGCGTCAGGCAGAACATGCCCCTGCGAGAGGCATATGCCCTATGTCCGCAAGGGGTATTTCTGCCACTGGACGAGGGAAAATACGCCAATGCCTTTTCCGCTAGCTTGATCTTGCTCGCTAATTGCAGCCCGGTGGTAGAAGCAGGAACCCCAGGCACTGCTTTCATGGATCTGAGCTATGAATGCCATGAATTCCAGTTTGTCGAAGAGGTCAGGCAGATAATTGAAAAACGTTTACAGCTTCATCCCCTCACATCAATTGCCCCGAATAAATTTGTGGCCTGGGCAGCCAGCCGGGTTGCTAGGCCAGGACAGGTTATTGTTATCAATGAAAGAGGGGGAAGGGATTTCCTTAAGGATTTGCCTGTATGTTTTTTACCGGCTTCATCCAGAACACTGGAGCGACTTGAATTGCTGGGGATTCATCGGATGGGACAACTGGCAAGTTTATCACTGGCGGCAGTCAGCTTGGAATTTGGAAACGAAGGCAAGCGGTTGTGGGAACTATCCAATGGTATTGACAGCTCAACGTTAATTCCATGGAGCAAGGCGCCAATGTTAGAAGAGCAGATTTGTTTTGAGCCTGCGGCAAAGACTATCGGGCAAGTTTCAGCTGGTGGTGATGAACTCCTGATCAGGTTGAGCCAGCGATTGAAAGAGCGCTGGCAATGCTGTCTGCGGTTAACAATATCCATGCATTTTAGCAATGATCATATTGCTCAACGAGTAGTTCACTTCAAGGAAGCGACTTCATGCAAAGAAACGATGTTGCGCCACTTCAGGCAGTACTTGGAGAAAACAAGATTCACAGCTTCCGTAAGCGAAATGAGGCTGACCATGACTGGTTTGTGCCCTGAAAATGGGAAGCAAACTTTATTTTTAGATGAGCCATTGAAGCACAGAGAAAGGCTGGCCTCAACGATAAACTGGCTCCGGCAGAGATATGGCGAAGGGGTGGTTGGCAAGGTGCTTGTTAAACCGAATAACCCGTTACCGGAGGACTCCTTTTCCTTCACGGAATTTGATCTTTGAGAGATGAGCAAGCTATTCAAGGAAGCTATACGACTGGAAGTTGCGGAAGGCGTCCAGCACGAGCCGGCCGCCTTTCTTTATAAAGGAAGAAGGGAAAGAGTGAGAGAGACGCTGAAACAATGGCGAGTAGTTCAAGGATGGTGGAGGAGACCGGTCGAAAGGGAATACTTTCAGGTCAGGACTGAATCTGACACTATCTACGACCTCTACCGCAATTTGTTTACCGGGGTCTGGTATCTGCAACGCATCTACGATTAGGAGTGCTAATACGTCCCGAGCATGGAAAGTTACGTGGAGCTTCATTGCCATTCCAATTTCTCCCTTCTGGATGGGGCGTCTCATCCGGAGGATTTGGTAAGCCAGGCGGCGTATCTCAAAATGCCTGCGTTGGCTCTTACCGACCATAATGGGTTATACGCAGCTATACGCTTCTATAAGGCATGTCTTAAAGCCAACATCAAGCACATTATCGGAGCGGAGATGACGCTGGCAAATGGGAATCATATTACATTGCTGGCGAAAAATAGCGAAGGTTACTCCAACCTGTGCCGCCTGATAACCGAGGCTCAGCTAAAACACAGCAAAGGCAGTCCCGCCATCAATCTGGAAACTCTGGCGCGGTACTCTGCTCATCTCATTTGTCTATCTGGCTGCCGGAAAGGAGAAATCGTCGGCTTAATCATTTCCGGGCGAACAGAAAAGGCCTGCGAGCTAGTTGAGCAGTATATCGAGATCTTTGGCCGAGAGAACTTCTATATAGAGCTGCAAAACAATCTCTATCCCGAGGATAAACACCTATGCTGTGCATTGGTCAAGCTGGCAGAAAGCCTCAATCTAGGTTATGTAGCTACCAACAATGTGCACTATGCCCGGAAGAAGAACCACAGGCTTCACGACGTACTTACATGCATCAGGGACCGGACAACTCTGGATGAATGTACGTCTTTGAGACTGAACTCCGAGTTTCATCTCAAATCATGTGAAGAAATGGCACAGCTTTTCCGGGAGTATCCCTGCGCGATTTCCAACACGCTTGCCATAGCTGAGCAATGCAACGTCAATCTGGATTTCTCTGGCTATCGTTTCCCGGAATTCCTGTTGCCGCCAGGTGAAACTGCAGAGGAATATCTGGCTGCGTTATGCTGGCAGAAGGTGCACGACAGGTACGACAATGTGAGCCCGGAGCTAGAAAGCAAGATTAATCATGAACTTAATCTAATAGAGAAACTTGGACTATCAGGCTACTTTCTCATCGTATGGGACATTATGGACTATGCCAGGAGAAATGGAATTCCTGCTCAGGGCAGGGGATCGGCGGCTAATTCTGTAGTGGCTTATATTCTGGGCATAACCAGTGTCGACCCATTGAAGCATAAGCTATTTCTGGGCAGATTTTTGAATGAAGAAATGTCATCTATTCCCGACATTGATATAGACGTTTCCACAAATCACAGGGAAAGGCTCATTCAATACGTTTATGAAAAATACGGGCAGGCACATACCGCCATGGTCTGCACCTATGTAACCTTCCAGGCAAGAAATGCCATAAGAGAGGTGGGCAAGGTACTGGGGATGCCGGATTATCTTCTTGATAGGATGGCCAGGTCAGTTGCAGCATACGGGGCTGAAGATATAGAGCAAGACCTTGCTGGCATTGAGGAATTTTCGCCTTATCTCAAGTCTGTGCCCTGGCAGGAATTCACCTCTCTTTGTCGAGAGATTTACGATTTCCCCAGGCATCTATCAATTCATAATGGCGGGATGCTCGTCTCCTCCTGTCCTTTGGCTGAAGTGGTGCCTCTGGAAAAAGCCACTATGCCCGGTAGGATAGTCTGCCAGTGGGACAAAGACAGTGTTGCTGATGCCGGATTGATAAAAGTCGACCTGCTTGGCTTGCGAATGCTATCACTCATTCATGAAGCCTGTGAGCTTGTGGAGAAAAATCACAACACGAAGCTTATCCTGAATCAATTGCCGTTGGATGATGCGAAAGTCTACGACATGATTTGCCGGGGCGACACAATAGGCGTCTTCCAGGTAGAAAGCCGGGCACAGATGCAGACCCTGCCGCAAATAAAACCGCGCTCTATTGAGGACCTGACTATCGAGGTAGCTCTAATCAGACCGGGACCGCTGCAGGGCAATATGGTTCACCCGTATATCCGCAGAAGAAGAGGTCTGGAGAAGGTAACATATCTGCATGTAAAGCTGAAGCCGATAGTTGAAGACACCCTGGGAGTTCTGCTTTTTCAAGAGCAGGTGATTCAGGTTGCCTCTGTCATAGCCAGTTTCACGCCGGGTGAAGCTGACTCTTTGAGAAGGGCAATGAGCAGGAAACGATCGAAAGATGCCATGAATGAGATGAGACAGAAATTTATTGACGGAGCAAAGAAAAATGGCATAGAGGCAGGCCTTGCGGATCGAATCTTTGAAGCTCTGGAAGGCTTTGCTGAATATGGCTTCTGCAAAAGCCATGCCGCTGGCTTTGCGCTTCTATGCTATCAATCCGCCTGGTTAAAGCACTATTACCCAGCCGAGTTCTATTGCGCCTTACTCAATAACCAGCCCATGGGATTTTATTCGCCGGAGGTCATTGTGCGGGATGCTAAGAGGCATGGAATTGACGTTTTGCCCGCAGACATCAACAAGAGCAGCATCAGGTGCACCACCGAAGGTGGCAAGATCAGACTTGGCTTGGTGTATATAAAGGAAATGGGAGAAAAAAACATGAGCCGAATAGTGGCTGAACGGGAAAAGGCTCCTTACCATTCGCTGGAAGATTTCTATCTCCGAACCAGGCTGGAAAGGAAACTTGTAGAGAATCTTATCCTTGCCGACGCCTTTGACGCCTTTGATGATCAGAAAAGACAGCTATTGTGGCAGCTTGGTCTTTTGGAAAAGAAATCCCCGGGGGAACTGCCCCTGGAATTTGGCGACATCAAGGTTACTCTCCCTGACTTCACCGACATTGAGGCAATGAAAGCAGATTACGAAGTGCAGGGATTATCCACAAAATATCACCCGATGCAGGTGCTGCGGAAAAATATGTCCCGGGACGGTTGGCGCAGAAGCTCAGAGCTTGCCAGGCTTCCCTCAAATTCCCGGGTGCGCATAGCTGGCTATGTCATTATCAGGCAAAAGCCGGCTACTGCCAAAGGGTTCGCCTTTATGACGCTGGAGGATGAGCATGGCATGGTAAATGTAGTGGTAGATCCACTTGTATACCAGAAATACAGGCAGGTCTTCAGGCTCGAGCCTCTGGTTGTGGTTGAAGGGACGATCCAAAAAAGAGATGGTCAATTGAACATCATTGCAGATGCTCTCCTGCCGCTTCGCGCGGCCAGGGAAAAGCGGCATGCAGAGTATGAATCGCCCCCGGTCTGCCCGGACTAGCTCCGGGCCGTGGCTCTCCGTTGCCGCGTTTATGCACTCGGAGTAAAATCCTGGTTCAGAGCCACTTATCCCCCGGGATGGCAAGACATGGCAATCATTCGCGTAGGAACGTGCTCATGGACTGACCCCACACTGATAAGCTGTGGTTGCTTCTATCCTGATGCTGCCCGCTCTGCCGCAGCCCGCCTGCAATACTATGCCAGCCAGTTCAACATTGTCGAAGTGGATAGCAGTTACTACGCATTGCCCAACGAGAGGAATAGCTATCTCTGGGCAGAGCGGACACCCGATGATTTCGTGTTTGATTTGAAGGCTTTCAGGTTATTCACACAGCATCCCACGCCTGCCAATTCCCTGCCTAAGGATGTGAGAGGGGAGTTGGCCCCTGAGCTGCAGCAGAAGAAAACCCTTTATTATCGGGATCTTCCAGCCGAATTGACAGATGATTTGTGGCAGAGATTTGGCAGCGCCCTGCTGCCCCTGGACAGCGCCGGGAAGCTCGGGGTAGTGCTCTTTCAGTTTCCCCCGTGGTTTTACCCAGGTACAGAACAGCGGGAGTACATTCTTTCCTGCAAGCGAAAGCTGCCCCAGTATAAACTGGCAATCGAGTTTCGTCACAACTCCTGGCTCAGTAGCAAAAACATGGAACGGACAATCGCCTTTCTTCGGGACAATGACTTGCCGTTCGTGTGCGTGGACGAGCCCCAGGGTTTCAAGTCGAGTATGCCGCCTGTCACCGAGGTGACTTCCGACGTCGGGCTCATCCGTTTCCACGGCAGGAACACCGAAGCGTGGGAAAAGAGGAACATAGGCCCGGCTGAGCGATTCAACTATCTCTACAGCGAAGAGGAACTCAAGCCCTGGGCAGAGCAGGTTGACAAACTCGCCATTCACACGAAGGAGATGCATGTCCTGTTCAACAACTGCTATCAGGACAGGGCCGTTGTGAATGCCAGGCAAATGCGCTTCATGGTCGGTTCCCGGATACCTCCGCGAGTGGCTGAGGAGTAGCCTGGGAGGAACAGGACGACATCCGCTCAAATGCTAGCCCCGGGCACTGGAGAGTGCCCGGGGCTGGAAGCCAGCGCGACGCTGGCGTTATGGACGGTCAATGACGAATAGAGGAGAGGTCCAGGTTTCCCAGTGTGCAGGATTGGTGGCATCGCCGTTAGCCTTGAGGACGGAGATGACGGCATAGTAAGTGCCATCAGGTACTGCGTACGTCTTCTTGCCCGCAAACGTTGTGCCGTCAAACGGGAAGGCAAAGAAGGACGCCGCGGCGCTGTTGCGCGGCAGGTATTCCTCGTTATAGGCACGGTGCCATGCCTTGCCACTCTGAGCGTAGATATCTACACGGAAGATACGCGACTGATGGTCGAAGTGCACCAGGAAGTATGGGATGTTAAAGCCTTGCATGGTGAAGACCCGTCCTGGAGGAGCGAAGCTGAAGGTGGTTCCATTGGTAGTATTGCCTACTGCGGGAAAGCCGACTCCTCCGGAGGTTAGCACCCGGATGCTCTGGTAGTCGCCGACAAAGCCCGCGAAAGGCACGCGATAGACTTGCCCGCCGCCCTGCGGTGTGAAGACTATGTACCCGCCGTATTGACCCCCAATCGGGCCGGATGGTGCGGTGATGGTGGCATTGACTGTGGCCACGCCCTTGGCGGGGACGGTCACGGCCGGCGCGCTGAACGTCACTAAGGCATTGCTTGTGGAGAATGAAACGCTAAACGTATTGTTTCCGGTGGATAGGGCATTCACGAAGGAAAGGCTGTAGGTCACTTCTGTGGCAGCCTTGTTCTCAATGGTGATCACCTGTGTGAAGGGACCAGCCTCGCTTTCGCCTGCCGCGATCTCGGCGGGCTCGATCTTGGTGGTGCTCAGGATGGCATCATCAATGTCAAGCATTCCCGCGCCCTGCCTGTGAACATTGTCAAGGAAGCCCAGCGCAGGATTGCCCCACCAGACTTTCGGATCGGCACTGTTCTGGAGAATGCCGCAAACAGCCTGGGATGGGGTATTAGGCCTGGCCTGGAGGAGCAGTGCCACCGCACCGGCTACGTGAGGCGAGGACATGGACGTGCCGCTCATCGTGACATAACCGCCTTTTTCCAGCGGGTAGGTGGAGTAGATGTTGCCCCCGGGGGCACCGATGTCGGGCTTCAGGGTCAGGTCGGGCGCAAGGCCGTAAGAACTGAAGGACGAGATCAGGCCGCCGGTGGGGCTGACGAAGGAAGCTTTCTGATCAGTCCAGGTCATCATGATTGGGGTGGCTTGTGCTCGGATGAAGTTGCCATCGGCAAGGGAGATCCCCACAACTGGTCTTGGTGTTGGCAACGCCGATCCCAACGTGCCGCTGAACAAGCCGGCAGCGTTGTTGTCAATCACAACGGCTACAGCACCCGCAGCGATAGCATTGATCGCCTTTACTCTAAAAGAGTGAACACCCCGCCGCACCAGCGCCACCTTGCCTACTAAGGAGCCGGGCGTTATGGGCGTGCCATCTATGTTGGCAGGAACTATTTGATACGACCCGCTCGTAGGTGGGTCAGGGGAGAAGGTCATGGTTATGTACCCGATGTTGCTGCCACTGACGGTGAAATAGGGCAGATAGAGATGGGTGTTATCATATGATGCCACGCCGATTACTTTCTTACCCACGCCGGGCGCCCCCGCCGAATACAGTCCATTGGCGCCGTTGTTTCCAATGGATGCCACCACAACCATGCCCTTGTTAACGAGGCGGGTGGCAGCCATAGCGGTCGGGTATTGCGGCCACTGGAAAGCGGAGCCAATGCTCATGTTGAGTATGTCCATGCCATCTGCCAGCGCCTTTTCCATGGCGGCGAGCATAATGTCGGCTGTGGTAGAACCCGCGCAGCCAAAGACACGATATGCCCCGAACGTCACTCCGGGCGCAACGCCAGTAAGGTTGCCGTTCGCGCCGATAATGCCTGCCACATGCGTGCCGTGACCGTGGCAGTCATCCGGGTCGGGGTCGGGAACAGGAACAGGATTGTAGGAAGGCGAGGTGGGATCTGCATTGAAAGCATCGCCCACAAAGTCCCAGCCATAGGCTACACGGTAGCCCTGTCCGAAACCGCCGCCCAGGTCCGGGTGGTCGTAATCAATGCCCGTATCCATAACGGCCACCTTGATGCCCGCGCCCGTGTAACCCAGTTCACTCTGGGCAATGTCGGCGCCGATCATAGCCAGAGAGGTTAACAGTTCAGGCTCTGGACCCTGTTGCGGTTCAGGCACGGCAATGATCTCGACCGGATAGATATTCCTGACACCGGGGATGCGAACCAGCTTGCCCAGCTGGGACGGCTCCATCGAGATCGAGAGGCCGTTGAATAATACGTCGTAGGTAAAACGCTCCGTGTACACCAGACCAGCTTTTCTGGCATTGGTGCGGAAGGCGTTCTTCTCCGCTCTGAGAGTAGCTGTGCTGGTGCCCTCAGCAGCAGGCGGGCTGGTGAGCTCCACAAACCAGACCGAAGAGGTCTCGTCTATCATCTGGCCCATCGCCACGATCGGCGCGGGAGTCAGCGGTTCCATTGGGTCTTGCGCCATCGCCAAAGGCGCTGAGGATAACAGCAGTGCCAGTGTTAGCACTGCGATCCATATTCTCTTCATGTACGTGTGTCCTCCTTTCGACTGAATTCCTGGGTGCTTCGGGTCTTTATGGTACTTTCACA
Source organism: Chloroflexota bacterium (assembly GCA_037444365.1). GTDB lineage: Bacteria > Chloroflexota > Dehalococcoidia > GIF9 > AB-539-J10 > RBG-13-51-36. The sequence continues at coordinate 40,449 of JBBIMO010000013.1, forward strand.
TAGTCATCACCCCCCCCTCAAGAGCCAACTGGATTCCTAAGGCCGCTTCAGGACCAGGTTGTTGTCAGGGCCGCGACCAGAAAGGGTAGCGGATGCACAATTCCCACCTTTGCTTCCCTTGATAATGTAGTTGTGTTTCTCTGCGGATCCCTGCCCCACTTCCAGTAATCCCCGAACGTCTACAATAATAGCCGTTTCCATTGTCTGTGTCAACCTGCATTTACCTCACTTTTCTGTACCATGTCAGCCCCGGCTAGCTAACCCTGAAGTTGATGGGCGAAGCTCCGAGACCGGTTAGGCGCAATCAGAAAAGGCGAGGGAGGGAATCCGCAAAGGGGAGGTTGCGTGGTGTAGCCTTTTGTTCTGCGCAGAACACTTCTGCCGGCCGGGGCGAGCCTGGAGTGAGTCATTCGTGCTGGTTAGAAACCGAAGACCGGTTTCGTTATACAGCCTGTTCCCCGGAACTCACTCTGCAATGCTCGACCAGAGTGCAACTCATGCGCTAGTTGCAGGGTCTTGCGGTCCTGTTGCAGCCAGGTATGCTGGTTGTTAGATTTACTAGAGCCTGTCACAATCAAGAGGCTCCATGACGGTCAGAAGCAGACCGCTCATGCACATGCTGGCAACACGTATCCAGTCGTGTTGATAGCCTCAGCAGGAGACTGTGCATAACACCAAGCGCCCTGTTCTTCCCGGACCGCCTTGTAGCGCGGCTATTCCACGTAAACCTTCACTATTTCCTTGCTGCTCACCACGTCAACTTGAAGGTCGTCTAGTGCCTCGATAACTGCCTCCACATCCTCCGGCTTGAGGTTACGCATGTCAAGATCTATCCCTTTCTCGTGCAAGGCATCGGTGACTTTGTCTCTGGCCTCGGACGGCACCAGGGAGCTGAACTTCATGCCGGAGCGTATCAGGGATATAGGCACGCGCACGTTCACAAGTTCAGCATCCTCATCATGCTCGTGTCCGGGACCGGGCACCACGCTGACCCGCAGGTATTTTGGCTTGGGCTTTGCGGTTGCCGCTGCCCCGGCGGCGTGTTCCGATGCCCTCCCTTCAGTTCTCAGCGCACTGAGTAACCGATAAGCCTCTTCAACGCTTATCTTCCTGTTAGCCAGCATCTCCAGTATCTTCTTCTCCGCTTCAGACATCTTGTTTTCCTCCTTTTGCTTTTCTATATGATGGAAATGTTCACTCGCTCATTACGATTGATTACGGTAGCACGGAGACCGCGTGCAGAACAGAGCACATCGAAGGCAGCTTTCATAGCACGCCCAGAACAGAGTACGCTGAGGGCAGCGTCAACAGCGTGCGCCGGTCGCCTCGATCGTGCCCTCAGGCGAAAGACCACGCAAGCGATCAATATCAATGGCGACAGGATGATGAGAAGCACCACCGCCAGCGGCAGCAGCATGAACAACGGCAGCCATAGTCCAAATCTCTTGTCTCGGCCCTGAATCTGCACTCGCATCAGCACAGGCGGTCGCTTCATCGCTCCAGTCTCCTTATTGCTTCCTCGACCGAGATTTCACCTCTGTCGAGCTCGCTGATGACTTCCTCCTGTGGACGCCCCCTGACGATTTCGGCGAACTGAAGCTGCCCGGCTATGCGGTTAAGCCTGTTCTTCACTGTGGGATAGCTTATGCCGAACATCGTCTCCATCTCCTTGATGGAGCCGTGACACTGGACAAATGCCATCACAAACACCTGGTCCTCGGCGGAGAGATTCGCCAGAGGTGGCAGCGTGAAACTGCCCTCGACGGCAATTCCGCTGTCCACTACGCGGACGCGCTCCACCGTTACGGGTTTCCCGCGGGTCATCTTTGTCAGCTCATTCCAGTCCATCGCCATCTCCTTCAATCAGAAAATCAATGCCGACATCAATTATTTTAATGTAGTATGGCATAGAATATTAAGTTTGTCAAGTCCCTGCTGCAGATATCTTCAATAAATTTAATGAGTGGGAGATACCATATCCCGGCGTTGTGCTCAGTTCGGGATGTGGAAGCCTCGGAGAAAGCACCGTGGTATTGTCCTTGAGACCGCGACGGGGTGGTCTGTTCACTTCAGCAAGAACGGTCCGTCAAAGGATGAGGCCCTGTGCATTACCGGGCTCAAGGGATCGTATGCCTGTGATGTTAATTGTCGTCAGGAACAAGCTGTAGTCAGGAGGACACTGCTGGTAAGGCAGAGGGCAACGCAAGCGCTGGCCAGAACTACTCCAGCGCCCTCTTCATTTCCTCAAACTGCTCCTTCGTGATTTCTCCCTTGGCAAAGCGAAGCTTCAAGACCTGGAGAGGGTCTTCGGGCTGTTTCGAAGCAGCTTGTTGCCCGGTTGTGACCGGTGATGGCGAGGCGGCGTTGGTGCAGTTGAGGTTTTCCTGAATGAGTCTAATCAGGTACTCCGCCCTGCCCCTGGGCAGGTTGTCCAGGATCAGGTCCGCGCTCATGAATCGTCGCCTGACGGTGATGCAGGCAAAAAGAATCCCTTTGTCTATTTTCAGGTTGGCTACGTCTTCGTATCTGTAGTCTTCAATCTCCTTGCGCAATCCCAGCGCTGACGGAGAGCATCTGATGATCCTGCGGTTGGTTACTATTATGGAGTCGGGGGTGATGGCTGCCTTCAGCCTGGATTGCCTTACAACCCCCATAATCTGCTCATCCGCCAGCAGCATCTTCTTGATGGCATTGGGAACCTTCGGCGGCTTGCCTTTGTCTGTCATCGGTCACTCCTCACAATTGCTATCAGGCATTGCTGAACTCATCAAGGAGAGCCCTCTCATGCCCTGAAGACGCCTGGCATCTCCCGTGCTCGTCTTTGAATTAACGATAAACCATCGCCATTGCGGTGTCAACAGTTGCAGTAACCATGGGGTATGAGCACCAGCCGGCCCTCTTGTGCGATCGCTCAAAAACGGCTGCCCTCGTTGTGAGAAGACCTGTATCATCGGTCGCTGGGACGGAATGCCGGATCCTCCGCTACACGTTTGCGACGCACAGCCTCTCTGCCTGTGGGGATCAGGCTTCATGTCGCTGAATGGCACGTATGCGCTGGAGCAAGGGCGGATGAGAATAGTTGAGAAGAACGTAGAAGGGATGGGGCGTCAGGTTTGAGAGATTGCCTGTGTGCAGTTTCTTCAACGCCTCTGCCAGCTCCTGTGGATGCTGGATGGTCTCGGCTGCAAAGCGATCAGCCTCATACTCGTTCTTACGCGACAGCATGTGCATTGCCACTGAGAGCACCATCTCCAGTGGAGTGTAGAGCAAGCCGAAAAACAATATTCCGCTGTAGATGGATGGTTGGTCCATGTAGAATGCGGCGTAAAGCCCGGGGCTCTTCAGGAAGACAGATAGCAAAAAGAACAGCAGTCCCGCGTGAAGAATACTGATTATCGTAGCCTGCAGTATGTGCTTCTTCTTGTGATGACCGATTTCGTGGGCGAGAATGGCTATTAGTTGGGGCGCCGTATGCTTTTCGATCAAGGTGTCGAAGAGGGCAATTCTTTTGTTGCGTCCAAATCCGGTGAAAAAGGCATTTGATTTGGTGGAGCGCTTGGAGCCGTCCATGACGAACACATTCCTGATAGGGAAGTTGACCGAACGGGCATAGTCGAGAATGGCCTCTTTCAGTTCCGCGGCTGGCAGCGGGCTGAACTTGTTGAACAGCGGCATGATCCACGTTGGGGCCACATATTCCATAAGCAGGAAACCCGCGACGAAGCTGACCCAGCAGTAGACCCAGGCATGGTAGCCCACGTATTGGAATAGGGCCAGAACGCCGCTTAGCAGGGCGCCACCTATCAATGTTGCCAGTCCCAGACCTTTCACTCTGTCCATGATAAAGGTGCGTGGGGTAGTTCTGTTGAAGCCGAATCTCTCTTCAACTACAAACGTGTGATAAATACTGAAGGGCAGCATAAGCAGGCCATAGCCCATCAGCAGAATACCGACGTAAATCAATCCGTTCAGGATAGGAACGAGGCTCCAGGATCGGATTGTCTGGTCAAGCGAATTGAAGCCGCCAGCAAACCAGAAAGAAAGCAGGAGGGCCAGGCTGAATGTAGCGGTTATCAACTCAAGGCGGGTATTGGTGCGAATGTACTCCTGAGATTTGCGGTAATCCTCGGGCTTATATAACCCCTGGAGAGCGGGAGGCAGCTCTGTTCTCAGCGACTTGAGATTGAGCAGGTTGGCAACCACTTCCAGGGCGTACTGAACAATGAGAGCGAACAGTATGATGAAGAAGAAGGAGTTCATTATTGCTCGGTTACCTAGGGAATAGTCTATTACATACTGACGCAGCCATCAACAGGGATAGGGCGCCTTTGCACAATCCAGGTGAATGTGGAACAAGACAGGCAGTTGTTTAGTCAGGTAACAAATCGCTAAATCGTGTGATAGCGTCTGGCCGTCACAACGTACTAAATTGCTACCACGGCACAGTCTTCGGGATGAATACGCGGATGTGAAACCCAAATAGCACAGAAAGCCGCTTTGTGCAATCTGAATGACCCGTCCCTCGTGGTTTTATCACCTGTCGAACTAGGGTTTCTGAAGTCAGGCTTTCCTTGTTTCCGGACTAGGGTCACGCAGGTTATAATGCCATGGGATATCACGCACCGATGTATGCCTAGTCTTTGGGGGAGAAGGTCAAAGGGAGGCCAGTGTGCGTATTCAAATTCCAGAAATAGGAGGTCACTGCAAATGCCCAAGGTAGCAATCGGAGCACGTACACTTCTTTATCCACTTCCCGTTGTCCTTGTAGGGGCCGACGTTGATGGAAAACCCAACTTTTCCACATATGCCTGGTGTGGGATTGTAAACAGCCGTCCCCCCATGCTCTCTGTCGCTTTTCAGCACCAGCGCCTTACTTTGAAGGGCGTTAAGCAAAATGGCACGTTCTCCGTAAATATTCCCTCTATTGAGCTAGTGGAGGAAACAGATTACTGTGGACTTGTCTCAGGGCGAGAGACTGACAAAGTCGCGGACTGCAAATTCAAGATCTTTTATGGCAAGCTTTCGCATGCGCCGCTGATTAGTGAGTGTTCTGTAAATATTGAATGCCGCGCCCTGCACATCCTGAATCTGGGGAGCCATGAGATGGTCGTGGGGCAAATTGAAGAAGTTCACGCTACAGACTCATGTTTGAGTAATGGCGAGCCGGATGTAACCAAAATTCAGCCTTTCCTTTGGGTTCCACCTCCGACAAACCAATATTGGACATTTGGCAAGCCTGTAGGTGATGCATTCAGCCTGGGGAGGAAACTGAAAAGATAAACCAGAGTCACAGTACAATGAAGCTAGACGATTGCTACTCAACGCATCGAATGGGCCAAGCAACTATAGGGAACGGGTGTAAGGCCTAGCTTCGCTGACCTGAGCCCCACAATGAATCTGTTTGCTACCTACCAATTGTGGCAGTTGTGCAAGGCAGAGAAGGGGGGTCACAGATGGGAATTTGACAAACTATATCAGGGTGC
>JBBIMO010000014.1:0-45626 GCA_037444365.1 Chloroflexota bacterium
GATAGAACAGCTTTTGATGGAAAGGTGCGGCAAAGACTGCCTCAATCTATCAACAGCAGCCTTGGAAATGTCAAAGGCTTTTATGGAGATGGAGTTGTAGAGCTCAACGTGGGCCAGTATTTGCGTGTACGCTTGATACCCGGCACCAATGACTCCCATCGTATGCGAACTCCGCCGCGCCAAGTACTTCGAGGCAATGGCCGCTGCAGCGCCAGTGCGGTAAGCCGTGATCTCCGTCGCGTCCATTATTGCCAGGGGATACCCTGTCTCGCGGTCGCTGTAAATCAGAACAGCCATGACCGAAGGCAGTCCACGAGACGGATTTCCGGGGTGAACGTTTACCCATTTCATCCCAGCACATCCCGGCAAGGCGGCGGGCATCGCCCTAAAATCGCCCCGCTCGACAGACAAGTATATCTTGGCCGGCATCTTCCCCTTTCCCTCCCCGCACATCCTGAAAGCCTCCTCCACAACATTGATCACATCCCCCATCCTCATCAGGGTCTTTACGGCATTTCTATCTAGCAAAAGCGTCGGCATGGACTGTTAAACCTCCTTATCATCATGAAAACATTGCTTATCGAATCTACTCCAATTTGATGCCCAGGACAACACCTTGTACTCCCTGGTATGAGCAACGACACCTCCCCTTTTGTTCCCCTTCCTCATTGAATCCAGGAAATTCACGTGTTGTGAGGTATCGTAGTGCGTCATCAAATGTGTCATCGCAGACCAATCTAGGCTATTATTCCCAGTTCCCGCCCAACCTTCGCGAACTTCTGAAGAGCAAAAGCCAGATCCTCTCTGCTGTGGGCCGCTGAGATCTGAACCCTGATGCGAGCCTGATCCTTCGGAACAACCGGATAACTGAAGGCAATCACATAGATCCCCTCTGCCAGAAGCCTTTCCGCCATCCTGGCAGCCTTCTTGGCATCATACAGCATAATCGGAACTATCGGATGACTACCCGGCCTTATGGCAAAACCCAGCCTGGTGATCTCCTTCCTGAAGTAGGCGGTATTCTCCTCAAGTCTCTTACGCAAGTCTGAGGCTCGACCAACCATGTCTAGAACTTTGATGCCCGTAGCTACGATAGACGGCGACACAGTATTGGAGAAGAGATATGGCCGTGAGCGTTGCCTCAGAAGCTCAATAATCTCTTTCCGGCCACTGGTGAATCCCCCCGTAGCACCACCCAGAGCCTTGCCCAGCGTGCTGGTAATAACGTCCACTCTTTCTTCCACTCCGCAATACTCGGGAGTGCCCCGCCCACCCGGGCCGAAAAACCCGGTGGCGTGAGAATCGTCAACCATAACCAGGGCGCTGTATCTCTCAGCAAGGTCGCAGATTTCCTTAAGCCTCGCCACATCGCCGTCCATGCTGAACACCCCATCGGTAGCAATCATCCTGAAACGTCTGTCCTGAGTCTCTTTGAGATGCTTCTCCAGATCTGCCATATCTGAATGCTTCATAACGCGGTTCTCTGGAAACTCGACCGATCCTGAACCGAGTTTCCTCTTGTGAACCATCCCCCAGAGCCGTACGCCATCAATTATGGTGGCATGGTTTAGCTGATCACTTATCACTACGTCCTCAGGACCAAGCAGAACCTCGAACAGACCTTCGTTGGCGGCGGCACAGGACGAATAGAGGATCGTATCTTCAGTTCTCAGGAACCCGGAGATTTTTCGTTCCAGCTCCCTGTGAATATCCTGAGTGCCACAAATGAAGCGAACCGACGACAGCCCGTGACCTCTCTCATCGAGGGCTTTCTTCGCCACAGCAATCAACTCTGGATCATCCGCCAGACCCAGATAGTTGTTAGCGCAGAGATTGAGAACCTCTCCTTCCTTCACCCTGATTCTTGCCCCCTGAGGCGAATAGATCACCCTCTCTTCCTTATAGAGGCCGCTCTCTCTAATAGACTTAAGCTCGTTCTGAAGGTATTCCTTCACTTCCTTCGAATACATACCTGCCTCCCTTGCTAGGGAACTAAAATGACCTTTCCTGAAACCTTCGGACTTTGAGTCATCAAATCAAAGCCCTTGTCGAACTCCCGTAAAGGCAGCTTGTGGGTGATAACCGGGGAGACATCCAGGCTGCCGGACTCCAACAATCGCTGCACTTCTTCCCATGTCCGCCAAATCAAACGCCCCGATATGGCAAGGATCTTCTTGCCACTCCTCACATGCTGACCATAGTTTTCTATTACGAACGGTTCCCCATGAATGCCGAAGGCGGACATCCTGCCGCCAATCCTGGTCCATCTAAGAGCAAGCCTCGCAGCTTCGGGAGTACCCCCCATCTCCAGGACCACATCAAATCCCTTGCCGGCGGTGATATCAGAGATGATCTCCTCAAATCCTTGGCCATCCTTCACTGCCCTGTCGGCGCCCATCCTTCTTGCGATCTCCAACCTCTTGTCGTTCTGCCCCAGAATGACAACCAGGCGAGCTCCTTCCGCTTTCGCCACGCCCGTAGCCATCATGCCAGTCGGACCGTCGCCAATGATGAACACGCTCTTGCCATCAAGGTTCTTGTCGTAATCCCCCAGAGCACAGTAGACAGCGTTACCCAGAGGCTCCTGGATGGCAGCAATCTCCGGAGGCAGTCGGGAATTGTTTTTCCACAGGACTCTCTCCGGCACAGCGAAGTATTCCGCAAAGCAACCATCGCAGGTCAGCCCGAAGATTCTGCCTGTCTCGCAGATATTCCTTTGATCGTTCCGGCACTGGACACACTCTCCACAGAAGATATGGGTTTCCGCCGAAACATAGTCACCAACTCTGAACTGCCTAACTCTCCTTCCCACTTCAACAATCGTGCCAGCAAATTCGTGGCCCAGCACCTGAGGAACATTCTTTATGTAAACCTGCGCCCCTGAATCCCAGGCGTATATGTGAACGTCTGTCCCGCAGATGGAGCCAGCCATCAGCTGCACCAGCACTTCACCATCTCCAAGCTTGGGCACACCCATCTCGACAAGTTCAGCTCCCGGCGCTCTCCGGGTTTTAACTACTGCTTTCATCGATTCCCGCCCTTTCCTACGCGGTTAGGCTGCTTGATGCTGACCTATTCTGAATCCCAAGATTTCCCTTTCCCGTCGAACGGCCTCACACATGCGACTTCTATGACAAAACACGCCGAAGCAAGCTGTGAACCATGCGCAACTCGAACACTCAAGAGTAGACGAACCTGACCAGTATGCAATTTCGCCTGGAAAGCGTGATTCAGCAGGAGACATCAGATGAGCCCTGTGACAACACTTCCTCGCTGGAAGCTCTCAGCCTCAACGGAGTTCCATCGTTGAGGGACAAGAATCCCACGGGCGTCATCATAGATGATTACAGAAGTCATGTCAACACTAAATCCTCGCCCATTCGCTCGTAATCTGCCAGTCCGATGACACCTTGTTTGTTGGAAACCAGAGCTCGAAATCACGGATCCTCATATCGTCTTCACTAATGGCAGGCGCCTGGATACCGCAGCTCATAAAACCACGGATCCGTACAACCTACCGTACAGTTGACTGCCTTTCGTCCCGATGCTAGAATCCATGTGTATGCCTGCTGGTCACCTGGGCACCTCCAGGGTGAGTGATTTCCAGTGCGTGCCCTGGACAGCAAAGGAAGGCATAAGAGGAGGGCAGCTATGAAGACGCTGAGAAACAGAACTCTGCTGCATTCACTGCTCGTTCTGATTATCCTGGCTTTGACCGTCACCGGATGCGGCGCATCCGAAGCGCCCATCATTCCGCCGGTAAGCACTTTTGTCATCCCGTTTGATACATTCGGTGAGACAGGCGGGCTGATTTCTCTCCAGACCGGCAATCAGTCCAACTGGAACTATGCGGCTTTCGTGGTAGGCGTCTGGAGCACAATCATCAGGGTTGGGCTGGCAGTCCCAGTAGCAGCATTTCGTGCATCCTTTCACAATATTCCGCTTCAGCAGCCCGACGGCTCATGGGTCTGGTCGTATTCGGTAAACGTCGCCGGCTCAATATACACTGCCGAGTTGCATGCGCAGTTCATCACCGAAGGCGTCAGCTGGACAATGAACATATCCAAACAGGGCGAATACCAGGATTTCACGTGGTATTATGGCGAATGCAACCTCCCGGTAACCGAAGGATTCTGGATCCTCAAGCACAGCCCGACTAACTCAACAGACCTGCTACGAATAGATTGGTCCCGCAACATTTCCGCAGGCACTCATGTCATCAGATACACAAACATAGTCCCCGGTGGGCAGGAGAACGGAGGCTACATAGACACTCAGTATACCAAAGGTACTCCCTACGACCACATCTGGGATCTGTACAACAAGGGCCAGGATAATCATACATACATCGAGTGGAGCAGCATTACTGGTCAAGGGCGTGTCAAGGACCTCAAGTACTTCGGGGACGACAACTGGCGGTGCTGGAATAGCACTCGAATGAACGTCGCATGCCCCTGACAGGCAGCCACACTCCTGGTTGATATCAAGACCTCGGTAGGCCATGCGGACATCACAATACTATGCCTGTGAGGATTACGTCCGGCCACGCCATCTGCCTCTTCCATGCTCAAGGTGTGGAACTTTCCTTCCGGACAAGAGTATAATTTCGGGTCGCATTTATTCCTAGCTAACGTGAGAGGAGGCTGCTATGTCTAACGTTTATGAGAGACTTCGTGAAAGACTGGATATGTTCCCCCAAGGATTCCCCAAGACCGAAAGCGGCGTTGAACTGGAGATACTGAAGCATCTCTTTGCTCCCGATGAGGCCGAGACAATGCTGCACTTGAGGCCTTTCCCACCAGAGAATGTGGCAACCATCGCAAAGCGGACAGGCAAGGACAGGAATGAACTGGGAAAAGCTCTTTACGGCATGTCCAAGAGGGGATTAATAATGCGTTATACGGCGCCCGACAACGAGCTTTATTACGCCCTGATACCCTGGGTAGTCGGAATCTGGGAACTCCAGTTGAACAACCTTACCCCGGAGAACATCAAGCTTTACGAGAAGTATTTCGAGCAGGGGATGGTGCCTGCACAGCGAAACCGGAAAACAGGGGGGCTTCGTGTTATACCTGTCGAGCAAGAGATAACAGGGGGCAGCGAGATCCAACCCTACGAAAAGGTGTCACAGATAATCGAATCACATACCAGATTTGCCGTTGCCGACTGCATTTGCCGCAAAGAAAGCAAAATGCTGGGCCAGGGATGCGACAGGCTGCTGGAGGCCTGTATGAGTTTCGGCCCGTCAGCGGACTTCTACATTGAGAACGGGATCGGCCGTGAAATCTCAAAAGAGGAGGCTAGGAAGATACTGCTGAAAGCCGAGGAGGATGGCTTGATTCACTGCTCCACAAACAGCGCGGGCAACAAGGCATTCATCTGCAACTGCTGCGGCTGCTGTTGCAAATCTTTGGCCAATGTCACTAAATACGGTAATCTGCAAGCCATTGTGAAGTCAAATTACTATGCAGTGAAGGACCTGGAGACCTGTACCAACTGTGGTACCTGCGTGGAGCGATGCCATGTAAGTGCCATCAAAACTGAAGATGACTACACAGTCATCGATAGGGAAAGGTGCATTGGCTGTGGCCTGTGTGCATCTACGTGTCCCACCGGCTCAATAACCATGGCCCGCAAACCGCCTCAGGAAGCTTCTCCCATCTTTTCCGGTGGCAAAGAATTGTTGCAGGCAATGGGAAAGGAAACGGGCAAGGCATATCCTTTCGAGTAAGATCCGAAATACGTTGCCAGCTGACTGGTCACGTATTTCGCCTCCTGTAATGTGGCCCAAGAGACGCCCACAGGCAGAGCAATCAGATTGTGATGGCACCCCTGAACTGGCTTAGCGCCTATCTTACTGACCGTACGGTGTTCGGAGTGGTTTTGGCAACAATCTGCCCAGCGTTAGGCATCTCTCAAGTTGATGAATATGTCCCGTCGTTCCTCCGGCGGAAACGAACGAGAGGAAGTCTAATACCTGTTCTGTCTTCCTCTACTAGCTCCACCGCTTCTTCTGTTGCCGTAAGACCCACCACGTCTGCTATCGGAAGGCGGGCGAGCAGCGTTAACAACAAGCGCCTGGTCCTTCATTGCCTTCCCGTTGAGGCCAGCAATTGCGGCCTGACCCTGGGACACGATCGTCATTTCCACAAACGCGAATCCCCTGGGTCGCCCGCTGTACTTGTCCTTCACAATACTTGCAGACGTCACTTCTCCAAAAGTCTCGAATTGCTCACGTAACTCCTGTTCAGTTACCTCGTCAGGTAAGTTGCCCACATAGATTTTCATACTGGTTCTCCTCCCTTTTTTGATTGCGTGGTCCTGGTCTGGAAAATGGCCTGAGACCATGCCCTGGGCAGCATTCCACTGGTTCTATAAGCACACACGGGCCAGGTATCCCCGGCCCGTGTGTGTTCATGGTCAAACCGGCCTTATCTGCTCACTCTGACTTTTCTGTAGCAATCGCTGCAATAGACTGGCCTGCCAGTGGTCGGCTCAAAAGGCACCTGGGTGTCTTTGCCGCACTGAGCGCATGTGACAGCGAACATCTGGCGTGAGGGCCCGTAGCTGTTGCCACGACTCTCATTCCGCCCCGTCTTCCGTGCCTGCCGGCATGAGGGACAGCGCTTGGGCTCATTAGTATAGCCCTTGGACTGAAAGAACTCCTGCTCCTCAGCCGTGAAGCTGAAGTCAGCCCCGCAATCGGCACACCGGATTGTCTTCTCCTGAAAACTCATTGGACGACCTCCTTTTTCAAAGATTTTAGTTACAGCCAGGGTCATCCAATGCTTGCTATGAACCTGAAAGGATCCTATGAAGCTTGAAAGAACCTAAACCTGAACTATGAGGCACATCATACACCTATTGCTGGAATTGTCAAGTCCTGCCTCGGTTCTGCCGATCCATGCCTACGTTCGTCTCAGACTTCATGGATGGCAGAGTAAGCAACATGACGTTTCGGGTAGCGTGTGAACCAGGGTATCAACTCGAGCCTAAAGACGTGCCAACAACAAGCCAGAGCCTACTGCGTTATGCTTCGCCGGGTGGAAGATCTGTCCCTCAGCCTTTGTGCCTGGGTGAGCAATTTCTTCCTTAGCCTGATATTCCCGGGAGTCACTTCAACCAGCTCATCTTTATTGATAAAGTCAATGGCTTGCTCCAGGCTCATTTGCACAGGCGGAGTAAGTCTCACACTAATGTCGGACGTAGATGAGCGCATATTGGTCTTCTTCTTTTCTTTGCACACGTTGATGGCTATATCCTGTGGCCGTGGATTCATTCCCACTATCATACCCTCATACACCGGTGTACCGGGGCCAATAAACGTCAGTCCCCGCCCCTGAGCATTATTGAGGCCATAGGACACGGCTGTGCCCTGTTCCGATGCTACCAGAGCCCCGCTCCGAATGGAAGCTATATCCCCATGCCAACGCTCGTAGCCAAGAAAGACGGTATTCATGACTCCTTCACCACGGGTGGCGGTGAGAAAAGCGCCGCGGAAACCGATCAGCCCTTTTGTAGGTATACGGAACTCCAGCCGTACGTTATCATGGCCATCGTTGCGCATGTCAGTAAGCTGAGCCTGGCGCTTGCTCAGCATCTCGGTTAGAACTCCAACGTATTCCTCTTTGGTATCAAGAGTAAGAGCCTCCATAGGTTCCACAAGCTTCCCATCAACTACTTTGGTAATAGCTTCCGGCCTGGAGACTTCGAATTCGTAGCCCTCCCGGCGCATGGTCTCAATCAGAATCGCCAGATGCAGTTCTCCTCTCCCTTTTACCAGAAACGTATCCGGACTATCTGTGTCCTGCACCCTGAGGCTAAGATTAGTTTCCAGTTCCTTGTAGAGGCGTGCCCGCAACTGCCGAGTGGTGCCAAACCGCCCCTCGCGCCCGCCAAATGGTGAGGTGTTTACTCCGAACGTCATCTCCACCGTCGGTTCGCCAACTTCTATGCGTGGTAGAGCTTCAGGCCGTTCCGGGCTAGCAATGGTATCTCCAATGCCGACCTTCTCGAGGCCGGTCACAGCTACTATGTCACCCGCCTCAGCCTCTGCTACCTCTAGGCGCTTGAGACCGAGATATGTGAGTACTTCGCTGATCTCATAATGAGTGAGTCTCCCATCGGCATTCACACAGACCGCGGGGTCGCCAACAGCGACCTTGCCTCTCCAGATTCTGCCGATAGCTATTCTGCCCTTGTGGCTGTCATAGTCCAGGTTAGAAACCAGCATTTGAAATGGCCCGCTTTCAATTTGCGGTGGTGGTACCTTCTCCAAAATGCATTCAAAAAGAGGAGTGATATCCCTGCCTTCAGTACCCAGTTCGCTCACGGCTGTACCTTCCGTCGCACTGGCAAATACAACCGGGAAGTCAAGTTGGTCGTCGCTGGTAGCCAGTTTCAAGAACAGGTCCTCGGTGAGCTTAAGCACCTCTGCTACTCGCGAATCGTGCCTGTCTATCTTATTGATAACCACAATGGGTCTCAGACCCTTGCCCAGAGCCTGGCGAAGCACAAACTTAGTCTGGGGCATGGGACCTTCTATCGAATCCACCAGAAGTAGGCATCCGTCAGCCATGTTTATGACGCGCTCTACCTCACCGCTGAAATCAGCATGCCCGGGGGTATCAATAATGTTAATCTTGACTCCCCGGTAGACCACGGCAGTGTTTTTAGCCATAATGGTAATGCCCTTTTCACGCTCCAAGGCATTCTGATCCATTATCAACTCGCCCACCTTCTGATTATCCCGGAAGACCTTGCTCTGTTTGAGCATGGCATCTACAAGGGTAGTTTTGCCATGGTCAACGTGGGCGATGATAGCTATGTTTCTTATGTCGCTGCGATAGTTCATATTCGCGTCATTAGTCAGGACTGTATTAGTGTAGCACTTTTTTCCGGCGGCAGTGAAGGTAAACGTAATTGCGAAGACACTGCATTTCATAAGCACACACGGGCCAGGTATCCCCGGCCCGTGTGTGTTCATGGTCAAACCGGCCTTATCTGCTCACTCTGACTTTTCTGTAGCAATCGCTGCAATAGACTGGCCTGCCAGTGGTCGGCTCAAAAGGCACCTGGGTGTCTTTGCCGCACTGAGCGCATGTGACAGCGAACATCTGGCGTGAGGGCCCGTAGCTGTTGCCACGACTCTCATTCCGCCCCGTCTTCCGTGCCTGCCGGCATGAGGGACAGCGCTTGGGCTCATTAGTATAGCCCTTGGACTGAAAGAACTCCTGCTCCTCAGCCGTGAAGCTGAAGTCAGCCCCGCAATCGGCACACCGGATTGTCTTCTCCTGAAAACTCATTGGACGACCTCCTTTTTCAAAGATTTTAGTTACAGCCAGGGTCATCCAATGCTTGCTATGAACCTGAAAGGATCCTATGAAGCTTGAAAGAACCTAAACCTGAACTACTAAATACACCATACACTAAGACAGAACAGTCTGCAAATAGCCACTGCAAAGTTGTCAAATCCCGCCACGGCTCTATTGCAAGTCTACGTCCCTCCCATGTGTTACGAATGGCGAATGAACAATCAGATCAAATGTGTCTGAGGGCCAGTCTGGCACTCAGGAGTCTTTGGCACTGTCCGGTCTTTGCACCGGGCTCTATCGTGGGCTTGTTTGTACCCATCGGCTTAAGGCCAGATTGGCCCTTTCCACAAATGACTTCCCGTCTGTGGGAGTGATCGCGATGTTCATTCCCCTCTTCTTAACTATTTCCACGTAACTGCTGGTCATCCTGGTGACAAAATTGATAGTCAAAGAGGACCTGCTTGTAGCTCTCACTGTCTCTATGTTCTGAAATCCAACCTTGACTGAGAACGGTCCGCCCAGCACTATGCGTAAGTGATCTTCGTAAACCCGATACTCGCGAGGAAATATGAACCAGAATACCAGCCCGATTATGAAAGCCACGGCTACCGAGGCCAGACTACCATCAGAATCACCCGTGGACCACAAATAAATGCTCGACGCCAGTAGTGTCACTGGCACTACTATTAGAATCAGCTTCAGAAGAAGCCCATATTGGGGCTTATCTTCATGGAGCAGAAGACTCTGCGAATAATCCATGCGAACGGATTGTAACACACCGGCATGTCCTTGCTCGATTCGGACGTAACGAAGTGTCAGCCAGCCTTTTCCGGAGGTGCACCTAGCCATCGAACACGCCAAAATCAGGAATTAACAAACCAGGTTGAAAAGGCACGCAGTCTGGAACCACTCAGGAACCAGCTATGTAACCGAGTTCAAGTCGGGTGGACTAGGAATTACTGGACGACAGACAAGACCTTGTGCTATTGCTCACCCTTGGTGTACGGTCGAACCAGAGCCACAGCCTTCATCTGCCTGGATTGCGTAGGTTGCCCACAATCGAGAGTGACCCAAGCCCGCAGCATCTTCAGGCTGCTATTATCCTGAGATAGCCTGCGGAGAAATCAGAGCTCTAGAGCATAACGGGAGTATAAAATGATGAAGACAGTGAGAAGAGAGGACCGACGGGCTTCGCCCGCTGAACCCCAACCTGCGATACCTGTAAGAAAGACATTTGCCCAACACCTGTTCGACGGCATTGCCCCCTCATACGATACCTGGGCGCAAGTGCTGACTTTCTTTCAGTACCTCCGCTGGCGCGAGTTCCTGGTGTCGCGAATAGTTCGGCGGCCGCCAAACCTCGTGCTCGACGTATGCACGGGTACAGCCGGTGTCGCCGTGGAGATTGCCCGCAATCATGATGCACGAGTCGTAGGACTCGACATCACCCGCTCAATGCTGGAAGCTGGCCTCGTCGCTGTCGAGAAGCAGAACCTGGACGGCAGGGTGCAAGCCGTCCAGGGTCGCGCTGAGCATCTACCCTTCCCTGATGAAACCTTCGATGCAGTTGTCTTCACCTACCTGTTGCGTTATGTCCTGGACCCTGATGGGACAATACGTGCGCTGTCTCGTGTCTTGAAGCCAGGCGGGGAATTGCTCTCGCTTGAGTTCGGTCTTCCGGAAGCCCTGTGGGTAAGAGCTCTATGGGAAATCTATAACAGGGTCGTCATGCCAGTAATGACCATCCCCATTTCACCAGGTTGGCATCGTACTGGCCGCTTCCTGGGCCCGAGTATCTCGGGATTCTGTAAGCGATATCCTGTTGACCGCCTCGCCGCAATGTGGCGTGACAATGGAATCCCACTGGTAGAAGCAGAACCTCTGCTCAAAGGTGCAGCTATTGTGATGCGGGGTACGAAGGCAAAATAGAGATCTTGCGAATTCCAGAGACACCGTACCAATCGGACCTACCACAAACCAGGTGGTATGTTCCCGGCATACTTACAGGATATACCACAAGTTCATGACTAGTCTGCGCTCGATCTGGAAGCCGTCAGCGCCACATACACCACCGGTGGTTTCCTCGATGTATCCCGTTTCAGCGTAAATGTCTCTGGATATCTTCTGATCAGAGACTGCAATTTCTGATGACCGTAAGTGCGGGGATCGAATGCCGGATCCAACTGCCGAAGAACAATGCCTAATGCCGCCAGGTGAAGCCATTCCTCTTCTTTCGCGGCTAGATTAAACCCTTTGAGAAGAAGGTCCAGAGGATCAGATGCACTGGGCTTTTCTTTCTTCGCTGCTATCTTTCCCTTCTCCTCCGGTGCAACCAGATTCTCACAGTAGATGAACTGATTGCAGGCGTTGATGAAAGCTTCTGGAGTCTTCTTCTCTCCTACTCCAATCACGAAAAGGCCTTCCTCTCTTATTCTTGTTGCCAGCCGTGTGTAGTCGCTGTCACTGGCAACAATGCAGAAGCCACCTACATTGTGACTGTGGAGCAGGTCCATAGCATCAATTATCATCGCACTGTCCGTGGAATTCTTGCCAACCGTATACCTGAACTGCTGCATGGGCTGAATTGCATGTTTATGAAGCCAGGGCTTCCAGCTATTCATGTTCGTGGTGGTCCAGTCTCCGTATATCCGCTTGACCGTTATCAGCCCGACTTTGCTGACCTCTGCCAGGATTTGAGGAAGAAGAGACGCCTGCGCATTGTCACCATCAATCAATACAGCAAATCTCAGTTGTTCAGATTGCTCGTCCACTGTGCACCTCCTTCGCTATCGAACGCCCCTAAACCCGTATCAAGATAGAGTCTATATTCTTTTCTCACGTCAATCAATTGCGTATCTACGAAATTCTACTCCGTATGTACATCAAATAACAAGAGGCAACAAAATGGCTTGCTGTTCAAAGCGCATCCTGAGTCTGTCACCAGCTCATGGGATTGCTGTGATCTGCTGGTGAAGAAAGCAACGATAACAGAGAGTAGGCCCGAGTCGCCAAGCGCCGACTCGGGCCTTCCTCTCCCGGTGTTTCCACCTCACAAGACACACAGCGTAGAAGTACTGAGGGCCTGGGACATTAGACCCTCCACCCTACCTGAGGCTTATGTTCACATACTGTGATGTGCCGTCGCCAAGTTGAATTCTGATTTGCCAGGTTCCACGGGACAGGGACTTGGTGCACAGATTAAAGATGTATTGGTCGCTGGTGGAGCAGTAACGGAAGAGATTACCAGTGGTGGCGGCACTCCTTGAGACTGCCTCCATCTCTGTTCCACTGACGCCATCACTTATCTTCTGCACGAAAATGCGTGCTACCGCATTGGTGACAAAGGCTCCATTCGCATCCCGCAATTGGAACTTCACCGGCACAGTGCTGCCCAGCCTGAAGACGCTGCTTCCATCAGAATTGATGGGCTGAAGGATGCCACCATAGGCATAGCGGACATAGTAGGTATGCGTCACCGAGCGTGTATTTCCGGCACTATCTGTGGCAATTACAGTGAATGTCTTTGTTCCCACCGTGCTCGTGTCGATAGGTGAGCCGCTGGGTACAGTTCCTGTGGCAGTTAGCCTGCAGCGCTCATCTGTGGCAGTCCAGGCCGCTGTAACCACGGAGTTCAGCAGATACTCAGCTGCATCGGCCGGACTCGTGATCGTCACCGCCGGCGGGGTTGTGTCAACCTGGAGATAGTCATTAAACAAAGCTGTCTGGCCATGCATCGCAGATGCCCAGTTGGGCATGTTTAGCACCTGCGTCTTACCACCGCCGCCTCGCGGCGTAAGCACAAGGGATATCGTACCATCCGGAGGCTCAGCCCCAGGAATACAAATGTCAACCCCGCTCATGAAAGCCTGCGCATGAAAGTAAGGGATGGGAGCCGTCAGATTAGTTACGCCGTCCAGGTACCTATCGTAAGCAAATATCCCGATGACTGCTTTGGCAACGGGGGTGAGTGCGGTAAATATGTTGACACCTTCAATCTCAAGAATGTCGCTCGCCTCGCCCGTGGCACTCCGGAACTCTTTTTGCCTGGAGATAACCAGGGCGCTTGTGGTTTCGCTCCTTTCCATCTGGTCGCCAAGCCCGCCAGGTGGAGATGTGAGCAGACGAACGAAACGATCGCTCCTTATAAAAGGTTCGCAGTAGAAATGATGAGATCGGAAGCCGGAACGCACGATGACAAATTCGTAATATGTGCCGCCCCTGGCGTCAAAAGGTCCCCAGGCTCCACCATCAAAGCCGGTCCCAGTTATGGCGTAAGTCGCCAGGGGTGACGTATCGATTCTTGTGCCAGTAGCGCCGTCAACCTCCCATATCTCTACGGTACCGTCTCCCACACCTCTGTTCCATGGGAAAAAGACTGCTTTTCCCTCAAGCTTAATCTCGTCGCAGGGTTCAAGCACAATGTCCGTTGTTGCAGGGGCATTACCGGTAAAGAACCTGTACATTTCGGAGAACGCCTCTGCGGAGGTTGCCACTTCGACATGAAACTGGTTCGGGATGAGAACGTTCGTTGCCCCGGGTATGGCACGAGAAGGATTAGGAGCGCCACTCCCGGCAACTGCGGCCCATATACCCAGAGTAGGAATTCCACCCGGAGTTGCCGATGTGGTGCCGTCAATCTGCACAAGTTTGGCAATGTTCGCCTGGCGGTCTGGCCGGCCCGACAAGTAGCCCCACCACAACGTTGTGCCCGCAGAGTGCCCTATGGCGTAAACTTGGGTGGCCCCTGTTTGAGCCTTAACGGCTGCAATGAACGCATCAAGGCGTGCGTTACGCGCTGTCACAGTTTCAGTAACCCCACTGGAATCCCATTCAAAGGCAAATAGCAGGCTCTGGGGATAGCCGTTGCTGCTGAATCGCATGGCCTGTGACGCAAATTGCTGCGCTGAGCCAGCAAAACCATGAACGAAAATAATGGGCATAATAGAGATCTCGGCACCGACTGGTGCAGCTATCGGTGCAGCTAGTGGAAATAGAACCCCAACCAACAGGAGAACTGCAACAAACATACCGAGTGATTTGCTTTTCATACCCTTACCTCCTTTGAATCAACTAATGAATGCCTTTGTGCTCTGTAGAAGTTGTTTCTCCTATCACGACATAAGCTCTCACCCCCCTTCTGGAGTCCATTTGACCACTGCCCTCTATCCTTCTTTGGCAGCAGTCTTTCTCCGCCCCCAATTCAGTCGCACTGGGTGAGCAACTCCATAACCAATGAAGATTGCCGAACCAAATTCACTAGCCCACTCTGGTAATCAGAATTCTGTGCCAATCGCTGTAGCAGTAAATACCCTGGAAAACCAAGCCGCTCAAAACTCCGTAGGATATTGTAGAAGCCAGGAAGGGGACGCCTACTATCAGGCTAAGAATTATCATCCCTGAAGCGATAAGCCAATGGTGAAGGTGAATCCTATGCCTCCCAAAAGGAATGACAATTGACTTGATTCTGCCCTGCTTTCCAGTCGTTTTGCCAGCCATATATCTTGTCAGCGCAAAACCTAGAAGCCAGCTTGCAAAGAAGAGATAGCCAAGAAAAATACCAGTAGCTAGTAGCGGCAGGATGCAAACTAGCTTTTTCTTCATCTATAAGACACTACCCGTAAGACGCCAGCAGAAAAGACATTTGAACCTCCCACCACTTGAACCCCACTCAAGCACGCCGCCAGGCTGCACTAACCCCTTTGTCCTAACTTCCGTGGCATTTTACCACAGAAATCATCAGGGTAACAACCTCACACTCAAAGAACTATCCCCGCAGCAGGAATTCCGTGGCGGTAGCTATCTGGTAGAGGCTTGCCTTCCTCCAGACATTGGGCGATAAGTTCAATTTCGCTCGGGCTTAAGCCCTCTTCCCCTCTTTCAGCGTTAAGAAGTCCGAGTTATATTCTTCGATGAGCCCCGCATCGGCAAAGCTGAAGTAGCGATTATCGCCTATTATGATGTGGTCAAGCACCTTGACCTGCACAATGTTGCCAGCGAACACCAGATCCTGGGTTATTTTTCTGTCGTTATCGCTGGGCTCAGGATTCCCAGCCGGGTGGTTGTGGATGAAGATTAAGGCGGCGGCGTTATGCTTGACAGCGCTCTGGATGATTTCCCGAGGATAAACTGCACTGGCGTTCAATGTGCCTTCAAACAGGTCGTCAATGCCCACAACCCGATTCTGGGAATCGAGAAACATGACCTTGAAAACCTCCTTCTTGAGGTCTCGCATGGAATGATACAGGTAATCGAAGACATCCCTGGAGGACCGGCTATACGGTCTGTCAAGGAGTTGCTCTTTGAGAAACTCCCTGGCTAGCTCCTGCATGAATTTGATGACGAAGACGTTGTGGGCGCTGATGCCCTTGACTTTCCGCAATTCCTCCGAAGGAGCCTCCAGCACGCCTCTCAGGGTCTTGAACCTCTTGATGGCTTCCTTGGCCTGCGGTTTGCAATCCTTGCGGGGCGTCCCCAGCGTCAGCAACAATTCCACAATTTCATAATCCAGGAACGCTGCCAATCCCGATTGATTGAACCTTTCCCTCAGTCTTTTCCTGTGCCCTTCCGGGCTCCTAGCTTCCATACTGAAAGACTCGCCTTCGTAACTCCCCTACCACTCCTTGCTAAGGAGAGGGATTCCCCCACTCAAACCCTCTCCCACCGGGGGAGAGAATTATAATATTTTAACCATGATTATGGGAATTGCGCTATGTGAGCGAGGGTTCAGCAGTGCTGCCTGGAAAGACCTGGATTCGTCTGGATGAAGAGGCTCTCCGCTAGGCATAGAATAGCAAACAGATGCCGCTGGATGCCGTGTTATACGACGGCAAGGTGGGTGCTGATATAATACTTGCAAAATGAACCTGGCACGGCAAATAGAGCAGTTTGTCCCTCAGCCACTGCTGGCGCTGGTCCGAGAGATCAGCAGCGAGGCGGCTGACCGAGGGGAAAGGGTATATCTCGTTGGCGGCGTAGTACGGGACCTGCTCCTGGGTTATCACAGTTTTGACCTTGACCTGGTAGTCGAGGGCGATGCCGTAAAACTGGCCCAACAGATGGCGGCAACCACTCGAGCCAGGTTGCTGGCTCACCACCGCTTCGGCACCGCCAAGCTGAGATATGGGAATTCCACGCTGGATTTAGCCACAGCACGAAAGGAGACCTACTCCAGACCCGGAGCTCTGCCCACAGTTCTGCCGGGTACCCTCCAGGACGACCTCGTCCGCAGGGATTTCTCCATCAATGCTATGGCTATATCCCTGACACCATATGACTACGGGGAGCTGATCGATCCCTATTCCGGGAAAAGCGACCTGGAGCACGGACTCATCCGCATCTTGCACCCCGCAAGCTTCAGCGACGACGCCACCAGGATTCTGCGGGGCGTCTGTTACGAACAACGCTTCGGTTTCGGGTTCGAAACGCACACCGCTCGCTTGCTTCAACGGGATATTCCTATGCTCGATACTATAAGCGGCGACCGCATCAGGCACGAGCTAGAGCATATTTTTGAGGAGGACCGACCGGAACTCGTTATCAAGCGCCTCGGCGAGCTGGGAGTCCTGCCCAGAATAAGCCCCTCCCTCAAAGGCGACGGCCGGCTAGCCGAGAAGTTCGTCAAGGCTCGCCGCCTCAAGAAGCTTGCCCATCTGGCGCCGTTGTATCTCTGCCTTCTTATTTATGCATTGAGCGAACAGGAAATCGAGCAGTTCCTGACCCGTCTTAACGTACCGGCAAAGTTGTCCCGGGCCGTGCGCGATACGCTCCGTCTCAAGACCAGCCTTCGCTCCCTGGACAAGCCATCTCTCAAGCGCAGCGAGATTTACTACCTCCTGCGGGAATATGACCCTCTGGCGATACAGGCCAACGCCATAGCCACAGAATCTTCAATACTGCAACGCAATCTCCGGCTGTTTCTCACCAGACTGCGCCATGTCAGGACCTCCCTAGATGGGGAAGAGCTAAAGACACTGGGCATCTCACCCGGACCGGAGATGGGAAGAGTCCTCCAGGTATTGCATAAGGCAAGATTGGATGGCGAGGTTAGAACCAGGGCGGACGAAACAAGGCTGGCCCTTTCCCTGGCTCCGAAGTCATAGCGGAGGCAGAGGCATCAGATTCAGAAACGCCTCACCCAGAAAGCACACCACAAGATACTTAGGGAATTTCCCGGCCCAACAAGGCAGGACAAACTTCCACAGCGGCAGTTTGGACGCCCCGGCCAACAGGCCGGCCACGTCAAACGGCAATACGGGCTGAAGTGAGAGGAGGAAAATGCCCAAAGCGCCGTATTTCCTCATCCAGACTACAAGCTTTTCATATCCCGGCGTGTTCTCCAGGTGTATGATTCTTTTTCCCAGGTAGCCCGCATAATAGCCGCTTGTCTCGCCCAGCGCCCCAGCCACACTGGCTACCAGAGCCACAAGAACAGGGTCCAGAAATTTCGCTGCTGCTATCATCAGCGACATGAAAATGAACACAGGTGTTAGGACGGATGCATTAGCTGCCAGAGTGACTACGAAGATAACCAAATAAGCTGTCGAGGCCAATCCTTCTATGGAAATGTCGAAATGGGCGATAAGGACTTGAATCAAGTAAGCCAAGCCCAGACTGATACAAGCAAGGACGATGACATAGAGCAACGTCCTCAGCCACCTGTTCTGCTTCAGCCCTTCTGTTGCCATTGAATAACTGGCTACCTCGGAAAACAAAACGCCAGGTAGCACTCCAATCTCTGCTTTTTTAGCCGTGAAAACAGCTCAGCGGCTTCCTCTTTCCCTGAAAAGAATGTGAAAAGACCCGGTCCCGAGCCTGCCAGGCAAACTCGTGGGGCTCCAGCTTCCTCCAGAATCCTCCGATATTTATCCAACTTAGGAAAGAAAGCAAAGGCTACCCTTTCGAACACATTGTACACAAGAGTATGATCAATCACTTTCCTTCCTCGCAGGGATGCTAGGGCCGCCTCAACAAACTGCCCTGCGCTGAAATCAGCCACTCGTAAATTGCCATACATTTGTTTCGTCTTGCCCTCCACTTTGGGTAGCGACGGCACCAGCAACACAAAGCTGGTTGAAGCCAGAGATGGCAATGGTGTTACCTTTTCGCCCCTTCCCTCTACCAGAGCCGTGCCTTTATAGACGAAAAAGGGAACGTCCGAGCCCAACACGGATGCCAAGCGGGCCAACCTGGAAAGCGGTAACTTCAATCCCCAGAGTTCATTCAAAGCCAGGAGAGTAGCAGCTGCATCGCTGCTGCCGCCTCCCAATCCCACACCCCACGGTATATGCTTGCGAAGCTCGATTCGTGCCCCCAGACTGCACGCCGTGCTCTCCTGAAGCAGGGTGGCAGCTCGCGTCACCAGGTTACCATCCCTCAAGCTGGGTTCATCACATTCAAACCGTATTTCCCTGTCCAACTCAACGTTGAGGACATCACACAAGTCTATTGACTGGACGATGCTGGCGATTCGGTGATAGTCACCATCCCTGCCCAGCACCTCGAGGACAAGGTTGACTTTCGCCGGAGCATAGACAGTCAACATTTCAAGCCCTTGGCAAAGGGAGCAAAGGCTCTCCAGAGATCCCTCCATTCCTCCAGGCTAAGAGTCTCAGCTCGCCGTTTCGCCTCTATGCCCGCCTTCTCCAGTCGTGCAGCAACCTCTCCGGGCGGCATCCCTAAAGAGTGAGCCAGGGAATTGCGAAGCTGTTTACGAGGAGCACTGAAACCATGCATAACCATATCAAAAAAACCAGCGACATCGGATACCCCTGATTCAATCAGGGGCGGCTGGGAGTAAACATCCAGCCTCAGAATAACCGAATCCACCCTGGGCGGCGGATAGAAACTCGCCGCCGGTACGTGAGCCACGATGGTTGGCCTGCTATAGAACTGGACCTTGACACTGAGTAATCTCATCTTGCCGGCAGCAGCAATCGCTTCACCCACTTCCTTCTGCACCATCACCACCATTTTGGAGGGCCTTGGCTGTGACTCCAGAAAGTGGCTCAATACCGGCGACGTTATGTAATAAGGAAGATTAGCTATGACCTTGTAGTCCTTGGCAAGCTCAGAGGCAGGCAGATTCCCTTCCAGCAACCGTCGCGGTGTGACCCGAAGTATATCGGCATGGACCACTTTGACACCCTGAAAGCCGGCCAGCCGTTTTTTCAGCAGGGCAACCAATTTGAGATCAAGTTCAACAGCAATGACTTTGGCTCCCCGTCTGGCTAACCCCTCAGTTAGTATCCCGAGGCCGGGACCTACCTCGACTACGACGTCTCCAGGGGAAAGTTCGGCAGCATATAGAATGCGCTCCAAAACAGCTTCATCTATGAGGAAATGCTGCCCTAAGCTCTTCTTCGGTTTGAAGCCAAACTGGCGGAGCAACTGCCGGTACAAAAGCGTCAGCCCTGTCCAAACAACTGATAGAAGCCCTTGCCCGCCTTCCTCCCCGTGTAGCCGATTTCGACCATCCTCTTCAACAACGGAGCCGGCTTATATCTTTCCCATCCCGTCTGCTGGTAAATCCCTTCCAGGAGGTCCACTATGACGTCTATGCCCACCAGGTCTGCCAGCTCAAATGGGCCCATGGGCCAGTTGTGCGACAGTCTTTCTATCTTATCTATGTCTTCTACGCCGGCTAGATTCTCCTCCAGCAGCTTGGCAGCTTCGTTCATAACCAGTGTTACTATCCTGTTGGTCACAAATCCCGGGGAATCCTTCACGACGACTGTTTCCTTGCCCAGGGATCTGACGAAATCAAGGCTTACTTTCAGTGTTTCCTCTGAAGTAAGCAGGGTCTTGACTATCTCTACGCCTTTCATCAACGGCACGGGATTCATGAAATGAGTGCCGATAACCTTAGCAGGACGCTTGGTAGCAGATGCCAGCAGGCTCACCGGTATTCCGGACGTGTTAGAAGCTAGAATTGTCCCCTTAGGACAGATTTCCTCAAGCTGCCCGAATATCGGCAGCTTCACCTCTGCCCTCTCAAATACCGCCTCTATAACATAGTCAGCATCCCTGGCGGCGCTCTTCATATCAGTCGACACACGCAGTCTGGCCAGTGCCTTATTCATATCCTCTTGCTTCATTTTCTCTCTTTGCACGAATTTACCCAGGCTGGTTCTTATCATGCCCATGCCCCGATCCAGAAACTCCTGTTTTACGTCAACCATGGTTGTCTCGTAGCCACCCTGCGCCGACACCTGAGCTATGCCACTGCCCATAGTCCCCGATCCGATAACACATACTTTCTTTATTGCCATACCTATGACCTCCTCAATTTCCTTAAGCCGTGCACCCGCTCTCGATCTCCGAACCGGGAAGACGTCTTTGCCAGCTAGCTCCAACCAGGCAACTCCATATCACACCGGAGATGCTACTTACCGCTGCTTCCTTCCGGACCTGACGGGGTTCATAGTTTCCAGCTGCATAGAACCCGATTATCAACGCCGCTCCGCAGAGACAAATCTAGCCGGTCGTCAACCTCAAACAGGAATTCAGCCCCGCTATAGCGGTTTTCGGGTACAGGGCACCGCTAGTTCCCCGCCTAGCACGGCTCAGTTGATGATGTTAGCAACAAGCATTACTCACGTCAAATGAGCGGCCTGGCGACGAAGCAATGTCAGAAAGTCGAATACTAAATCCCAAGCACGATATCCTGCACCATGTCAAGGCACAAGGTACAAATGCTTGAAACGTTTTGGGGTTTTGAGCTTTGATACTTGGACTTGTGTGGAGCCTGGAAACTATGATTTAGCCTCAGAGATTGTCACGCCTCGCAAAGTCAGGACTCGCAATAACAGGAAACGAAGGACTTCGGCGGTTAGTTCTGCGACAGCTTTCTTTCTTTAAGCTTCCTTCTGTCTATTTTACCCGACGCAGTCTTGGGTATGCTATCTATGAATTCGATTCTCTTAGGAAGCTTGAAATCAGCCAGGTTGTGGTAACAGAGGCTGGTCAGCTCCTCAGCAGTAGCGCTTTGCCCTTCCTTCAATACCACGAAGGCCGTGGGGATCTGCCCCCCATAAGAGTCGTTGATACCTACATAAGCTGCTTCAGACACGCTGGGATGGCTCAATAACACGAATTCAACCTCGGACGGACCAACCTTGAGTCCAGAAGAGGTGACTATTATGAACGATTTCTTCTCCATGTATTCCACGTACCCCTCCTCGTCCATCCTCACCAAGTCTCCGGTGTGGAACCATCCGTTTTTGAGGACCTGGGCTGTTAGTTTGGGAGCCTTGTAGTACCCTTTCATCGCCCAAGGGGCGTTGAACACCGCCTCCCCTATTTCGCCCCGGGGAACCGCCTTGCCGTTGTCATCCAATATCCTGAGAGGGCAAATTGGCTTGCCCACAGTCCCCAACTTACGATTCTCGAAGGTGCTGATACAAACGGCTGAGACCTCTGTAAGACCATACACCTCGTAAAGAGACAAATTGAACTTGTCTTCCAGAATCTCCATCAGCTTAGGAAAAGATTTTGCCCCGGCGGTAACTGCCAGCCGCAGTGAACTCAGGTCATATTCTCTCAAAACTTCTGTTCTCATCATCGCCAGGGCGTTGTACATGGCGGGAACGCCGAAGATCATAGTCCCTTTTTCCTTCTCCACGGCCTCGAGAACAGCCCTGGGAGTGAAATTAGGGATGATCACGACAGTAGAGCCTCTGACAAACGAACCAAGAAGCACTTCGCACAAGCCAAACAGATGAGAGAAACGAGCAGGGTCTATGACAGTATCTTCTTCCGTCCGTCGTATGGCTGCGGACACTATGGGCGGAGTTCCCATAAGGGAAGCATGCGTATGCACCACCCCTTTCTGCCTGCCCAGCACGCCGGAGGTGTAGAGTATAGTACCATCCTCGCCATCCTCTACATCGATACCCGGCGCTGTAGAGGGGCTCTTAGCTATCATCCGGGCGTAGGAATCTGCACCGACTTCAAGTACGTGCTTCAGCAAAGGGATGTGGGGCAAAACTGAGGAAATCACCGGGGAGAATTCCTTCTCCGTTATCAACACTTCCGAGTCGGAGTCCTCCAGCAGGGAATCGAGTTCGGGCGCCTTAAGTGCCGTGTTAAGTAGCACAGCTACACCCCCTGCCTTAATCACCCCAAAGTAATTGACGACCCACTCAGGGCTGTGAGACAACAGGATAGCCACATGAGCGCCTTTCTTCGTTCCCAACCGGAGGAGGGCATTAGCTACTCGATTGGAAGCTGCATCCAGCTCACCATAGGTAGTTCTTTGAGAGCCCAGAACAAGGGCTTCCTTGTGGGGGATTTGTCGAGCAGTACCTTCCAGCGCCTGTTTGATATTCATCTCAACCTTCGGGCAATCCTGCGCAAGAGTATATCGTAATGCAACGTATGCCGTAAAGCGCCCACCCACTCCAGAACCATGATGACGCTTCTTCTGCTTCAATTGCAGGGAGTACTAGCAGCGAAGCAATCGCCGGCGAACAAGATCACAATCCCAAGCATCAAATCCTGAACACAGGAAAGGAAGAACTCAATTCTGCACCTCCGAATACCGACGCTCAAAGTATTCAGAATCTAGACATTCGGATTTGTTTGGAGATTGCATCCTGGCATTTGGAATTCAGCCAGTGTTACAAACAGACCAGATGGCAGGGGATAGATTGGCTGACGCTGACTAATCGTCCAAGCATTTAAGCATAGCATCGAAATTCAAGTGCACTGTGCTACTAATCATCTGGCTTGAGCAAGATGTCAGCAAGATACGCACTTCTCAGCCAGCATCACATCTTCCGCGGCAACGGTTGCGGTGGTTGCTGCTCCTGGAACTGTATGGCAATGACTTCACTGCCCTCTTCAAATAGCTTGGACTTAATCTCATGCACCAGGCCCCAGGACTGAGCCTCTTCGGGATTCAGCGTTACCCTTTCAATCATAGCATCGGTAACATCTTTGGCGCTCTTCCCGGTGTTGGCTGAGATTACTTTGGCGATGTTCTCCATGTCAATTCTCAGTCCCTTCAACCTTTCCTCCAGCAGTTTCTCATCAAGATTCTGTTCCCCCCTTACCTGAACATTGACGCCATGAAACAGGAATCTTGCCTGCGGCACTGACAGCCTCTTCGAACCGGCACAGTAAAGTACAATGCCTATGGAGTCCACGCTGCCGAAGTTGTGTGTCACTATGGAAACAGGTAATCCCTTCAGATAGTTATATGCGCTGAGACCATGGATGACAGAGCCGCCCGGCGAAGAGATAAGTATGATGAAATCCTTTATCCCCTGCTTCATCTTTTGGTCAAAGCTACTCATCAGGGCATTGACCGTAGCATCGATCACCGGAGCAAAGAATCTAATTACCACGGGTTTCATCGCCTCCATTGTAGCAAATATGCGGCAATCAGGAAAAGGTGAGTTATTGTGACCTTCTGGTTTTGCTATACTATGAATAGGGATTAGCTTTATGGGTGATGTGAACAAGGACAGGCAAAGAATAGAAGCACTGCGGCAGGTCGTTAACTATCATAATTACCGTTACTATGTGCTGGACAGTCCTGAAATAAGCGACGCCGAGTACGATGAGCTGATGAAGGAGC
The DNA here is from genome assembly GCA_037444365.1 of Chloroflexota bacterium. Lineage (GTDB taxonomy): Bacteria > Chloroflexota > Dehalococcoidia > GIF9 > AB-539-J10 > RBG-13-51-36. The sequence goes on from JBBIMO010000014.1 coordinate 23,893, forward strand.
TCAGGCAGCTTGAGGCCGAGCATCCCGAGCTTGTTACGCCCGACTCGCCGACGCAAAGGATTGGAGCGCCTCCTGTAGAAGCGTTCGGAGTCGTGGAACATCCCCAACCCTTGTTGAGCCTGGCCAATGCTTTTTCCTATGAGGATCTCGCTGCCTGGCATAAAAGAGCTGGCAACCTGCTGGGCGGACGCCCGTTTGACCTTGTTTGCGAGCCCAAAATTGACGGGCTGGCAGTAGCTTTGACCTACGTTGACGGCTTGCTCACCACAGGAGCCACCAGGGGCGACGGCTATCGCGGCGAGAACATCACCCAGAATCTGAAAACCATCAGGAGCATTCCCCTTTCGGTATCCAAGGAAGCGCCGCCCAGATTTGAAGTTCGGGGCGAAGTCTATCTGCCCAAGGCCGGCTTCAAGAAGCTCAACGAGGAAAGGGCGAGAGAGGAACTGCCGCTCTTTGCCAACCCCAGGAATGCCGCTGCCGGCTCGGTAAGGCAGCTCGATTCCGGCATCACTGCGAGGCGCCCCCTCGACGTATTCGTCTACGGCTTAGGCTGGGCTGAAGGCAAGCAGGTGCCCGATACTCACTGGGAGACCATGCAATACCTCAAGTCCCTGGGCTTCAAGATAAACCCCAATATCGCCCTGTGCCACACCATTGATGAAGCAGAGCAGTATTACCAGAGACTGGTAGAGGCTCGAGAGAAGTTTCCTTACGAAGCTGATGGCATAGTGGTGAAGGTCAATTCCATTGCCCTTCAGCAGGAGCTGGGCACTGTAGCCCACGAGCCAAGATGGGCTGTTGCCTATAAATTCCCTGCTGTTCAGGGCACGACGCGCCTTGTTGACATTGGCATAAACGTCGGAAGAACCGGGAGTCTCAATCCCTACGCTATTCTGGAGCCAGTTCGTGTAGGCGGTGTAGTTATCAGTTCGGCAGCACTGCACAATGAAGAGGACATTCACCGCAAGGACATCAGGATTGGAGACTGGGTTGTGGTGCAGCGGGCTGGCGAAGTTATTCCTGAGATAGTTGAACCTATTGCCAGTCGCCGCACCGGCAAGGAGAAAGTCTTCTCGATGCCCACTCGCTGCCCTGCTTGCGGAAGCGAGGTGATAAAGCCCGAAGGCGAGGCTATGCATCGTTGCACCAATGCCGCCTGTCCCTCTCAAGCCCTGGAGCGAATCAAACACTTTGTCAGCCGCGACGCCATGGACATCGACGGCGTCGGGGAAAAGCTATGCCAGACTTTGTTCGAAGCGGGCTTGATCAAGGACGCTGCCGATTTATACTACCTCACCAGAGAGCAACTTCTCAGTCTGGAAAGAATGGCAGACAAAAACGCCTCCAATGTGCTTAATTCCATCGCAGCAAGCAAGGACAGGAGCTTGGCTCGGGTCATTTTTGCCCTGGGGATTGCTCATGTTGGTGAACAATACGCCGAACTGCTGGCAGAGCACTTCAGTAGCATAGATGCTCTAGCCAAAGCCAGCGAGGAAGAGCTTTCCGCCATTCCTGCCATTGGCCCCAAGATAGCCCAGAGCATCGTAGCCTTCTTGAGACACGAAGGCAACAGGCAAATCATCGAAAAGCTGAGAAAGGCTGGCGTGAAGTTGCAGAAAGAGGAGAGTGAAGCCAGGCCTGAAGAGTTGCCGTTGGCCGGACTGGAATTTGTGTTAACCGGGAAGCTGGCATCCCTCTCCCGCTCAGAAGCAGAAGCGAACGTAAAGGCTTTCGGTGGCAAAGTAAGCTCGGATGTCACCAGGAAGACCTCTTACGTAGTGGTGGGCGCCGACCCTGGCTCAAAGTTAGCCAAAGCAGGGAAGCTGGGGATAAAGACACTCAGCGAAGCTGAGTTCCTGGAGTTATTGAATAAGGCTGGAGATAAATCACAGAAACTCTCTTAGCTCTAGGCTAATGAAACTCATAGTTGGTTTGGGAAATCCCGGAAAGGCTTATGCCCGCAATCGCCACAATGTTGGCTTCCAGTGCCTGAGCTACTTCGCCAGGCTTCGCTCTATTCACTTCGACCATCGGCTATGCCGGGCTAGAGCAGGTATCGGCGAAATAAGGGGCGAGAAGCTGCTGCTGGCGAAGCCAGGGACGTTTATGAATCTCAGCGGCAGTTCGGTAGCCGGTCTGGTGCATAAATATGATGTCCCCATGAGCGACCTCCTGGTAATATACGATGACCTCGATTTGCCCCTGGGCAAGATTCGCCTGCGCCAGAGCGGAAGCTCGGGAGGGCACAAGGGCATGAATTCCATCATTTCCGCCCTGGGCAGCGAGGACTTTCCTCGAATCAGGGTGGGGATTGGCCGGCCCCAGCTAGAGCGGCAATCAATTAGCGAAGACGCCATAGTCAACTATGTGCTCAGCGACTTCTCCCCCGAGGAAGAAGCGATAATCGAGTCTGTAATCGCCAGGGTGTCCGAAGCCATTGAGTGTTTTCTTACCCAAGGCATAGTTGCGGCAATGAGCAGGTTCAACTAGCCACTTCACGATACCACGCAGCAGGATGCATCAGAAGTAAGGTTTGGCGATACAGTGTCCAGTTGAATCTGACAAACCCATGGAACAGAAAACACTCGTACATATTGTGGTATCTTTCGCCTGACTGCTTGACCACACTACGCTGAAGTTGCCTTTCACATAACTTGACAACTACATAGCCCATTGCCACAATATAGTTCATTATCGGTTTCCGAGAGATAATAATAGGCAGTTTGTATTTCATGTTCTGCATGCCCGTACAAATCAGGCATGTGAGAACGTTGAGCATTCAAGTAGCTACCCAGACATTGCAGTCCCTGGCAGAAAGGTAAGCAATGTTCAAGAAGAAGATAGAAAGACAACTGCCGAAAGGAACCCCGACAGGAGGAGACAGCCACTCTGCCACCACCCCAAGTCAACGCCGCATTTCTGAGCCTGAACAACAGATACAGGAGACGCTGCGCCAGAGTCAGGAAAGCTATCGCACATTAACCCAGCAATCTCTGGTGGGAATCGTCATAGTTCAGGATTTCCGCATCGTTTTCGCCAACGAGGCCTTTGCTGAAATCTACGGCTACAGTGTTGATGAACTGCTGTTGCTCCCGCCAGACAAAGTGCAGGCGTTGGTACACCCCGAAGAGCAGGCGCTTGTCTGGGGGCGCTTTCGTAACCTTCTGGCGGGCAAGCCCGAGCCACCAGTTTATGAATACCGCGGCATCCGGAAGGACGGGGCAGTGCTCTGGCTGGAGGTGCACGTTACCCGAACCGAGTACCGCGGCAAGCCAGCCGTGCAGGCATGCATCATAGACATCACCAAGCGCAAGAGAGCTGAAGAGCAGGCGCAGCATCTCAATCTGGTACTTCGCGCCATACGTAACATCAACCAGCTTATTGCCAAGGGCACTGACCGTGACAGTTTGCTGAAAGGAGCCTGCCAAATCCTTGCTGAGACCCGCTGTTACTACGCTGCCTGGATTGCCGTTCTGGATGAGTCGCGCAAGCTGGTAGCTGCCGCCGAAGCCGGGCTGGGCAAGCGTTTCCAGCACATCGTTCAGAGGTTCGAGCGGGGAGACCTGATATGCTGCGCCCGAGAGACGCTGTCGAAGACAGGTGTTCTGGTGATAAGAGACACTTCGCTGGAGTGTGCCGATTGCCCGATCGCGATGGAGCGCGAGGTCAGAGGCGCCATGAGCACGCGACTGGAGTTTGGTGGTAAGGTGTATGGCCTGATGACTGTCCTCGTGCCCACAAACGTCACTGCCGACCAGGAAGAACAAACTCTATTCCAAGAGGTGGCGGGGGATATCGCATTCGCACTCCATAGTGTCCAGCAAGAAGACGACCGCAAGAGAGCGGAAGAGGTGCTGAGACACAGAGAAGAGCACTTCCGTACACTGATCGAGAAATCGTCAGACGTCATCGTTGTCCTCGATCCACAGGGAACTGTGCGATACCTTAGTCCCAACTTCAAAGCAATGTGGGGTCGCGATTCCACCGGGGAAATAGGCAAGGACATGTTGGAGCATGTACATGCCGATGACGTAGCGCTTGCCACCGAAAAACTCGCTTATCTTCTTGCTAACCCCGGAGAGACCGCCAGCATCCAGGTAAGAGCACAACATCCGGACGGATCCTGGCACACTCTGGAGATACTGGGGCGCAACTTGCTTGACAACCCGGCTGTGCACGGAATTGTGATGCATGTCCGCGACATTACCGAACGCAGGAGAGCCGAGAGTGCGTTGCGAGAGAGCGAAGAATTCAGCACGAGCCTGCTGGAGAATGCACCTAATCCGATAGTCGTGATCAATCCGGACACTTCGATTAGATACGTCAATCCGTCATTTGAAAAACTGACCGGTTTTTCTCTCGCAGAGGTTACCGGTGTCAAAGCGCCATATCCCTGGTGGCCCGAAGAAGAGAGGGACAACTATTTAACCAACCTAGCGAGCATTCTCAGTAACGCCAGCAAGATACCTCGGTCTGAGCTGATTATGCGGAACAGAAAAGGGGAACGTTTCTGGATTGAACTGAGCGCGTCATTACTCATGGCCCATGGGGAGGTAAAGTACTACATCGCTAACTGGGTCAACATCACCCAGACCAAGCTGGCAGAGGAGGCGCTCAGGCAGTCTGAGGCAAGATACCGAACCATACTGGAGGAAATGGAAGAGGGCTATTACGAAGCGGACTTGCGTGGCACCTTCACTTTCGTCAACGACACGATGTGCCGCATGTTTGGATATTCGCGAGACGAGCTGATTGGCATGAACTACAGGACATACACTCCTGAAGAGAGCGTCAAAGACATCTTCGAAGCGTATGACCGTGTGTACCGGACAGGTGAGGCGCTGAACCGGTTTCCTGTGCCGATGATCCGCAAGGATGGGACTCGGCGGATTGTCGAGGATTCGGTTTTTCCACTGAGAAACGACAGGGGAGAAGTTGTCGGATTCCGCGGCATTAGCCGCGACGTCACAGAGCGCAAGTGGGCCGAGGATGCGCTGACACAGTCCGAGGAACGTTATCGTCAGCTCACAGAGAACGCCGGCGAGGCCATCTTTGTCATCCAGGATGCCGAGATTAAATTCATGAACCCCAAGGGACCTGAACTATCTGGCTATTCGATAGAGGAACTTGTCTCCAAGCCGTTTACTAAGTTCATCCATCCTGACGACGTCGGCATGGTGGCCGACCGCTACGTCAGCAGGCTCAAGGGGGAGCCAGTTCCCCAAGTATATGACTTCAGGATTAACAGAAAGGATGGTGTCATCAGGTGGGGAGAGCTCAACGCGGTGCCGATTTCATGGGAAGGCAGACCGGCAGTGCTATGCTTCATGAATGATGTCACCGAGCGCAAGCAGGCAGAGGAAAAAATTCGCCTGCATGGCACGTACCTTCAAGATCTTCTGGAGCTGCATCGGATGTCCGATGTCGCGGAGAACACCATACTGAATCGCACGCTGGATGCCATCACCAATGTGCTGCAAAGTCCGCTCGCATTCATTGGCACAATGAGCGCCGATGAAGCGGTGATGACCGTCAACGCATGGTCAAAGCATGCCATGGCGCAATGCGCCATCAGTGAGAAACCGGTGGAATTCCCCATTTCCCAGGCAGGCCTGTGGGGTGAGATGGTGAGGCAGCGACGCCCTATCATAGTCAATGATTACAACGCAACCGCCGAGTATAAGAGAGGATACCCACAGGGACATGTGCAGATAGAACGTTACCTCGGCATACCAGTTTTCAGCGGCGGCGAAATAGTCCTCGTGGCTGCTGTAGCCAACAAGCCGTCAGACTATGACGAAGCCGATGTCAATACTTTGACGTCGTTGCTTAACGAAACGTGGAATATCATCGAGCGCAGGCGAACCAGCGACATGTTGAGGCAGTCGGAGGAAAGATACCGCACTATACTGGAGAATATGGAAGATAGTTACTTCGAAGTTGACCTTGGCGGTCACCTGACCTTTGCCAATAGTGCAGCCTGCCGCGCCCTGGGATACACCAGGGAGCAGCTAATCGGAATGAGCTACAAGAAGTTTACCACTGAAGATGCAGTCGAATTCGTGTATCAAGCTTTCAACCGAGTGTACCAGACTGGCGCACCAAACAGGGGCTTCTCCTGGGAAGTCGTGCGCCCTGACGGAACGACGGGCTTTGTCGAAGCGTCTGCCTCACCCATACGAGGTAGCAGTGGCGAGATTCTCGGGTTCCGTGGCGTCGGGCGCGACGTCACCGAGCGCAGGAAGGTGGAAGAACAGCTCATGCTCACTGACCGGCTGGCTTCAGTCGGGCAACTTGCCGCCGGGATAGCTCATGAACTGAACAATCCCCTTACCAGCGTCATCGGATTTGCCGACCTGCTCCTGCAGAGAGACCTGCCGGCAGATATCAAGGCTGATTTGGAGACGGTCAATCGAGAAGCCAGGCGCGCCGTCAACATAGTGAAAGGGCTTCTCGCCTTTGCCCGCGAGCAGACAACCGAGAAGACCCTAGTAGATACTAACGCCATCATTCAAGGGGTGCTGCAAATACGTTCCTATGAGCAAAGAGTGAACAATATAGAGGTAGATGCCCGTTTTGCCCCCGCCCTGCCTCTGGTTATGGGCAATGGAGCTCAACTGCAACAGGTCTTCATAAACATCATAGTTAACGCCGAACAGGCTATGCTGGAAGCCCACGGAAGAGGCAGGCTCACCATCGTTACAGAGCAAGTTGGGGATATGGTTCGGGCTTCCTTTGTTGACGATGGCCCGGGAATCAGTCCGGAAAACATGAGACACCTGTTCACTCCCTTCTTCACCACCAGGGACGTGGGCAAGGGCACCGGGCTTGGTCTCTCCATCTCTCACGGGATAGTCACCGAACATGGTGGCAGGATATGGGCCGAGAGCGAACCCGGCAAGGGAACTACTTTCGTTGTGGAGTTGCCCCTCAGCAAATAGGAGCACGAAGGAGGCGAACAATGAATACTCCTGATTGCACCACGAAGCGAATCCTGCTGGTTGAGGATGAACCATCCATCGGAAATATGTGCCAGAGAGTCCTCACCAGAGAGGGATTTCAGGTCGAAATTGCCATCAATGGAGCAGTGGCTCAGGAGATGCTCCAGAGGAGACAATATGACCTTTGTCTGATTGATATGAGAACGCCGAAAATGGGTGGTGAGGAGCTATATCAATGGCTGCAAACCGAATATCCACAGACGGCAAGCCACGTGATATTCACTACCGGGAGCGTGATAGACGACAGAATCACGGCTTTCTTGCAACAGAGCGGCAGGCCATTCCTGCCCAAGCCATTTACCCCCAACGAGCTAATCGCGATAGTCAATGAATCCCTCAAGCACCCGAAGAGATAGCCGCCTGACCATCGAATACCACCAACTGAGCAGGAGCACCAGATTTCAAGATTGCTCGCCGTGCTATAATGAGCCGCGAAAATACACACGAGGTGATTGTATGACGACCATCAAAATCTATGATGCCAAACAGGACAAGGTGGTGAAGGTGAACAAAATAGAGAAGACAGACGCGGAATGGAGAACGTTGCTGACCCCGGAACAGTATGACATCACCACCAGAAAAGGAACTGAGGCTCCCGGCACCTGCACGCTTGATCAGATCCATCAACCGGGCATTTTTCGGTGCGTGCGCTGCGACACCGACCTTTTTCGTAGTTCAACCAAATACAATTCGGGGACTGGCTGGCCGAGCTACTATGAACCAGTCTCACCCCTCAACGTGGCACAGCAGCCCGACCTGAGCCTTGGCAGAGTGCGGACAGAAGTCCTCTGTGCTCGGTGTGGCGCTCACCTCGGTCACGTCTTTGACGACGGCCCGGCACCGACCGGCAAGCGCTACTGCATAAACGGCATTGCGCTGAAATTCGGACCGCAGGAAAAGCGATGATCCAGAGTCCTGCGCCAGGGGTCGCCACCCTGGCTGGCGGCTGCTTCTGGTGCATTGAAGCAATCTTCAGACAGGTCGAAGGGGTCGAGAATTCCGTCCCCGGCTACACAGGCGGCACGACGGTCAACCCCACCTACCAAGAGGTCTGCACCAACAGCACCGGCCATGCCGAAGCAGTTCAGGTGACCTTCAATCCTGCCAGGATTTCGTACCGGGAAATCCTGGAAATCTTCTTCTCCATCCATGACCCGACAACTTTGAACAGACAGGGCCCAGACGAAGGCACACAGTATCGTTCGGCAATCTTCTATCACAACAAGCAGCAGAAGGCCATCGCCAAAGAGGTTATTGAAGAGCTCAATAGGACTCACCTGTGGCAGGGACCAATCGTGACACAGATTGCTCCGCTGGACAAGTTCTATCCTGCGGAAGATTACCACCGTGAGTACTTCTCACGTCATCCGGAACAAGCGTACTGCAGAACAGTGATTTCTCCCAAGGTCGCCGAGTTCCGCAAGCAGTGGGCAAAACGGCTCAAGTGATCGTCGACTAGATGTCACGTTACCGAGCACACACTCACTGCACTGCTGAAGTGTTGCGTTCAGATGCAGATTACCCACCTGGAGAACACAATGTTATAATGGTGACATAATCAGCTCCGTAGCTGGGCAGTTTCAGACACTGCAGATGTGTTAAGGAGAGAAATGCGTTTCAAGTGCGTTACCTGCGGAATTGAATTCGCCACCATAGAGCAGCTAGCTCGGCACAAGCAGCAGCATCAGGCTAGCCCAAGGAGCTCCTCAGGAGCGACCTGTCTGGGCTGCGGCAAGGGTATCCCTTTGGAGCCGTCTAAAGCTAACTACAAAGGGCCGCTCAGTTGCCCGAGCTGCGGACGAACAATGACAGTAGTCATCGAAAACGGCGAAGTGTGCCTGGCTCGGTTGGGCTAGGAAGGGCACTGCGACTTCCGTGCCAATCTGCTTTCCTACCCTATCTACCCGGTATCCCCCTAAGACGGGGACTCTTCCAGCGTGGCATTAGCTATTTTCTGTACATTCGCACGGTAATAGACGATCTCAACCTGGTCACCAATCTGATGAGAACTCATGGCTGAAACCAGGTCTTCGGTTGTGGTGATATTCCCGCCACCTATCTTAGTGATAACATCACCTGGTCTTAATCCCGCCTTATCTGCCGGGCTACCGCTGGTTACACTGGTGATGAGCACTCCCGTATTGGTTGCGAGGTGATAGTAATGCTGCATAGCCGAGGTGACGGTAGCCATTGTTACTCCAAGCCAGGGACGGGCTACCTTTCCCTTTGTTATTAAGCTCTCCACCACTGGGATGGCTGTATCGGTACTTACGGCAAAGCCTATGTTCTCAGCATTGCTGGCGATAGCTACATTGATGCCGACTACCTGGCCAGCCATGTTTACCAGCGGTCCACCGCTATTCCCGGAGTTGATAGCCGCATCAGTTTGAATAATATCGTTGAGTACCACGCCAGTATCCAGTTGAATCGAGCGTCCCAGATTGCTCACTACGCCGAGAGTCCAGGTGGGACCTCCCGGCAGAGCCAGAGCGTTACCCACGGCTACCACCGGGTCAAGCACGCTGAGTTGCTCCAGCGAATTGCTCAGAAAGTGTAAGTAGTCAAGATTGTTGGCGTCAATTTTCACTACCGCCAGGTCCGTCTGCGCATCTGTACCTACTATAGTTGCTGGAAAAGCACTCCCGTCACCAAGTGTTACTGTGACCTTACTAGCACCATCCACCACATGGTGGTTGGTCACAACGTAGCCGGCGGGGCTGACTATTATCCCGCTTCCCGCTCCTGATTGAGGAACTGCCTGCCAGAACCAGTTGTAGCTCACCGTTTCAGTGACGATGGACACCACGGCCGGAGCCACTTCGGCCACTAACTCCCTGGCACTGAGCTCGGAGCCAGTTGTTTCGTCAACAGACAGGTATCCTGCGGCGGAACTGGGGGAAATATGTACAGTGCTGGTAACAGCCAAGCCAATACCAACAACCAGAACGACAACCAGTACAATGTATTTTAGCTTAGACATCTCTGCCTCCGTGCCACCGAGAGAGGGGGGGGAAGACCTACCCCCCCTCTACCGGCAGCTTGCGGTTCTCCATTCCATCAATCGCCGGCTTCACCCGAACCATCAGGAGCACAACGCGGACCACCCCAGGGCCCAAAGCCTCTTCCCCCCATCATGCCGCCGCCAGTGCCACGCCCGCCAAGCCCCGGCAATGGCAACCCAACGTCTGGCCGGGACTGCCACCACTCCAGATACTGGTCAGCTTGCTCCTGGGTTATCTTGCCTTCTTCGACCAGGTCCTGCAGCCGGTTCTCCAGCGCCGCCTCTTGCAGCTCGCTTTGAGCCTGCTGCAGAGCATCCTTCAGTTGCTGCGAATCAATGGCTACACCAGTTTTTTCCTGGTAAATGGCACAGACTCTGTCCAGAAGCGCCTGGCATCGCTCGGCAGCCTGGCTCTGGTCCCCTCCAGCAGTAGTGCTCAAGCCATTGTTTGCAGCCACTACTCCTCCGGTTATGCCTCCAACCAGTACTAGAGAAAGCACGACCGGAATGAACCACTTGCGTTTCTTCATTGGCATATCACCTCCTTTCCACTGATGGGAACACTTTTCCCATCTGGATGCTATATCGACCTTCTTTTTGGAGACGTACATCTCTTTCCAGCCAGTCCCCATCAGTGCAAATCAAGCTTATCACAGCAACATGAACTCACCATGAACTGTGAGTGAACGCGGGAAAAAGCCTACAATTCAGCCATTTCATCTCATGTTCATCTTGGTGTAATATAATTCGCTCAAGGAGTTTGTCATGCGAATTCTGGTTGTTGATGATGACCGGCGACTTTGTGCAGTTATCAAACGCGGGCTTCTGGAAGAAGGCTATGCTGTGGACCTGGCCTACGACGGCGAGGAAGGAGAATACCTTGCCGAGGTCAATCCATATGACCTCATCATTCTGGACATCATGCTGCCCAGTAGGGATGGCATCCAGGTTTGCCATGACCTTCGCGCTAAGAAGGTTAACACCCCCATTTTGATGTTGACAGCTAAGGACACCGTAGAAGATCGCGTCAAAGGGCTGGATACGGGAGCCGATGACTATCTGGTTAAACCTTTTGCTTTCAATGAGCTTCTGGCTCGAGTTCGGGCGCTCCTGCGGCGAGAGGGGATGTCAAAATCGCCAGAGCTCCGGGTGGCGGAATTAACTATGAATACTCTCACCCGCCAGGTTTGGCGAGGACAAAGACCCATTGAACTGACTACAAAGGAATACGTCATCCTGGAATACCTCATGCGCCATCCCAACGCGGTAGTCACGCGAACGATGATCGAAGAACATGCCTGGGACTACGACTTTGATAGCCTGTCTAATCTGGTAGATGTCTATATCCGCAGATTGCGGCGCAAAATTGACAACGAACGGGAGGATAGCCTGATTCAGACGGTGAGAGGAGCCGGCTATCGGTTGAAAGCACCTTGAGCTTCATTCATAGCATCAAATTCCGATTTACCATCTGGTACCTGCTGGTGCTGGCAGCATTGCTGATTGCCCTCACTGCCGGGGTGTATTTCTATCTTGCGCGAAGCCTGTACCGGAATCTGGATGATTCGCTGATACTGCGATCGACGCAGATACGCAGTATTCAAGACATTCTGGAGAGCATCAGGCAAGGACAACTTCAAGAGGAGTTGGGGGAAATTGTCATATTATACTTCTACACCGGCAACCAACTGGCAGCGGTGTCACCGCGTGGGATAAGCATCACTGTGCCTGAGGACTTCATTTCGCAAGCCATTGTTGGCAAGAGTTCCTTCATCACCATCCAGACAGTGGGAGGTGAAGGATTGCGCCTCCTGGCTGTCCCTGTGAACCTTACGCCTCCTGGTATCCAGCCAGCCGCACTGGTCATTGCCCGCTCGACCAAACAGATAGACCAGGCATTGGCCGGGTTGGTGCGCACCCTCACCATCGCTGTCCCGCTGGCACTGGCACTGGCTGCCGCGGGCGGTATATTTCTCGCCCGCCGAGCGCTTAAGCCAGTAGACGAGATTGCTCAAACAGCACAGGACATCGGGGAAAGCGACCTAAGTCGAAGGATCAATGTGAACACCAGAGATGAACTGGGGAGACTGGCAACCACGCTGAATGAAATGATTGGAAGATTGGAAAAGGCGTTCCAGCGCCAGAAGCAATTCACCAGCGATGCCTCGCACGAACTGCGTACTCCCCTGGCGGTCATTGAGGCAGAGTCCAGCCTGGCCCTTCAGAAAGAAAGGCCATCCAGCGATTACCAGCAATCCCTGGAGGCCATTTCTCAGGAAGCCAGGCAGATGTCTTCCCTTATCGAACAATTGCTTACTCTGGCTCGTGCAGATGCCGGAAAGGAACAATGGAACTTCACAGAAGTAAATCTCGGCAAGCTTATCAGTAACTTGAGTACAGATATAGAGATTCTCTGCCAGGACAAAGGGCTCAGCTTTCAATCAGGTCAGCCGCCGGATCTGGTGGTCAAAGGCGATGAAGCCAGGTTGAGAGAACTGTTCATGAACCTTCTGGATAATGCCATTCGATATACGCCGGTTCCCGGGACCGTTTCCCTTTCACTTCGCCGCGAGGGGCAAATGGCCGTCGTGGCTATCACGGACACCGGAATTGGGATTCCCGCAGAAGACATACCTTTCATCTTCGAACGCTTCTACCGGGTTGACAAGTCCCGCTCGCGCGCGGAGGGAGGCACTGGTTTGGGCCTGGCAATATGCCAGCATATTGCTGAGGCTCACAGAGGGAAGATAGAAGTGGAAAGCCTGCTGGGGGCGGGAAGCACCTTCTCCGTACGGCTCCCCCTGCAGTACTCCTAGTTCCCGCCAGTATCACTGCCTGCTTCACTACATAGACGTTTCTGCTATAATGATAGAGAAATGTCGCGCCCAGGATCACTGAGTGAATGAATTGCAGCGAGCGTACGCGGCACATCGGAGCCAATATCTATGGCTAAACGCCTAAGCATAAACAGTGTCCCGGCTATGGTCGGAATTGTGGGGCCGATTGTCGTGATTGTGGGGGACATCACGGCATCTTTATCCATGCCGGGCTACAGTCCCATCCGCGATTCAGTCAGCAGCTTTGCACTGACCTCTCTGGGCTGGCTGCAGACGATTTGTTTCCTGGCCATGGGCTTCCTGCTGGTGATCTTCGTGACCGGGCTCTATTTCAATCTGCGAAGAGCGCAGACCTTCCAGGCAGGCATCCTGTTGCTTGCACTCTGTGGCTTCGTCCTGATGTTGATTGCCGCTTTTCATATGGATGCTCCAGGAGCTGAGCGCACCACTGATGGAACAATTCACACAGTAGTGTCCTACAGTCTTGGCTTGTTGTTCCCTATCGCTATTCTGTTGCTGGCGCCCAGCCTCAGGAGCACCCCGAACTGGAAGGGCATCTTTGTCTATACCCTGATTGCCGGTGTTCTAGCCTCCGGCTTGATTCTCGGAGCAATCTTCGGCAACCAGCGAGGCTGGTTCGGTCTGTATGAGCGAATCATAATACTCAACGCGCTGGTTTGGGTCGAAGTCGTGGCAATTCATTATCTGCGCCTGTTCCTGAAGCAGAAACTGGAGCCGCAGTCCGTTCACAGTGGCGCAACGGCAGGAGCAGAATCATGAACGAAAGCCGTCGTACATTATCCCTGTCAATTCTGAACTTACTGGGCTTCCTGGGTACTGTTGTGGTCAATGCGCTGGCTAACATCCTCCCCATAAACAACATAACAACTGGCGCATTATCGGACGATTATCCCAATCTATTCGTGCCGGCGGGGTTGACCTTTGCCATCTGGGGACTAATCTATCTTCTACTCGGCATCTTCGTCATATATCCGCTAATACCGTCGGTTGGAAAAGATGCACAGAAGGTTGGCTTTGTCCGCAGAATCGGGCCGCTATTCCTCATTTCGTGTATCGCCAACATTGGCTGGATATTTGCCTGGCACTACAGGGTGCTCCCCTTATCACTGGTCTTGATGCTGGTGTTGCTGGGCTGTCTGCTGGCAATTTACTTGAAGCTGCATATTGGCAAATCAGAGGCGTCGAGAGCACAGAGGTATCTGGTGCATCTTCCTTTCAGCGTCTATCTGGGCTGGATTACTATAGCTACAATTGCCAATGTCACCGCTCTGCTCGTGGATATGGGCTGGAACACATGGGGTCTCAGCCAGCAGTTCTGGGCAGTAGCTGTGATTATAGTTGGCATTGCCGTCGCATTGTCCGTTCTCTTCACCCGAAAGGACATCTACTATTCCCTCGTGGTTGATTGGGCATTGCTCGGGATACTGCTAAAACGACTTTCAGTTACAGCAGATGACCGGAGCGTCGAATTTGCTGCGATCATCGGCCTGGTGCTCGTCACAGGCGGGGTCATAGCTCAACTGATAGGAAGAAAGGCGTACTAGTCGAAATACCGCATATGTCCTGCCTGTCCTCGTACCAATCGCATCCAAAAAAGCCACGATAGGACAGATGCTTACCTTTAGTGCCCCGATTTGCCTTGTTGAGTTAGTGAACCACAGATACAATCACTTCTGGATGATACTGCTGATCCGTTTGAGGAGGTCTCAATGTATGTAGCAAGGCTGAACCAGATTGAGAAGACTCCTGCTAGAATGGAGGGCGCCAAAGGTGTCAGTAAGCAGACCCCGCTATCCCGAAAGGATGGTGTCCCAACGTTCTCATTTCGCGTATTCACCATTGAGCCAGGAGGACATACCCCGTTTCACCAGCATGAGTTCGAACATATGAACTATGTGATCAGCGGCGAAGGCAGTCTGGTTGCTCAAGATGGGCAACATGAGTTAAGAAAGGGCGATTTCGCCCTGATCTTACCTGGAGAGAAACACCAGTACAGAAACCGTTCACACAACGAGGACTTGGTGATAATCTGCGCTGTCCCCAGGGAATATGAATGACCCCTCGCACAGCGACCATTGAGGTAGTTGCCTGATGATCAACCGAAGCTCTGTTTCTCCCTCTACGACCTGAAATCGTGCTACAATACAGTTCACTGTAACCAAGCTGTGTGCTAAGATAATACACTAAGCTGCGAAATGATTATCGCCGTTATCGGAGATTCCTCCTGTTCCCCAGAAGAAACTAGACTGGCGGAAACCGTGGGTGAACTGCTAGCTCAGCAAGGCGCCACTGTGGTATGCGGTGGCTTGGGCGGTGTGATGGAGGCCGCTTGTCGCGGGGCTAGGTCCAAAGGCGGCTTGACCGTGGGCATTTTGCCTGGACAAGATTCAAGCACCGCAAACCCCTGGGTGGACGTTCCCGTGGCTACTGGCTTAGGTGAAGCCCGAAATTCCATAGTAGTGAAGTCAGCCCGGGCAGTGATTGCCATCGGCGGGGGCTACGGCACCCTGAGCGAAATCGGTTATGCCCTGAAGAGTGGAATCCCGGTCATCGGCCTGAGTACATGGTCATTGTCACGCCACGGGCGAGAGGATAATACCGTAATCAAGGTGCAG
Organism: Chloroflexota bacterium; assembly: GCA_037444365.1. Lineage (GTDB taxonomy): Bacteria > Chloroflexota > Dehalococcoidia > GIF9 > AB-539-J10 > RBG-13-51-36. The sequence continues at coordinate 39,371 of JBBIMO010000014.1, forward strand.
AGTGCTGCTGAGGCAGTGGACAAAGCTGTTGCTTTGGCTAAGAAGCGCGGAATTCACCAGCCTGCTTCACCCTCGCCCGTCAAGGGAGAGGAAACGAGGCTCGGCAACACGAGAGATCGCCATGCCCCGATAAATCGATGCTCGCAATGACGATGGGAAAAGTGGCAACCATTAGGAGCCTGAGGGCTCGGGAAATCCTCGATTCGCGGGGCAATCCTACCGTAGAGGTAGAAGCTGTATTGGATGATGGCACGGTGGGCATTGCCGCTGTCCCTTCAGGAGCCAGCACCGGGAAGTACGAAGCTGTGGAGCTCCGCGACGGTGACAGAAGAAGATACAGAGGGCTCGGAGTTCTCAAAGCCGTAGAACATGTTAATACCGAGATTGCTTCAGCAATAGTGGGCATGTCCGCTCTGGAGCAAGAAGCTATTGACCAGCGACTGATAGAACTGGATGGCACGGCTAACAAAGCCCGGCTGGGGGCCAATTCCACACTGGGAACGTCTCTCGCGGTGGCTAAGGCCGGGGCCAACCTCCGCCGGGTTCCTTTGTACCGTTATTTGGGAGGGGCAAGGGCTAAGCAATTGCCCGTCCCTATGCTAAATATTCTCAACGGCGGCAAGCATGCCTCGGACTCAGTTGATTTTCAGGAATTTATGATAGTGCCACTGGGCGCCGCCAGTTTCCACAAAGGCCTGCAAGTAGGCAGCGAAGTGTATCACGCTCTGCGCAAAGTGCTTGAAGATAAGGGACTAAGCACCAACGTCGGAGATGAGGGTGGCTTTGCTCCCAGGCTCTCCTCCAACAGAGACGCGCTGGAGCTGATACTGGCAGCTATTGACAAAGCCGGGTACAAGGCTGGTCGAGACTTGCTTCTCGCCCTGGACCCAGCCGCCAGCACATTCTATCACGATGGGAGCTATGTCCTATCTCGGGAAGGCGTCACCCTAAGTCAGACAGAGATGATTGACTACTATGTCAAATTGGTCTCAGCTTATCCTGTCATCAGCATTGAGGATGGGCTGGCCGAGGATGATTGGACGGGCTGGTCTTTGCTCACTGCTCAACTGGGAAGGCGGACTCAAATTGTCGGCGATGACCTTTATGCCACCAACATGCAACGCCTGGAAACAGGCATTGCCCGGAAGGCTTCCAACTCAATCCTTGTTAAGCTCAATCAGATAGGCACACTCAGCGAAACCATGGCTGTTATCAAAAGGGCACAGCAGGCCGGGTGGACAGCCATTATCAGCCACAGATCTGGTGAGACCGAGGACACCACCATTGCCGACCTGGCCGCTGGCAGCAATGCCGGCTTCATCAAATCCGGCGCCCCCTGCCGCAGCGAGAGGTTAGCTAAATACAACCGCCTCCTCAGGATAGAGGAGGATTTAGGAGAGACTGCACAATACCCTGGTAGAAGAGTATTGTATAATCTTGAGGGGATGAAACAATGCGCGTACTAAACGGTGTTCACCAAATAAAGAGCCCCGCACCGGCAGGCTCATCATTGCCCACCAACATCTATGTGATTGAAGGCGGTGACGGTCTTATACTGGTTGATAGCGGCTGGGATAGCCAGGACTCCCTCTGGGCTCTCCAGGAGGGGCTAAAAGCGGCAAACCTCAAACTTCGAGACGTCCAGAAAGTGGTTATCACCCATGTGCATCCCGACCATTACGGCTTATCAGGCAAGATAAAGCAAATCTGCAAGGCTCAAGTAGCTATGCACAGGATTGACGCAGGGTTCATCTCTCCCAGGTATAAGGACTTCGCTGACCTGCTTGAAAAGACTGAAGCGCTGCTGCGGCAGAATGGCGTTCCTCAGAATGAACTGCCTGAGTTGAAAGAGGCCTCACTATGGATGAACAAATATGTTACTGCCGATTCCCCTGACATCATGCTGGAAGATGGCGACACGATTTCCAATGACTCTTTCAGATTTGAGGTCTTGTGGACACCGGGCCACTCGCCGGGCCATATCTGTCTTTACGAAAAAGACAAAAAGTGCATTATTACCGGCGACCACGTCCTGTTTGAGACTACTCCTCATGTCGGGTTCAATCCCCTCTCCGGTGACAATCCCCTGGGCGACTATATCTCCTCCCTGCAGAGGCTGGCGAACCTTAAAGTTAACTTCTCCCTGCCGGGACATGGTCCGCTGTTCAATGCTCTGGGGCTGAGGGTAGAGAAGATACTCGAGCACCATGAACACAGAAGAAGAGCCATCATGAAGTCCCTGCGCGATGGCATGAAGTCAGCCTACGCCATAGCTCAGGAAATTCCCTGGATGACCGACAAAGGAGGCACATCCTTCCGAAATCTACCAGTCTGGGACAGGCGAATGGCTGTTACCGAGACCATTGCTCATCTTAAGCTTCTGGTGAAAGAAGACAGAGTGGCCAACGTTGACATGGAGAACACTTCCGTATACTTATCCAAAGAATAGACCTAACCTGGCCTCTTTCCGAAAGGGAGAGGAATGAAGTGAGGTCGCAAGTCGAATGGAAAGGAGAAGACAGGAATGGCGACAAGAGTAGGAATCAATGGCTTCGGACGCATTGGCAGGCTAGCTTTCAAGGCGATTATTCAGCGTTGCAGCGGTAAGGCGGAGGTGGCGGTGGTAAATGACCTTACCGATGCGAAAACCAACGCCCATCTTTTCAAGTACGATAGCAACTATGGCATTTATCCTGGTACGGTGGAAGCTAAAGAGGATGGCATCGTAGTTGATGGCAGGAAAATAAGAGTCTTAGCTGAGCGCGACCCGGCGAAGATTCCCTGGCAAGACTATGGGGTGGATATTGTGATTGAATCTACCGGGCTTTTCACCAAGGCAAGCAAAGCTGCTGCCCACCTTCAAGGCGGTGCTAAGAGAGTGGTTATTTCAGCACCGGCGGAAGAAGAGGACATATCTATTGTCCTCGGCGTCAACGAAGGGCAATATGATCCGTCTAAGCACCGCATCATATCCAACGGCTCCTGCACCACTAATTGCATCGCCCCGGTAGTCAAAATCCTCCACCAGAACTTTGGCATCGTTCACGGGTTAATGACTACCGTCCACGCTTATACCAACGACCAGAAGATACTGGATGTGTTCCACCGCGACCTGCGGCGAGCCAGGTCTGCCGGTACCAACATCATCCCTACTACGACAGGCGCCGCCAAAGTTGTAGGCATAGTAATTCCGGAACTTCAAGGAAAGCTACATGGTATTGCGCTCAGAGTGCCTGTGGCAGTGGTGTCTGTCGTTGACTTCGTGGCCGATTTGAAGAAGAAGGCCAGCGCCGAGGAGATCAACGCCGCCTTTCGCAAGGCTGCCTTCGGGGAGCTTAGGGGCATTCTGGAATACTGCGACGAGCCGCTGGTGAGCTCGGATTTCAAGGGCAATCCTGCCAGTGCTATCTTCGATGCCCTGAGCACTATGGTCGTTGACGGCAACCTGATAAAGGTATTAGCCTGGTACGACAACGAATGGGGCTATAGCTGTCGTCTGGCTGACCTTGTCACCTATATTGTGAAGAGGGGATTATGACTCCCGCCTGAACTCTCTCCCAAGCCAAGGGAAGTAAAGAGGGGAACCAGCAATGCACGTTAGCATGTGCCAGATTGAACTTCGTCTCCCCGAGAACCATTCCCTGAAAGGTAAGAGGCAGGTAATTAAGTCCATGATTACACGTCTGCAGAACAAGTTCAATGTCTCCGTAGCCGAGGTTGATCACCAGGATCTATGGCAACTAGCTACCTTGGGCGTAGCCTGCGTCAGCAACCACCGAAGACACGCCGATGAAACTCTGGCCAACGTCGTAAAGTTCGTCATCCAGCACTACCCCGATGTAGAGCTACTAAGCTCGGAAATAGAAACATTGCCCTGAATCCCGCGAGAATCCCGCCATTTTCGTGGCGAAGCCGGTCAAATCTGGAATCAAATCTTATGAGGCTGTCAGAGACCCAAGTGACTGTCCTGAGATCGATATAGATGGATGCTGCTGCTTTCCTTCACCACCTTATCAGCTTGTCTGACTATAGCCAGCAGATTGTCCACATGGAACGAATCCCTCATCAAGGCGCCGTTCCCGGCAAACTGGATAAACCCCTCCACTCCAGCCTGCAAGCATGCCTGAAATCTCTGGACATATCAGCCCTTTACAGCCACCAGGCAGAAGCCTTGAATGCCATCCTAGCTGGCAAGAACGTCATAATAGCCACGCCCAGTGCCAGCGGCAAGACTCTGTGCTATCACCTAGCCACACTCGACGCGCTTCTGCATGACAGGCATAGCCGCGCTCTCTATATCTTCCCCACGAAAGCTCTAGCCCAGGACCAGCTACGCAGCCTGAAACAAATCCTGGGGTATTTGTCATTGCCAGCCCCGACAGGTCGCGGCGAGGCAGTTCTCTCAAGCGCTGTCGCCACATTCGACGGTGATACACCTCAAGATGCGAGAGCCAATATCAGAAGACATGCCAGAGCAGTGCTAACCAACCCCGATATGCTCCATCTGGGCATTCTGCCCAACCACCAGTCGTGGTCAAAACTGCTTCGCAACCTCAAATATGTCGTCATAGATGAGACCCATGTTTATCGAGGCGTTTTCGGCTCCCACGTAGCGAATGTCATGCGGAGGCTGCGGCGTCTCTGCGCCCTCTACGGCTCCCACCCTCAGTTTATATGCTGCTCAGCCACCATCGCCAATCCTCAAGAGCATGCTCAAAGTATCGTCGGTTTGCCTTTCCATGTCGTTGTTGAAGATGGCTCACCGCATGGGGAGAAATACTTCGTCTTCTGGAACCCACCTGTCATCGATAAGGCTAAGACCAGTCGACGCAGTTCCAACAGTGAAGCCGCTTTCCTGCTCAAAGAGCTTGTTCAGAAAGAGATTCGCAGTCTGGTGTTTGCCAGCACCCGCAAGCTCACCGAACTCATTTACATTTATACTCAGGAACAGCTACCATCAACCCTCAAGGACAAGATCAGCCCTTACAGGGCGGGGTATCTTCCTGAAGACAGACGCCGGATCGAGCGTCAATTCTTCGAAGGTGAGCTCCTTGGCATGGTCGCCACGACGGCTCTGGAATTGGGAATAAACATCGGCGATCTGGATGCCACCGTCCTCACCGGCTATCCGGGCAGCATTGCCAGCGTCTGGCAGCAAGCTGGACGTAGCGGACGCAGCACCCACGGTTCCCTGAGTTTTCTTGTCGCTCTGCAAAATCCGCTTGACCAGTACCTGATGCGTAATCCGGACTTCCTTTTCAGCAAGAACTTCGACGTCGCCATCATCAATCCTGGCAACCCCTACATCCTGAAGCCTCACCTCCTCTGCGCCGCCTGGGAGAAACCCTTAGTGGACAGGGACGAGGAGTTCTTCGGCTCCAGCATGGGCGCCATGCTGACTGAGCTTGAGCAAGAAGGGAGGTTGAGAAAACCCCAGGAACTATGGCATCCTGCTCCTTCTGTCTCCTATCCCGCTCAAGATATAAATATCCGGGCGACGTCAGGACAAGACTATGCTGTCATTGATAGCCAGGACGGTTGCTTATTAGAGACAGTGGAAGCCAGCGTTGCCTTTTTCCAGGTGCACCCCGGCGCCATATATCTCCACCAGGGTGAAGCTTATCTCATCAAGGAACTCGATTTGGCCCGGCGCATCGCCTGGGCAGAACCGAAGCCCGTAGATTACTATACCCAGACCATGGAGATACACGAAATCCGGGTCAGGAAGCTGCTCCAGGAAAAACAATGCCCCGGTGTCAAGGTATGCTTCGGAGATGTTGATGTTACTATCATGGTAGTGGGCTATAAGAGGAGAAAGCAGTTCACCGAAGAACTTATAACCGAGGAATCTCTTGACTTGCCACCCCAAACCTTTCCCACCAAAGCCCTATGGTTTGATTTGCCTCCGAAAGCAATTGACAGAATAGCTGCTGCCGGGCTTGACTTCCACGGCGGTCTACATGCCTGTGAACACGCTGCCATTGGCATATTGCCTCTATTTGCCCTCTGCGACCGCAATGACATCGGTGGCGTCTCCACTCCCTTGCATCCCGACACCGGCAAACCACAGATCTTCATCTACGACGCTCACCCCGGTGGCATTGGCATCGCCGAAAAAGGGTTCGAAATGGTAAGTGAGCTCTGGCAAGCCACTCTAAAGGCCGTGGAGCAATGCCCCTGTGCTGATGGCTGCCCTTCCTGCGTGCACTCACCCAAGTGCGGCAGCAATAACGAGCCCCTGGACAAGGAAGCCGCG
>JBBIMO010000015.1:0-42365 GCA_037444365.1 Chloroflexota bacterium
GGTAGCTCGTCGGGCTCATAACCCGGAGGTCGTTGGTTCAAATCCAACCCCCGCCACCAAGACAAAGCTAAGGGGAGCAGTAATGCTCCCCTTCAATTTTGGGGTTAACAAGCCGCACACTGGGAAACTTGCTGGCGGAACCTGTAGAGGAAACTTGGCCCGGAGCTGGTTATGGATAAGGGCTTCGAAGGTAAAGAATTCCAGATAGAGAGAACAAAAACACCGCCCGAGGCATCTGTGCGGTATGTGGCATTGAGATGTGGGATGAGGGTCTGCTACTAGCAGCCGCCCAGACGCCCGTTATCTATTGCACTGAGAGCAGGTTGAGACCCTGGTCTAGATCTTCTTCAGGTCGTTCTCGACGAGCTTCAGCTTGTCATCCGTAATGACACCCTTGGAGAAGGGCTGAATCTGTTTCAGGGTCATGCCCATCGCCATTTGCAGTTGAGGATTGCCAGAGAAGCCAGGGAAGTGCTTCTCAAGCACAGCCTTTGCCTTTGGATCGGCAAGTAGCTCCTTAAGGGTGGAATTGATTGTAACTGCCATGTTCTCTCTCCTTTCTGTTTCTGGAATAGACTGCCATAATATTACAGAAGTGCTGCTGCGTCAAGTAGCTGTGGTCCCCTTGTTTCCTCTGGTTGATGCATATGTGCCGCTATCAAAATATTTCGTGTTATGATACTATCATTCACATTGTGTTGAAAGAGCGCAAAGAGGAGCGTAGACTGAAGATATTACTAGTTTATCCCCAGTATCCCGATACATTCTGGAGTTTCAAGCATGCCTTGAAATTCATCTTTAAAAAGGCAACCTTTCCGCCTCTGGGCTTATTGACTGTAGCTGCTACCCTTCCCGAGACATGGGAGAAAAAGCTTGTGGACATGAATGTCACAGCCCTGACAGACAAAGACCTTAAGTGGGCTGATTATGTGTTTCTCAGTGCCATGGTAGCGCAGCAGAAATCAGCCAGAGAGGTCATAGATAGGTGCAGGAAGCTCGGGGCCAAGGTTGTTGCCGGTGGCCCGTTTTTTAACCATGGGTATGAAGACTTCGGGTTTGACGATATAGACCATATTGTATTTGGCGAGGCCGAGGATGTGCTGCCGCTCCTCGTGGAAGATTTGGAGAAAGGCTGTGCCAGGCATATCTACAAGTCTGAGGAATTCCCAGATATCAAGAAGACTCCTGTGCCTTTGTGGTCGCTCATCAAGAGGCAGAAATACCAATCGATGACCATTCAGTATTCTCGAGGCTGCCCTTTCAATTGTGAATTCTGCGACATCATCATACTGAACGGGCATAGACCGCGAACCAAGGACAGAGATCAGATCATAGCCGAACTGGACGCGCTGTACGATATGGGGTGGCGGGGTGGCGTGTTCTTTGTGGACGATAATTTCATCGGTAACAAGCGGAAGCTGAAGTCAGAAATCCTGCCGGCATTGATTCAATGGATGGAAGAGAAGAAGCGTCCCTTCTCATTTTTCACGGAGGCATCCATCAACCTTGCCGATGATGAAGAGCTAATGCGTCTAATGAATGAGGCAGGCTTTGACATGGTCTTTGTGGGTATCGAAAGCCCCAACGACGAAAGTCTGGCTGAGTGTAATAAGCTGCACAACCAGAAGCGTGATCTGCTGGCTTCGGTTAAGAAGATACAGCACTATGGCTTGCAAGTGCAGGGAGGATTCATTGTCGGGTTTGATAGTGACCCCCATTCCATTTTCAAGAGCCAAATCGATTTCATTCAAAAGAGTGGAATTGTTACCGCCATGGTTGGTGTGCTGATGGCTCCTCCAGAGACAAGACTATACAAACGTCTGAAGCAGGAAAACCGCATACTGCCAAAGGGTTCTGGCGATAACACAGACGGCTCAACCAACTTCATCCCCAAAATGGGTCGCGAAGCACTTGCCAGTGGCTACAGGCATGTGGTAGATACAATCTACGCCCCCAAGCAATACTATGAGCGTATCAAAACCTTTCTGAAAGAGTACAAGCCTAGCAACAAAGGAAGGTTCAGGATTTCTCTTCTCCATCTAATAGCACTGATAAGATCAGCATGGGCTTTGGGATTCAAGGAGAAGGGGAGGAGCCATTATTGGAAGCTGGTTATCTGGACATTGTTGAGAAAACCACGGACTTTCCCGTTGTCAGTGACACTGGCTGTGCAGGGATTCCATTTCCGCAAAGTCGCTGAGAAAGTACGTGCATCCCTAGCGAGCGACATGCGCGGGTTGGAGCGGGTAAGAGAGTCAACGGGCAAATAGCATTAGCCCCAAGCGAGACGTTATCAGATGTTCTCACCCTGAAACATGCCTTGATAACCTTGAGTTACCTCGCGGCTCAAAGAGAAGAAGACCATCTGAACAATTCGAGCGTTCCTGTATAGACGGAATCCCTGTGGGTTGTAGACTACCATGAGAGACTGTGACCTGCCCGAGTAACCGGCATCCCATACTGCATTGTGGATGCTGACTCCACAGCGTAGAAGGCTTGACCGGGGCAGTGCCAGAGCCATTATGTACTTGGGGAGATTCACCACCTCGTTGTATGTAACCAGATAACAGCCAGGCAGCAGGTCTAGGCGGCCCAGACCATCGAAAACGAGCGGAGAGGTATTCGAAAGAAGTCTGCTTTCATTGCTCGGGCCGAGACTGCCTGGCGAAGAAAACAAGGCTATTTCTTTGAGAGTCAAGTCGATGCCATTGGGTTGGATCTGTTGCTGGACATCGCACAGGTTCTCCACCAATGGCGGGCTTGTCCCCAGCATCTTCACGATATCGTCTCTGGACAGGATGCCAACCATTCATTCACCTGCAGGTCAGGCCGTCGTAATCGAGTTTGTTGGCGTCTAGTATAGTCCGTGCTGGACTGCGGCACAAGGCACTGTGGTATTGCGTATTAGTGACCACCGCGTCTTCTTCTTAGGCTGGGTAAGCCAGACTTCCCATTCGTTGGCCTGCTCGCCGTATGACTCCTGCAGGCGAGCGGGGGAGGACTAGTTTGGACGTGGTCAAGTTGGCGCTGACGGCAGAGATCTTGTCTATGATAGTTTGGCGAATCTTGCTAATATATTAGGCGCTGTTGCAGTTTGTCTTTGGATTCTCAGTAGATCGTGAAAGTGGTAGCAATCGTGGGCATGGCTGGAGCTGGCAAGTCAGAGGTAGCCAGGGTATTTGCGGAACATGGATTCAGGAGGGTGCGGTTTGGAGATATTACGGATGAGGAGCTCAAGAGCAGGGGACTGGAGCCGAACGAGGAAAATGAACGTTACATCAGGCAGCGACTGAGAGAAGAGTATGGGATGGCTGCCTACGCCAAGTTGAACTTACCCAAGATTGATAGCTCATTGAAATCATCAAATGTTGTGGTTGACGGACTTTACTCTTGGGAAGAGTACGTCCTGTTGAAGGAGTGCTATGGGGAGAGGCTCAGTGTGCTGGCGGTCTGGGCGTCGCCTGCTACCAGATATGCCAGACTTGCACATAGAGCGAAACGGCCCCTAGCGCTTCGGGAGGCAGCTAGCCGTGACAAGTCCGAGATAGAGAATATCAACAAGGGCGGGCCAATTGCCATGGCTGACTTTGTTGTGGTAAATGAGGCTTCCCTGGAAGAGCTTGAAAGGGAGGCGGAGCGAGTTCTATCTGCTTTGAAATGAAAGGAAAGACCAGGCCGCATATTGATGAATACTTCCTGAAGATAGCTTCCGTGGTAGCGGAACGCTCCACTTGCCGCCGTCACCATGTAGGCGCTGTGGCGGTGAAGGACAAGCACATATTAGCCACGGGCTACAACGGGGCTGCCGCCGGACTTAAAGACTGTCTGGAGCTTGGCTGCCTCAGGGATGAGCTGGGCATAGAATCGGGGACCAGGCACGAAATATGCCGGGGTATTCACGCTGAGCAGAATGTAATAATACAGGCATCACTGCACGGGGTGAGTCTTGAGGGTGCGACGATCTATGTTACCCATTCGCCCTGCATACTCTGCGCCAAAATGCTGGTCAATGCCAAGATAGACCGTTTCGTGACGTCTGGCAGATATGCTGACGATTCCTTCATGGATCTGTTTCGGGAAGCCGGAATAGAGTTTGAACTGCGCAGAAAACCGCCCGCCGAGATAACCTACCTGCCTTGAAACTGGCGCTTCCTCTGGATAGATATCGTTGTAAGTGTACTCACTCGTGGGTGACCGAGGCATTTGCCTGTGCCTTCATCTCAGTCGCTTCTGCAGGATCAACTTGCCATCTCCGGGTGCATAGAAGTCCGGGATACGGGCTACTATCTCGTAGCCTTGACTGAGATGAAACTGCCTTGTTTTCTCATATGCTGGCATAGATGATGTCTCAATGAAAGACAGTCTTCCCTTAGCCGCGGCAATCTCCTTTTCCGCGGATTTCATGAGGGCGGTGCCTATGCCTTGACGTTGCCTGTCCCGCGCGACAGCCATCCAGTAGATATCCCATGTCCCTTTGGTCAGGGGCGTGGGCCCGTAGCAAATATAGCCTGCTACAGTGGAGTCAACTTCGGCAACGAGGACGTGGTAGCCCGAGCCTGATGGGTCGCTAAGATAGCAGTCGATTAGTTCCTCGGCTACCGCCACTTCAAAGGGTTTGAATTCTGGTGTGTCGCGCAGTATTTTTACTACGCGGGGCTCGTCTTCGTGAGACATAAAGCGGATAGCGATTTTCATCGTCTTTGCCATCAAGAGCCAGTTGCACAATCTTTTCAATGAACTGAGTATATGTCATGCCGGAAGCTTCTGCCTGTCGAGCTGCGCCGGTTCCAGGAGAAATGTCGGGATTGGGGTTCACTTCGATGACATTGAGCTCTTCCTCCCGGTCCATTCGCAGGTCTACTCTGGCATAGCCCTGGCAGCCGAGCAGTTTATAGACTGTTGTTATTGTCTCAGCAATGTGCTGCTGGACTTCAGCGTCGATCTCTGCCGGGCAAACCGGTCTCGTGCCTTTGAAGTAAAGGCTACCAGTCTCCCATTTGGCGTCAAAGGTCAGAAGTTCCGGCATTCCGGGTGGGAGGGAATAGACGATTTCTGACACGGGCAGGACGGTGAATTCAGAGTTACCCATAACGGTGGCGTTGAACTCTCGACCGGTGACGAATGCTTCGACAATGGCGTTGCCACCGTAACAGCCGCATATCACGCTGACCTGCCTTTCCAGAGCAGAAAAGTCATGCACCACACTCTCCTCTGACAGGTTGTTGCTGGCGTCATCACACCGAGGCTTGACAATGCAGGGGTAGTCCAGCCGGAACGTGTGCAGTGTTTTGGGATTCAGCAGCTGAAAATCCGGCGTCTTGATTCCGGCAGCTGTGAGAACTAGCTTGGTCTTAGCCTTATCAAGGGCCAAGCTTAGCACTGGTCCGGGGCAGCCAGTGAAAGGGATCCCCATTTCTGCCAGAAGCTCCGGTATTGCGGCTTCAGTCTCCGGGTAGCCGCAGAAACCCTCGAAGAGGTTGAAAACCAGGCCTGAATTGATGTTCCTCAGCTCCTTCTCAGCTTGGCTGAGTGGTGGCATTAGAGGGACCAAGGTGACGTCAAAGTTAAGCTCAAGCAAGGAGCGATGTACCGCGCTCACCGCCTCAAGCACGCCGGCCGCCGACTTGTACTCGTCGAGTGAGCTGTAACATGACTGCCTCGGTTCGTTGTAGGCTACGGCTACGCGCATATGCATTGCGGATATCTCTCCAGCGCAGCATTGAGCACAGCGCTTATCAACTGGCCATGGCTCAATCCCATTTTCTGGGCCATGATGACCAGGTCACTGTGGGTACCAAGCCCAGCCAGAGGGTTTATTTCCAAAAAGTATGGTACTCCCGCTGTGCTAATCCTGAAGTCCACTCGGGCGAAGTCACGGCACCCCAGAGCCTGGTATGCCCGCAGGCTGGCATGTTGTATCCGTTGCAATACCTTTTCCTCAAGACCGGCCGGGCACTCATAATCAACAAGCTCCAGGTAGTTACGTTTCACCTCAAGGGTATAGAGGAAACAGCTGCTCTTCTGTTTCGGAAGTATGCGCATCATGCCCAAGACTTGGGGCGGGGAGTTGCCTATTATGCCCACGGTGACCTCGTCACCCACGACAATCTCCTCCAGCATCGCTGGCTGGTGATATTTCTCCAGTAAGCGCTCTATTCCCTCAATGGCTTGTTTCGTATCTTCCACCACCGAAGTGAGACGAATCCCCTTGCTCGAGCCTTCGTATGCAGGCTTGACAATAGCCGGAAAACTGAAATCCCGAGTATCTAGCTGACGAAGGTCTTGTCTGTCATTGATTACACGCCAGTTCGGAGTGTTCACCACTGCTGACGCCACCAGCTTCTTGGCCAGAGGCTTGTCCAGGCATATTGCTAGACACTGCGGGTCTGAACCGGAATAGGGCATGTCCAGCATCTCGAGGATTGAAGGTATCTGGGCTTCACGGCTGCGATAGGTGCCTCGCCCTTCAGCGATATTAAAGACAAAGTCCACCTTCTGGTGAAGAATCCTGTCCAAAAACTGCCGGCCGCCGCCAAGCATGACTACTGTGTGCCCTTCCGCCTCGAGCGCTGAGGCTATTAGCCCTACGGTTTCTGGCGAGTCGTACTCCTCACAAGCGTCATCACAGTCAGCTTGCTGCGCCGCTACTGCCTCTTTAAGGTCGTATGACAAGCCTATTCGCATATGGAATTCCTTTTAGCTAGAATTGGCAGTTGCTTCTTGAGGCTGTCTGGCAGTAGCGCTATTGGCGGGGGATAGTCCTTGGACAGGTGGAGCAAGCGGTGCTGACGTCTCGGGGTTTCGATAGTGGAAAACGCGTTCCTCGTAGTTCCGTAGCACCAGTTCACCTTCAGACTGTGCTACGACATAGTTGGGTTGGAGGGGGACCTTGCCACCGCTCTCTGGCAAATCTATCACGAAGGTTGGAATAGCCAGTCCTGACGTGTGTCCACGCATTCCCTCAATTATCTTTATCCCCGTCTCCACGGGCGTTCGCAGGTGCTCAGTGCCCTGTGCCTCGTCGCACTGAAACAGATAGTAAGGACGCACCTTTATTTTGAGAAGCGCATGACACAGTTTCGTTTGAGCTTCCACACTGTCATTGATGCCGCGTAGCAGGACAGACTGGTTGTTCACTGGAACACCGCTCCGCATAAGGCGGTCGCATGCCTGAGCAGCCTCGGTGGTTATCTCCCGAGCATGGTTGAAGTGTGTATTAAGCCATATAGGCCCGTACTTCGCCAGCATATTACATAGTTCATCGTCTATGCGCTGAGGCAGAACCACGGGGAACCTGGTGCCGATGCGGATGATTTCGACGTGTCTTATCCTTCTTATCCGGCTGATGATGGACTCGAGGTGGTGAGTGGAAAGTGTCAGAGGGTCACCACCGGAGATGATTACATCCCGTATAGCTGTGTGCCGGCTGATATAGCTTAGCATAGCTTCGACTTCAGCAGGTGACCGCACCCAACCGCCATTATGCCATTCTCTCTTGCGTGTGCAGTGTCGACAGAGCATGGGGCAGATGTCGGTAAGTACCATGAGCACCCGGTCGGGATAGCGGTGGACCAAGCCGGGAACCACTGTGTCCTTCTTCTCATCCAGAGGGTCTTCTAGCCCCATCGACCCCATGATCATTTCCATAGGAGAAGGTATCGCCTGTTTTCTGATCGGGTCATCGGGATCATCCGGGTTGATTAGCGATAGATAATACGGAGTCACAGCCAATGGATAGCGCATGGTTACCAATCTAAGCTGTGCTTGTTCTTCGGTGGATAATGGAATGAATTGGGCTACTTGCTCGATACGGGTGATTCTGTTTCTGAACTGCCACTTCCAGTTATTCCAGAGGCTATCTGGGATATTGCCAAAGAATCTGTATCTGGTTGTGGCTACTGTGCTTGGAGGTTCCTCCTCTAGATCGCCAGAGATACTGCGCTTACCTGGGGGGTCTTCTTCAGAGTCGTTGTTGCTACAACCTTCCGGACAGCGATTCCCTGACTGATACACGGTTTGACGTTTGAGTTTGACTGCTGTTTTCACTTTGGTCTCTTTTCCCTCCATTACTTAGAGTTCATGATCGACTCGACTGACTTTCTCAGTGCTTCGGCCTAAGCTGTCTCTTCTGTCGCTTGTTTTGTCCCTTCTCTTCGGCCAATTCCTGCAACATGCTGTAATTGCTTGACCTGAATTCCTTTACATGTTATAATGTACATGTTTCAAACTATAAGAAATGTATGTCTTGACTTAATTGTACAGCCTTTAGTGGACTTGTCAAGGGGTTTTGGTCTTTGCGGGAAAATTTAGTGAAAATATTTTTGGGGAGTGGGGTGACCTGATTTCGAAAAGAGAGTGTAGCTATGCCGGGATGGAAATTCGTTACAAACCATGCTCTGGTGCTTTGCCAGATTGCCCAGCAGCCGCGGATTACTATTAGGGAGCTTTCGATCACGATAGGCATCACTGAAAAGGCAATACACAGGATAATCACTGACCTTGAAAGCGATGGCTACGTTACCAAGATACGAGAGGGCAGACGTCTGAGATATCGTATCAATCCGGACCTGTGCCTGCGCGATGAGATGCTGCAGGACAAAGCGGTTGGTGACCTTCTGGAGATGCTGGGCTGGAAGAGGCGGCGCAGGCCAATACAGGGACGAGAGATGGTTGTAGTGGGCGGGAAAGCAAGCCTCTAGCGAAGCCGTACTGCTTGCTCAGCATGTCATCACCACTTGTGTAGCGGCACTGCAGGAAGCCTTCACCGCATCTTTCCTCTGGCGAGCGAGGCGAATGTGCCGCCGCAGCAGAGAATAGCGAAAATGATGAAGCATGTCCGCATGCTTTCCTGGAAGAGGGGATAGACTTCGGGCGTAATCTGAGCTCTTGCCATGTATATGGCAAACATCAGCATGGTGACTCCCATGCTGAAGACCATGCCCAGCTGTCGCATCGTTGCCAGGGTTGCCGAAGCTACCCCGTAGGCTGCCTTTGGCGCGGAACTCATAACCGCGTTGGTATTGGGAGACGAGAAGAGAGCGAAGCCCAAGCCCATCAGAATCAAATTGCCGATGATGAACGCTAAGGGAGTTTCCTGGTTCAGAAAAACGAAGATGACAAGTCCTGCGGTGGTCAATCCCATTCCTGCCGAGGCAATTACCCTTGGTTCAATCCTGTCGGAGAGCCTGCCGGCCAGCGGTGACAAAACAGCCTGCGTGGCAGGCATGGCGACCAGAATCAAGCCGGCATCTTGAGCATTGAATCCCTTCAGATATTGTAGATAGAGGCTCATGAGGAAAGATACGGCAAATGTGGCACTGTAATTGATCAAGGCTGCCAGGTTGGAAAAGGTGAAGGCTTTGTTGTTTCTGAACAGGCTCATATCCAGGACCGGGCTGCTGTTGCTTAGTTCCCATCTGACGAATGCCACAAAAGCTGTGGTGCCTGCCAGAATCAACCACACTCCTGACGTTGCCGGTAGGAGCGTAAGACCATATATCAATGCCATGAGCCCGAGGATGTAGATTACGGCACCGGCAAAATCAAATCTCTCACCCTTTGCTCCTGTCCATTCACCCTTCAGTTTCGCCAGGACGACGCCTGCAACTACGCATCCTAGGAACGCACCCAGGAAGAAGATGCTTCTCCAGCCAAGACGGTGCGTTAAGGTCCCACCCAGGACCGGGCCCAGGGAAAGGCCAATATATATTGCGGCGATGTTTATTCCCAGGACTTTGCCTCTCTCGTTGGCCGGAAATGCTGTGATAAGCAGTGCTGCTGCGGTGGAGACAACCATGGCACCTCCGATTCCCTGAAAGACCCGACAGGCAATAAGCATGGTGGCAGAGCTTGCCAGTGCGGCAAAGAGAGACGAGAGGGTGAAGATAACGATGCCCCAGGCAAAAATTTTCTTTCTGCCATATATGTCTGCTATCCTGCCAAAAGGGACAAGCAGAGCCGCCGAAGACAAGAGGTAAGAGGTGGCAATCCAGCCTTGCATTATTGCATGCAGCGCTAGCTCTTTCCCGAGTGCAGGAAGGGCGATATTAACTGCAGAGCTCATGAAGGTGAAGATGAATGGAGCTATCGTAGTGACAAGAAGTACCAGTCTTTTGCCGGTGCCATTACCCACAGGGGCATCCATAACGAGGCAGTTTAACTTATCCACTGGACACTCTTCCAGTCTTGGGTGTTAGACAACTTACTCGCGACGCTTGCTTTAGCCGAAGTATCGCTGTACACTTCTAGCTCCTTGCAATGCTACATCAAGGAATGTAAGAGAGAGCGAAGATGTCTTCTGCCAAAGCCGGGGCCGCCAAGCTACTGATTGGCATAGTCGTCGGTTTGATAGTATTGAAGGTGGTCGTTAGCTGGCTGACGGGCAGTATCAGCGTTCTGGCCCAAGCCACTGACAGCCTTCTGGACTTGTCTGCTGCAATGGTCACATTCTCGGCTATTCGCATTGCAGCTAGGCCGGCCGACGCCGAGCATCCGTATGGTCACGGCAAGGTAGAGGACATTGCCGCAGTTGGTCAGGCAATCCTCATTTTCTTCGCTGGCGGGTTGATAATCTATTCGGCTGTAGATCGGATCGCAACAGGACAATACGGTATTCGCATCGCCGAAGCGGGAATAGCGGTGATGGCGGTCTCCATAGTGGTCAGTATCCTCCTGTCCCGCCATCTATCAAGGGTTTCCCGAGCCACCGGCTCAATAGCTTTGGAAGCTAATGCACGGAATATTGCTGCTGATGTGTATTCTGCCTTAGCTGTGCTGGTGGGGCTGGCAATAGTGAGGCTCACCCCGCTGGATATCATTGACCCTATTCTGGCTATCGGAGTTGCTGTTTACATCCTGAAGATAGCAGTTGACACTATCCGTAAGCCAGTATCCGGACTGCTCGATGAAAAGCTGCCTCCTTCACAACAGGCAGTTATCGAAGGCTGCTTAAGGAAACACAGCCGCGAGGTGTCTGGCTTTCACGCGCTACGGACACGGCGGGCCGGGAGCCAGAGCTATGTAGACCTTCATTTGGTCATGGCCAGCCACATTAGTCTGGAGCAGGCTCATCAAATATGCGACCAGATTGAGGGCGAAATACAAAGCGTGCTCAGAGAGGCTAGTGTGATTATCCATACTGAGCCCTGCGACAATGAATGTGAACATTGCGCTGCAATCTGCTCGAAGCGCCGCAACAGCTAGCCATTCCTGAAGGACGTTGCTTCGACCCTTTCGACGTCCACTTGTGGGGCAGGCGGTAGTACTGGAGTCACCAGGATTTCGCCGCCCGCTAATGACACTTCAAGACAATGAATACTGGCGTCAGGTGCTTTCCGTGGGCGGTGTCGGGATGGTTGGAGTCTTCCTCTTCTTTCGGTGGTAGGCCACTATCGCCAGCGCTGCGACGACTACAGCCACTATGAGCCAGACCCAAGACGGTGGCTGGGTGGTTGCAGCCTTCCACATGTTAGTCTCTGTAGCCTTAGCGGTCAGAATCAGACCGTCTGAAGTTAAGGACGATTCTACCACGACTCCTGTCTGTTTATCCCAGCAGTAGGTAAGCTGGCCTTCATACTGCGAAATGCTTGCATAGACAACTGTTCTCTTTGCCCCCGCATAGGTTCTGGTAGTTTCGCCTTCTATTGATAAATCGCCATGCCCGGCCAGGTAGATGGAGTCGCCCGTTGTCAGGTTGGCAGATATGACAAGTCCGGAAAGTCCTGAAGCTCCACCACCGCTTGCCCCAACCTCCATAGGTACGGTGTCGCTTTGTTCCGTTCCGTCAGACATACGCGTCGTAACCCGCGAGGTAATGCCTGTCTCATCAACGCTGAGAAACTCCATCTTCAGCCACTCGGCATATGGCGCCCCAGCAGGCCAGCCGGTAATCTTGTACTCAAGTTTTATCCAGTCGCCAGCCTTGACACCCACGTTGCCAGCCTCAACACTCACAAAGTTGGCCGTTATGGAATAGTTGCCCCGCACGGTGACATTGGTCGCGGCGGCGGTGACATCGGTGATGGTGTGCACATCGCCAGCCCAGTTGACAAACCGGTAACCCTCTTCGGGCTGAGCCATCAGGTCGACCACCGCGTTGAGAGTGTAGGTAAAACTCCCTTCGCCAGGGGTGGTCACGGTACCTCCAGCCGTGCTGGAGATGGTGAGGGTATACTCTTCAACACTGACATATGGATTCCATCTGGCAAGCTCACCTCCCCAACCTACGGTGACCATGGGCGTTACCCTGCCCTCAGGCGTATTCGGAACCATTGCCGAAGGTGGCCTCGAGCCATATACCGCCCAATGGAAAACGGAGCCGTAATCAGGCAAAGGCACGGTTGTTGAAGCTCCTGTTGCCGAAGCGGGAAGAGTCAGGCTGAAGACCAGGGCAATAGAGAGCAGAGCTGGTAAGAGCATTTTTCCGTTTTTCACTGCAACTCCTATTATCCGTCCGAGGTTGTCTAATAATCCCCGCTCATTCTGGGCACCTTCGTCTCACTCAGGGGCAGGGTGACAATCAAACGGTCTCAATAGTTTAGTTTTCCCAAAATCCCAGCTTGTGGTATTGTCAGGCACCATCATAGCACAATTGCACATTATTGTGTTCACCCACCGAAGTGTCAAGCGTTTTTCCGAAATACTTCTTGACTTTTCCACAGTCTCAGCGACGTTTCCGGAAAGTCAACGAAATACAGGTATTCATTCATAACTCCTCTTGCCCCCTCTCGTCCCTTCGATATGCTCAGGGCAGGCCTTAAGAGGGGCAAGCTTTCGGAGAGGGCTACGTGTTACGTATAGTGAGTGGGTCTTCGCTTGCTTGAAACACGGCAGAACCGGGACTCAAGGCCCTGAGCATCCCAACTGCTGGAGCAGCCACCCGCCGCCATAGACTATGACGAAGCCCATTGCGAGGCAAATCAGCATTATGACTGGACCTCTGAGAAAGAGTTTCCTTATCATAGCCACCACCGGGTTTCAGGTTGACTGCTTGTAGCCTTTGGAGGTTTTGGCTCTCTTGGATACGGCGTCCTTATACACTCTTGCCAGGCTCTTGCCGTGCTGGAGCATCTTGGTCCTTTCCTTTGCTCGCCGCCTTTCTCGTCTCTCTTGCTTGGTTTTCCTGGCAAGCTGGTTCTGCTCCGAAGACTGCTCGTCTACCACTTAGTTTCGTATGAGCTGAGGATAAAGTCGAGGTCTCCCTGAAAAGCGGAGAGGTCTTCCTTGGGAAGAAGAGTCTCATCCACTTCAAGGAGCATTTTCGTTTCGCCTTGGGGCGAGCCCAGAATATGTGCGCTGCCGCATTGCCTCTGGTTCTTCTCTTGGTCGGCCTGTGTCTTCAATGCCAGAGTGGTACGAGATTGAGTGTCGCCGCTCGGCAGAGCGTATGTCTGCGACTCGGTCTCCACGACCACGATGCCGTGTTTCCGCAATAAGTCCCGCACCTCATCGCTGAGCATCCCGGGATTTAGGTCCCTATAAGTCTTTCTAATCTGGATTGGCATGTCGTTCTCCTGCCGAGTATTGTAGCACTTTCTTATCCTATCGTCTTGCGCATAATTTCGTACAAAACCCAGTCCCTCGATGGAGGAGGGTGAGGTGAGGGTGCATTTACCCTCTCTCGCTCTGTCTCGCCAGGGGAGATATTTACAATCCAGCGTGCAGTTCACTATGGTTTCGCTGTCGTATGGTATAATGGGAAGCGGAAATGAAAAGAGAGTTGATGCAAATCCTGGCCTGTCCCGTCTGTAAAGGGAATTTGGAGCTTAAGGTGGATGAGGAAAAGGGGGAGGAAATAGTCGCGGGCTCTCTCTATTGTGCTAAGTGCAATTTCCCCTATCCTATTGTAGACACGATTCCAAATCTGTTGCCACCAGAAAGACCGGCCTAAACTACGGGCTATATGCCACGCCGGCTGTGGGCGATTCCCAGACCTCTACATTCACCAGTTTTACTGGAGCCCCGAGCAAGCGAGCCTGGAGCGCACCATATATAGTGGCAGCGATGTTCTCGCTGGAAGGGCCAATCGTATCCAGAGGGGACACGTCATTCAGGCAGGTGTGGTCGAAGCGAGCCAGGACTTCCCTGAGGTGCTGCTTCAGTTGGGCGAAATCGCAAGCCAGACCGGTATCATCGAGTTTGGCTGCTTCAACGCGGGCCACCACTTTGAAGCGGTGACCGTGGAGCTTCTCACACTTGCCATGATAGTTTGGTAGATAATGGGCGGCGTCAAAATGCTCCTCCACAAATAGCTGATACATCGAGTCCTCCTTTGTATTTCCATACCCCTTCTTTTGCTTTAACATTCTCGGCCAATTGGGCAATGCTCTTGCCCAGCCTGGGATGAACCAAGTCTGGGGCGATTTCCGCTAGCGGTATGAGGACGAAAGCCCTGTCGTGCAGGCGTGGGTGCGGGATAGTCAAATCCCGGGTTTCCATAATCTTGTTGTCATAGAAAAGGATGTCTATATCTATGATGCGAGGTGCATTGGGATAGCTGGGAATCCTGCCCATCCCGGTTTCAATGGCTTTAGCAAGACGGGAAAGCTCCTCAGGAGACAGGTTGGTGGTGACGCGGCAAACCAGGTTGAGAAACATCGGTTGCTCCTTATAGCCGACTGGTTCTGTCTCATAAACGGACGAGACCTTTTCCAGTGTTGTCCTTTCGGAGAGCAGTGTCAGAGCCCGACAGAGGTTCTTCTCCCGTTCTCCCAGGTTTGAGCCTAGACCGATATAGGCAGTAGCCAATTTGATTACATACCTCGTACAATAGCATCGCTCATCCTGCACACGCGTGTCATCTCCTTGACATCGTGTACCCGAACAATATCAGCGCCTTTGGCGATGCCGATGGCTATGGTAGCTGCCGTTCCCTCCAGCCGCCTGTCAGCAGGCGGGACGAATGCCACTTTGTTGGACCTCTGTTCAGGAGTCAAATCGAGTACCCAGCCTATGAAGGACTTGCGTGAGCTACCCAGAAGGATAGGCCTGCCCAGCACTTTGAGTTCATCCAGATGCCGCATAATTTGCAGATTCTGCTCCTGCGCCTTGCCGAAACCTATGCCCGGGTCAACGATGATATTCTCCCAGGACACTCCTGCGCTCAAAGCTTGCTTGATAGCTCTCTTCAAATCGGAAATAACTGCAGGCATAATGTCGGGGCATGGAGAGTCACGCTGGTTGCTCATCAAGACGATCGGCACACCTTTTTCGGCGGCTAACATAGCTAGCATGGATTCCTGCTTCAGTCCCCAGATATCGTTTATCATGCTGGCTCCAGCATTCAAAGCCTGGCGAGCAACCTCGAGCTTGTACGTATCTACACTTATGGGCACCGATATCTCTTGAGCGAGTCTTTTCACAACTGGAATTACCCGCCGTAGTTCCACATCGATGGAAGTCGGAGTCGAGCTAGGGCGTGTGGATTCCCCGCCGACGTCAATTATGTCTGCGCCTTCAAAGGCTGCCTGTTTGGCTCTGGTTATGGCTTCTTCGGTGTTGGCTGTGCCATCGCCGGAGAAGGAATCCGGGGAAACATTTATCACCCCCATAACATAGGTGCGCTTGCCCCAGTAGAAGGTGCTCTTGCCACATTGCGTGGAGCCCAGATTGCTTGGCTTGTAATCAGTCATGTCGTTGATTATAGCAGAAGGGGCAATTACAATAGGGAAACGAAGTGGGACAGTAGGGTTTTGGTATTTGGACTTTGGATTTGTCTGGAGCTTAGGAATCAGGATTCCGCGTCATCGTGGCCAAGACATTAGCCGAGAAGATTCCCAGCCTCAAATCGCACAGTGAGGCTAAAGCTGGAGAAGTCGTCGTTGCTGACGTGGACCTGGCTTGTGTCCAGCATCTGTACTCGTTCAGTACCTTAGTGACACCTCCTCCTTTCTTTTGTTTTGTTGGTGGAGTTTGAGGAGAGATGCCGAAGTAACAGCAGGTGAGACGGGCATTGTAATTATGAGAGTTGTAGTAATCAAACCATTTGAGTCTTTGCCTGGCCTTCCTGGACAGCTTGGGAAGGCTTGTCAGGGGCTGGTATCCTGGCACTGTACAATAGGCATTCATAGCGCAGCCATTGTATCGTCCTTTCATTCCCTCTCCGAGTGTCACTAATCTATCTGAACTAGATCACTCCTTTGACTTGGCGGGCATTACAGGCTACCATATCAACTAGTTGGAGTGGTTTCCCCCGAGGTAGTCCTATGTCAAAACTGGAGGAAATTTTGCGGAGAAAAGGAGGGAGGGAGGAAAGGCTTAAGTCTTCCTTGGCCTCGGTCACAAGGCAAATAAGAGACCTTGGGGCATCAAAAATTGTCCTTTTTGGCTCGCTGGCAAGGGAAGATGTCGATGTGTTCAGCGATTTGGATTTGCTCGTAATAATGCCATCCGAGAAGAGTGGAAGGGAGTGGGTGAGGTTAATCCACGACAACATAGAGCCGGGGATTGCGTCTGACATTATCATCTATAACCAAAAGGAATTAGAGGAAAACCTGGCAAAGAGCAGTTTCTTGAGAGGCATACTAGATTCTGGAAGGATTGTTTATGAAAAGACCTTATAGAGCTGAGTCTGTGAGGTGGCTTACCCAGGCAAAGGATGAGTTTGAAGACGCCGAAGAATTGAGGAAAAGGGGGAGGTTCTATCTTGCCCTCTTTCATTTCCAGCAGGCCACTGAAAAGGCTCTCAAGGCATACCTTTATCTGAAGGTCAAATCTGTTGAGGTGTTTCATACTCATTCCGTAGACGAGCTGTCGAAAATGGCGGTTGAAATAGATTCGGATTTTGAGGAAGTTGCCTCTGCTAAGAAGCTGGATAGATACTATATTCCGACCCGCTATCCAAATGGATTGCCCGGTGGAGTGCCCTCACGATATTTCGATGACCCCGTGGAAGCCGAAGAAGCGATGACATTGGCGAAGGATGTTATTGATTTGGTTGAAACGAAGATGGGAGGAGATTGAATTGAACGTTAGCAAGGTGCCCAAGCTGGCCCTTTTTCCTTTAACCGCTGAGGTAAGTAAGCAAGGCCATCTCCGTATCGGTGGCTGCGATGTTGTGGAGTTGGCTGAGGAATTCGGCACGCCGCTGTATCTTTTCGATGAATTCACTCTGCGCCTGAAGTGCCGCGAGTTCAGGGAAGAGTTCTGCAGGTATTGTCCTGATGCACTGGTTGTTTATGCCTGCAAAGCCTTCCTGAACCGGGCCTTGGCTTTGGTAGTTAGGGAAGAGGGCCTGGGACTAGATGTTGTCTCCGGGGGAGAACTTAGCATCGCCCATTCCGTGGGTTTCCCTGTGGACAAGGTCTATTTCCACGGCAACAACAAGACGCCGGAGGAGTTGAATCTGGCTCTGGATTGGGCAGTGGGCAGAATCGTGGTGGACAACTTCTATGAAATGGAGATGCTTGACAAGCTAGCTGGGCAGAAGGGGATGAGACAGGGCATTTTGCTTCGCCTCACTCCGGGGGTTGACCCCCACACTCACCAATATACTACCACCGGGACGATAGAGACTAAGTTTGGCTTTCCTATAGCGACCGGGCAAGCTGCAGAGGCGGTGAAGAAGGCTTTGTCAGCCGTCAACCTTAGTCTTCTGGGCTTGCATTTCCATCTCGGCTCTCCCGTGTCCGAGATGCAGCCTTATGCGCTGGCTATAGAACTGGTGTTGCGTTTTGCCCGCGAAATGGGCCGAAAGCACAGTTTCAATCTCAGCGAGTTCGACATCGGCGGTGGCTTTGCCATTCCCTATACCCTGGACTCTAAGGTGCCCACAACAACTGATTATGCCAAGGCTATAACTGGCAAGTTGAATGGTCTTGTTTCAGAACTGGGATTGAGTCGCCCCCGACTCGTTATCGAACCCGGAAGGGCAATTGTCGGCCAGGCTGGAGTGGCATTGTATGAGGTCGGGGCGATCAAGGAAATACCTGGCGTAAAGAAATACGTCTGTGTCGATGGCGGGATGAGCGATAATATCCGCCCAGCTCTCTATGGAGCCAAATATGAAGCTCTGGTAGCTAACAAGGCTTTGGATACGGGAGGACAAGAGGTCGTCACCATTGCTGGCAAGCTCTGTGAGTCTGGTGATGTTCTGATCAAGGATATTAGTTTGGCTTCGGTGCATCCCGGTGACATCATAGCCATCCCAGTATGTGGTGCCTATTCGATCCCTATGTCGAGCAACTATAATGCCATGCCGAGGCCGGCTATAGTCATGGTCGGGGAAAGTCGGGTGCGTCTTATTCGGAGAAGGGAAATCTGCCAGGATTTGATGAGTCTGGACCTGATTTGACATGTGGCAACTAATAGGACAGGACAGGATCTTATCTTTGCTGGATTACAGCCTAAGAGCCAGTACTATAGCCCACGCCTATGTTCTGGTTGGGCCGCGCCATGTGGGCAAAAGGACTTTAGCCGTAAATATGGCGCAAGCCTTAAATTGCGATGGCTCCGAACTGCCTTGCGGCCAATGTCGTTCCTGCCAGCGAATCCTGGAAGGCAAGCACGCTGACGTCACCCCTATCGGCTTGGATTCCAAAACGGAGATTGGTATTGATGATATTCGGGAGCTGCAACGTTTAGCCAACCTGCCGCCGTACGAAGGTAAATGCAAGGTGTTTATTATTGATGACGCTGAGTACTTATCTACCGAGGCGGCTAATTCCTTGCTCAAGATATTGGAGGAGCCGCCGCCCAAGGTAGTTTGGCTTCTATTATCTACTGAGGAGAAACACCTTTTGCCTACAATTGTTTCGCGCTGTCAGCGACTGGAATTGAAGCCTGTGCCAGCCAAGCGAATAAAGGAGGTACTCGTCAACTCATATAATGTCGAGCCAGATAAAGCCAATCTTCTGGCTCGATTGTGCCATGGTCGTCTGGGCTGGGCTGTGTCCGCGCTAGCCGATGACGACATATTGGAGCAGCGGTCGCAGAGAATGTCCAAGCTAAGTTCCTTGTTAGGTGCCAGCCTGGAGCAACGGTTCGCCTATGCCCAGGAGCTAGCCAATCAATTTGGCGAGAGTCGAAAAGCCGGTGCTGAGATATTGGAGGCATGGCTTGACTGGTGGCATGATTTGATGCTCGCTAAGGGTGGTTGCCCAGAGGCCATCATCAATGTTGATTATGAAACTGTTCTGACAGAGCAAGCCCAGGCATTGAGCCTGAGCGAGATAGAAAGTTTTCTGGCCGCTCTCTGCTTGCTAGAGGAGTATGTCTCTAAGAATGTGAATTCCCGGTTAGCCTGGGAATGGTTGATGCTCAATTTACCCAGGAAGGAAAGGTACAAGCACTAGAAGGGAGATTCCGGAAATTCAAGTTTTGAGTTTGTTTGGAGCTTAGAAATCAGGATTTGGGATTTACAGTTCGATGGCTAGCGTAGTTGGAGTCAAATTCCGTTCTAGAGGAAAACTTGTCTACTGTGACGCCGGTGAGCTATCACTGCAACTGAACGACTATGTAGTGGTGGACACCGGTCATGGTCTAGACGTGGCCAAAGTTGTTACTCTGGGAGCGCCGACCGAACTAAGCGAACAACTGGCGAAAGTGGTACGCCCGGCTAGTCCAGAGGATTTGGAGGAAGCTCGGCGCAGTTTGGAAAAGGAGGCTCTGGTCAAATGCCACGAAATGGCAGCCCAACTTGGTTTGAAAATGAAGCCGCTGGCGGCTCGCTATGATTCCCAGAGTGAGCATATGACCGTATTCTTCAGTGCTGAGGAGAGGGTGGATTTCCGCGAATTGGTTCGAAAGCTGAGCCATACTTTGGAAAGGAGGGTGGAGTTAAGGCAAGTGGGGGCGAGGGATGAGGCTAAACTTCTGGGTAGCATGGGTAAGTGTGGCTATCCCTTGTGTTGTCAGAGTTTTCTCACCAGCTTTGCCTCAGTGTCTATCAAGATGGCTAAGGAGCAGAGCCTAGCCTTGAATCCCATGAAGATATCGGGCATCTGTGGGAGGCTCCTATGCTGCCTGGCATATGAAAGCAAGGATTATGCGGCCGTTAAAGCCAAGATGCCTCAGTTGAAACAGGAAGTGTTAACACCGTTTGGTAAAGCCAGGGTAATTGCCACTAACTTACTCAAGGAAACGGTAACAGTACAACTGCTGGATAGTGAGGCAATCAAAGAGATAGCTTTGGATGAACTAGTCCGCCCCGGAGAGAAAGTGTAGTTTTGTCAGGAGTCCGCTTGGGCTGGAAGCGAGTTCACGGCGTAACAGCCAAGCTAATTTAGAGATGGTAGATACTTCTGCCATTCACCGTGATTGTTGAGAAGGTGGTAGGGGACATAGAAACCGTCATTCCGCGGGGCACGTGGCTGATGCAGCAATATCATTCTTGCTTCGTCCGGTGTGCGTCCGCCTTTGCGCCTGTTGCAGGGAATGCAGGCGCTGACTACGTTGTCCCAAGCGTGCTGTCCGCCCCGCCGCCGTGGAACAACGTGGTCTAATGTAAGCTCTTTAGTCTGACGACCACAGTACTGGCAAGTGTATTGGTCACGGTTAAATACCTCTGGCCTGCTCAGTTTCTTCTGATGGCGCGGACGGCTAACCATATAGACGAGTCGGATGACGGAAGGTATCTGGAATATGCGGTCTGCAGAGTGCAGCTCGCCTCTGTTATTCTCTAGCACTTCAGCTTTGCCCCGAAACACCAGCACTATGGCCCGACGCGTGCGACATAAGTTGAGAGGCTCATAGCTTTGATTAAGCACCAAAACAGGTAGATCTGTCATACTGCAACCCGTTCGTCGAGTTCGCCCTGAGAATTTGGTTCGCTCCTTCTGACCTTTTGGCTATTGTAGCAAGCCTTGCTGGGCAGTGCAATAATTTGGACGGCAGGCCACACTTCGAATGCAGGGTTGTGGGGAGGAGGCCGCTTGTGACCGGGGCACTGAACCGTCTACCGAAATGAAATGGAGGATCAGGGCTAATCAGCCGATGCTATGTTACAATCTCAAATGATGACATACATCATCCGCCGCATGAGATATGAGGATATCCCCCAGGTAGTCCAAATTGACCGGGAGGCTTTCCCAGGGGAGTGGGTGTTTCGCTCTCAGTCAGCATACAGGCATGACCTCGACAATCCATCCATCCGCTATATAGTGGCTTGCAAGGCACAGCATATGCCGAACTCTGGAGGACAAGTGCCGGAAAAACTGCCCTGGTTGAAGCGACTTATCAGTCATGGGCGTCGCCTTAACACCAACACGCCAGAGTATGTGGTTGGCTTTTCTGGCTTCTGGATGATGGTGGGAGAGGCACATATCATTGCCATTGGCGTCAGGAATGACTATCGACAACTCGGCATAGGTGAAGGTTTGCTCATTGCAACCATTGAACTAGCACAAATGGTGAATGCTAATATGGTGACTTTGGAAGTGCGTGCCTCTAATAGAGTCGCTCAGGAACTGTATAAGAAGTTTGGCTTCCAGGTGGTGGGAAAGCGCCTCAAGTACTACTCGAGCGATGGGGAAGACGCCATCATCATGAGCACGGAAAGCATCACCTCTCTGCCTTTTCAAGCGTCCTTTCAGCGGCTGAAGGAAGACTATGCAAAACGGCATCCTGAGATTCCTGCCCAGGTTGGCTAACTGTACTTACTCAGGATCGCCTTGAAAGAATCTACGACAAGTCCCAGCTGCTGTCTATCAGCAGCAAAAGTGGAGAGCTTGAAAGACCTGGCTAAGCCTGGCTGTGGTCCCCAGACGCCTCTTTCTTTCAATTCCTTGTAGACGAAGTATCCCTTCTCGCGAACCCGCATGGAGATTCTGTAGAGCCCAGGGGCATCGAAGTGTAGTAAGTCATGTCTATGTGGCTTCTCACCCAACTGCACAAGGCCAAGGTTCTCAAGCTCCTGGGAAAACCACTGTGCCTTGGATACCTGCTCATTCCAATGCTTCACTCTTTCTTGCACGCATGGAAAGGAAGCCATGAGTGTCATCAGGGGTACTCCCCTGACGCTACAGCCGAGAAGTTCTATGTCTTTGTTGCCGTATCTGCTGGATTTTCTCAACACTATCTCTTGCCACCTCTTCTTCATCCCCAATACCCCAGCAGGTCCGGCAGAGGCCATGCTTTTGTGCCCGCTGCCAATAATGAAATCAGCCCCTGTCTCTCTCATACTTACGGGCATTCTGCCCACAGCGTACGCTCCGTTAAGGACATAGGGAATGTCATATTCTTGAGCGATTTCACCCAGCCTTCTGGCGTCGGGCAGATTTCCATAGTTTCCGTCCGGATAAGTCAACAGAATCAGCTTAGGGGCATGTTTCTGGATAAGCGGTGCGTATAGATTGACATCAACCTTGAATTCAGGGTGTCCGGAGTTGGGCACCTCAACTACATCTAGTCCCACTCTTTCAGCAGCGACCACCGTTGTATAGTGCCTGTTACCATCAACGAGAATTGAGTCCCCCGGCTTGGCCAGGGAGTGCATGACCAAAAACTTCGCTTCCCGAGCTCCATGGGTTATGGTGGCCGCGTCACAGCCGAGGAAGTGAGGCAGGACCTCCTGAACGAAGTCTCGGATGGGGGGATTGGCTACATTACATAAACTGCCCTGGCAAAAATCGCATACGGAATATCCATCCCCGAATTCCGTCAAAGCCTCTCTGGCAGCATCGGTAAGCACTCCACCTGTCTGTAGGGGCATGAGGTTAATAAGCCCCTTATGCTCCCTGCGCAACCCGCTGAGCTTCTGCAGTGACTTGCTGTTCCTCTGTTCCATCTATCGCTTTTTGGACATCATAACTGCATACTTTGTTATTGCCTCTTCCTGACTTCTATGCTCACAAATACAGCGCCCCTGACTCCTATCTTCTTCCGTTGTCCTTCAATATGCTGTCGGATGGCTTCGGGAATCTGTAGATTAAGGTCGGAGAGATGCTTTATGCCTTTCACCCGATAGGTCAGATTACTGGTGCTATTTTCTATTGCTGCCGCGGCACCCATGGCTATAGCACGCATATAGTTTATGCCCGTGTGAATTCCTGATGGCATAGTATCGCTGTAGATAGCGCCTTTGGCGACGCAGATTTCGTTGAACCCGGCGGGACCGATCAACCTCTTGCCGGCCTCTGTTTCCACGACCTTTACCTCAATAAACTCGTCTTCCCAGGCCAAAAACTCACAGGGGGCAACTTCATCTTTGTGCCTACGAGCAGTGTCCTCTATTGCTTGGGCTATTCGCTGTCCTCTAGCTGTTTGAGGGCTCGCTATGTAAGCAATAGAGTCAGCGATCTCCTCATCGGAATACTCTGTTACCGAAAACTGAGGGTATGCTAGCTTCCTCACATCGTCTATTTCATTGATGAGCATCCCCAGCCGTTCAATACCGAATCCGGCATTGAACACAGGGTATCTAATGTCGAAATTTGCCAGGGCCACCGGCGAATACATGCCGATGTCCGCTATCTCGAGCCAGCTTCCTTTGTGTTTGACGAAGACTTCCTGCTCTTGTTGCGGGGCATAGTACTTAGATGTTGCTGTCTTGGTCTCAAATCTGATGTCGGGAAAGCCGTATTGCTGCATGATGTCCTTGGTGATCGCACTTCCTGCATCTAATGACATGTCGGGGTCCATGACCACGATGGATGCGGAGTGATGGACTCGCAAATGTCGGGCATCCTCTCTTTGTTCGTTGCGATACCTGGGACCGACGGAGAACAGGGCGACAGGGAAACTGGACTTGTCCTGCAATGCTGCTAGAGTGTGGAACCAGGTCGCTGTCATGTGGCTTCTCAGAGTCTTGTTGGAGGGCACCGGCTGTAATTCTCTGATCTCGGGGAATACCTTATCCATGAGCTCTGTAGCCTGATAATCAGTGATGCCCAGTCTGGCGATGAGCTCTTCGATCAGGTTGTCTGACTCGATCTCCCCTTTCTTGTAGTTTCTCAGAATGTTCTGCAACTTCTCGATGTCGATGTTATTGGCTATCTCTTTTACTTGGGCTATTCTCTTCTCGCTCAGACCAATATCAGGACGAGGCAATGCTGCCAGATAGAAGGCCCTGTCGAGGATAACTCGAGCTTCTGGTCCGTACTGCTTGACCACATCGCCGTCGGGCAGCAGTGTGAGGTTTTCGACCTCGTCAAAGCCCAGGTTCAGCAAGATCTCACGAGATTTCTGTATCAATTCCCGCACCAGATGAGGCTTGCCCCTCTTTGGCAGGGAGATCTTGGTGCCGGTGGGGAGAAGCTTCGCTGTAGCTATCCAGGCTCCCGTAAAATTGCCCTTAGCCTTGGATCTTATTGCACCCGTATCGAATTTTGCCATGCTGCAAAACATACCTGAAGAAAGCCGTCATATTCTACATCTACGCTTGGCCACCCTTATAGTCCCCTGGCTATTTCACAGGCGGTAACTGGCTGTCTACTGCTTCTTGTTGTTGTCTACCGGGGTATCTTCCACCTTCTCTACCTCGATGGTGCACTCTGTGACCAGTGCGGCAATTGCGCCCAGGGCAGCCAGCACTGGAGCTGCTAGGGCTGTTACGGCGGCCACGCCAACGCCGATCGTCAGCGGGATATCTATCAGAGGACGCCCCTTATGTGTTAGACGAACTCTTCTGACATTTCCTTGCCGTATTAGCTCCTTGATCCTTTCGACCACCTGGCTTCCGTCTACAGTGAACTTCTCAGTTGCCATTATCCTCGACCTCCTTTACCGAAATCCTGCAATGTGACCTTTCAGGGCCGGGTAGCATGGGACTAACGCCTCGCACTACATCCTTCGGCATCCAGGCGTCGCAGCAAGTATCGCTTCAGCATGTTTAGCGCAGCTTCAACGGCATCTCGCTTGTTTTCCTCTCGATTTCCTGAGAAGGTGTGTTTCCGACTCAAGTTTGTGCCTCTGGCCGCCAGGCCAAGGTAGAACAAGCCCACCGGTTTTTCCGGGGTGCCTCCCGAGGGACCGGCAATCCCTGTGTCGGAGACGCATATGTCCACGTTCAGCAGCTTCCTGCCGCCGCGAGCCATCTCCTTAGCCGTTTGCTCGCTCACGGCACCGTGGTTTTCAAGGGTTGTCTCCTTCACCCCGAGCAAAGCCGTTTTTGTTTCGTTGCTGTAAGCTACTATCGAGCCCTTGAAGTAGTCCGAGCTACCGGGCACATTGGTTATCCTGTCAGCTACTCTGCCGCCGGTGGCTGACTCAACAGCCCCGATGGTCAAGAGTTTTCGCGTCCTAGCCTGGTATTCCCTTATCAGCCGGGCAATCTCCGCTTCCAGCGTCATGCTTGGTTAATTCTAGCACGTCTCCTTGCTATAATTCAGTAATGGACGGATTGAGGGACACAATCACCTTTTTGGGCACTGCCGGTGCCAGGTTTGTAGTGACTCGCCAGCTTCTCGCTTCCGGAGGCGTCTGGCTCAACCTGGGGGGCACTCAAATACTGGTTGACCCTGGACCTGGCTCTCTGGTCCAGGCGACCACAAGAAAACTTAACCCAGCGAAATTGGCAGCCATTATCCTGTCTCACAAGCACTTAGACCACAGTGGGGATATTAACATAATGATTGAAGCTATGACCGACGGAGGCACAAAGAAGCGCGGCACGGTCTTTGCTCCTGGCGATTCTCTGAATCAGGACCCGGTCATTTTGTCTTATCTGCGGTCATACCCCCAGAGCATAGAGGTCTTAACCGAAGGCAAGTCCTACACAATAGATGACGTTCTCTTCGAGACTCCGATCCGGCATAAGCACGCCGTGGAGACATACGGCTTCATCTTTCGAACGCCGCGGCATACTCTCTCCTGGATTACGGACACCGGATACTTCGACGATTTGGCCGATCACTACGAAGGCGATCTGCTGATTCTCAATGTAGTTCGATTGAAGTCCGGAGCTCCTCTGGATCATCTATGTCTCAGTGAAGCTCGGAACATTATTGAGCGACTGAAGCCCAGAGCCGCTATTCTCACTCACTTTGGTATGACCATGTGGCAGGGCAAACCCTGGGAGCTGGCCGGGAAGTTGACGGAGGAGACTGGGATCAAGGTAATTGCTGCCAGAGATGGCATGAAGTTTGATCTGGTCCAGGTGGATTCGCACCAGGGAGTCTGATCAGGATTAACCGGAGCCCGGCGAAAACCGCCGGACTTTTGGCAGGTGGCTCAAAATGAAAGCTTCCTGGCAACGACATATTTTCCCAGAAGGTTTCCCCTCAAGTATCGTCTGCGCTGGAGCGTTTCACTTCCGTGTTCGGGATGGGAACGGGTGGTTCCACTCCGCTAAGGTCACCAGAAAGCTCTCTACTATAGTATAGCGTGTTTCGGGAAAAATGTGCAAGCCCGTGTGTGAAGCCTGTAGCAGCATCATGAGATAGCCCCACGAATTGACGAGGCAACGTGAGTGTCGGTATAATATTAGGCGTATTTGACAATGTCGCAGAGTGGTCCCGGTAAGGAAGGAAGCAGTACGCCGGCTAGCAGGCTCCTCTTCGTATTGAGGGTTCTGGACACCGAGAATCGGCTGCTCGAACGCGCTGACCAGAAGGCAGTATCACTGCTGTCTGCTCTTGGCGTGTTTATGGTATTCTTCATCGTTTACCACCGTGTCATCCCGATCAACGCATTCACTGTTACATTGCTCTCGATATACTTCGCCGTCGCTCTGATGGCTATAGTGAGTTTCATTCTCACGGTGCGTCCCAGGATCCGCATGGTTGAGGAGGAAAAGGGAGACACAGCTAAGGCACCCGCATGCGAGCCCGCCTTCTTCGTGGGGATCTGCAAATTCCCGACTCTGTCTGCCTACAGGCAGGGTCTTGAGGACATGATAAAAGATGAGGCATCAGCCATCGATGTCTATACGAGACAAATCTTTGGCCTGGCCCGGGTCAACGCAGCGAAGTACAGCAATATCAACCGTGCCGTGCTCTTGGTTATCATCGCACTCGGGGTAGAACTTGCTCTTGTGGCTTACCTGTTTATCTACTACTATGGCCAGGGAGCGCGCATGCTGCCTCCGATTGGTGGCTAGCAAGCTGAAGCCAGACTCACGCTCAATCCCCCTTTCAAAAACAGGAGCTTTCCGAATGGCAAGCCGATGCCTGCCTTCCTGTGGTATAATTGTGGCCAGATTTCACAAAGAGGTGATCTATGGACTGGGGAATGCAGAACCGTCTGGCACAGTTGATTCAAGCAGATGGGCGCTGTTTGTTTCTGCCTGTGGATCACGGATATTTTCAGGGTCCAATCAGAAAATTGGAGGATCCGCGCAAAACCCTGGAGCCTCTTCTCCCTTACACTGATGCCATTTTCGTTACCAGGGGGGTATTAAGATCATGCGTTGACCCTGATAGGACAAAGCCGATTATCCTCAGAGTCTCCGGCGGCGCCAGCGTGGAGGGGAAAGACCTGGCTCATGAGGGGATAACTACCTCTATCGAGGAAGCCATCCGGCTCAATGTCTGTGCTGTGGGCATCTCCATCTTTGTGGGGAGCGATTACGAGCATGATTCATTACTGAATCTGACCAGGCTTGTTGATGAAGGAGAGAGGTATGGAGTCCCGGTAATGGCGGTTACCGCTGTGGGTAGAGAACTGGAGAAGCGTGACAATCGCTATCTTGCTCTGGCGTGTCGTATCGCTGCCGAGCTGGGCGCGCGGGTGGTAAAGACTTATTACTGCGAGAAATTCGAGAGAGTTACAAGGGGCTGCCCGGTACCCGTAGTCATTGCCGGTGGCCCCAAAGTACCCACAGCGTATGAAGTCCTTCAATTCGTCTATGAGGGCATGCAGCAAGGCGCCATAGGCGTGAATCTGGGAAGAAATATCTGGCAGGATGAGCATCCCGTAGCCATGATAAGAGCCATCCGTGCCATCATCCATGAGAAAGTCACCTCCGAGCAGGCGCAGAAACTGTACGATAGCGTGAAGAGCGGGAAAGTATAGCCGCTGTGCCCACAGGTAAGTATGCTCCAAGATCAAGGAATTGCCACATCCTGTGCCCTGAAGTGAAAACACCAAATCCCAGTATCTAAACTCTGAACAATGTCCAATAACCAGAGTACAAATGACCCAGACACTTCGGAAATTCGGATCTTGAGATTGAGCCTTGTCTAGAGCTTCGGGCATAGGATCTGGGATTTGTCGGGGTGCTAGAAGCCAAAGGAGAACTGCCGTGCGCGTAGCTATGTACTACAGCAATCGGGATGTGCGGCTGGAGGAGGTGCCGGTGCCGCAGATTGGTCCCGGCGAAATCCTGGTGCGGGTGGAAGCCAGTGGCATCTGTGGCACCGATTTGCTGGAGTGGTATCGCCTTCACAAAGCACCTCTGGTACTGGGGCACGAAGTTGCTGGCGTGATTACGGCTGTCGGGAAGGGCGTGAAGCGACACAAGGTGGGTGAGCGGATTTGTGCCGCTCATCACGTTCCCTGCAACACCTGTCATTATTGCCTCAGTGGGCACCACACCGTTTGCGATACTTTGCGCCGGACGAATTTCGATCCCGGTGGCTTTGCCGAATATGTGCGGCTGCCACGCATCAATGTCGAGCAGGGCATATTCCCCTTGCCCGACGACGTATCTTTTGAAGAGGCGACCTTTGTTGAGCCGCTGGCTTGCGTCCTGCGCGGGCAAAGATTGGCCCATTTTCAGCCTGGGGAAAGCGTCCTGGTTATCGGCAGCGGCGTGGCTGGGTTGCTCCATATACAACTGGCTCGGGCGTCAGGTGCCAGTTACATTATGGCTACGGACATCGTTGATTATCGCCTGGAGGCAGCGCGGAGATTTGGAGCCGATGCTGCCGTTCGCGCTGAGGAATATGCCCCAGCCCACCTACGTAGGGCAGCCCATGGTCGTCTGGCTGACTTCGTAGTGATATGCAGCGGGGTGCCGTCAACTATAAATCAGGCATTGCAGTCGGTGGAACGGGGAGGCACTATTCTCTTCTTTGCCCCCACACAGCCGGGCGTTTGCGTGCCGATATCAGTGAATGACCTGTTCTGGCGCAACGAGATAACACTGACCAGCTCCTATGGTGGCAGCCCTGCCGATTATGCCGCTGCGCTGGAACTGATACAGGCTCGGAGAATACGCGTGCGGGACATGATTACCCATCGGCTGGGCCTGGCGGAAACAGGCCTGGGGTTCCAGCTTGTGGCTCAGGCTCAGGATTCTCTAAAAGTGATTATCGAGCCTCAGGGGTAGCTAGTGGCTATCTTTCAAAGCAAGCGAGAGTATCGGGTCACAGTCTCGCTTGGTGTGCAAGGGCAGAGAGCGGAGGCAGAGTGACGTGGACGTCAGTCCTCTGTCCAGCGCTCTGATTGGCAATCATCAGGCGACCGGAGCGGTCATCCCTTCGTCTTGGTCACACTGAGTATCTATCCAGTCCAGCGTCTTTGATGGACTGCTGCACCGTCTGCTTGAGCATGTTCCCGGCGCGATGCATAAGTGTGTCCTGAAATTCCCGGTCCATGGCCATAGTTGCCAGACAGGGGAACTGGTGATGCAGAAGCCCTGCTTGCTCCGTGGCCTCTCTGAACCAGACTCCGATGAGATGGTCGGCTACGAACCGCGTGCTCCCGCAAGGGGAGTCCCTTTTGACGGTGACCTTACCCACCCTGTGTCGGTCATCTTCGTAGAACTCTATATCCACGTTGGGCCTGCCGAAATGCCTGGCGAATTCCTGGATATACGGGTTCTGGCTGTCGTTCTCTGTCAGAGTACAGAAGGGAACGGGATAGGCCATGTCTACTCCCATGGATTCCAATTGCTGCTTGACTTGCTTGGCGAGACCGAAGGGCAGCCACGCCCTGTTGTCTGCTGGAGCAATCACCGCCCGCGCTCCACTTCTTCTGACCATGTCGGGGATCATCTGAGCTACCCCGGGATGCTCGCCGAGGGATATGAGCAGATCGGCTGCTGGCAACTGGCGGGGCAGGAATTCATCGGCATCATCTATTATGGCCGGTAAGCCGCTGGGCAGGGTGAGACGCTTCACTTCCCAGTTTGGCGGACAATGGCGCTGGATATTCCCCGCCATTCTCTCGCCGTAGTACCCCTGTATAGCTATCAGAATACTCATCGCTGTCCCGCTATGGCTTTTCCCTGTCTGACCTGCCGAGCAATGGCTGTGATGAGCGTCTGTTGCCTCGTTTCTGGGAATCTCCTGGGATTGCATACCTTGACCTCCTGTCTGGCGTTGGGAATGCCTATTGTAACCCGTCTTGGTGGCATTGTCATTCTTTGCCGGTGATTTGAGACGCCTCATCCTGGCTCTCTCCAGCGAGCGGGGTTGGAGGCACATTGAGGGACAGAAGACTGCTTTGTCGCCCAGCAAACAGCGCCATTGGCGCTGGACTCCGTGCAGTGACAATGGGGCAACCGTGAGGAATATGGGAGAGAAGGTTCACCTTGGTAGTGGGAAACTGGACATCAAGAAGACGCGGACTTGCTTTGACTCTGAGTCGTTGCAGGGCGCATGCCGGTCA
This sequence comes from Chloroflexota bacterium, assembly GCA_037444365.1. Classification (GTDB taxonomy): domain Bacteria; phylum Chloroflexota; class Dehalococcoidia; order GIF9; family AB-539-J10; genus RBG-13-51-36. The sequence goes on from JBBIMO010000015.1 coordinate 30,427, forward strand.
CTTGATACAACTTGATAGGCGCCGCTTTGCCCTTAACATGCTGTGGCTCGAGTTCCCTTGCCTCTATGTGATCCTTCGTTTGACTGTAGGTCTCAGGACCAATCCAGACTTCATTGGCGGGGGTGCTACTGCAGATGCGTGAAGCAGTGTTGACGGAGTCTCCTATGACGGTGTATTCACTGCGTCCGGCCGAGCCGACATTGCCAGCTACTGCTACACCTGTGTTGATGCCGATGCCAAATTGCACCGGGAACGGCCGGTCATCTCTCTGGCGCAGTTCAGCGAGTTTCCGCTGTGCTTCCCAGGCGGCTTTCACTGCTAGCAATGCGTGGTTCGGCTGAGATTGAGGTGCATTCCACACTGCCATGATATTATCGCCGACAAACTTGTTGACTATACCATCATGTCGTACCACTTCATCGGCTATGACTGATAAGTAAGTATTGAGCATCTGCATTACAGCTTCAGGAGACAACTGCTCGCTTATCTGCGTGAAGCCACGAATGTCCGCGAATAATACACTCACTTCCCGCTGCTCGCCCCCGAGTCGAAGCTGGCCAGAATCAGCTCGACTGACTATCTCACTGGCTATCTGGGGCGAAATGTAGCGGCCAAAAAGCTCCTTCACGAACCGTTTGTCCCTCTGCTCCGTGAAGACGACGTAAAGAATACTGCTGACATAGATTACTGGTAGCAGCAGCAGGGGATAGAGCAAATCCATGACATATCCTCTGTCGAAAGCCAGGAAGCTACCCACCAAGTAGGCAATGAACAAGCCCGCGGTTATTCCCAGTCCCTTAGCTATATCGCTCCCGTACCGGGTTCCACACCTGGGCAAGGCGAAGGCAGTGATGGCAACGAGCAGCACCATAATCAGCAGCTCAATGATGGGGCTAGTCTCTCTCAGGAAACGCTGCGTGAGAATGGTATCCATAGCGCCGGCGTGAATGAATACTCCGGGAATCTTGCTGGCTGAAGAAGGGACGGACCAGGTATCAAGGTCACCGGTAGCTGTCATCCCGATCAATACTATCTTGTTTCTGACTACCGACTGGTCAAAGTTGCCGCTGACTACATCTTTGTAGGACACATACGGTCGTTGTGCATTATCGGCGGCGAAGTTGATGCGCAGGGAATATGAATTGTCGACAGGAACGTCGCGAGCTAGCAAGTTAACGTCGCCATCTTTGATTGTGTATTCTTCAGGCAGATGCATCGAAAACAGTCTGTGAAGCACCGCCAGGGTCAGCGAGGGATAGATTTGCCCTGACTTTGATCTGACAATCAAAGGGAGCCGCCTTACCGTGCCATCGCGGTCGGGTATCACATTGGCATGGCCGATACTGCTGGAGGCCTGCTGCAAGGAGTATACTGGCAAGAGGAATGTGTCATATACGATTCCTGCTTCAGTCTGAGAGACTGGCGGAACTCCGGCAGCAGCCAGGACAACATTGCTGGCATCGGCCATTGCTGAGGCCAGCGCTTCATCATCGCTGGAAGTGTCGGTGAAGATAACATCGAAGCCGATCACCTTGGCGCCCGCCTGTCTTAGATTCTCAATAGCCTGGGTGTGGAGAGTGCGCGGCCACTCCGCCCACAGACCATAAGCTTCGAGGGTATCATCATCTATGCCCGCGATGACGATATTAGGAGAAGGGGACTCAGCGACGAAAAGCTGGTCCGAAACCCAGAGATTGATACTGTGGAACGGTTTGACGAGCAAAGCGAGGATTGTGAGGAGGCAACCCACGCAGATGATCACCAACGCGTGATAAAGGCACTTACGCTGACGTCTGGTCATTGTTCGGTTCGGTAACCAATCGACTTTGATCCTGAGTTGCCTCCAGATATCTGTCTCCGGCAGCGGACTCCTGAGACAGTCTCACCATCGCATTCCGTCAGTGCTATTCCCACGCAAGCAAGCTGCGCCAGCAACCAAGTGTTGGTACGGGCAATTGGCTGACTTGTCTAGTACTCGGTTGTGAAACTGAATGAGTAGAGACCATCCGGAGCCGTACACCCATAGGCAGCTGCAACCTCAAGTTGAAGAAAACCAAGATAATATATGACCTCCCATCCATCAGGCCACTCACTTATGTCGTACCAGACTTGCTGTGTCTCTACCCAGACATAGTAGCAATGCCCTGCGACAACAGCAATGATGCCCGGCGTTGTGTGATAGGACCCGTCTATCGGGTATCCGGTGCCCTGGTCTATAGCCCAATCACCGGTGGTTTCGTCCCAGATGCGTATCGATGCCTCCGGCCCGATATCCACCTGAACGGCAATGCTGGCAGTTCGAATCATAGTGATATTCACAGTCGCGCTGGCTTGGGCGGTAACCGTTTTACCTAAGGCATCGGTGCCGTATACGGTAGCGTTATTGGTGATGACTTCGCCGTGTTTCTCACCCAGCCAGTAGGTTGCCGTGAATATCCAGGTCTCGTTTGTGTCCAGTGAGCCGTCCCCGTCCTCATCACCGCTCTGGTAGCTCACCTGCTCAATCATATCATCGGTAACTGAGATATCATATAGAGGAGTATTGCCGATGTTGGCTATGGTATAGGCATAGCTGATGTATCTTTGCTCAAGTTCACTCCACAGCAATTCACCCGTCTTATTCATGGTAATGGCCGGTCGCAGGATTTGAACGCTGGCTCTAGCCCAGTCTATTACCGTCCGGCCAGCATATGTTCCGGCTGCTGCGGCGGTGTTAACCAGACGGTCGGGGTCCTTGGAGGTTACAATGTGGCTCGCCGTGAATATCCAGGTCTCATTTCTGTCGAGCCTGCCATCGCCGTCTGTGTCACCGCTATGGTAAGCGATTCCCTCAAGCTTGTCATCGGTCACTGACACACTGGACAATGCGACGTTGCCTGGATTGGTGACTCTATATGTATAGGTGATGATATCGCCGTCATGAACCTGCGTTCCGTTGGCGGTCTTGGTCATTTCGATATCCATTCGTGTAGAGTAGCTTCCTCCCCCGCCTGGTCTCACAACTATGGGCACGAGCTTCGGTGCCTGACCGGGTATGATAATGCACCTTCGCCCCTCAGGAATCTGTAGTTCTACGCCGTTGGCGATGACCCAGATCTCGCCTCTCTCGTTGGTGACCCAGGTAGTGCCATCTGCGATGACATCAACCAGCATGATGCTACCCCTGACCGCTGCCACACATGCCGGCGTCTCAATTTCGTAGGTAGATGCGGCATCAACAAGCTTGGTGACGCGGCTCATAGTACTTCCTATAGCCTGTCTAAGCTTGATGGTTGTGGAGCCAGCCTGGGAGATGGCCAACGAAACGACTTCGACCTGCGTACCCGCCTCAAGTTCAATCGTGCTGCCATCAAAGAAAGTGATTTCGGCGCCTGACTCATCGTGCGTCTTTATGGTGTCTCCGACTTTCAAGGACATCCCGACCTGCGCTGCCGTCCAATTGCCCGTACCTGCCTTCATTACGAATACAGTCCCCTTGCTGAGTGAAAGCACGGTAAGGACGGAGGGCGTGGTAGGAGCAGTTTCATTATTGGATGACCCGTTGGATGTGCCTCCATTTGAGGGTCCGTCATCCCAGTGCAGGTAGGCCAGGACTCCCGCGGCGCAGAGAACAGCCGCTGCCAGAACGATTGTCAACGCTTTCTTCTTAGGCATGGTGTCCCTCTATTCGATGCAGACATTGTCTCGCGGTGGGATTGGTTGCCGGCGCATTCACTCACGCAGTATATACTTGTGGGCTTGGCAGGTCAATCAGGCTGCTGTCGACTGCTTGGTCACGCGGTGGGCTGTTGTTACACCTGGACAACCATGTGACATGGTTTTTCCCGCGTGCGAGGTTCGGACTGCTGTGGCTAACAATCCGTTGCTCGGGGCTGAGATCCGCAACATATATCGAAGCCACCCATTCTGCAACTATTCATTGACCAATGCGAGCAGTGTCTCAGCTCAGGTCCCACGAAGAGACATCCTTCTGCTCGTAGGAGTTGGCTCCAACGGCGACCACTGTGCCGTCGGACTTAAGCCCCACGGTGTGCTGCTCTCCTGCGGCGACCTGAATGATGTGCGTCCAGGTGCTGACATCGCACTCCCCGACGAGGTTAGACCCCGCGGCGACCGCGGTGCCGTCAGACCTAACTCCCACCGTGTGGTAGTAGCCTGCGGCGACCTGGACGATGTTGGTCCAGGCGGTGACATTGCACTGCCCGCTCTCGTTGAGTCCCACCGCGACCACGGTACCGTCGGACTTGACCCCCACAGTGTGGTAGTTGCCTGCGGCGATATATGTGATGTTGGTCCAGCCAGCGACATTGCACTGCCCGCTGCCATTCCATCCTACGGCGACCACAGTGCCGTCTGCCCTGAGCCCCACCGTATGCTGGGCGCCTGCGGCGACCTGTATGATGTCAGTCCAGCCGGTGACATTGCACTGGAACCAGTAATCGAGTCCCACCGCCACCGCGGTGCCGTTGGCCCTGAGCCCAACCGTGTGATGCAGGTTTGCTGCGGCCTGGATGATGTCTGTCCAGCTGCCTACGTTGCACTCTCCGTAGCCGCACCATCCTGCGGCGACCACAGTGCCGTTGGATCTAACCCCGACAGTGTGGCGGTAGCCTGCGGCGACGTGTGTGATGTTCGCCCAGCCATCAACACTACACTGCCCGCTGTCGTTCATTCCCACAGCGAGCACACTGCCATTGGACTTGAGTCCCACTGTGTGAAAGTCACCTGCCGCGACCATCATCTTGAGCCTGGGTGGCTGACCGGGTCTAATAGTGCATTGCTGCCCCTGAGGGACCGGCAATTCCACACCCCGTGCAATGGCATATACATTCCCTTCCACATTGGTTATCCAGGTTGTGCCGTCTTCGCCCACGGTAACCACCATGACGCTGCCCCTCACCCCTGCCAAGCCACTGGGTGTCGCCACTTCGTAGCGAGATGCCGGGTCCAGAATCCTGGTCACCCGGCTGATAGTGGTCCCTATTGTCTGCGCAAGGGTGATCGTGGTGACTCCGGTGGAGCAAACCACACTGAGCGAAAGAATCTCGATCTGGGTGCCGGCCTCCAGTTCTATGGTGGTCCCGTCGAAGAAGGTGATCAGAGCGCCGGAACCATCGCCGGTCTTCAATTTGTCACCGATCTTCAGAGACATGCCGACCTGCACTCCCGCCCAGGTCTGCGTACCTGCCTTCATCACAGAGACATCTCCTTCGGCAACTGAGAGTATCGTAAGCGTGGAACATGGCGAGCCCCCGCCGCAGCCAACGACGATTGAGGTCAGAAGGATAGTAAGAGCAAGCACCGATAGCAGTCGTCTATACATGGTGACCCTCCCTCACGAATTCACTGTGCTTCGCAGGCGGCGCAAGCCTTCTGGGGTGTCTGTTGGTCAGGTGCAGCGTCGTGCCTGCTCCGGTGAATGACTTGCGGCCTGTCTCAGGTGACCTTCGATGTCTGTGAAGACTGAGCCGAAAATCGCTGTAATCCTGGGTGGCAACGTGGCGTTGTCTAACCCAACCACCATAGTATATTATAGCTGTACAATCGAGATGTCAACCTGCTAGCGTTTTGGCGGCGAGATGGTTCCAGCGTAGCGGGGCGAACTTTGCGGTTGTGTTAGGCAGGATGTGACGATGACAGGAGACAACTTAGACGGGATGGCTGCCCTGCGTGAGTTCCGGCAGAGGTACCGCAAATCTGAGGTCATATTTGAGGAAGGGAGTACAGGCAGTGCAATGTATCTCATCCACAGCGGGAGGGTGCTGCTCTCGGTTCGACGGAACGGAACTGGGCGGACGCCGCTGGTTGTTCTGAATCCCGGCGATTTCTTTGGCGAGATGGCGTTGGTGGATGACTCCCCGCGGTCAGCCACAGCTTCGGCTGTTGATGCCAACACCGAGTTGATTGTCATAGATAGGACTCGGTTCCTGTTCATGGTGCGGCAGCAGCCGGAGTTTGCGCTCAGTCTGATGCATACCCTGTGTCAGAGGCTGCGAGACATGGATGAGCGATTGTCGCTGAGGGAGCTTCGCCGTGACAAATAAGCTACCCGGCTCCCGGGCGCAGGCGAAGGCGAAAGTACAGCCGGAGCAATCCCAGGTAGTGGAACTGGTGCCGAGGATCTACCAGCTTCGTGGCGAGAAGCCCGGAAGTCATGTCTATCTTATCAAAGGCGCTGCCAGGAATGTTCTTATTGATACCGGGGTTGCCGGCAAGTTCTCCGTCCTGAAACGCCAGCTTGCTGAATTAGGCCTGCGTATAAGGGAGATAAATCTGGTCATACTAACACATGAACACTACGACCATATTGGCGCTACCGCCTTCTTCCATCGCACTGCCATAGTGGCTGCACACCGGCTGGCGGCTAACAAGGTGGAGCTGCAGGATGAATTTGTCACCTTCAGAAGATACCGCGACGAGTCCAGCAAGCCGTTCTGGGTGGATGTCTGGCTGGAGAACGGGGCGATAATCGATCTGGGCGGCTATCAGCTTCAGGTGGTGCATACGCCCGGGCACACGTCGGGCTGCATTTGTCTGTATGAGCCAAGAGCAGGCCTGCTCTTCACTGGCGATACGGTATTTGCGGGGGGCACTCTATCTGAGATAACTGCCAGCGGGAACGTCAGCGACTATGTAGATTCAATGCGGCGTCTGAGCAATCTGAAGGTCAAGCAGCTCTACCCAGGTCACGGTAAGGTATCCAGCACCCCCGATGAAGACCTGCCCAGAGCGATAGTCCATGCTCAGACTATGCTCGATGACTGCAAGGTCTTCTTTGAGGCCTTCATCAAGACGAGAAGGCTGCAGCACAAGCTGGGTTCGGCTTCTGGCTATTGGACACAGCCCCGGGACGGGGAGGGATAGACGCGCTGTCTACGACCAGATAACCTACGGGTCCCGGGTCGGCACATATCCTCTCACAGGATAAGCTCATCGCCTTCGTGTGGAATGTCAATTGAGATTCCGAGGAGTTCAGCCACCTCTCTGACTTCTCGTACTATCTGGGTTTCGTCCAGAGGGCTCATGTGGATTGCGGCCACCCTGGGCAAGTAACCGTTAGCTCGACGGAACGCAGTCAATTCCTCCTTGAGCATGGCCGGACAAAGGTGACCCGCTCCCATTGCTGCGCTGGCTAGACGATCAGGCAGGGTTACTTCCGTTATGATCAATTGCGGAGATATCTTACTCCATACAGAGGAAAGCCCGGGTCCGGTATCGCCAGTATAGAAGAGGGTCTCTCCGCTCCGAGCAGCTATTTCCAGACCCACGCCGTCAAGAGGATGTTGCACAGGCACGGCCATGACCTGATAGCCTTCTATGTCTTGCCGCTGGAACGGTTCCAATGGGACCAGTCTGATGGTTGCCTTCTGGAGAAATGAAACATCGCTGGTGAACTCGGGGTAGACTACGCCATCAATCAGATGGGACGAGAGGATTTCAAGGGTCCTAGGAGTGGCGAAGACCCCTGTCGTGCGGTCTGGGTTATTGAAGGCAAAAGCAGGGACCGCCCTGATGTGGTCGTAATGGCCGTGGGAAAGCAATATCGCCTTTATCCTCCCCTGCTCGGGAAAGCTCAGCTCTGAGACCAGGCTACCGGCATCAACAGCGAGGACGTCGTCAATGAGGAAGGACACGAGCCTGGTGTTTTTGGACTCGGCATTGTGCGTGCCCAGGAACTTGATTATCACTTCGCTTGCCTCAACTATGGAGCTATCGTTTAAGAAATGCGATTAGTTCTGCTCTTTCCTCAGGCGTGGTCATGAGCACCAGGGTATGACCCTGGCCAACAACATAGCTTTCAGGTGGGTTATAGACCCAGCCATCCCCCGTCTTGACCGCCAGCAACAGAGTACGGGGGAATCTCTTCAGGCTCAGCGTAGAAACAGGTTTCCCCACGAATGCCTGAGGCGCAGGCAACTCCTCCACCCGCAGGTTCCCCTCCGTGTCTCTCAGCATAGTGTCCAGAAACGATACTGCCGTGGGTCTCACCATTTCGGAGGCCATCCTCAACCCGCCGATAGCAACGGGTGAGACTACGGCATCAGCGCCGACCCTCTTCATCTTTTCGGCGTTCCTCATGTCGTTGCAGCGGGCTACTAGCCTCAGCTTGGGGTTGATCTGCCTTGCCGTGAGAGTCACCACCAAGTTCTGGTTGTCATCGCCAGTTACAGCAAACAGCCCGGCAGCTCGCTCGATACCCGCCTTCAGAAGTGTGTTGCTGTCGGTAGCGTCACCTTCTATGAAGACCTCGTCAGGACGTGCTTCCGGACTTCTCTCCACCTTTTCTTTGTTTATGTCCACTATTACATGTGGCCTCTTGGTAGCGTGAAGCTCCCTGGCTATGCAGCAACCCACTGAACCGAGCCCGCATATGATGTAGTGATCTATACACTTGCAAGCTATCTTCTCCATTCTTCTCCTCCTGAAGGATTGTGTCAGCTCTCCTTCAACCACCAGAGCGGTGATGCTGGTAACAATGTATGCCATGACACCCACTCCAGAAATGGCGATGAATATCGTGAATATCCTGCCGGCCACGTTTCCCGATAGGTCAATGATTTCTGCAAAGCCAATTGTTGTTATAGTAATGACTGTCATGTAGAGAGTGTCCACAAATGAGTATTGTCTGCCGCCAATGAACCAGTAACCCACCGTGCCTACCAGCAGGATGACGATCAGAATGATGCCAGCCCAGAAGAACCTTCTACGGATTTGTGAAGACATAGCCGTCCTCGTATTTTATATGATATGACTGATTTGCCTCAAGGGCTGCGTTAGCGGTGACTCAGCCGTTTGTCAAGCACCAATCCATTGATGGTGTGACGGGCGGCTTCGGTTGATTTCACCGGTCTCTCCAGCAAATCGCTGGGATTTCAAGGAGCGGGCTACCTTCACAAAGGAATTGGAAAGAACCTGCTGAACAGGTATACGAACGCCGGGATTGAGAATATGCAGAATATGAAGCTGGCAACAACAAACTGGCTGGATATTGCCCGATTCCCTCCGCACCGCTCAACCAGGATTGGGATTGCTGTAATGGGCGGCACGGCAGCCTGCAGCATAATAATCAGGGCGATGGTAGGATCGGGGCGCAGCCAGAGCAATAGAGCCAGAAAAATGAGCGGAAAGGCGATGTTCTTAATTGCCACAAACTTGATGATGTCCCGGGTGTACCACCTCCTTCTATGATCTCCCTTAGGCATGAGGTCGTTATAGATATTCCCTCCCAGTATTAGCATGAACAGCGGTGTGGCAATGGCTCCCACCATGGTAACGATAGTGATCAAGAACTCGGGTACGTACTCGTTGGCAGCAAGGAGGCCGATGGCAAGCCCGACAATGGTGGCCACCAGCACCGGATTGACAATCCTGCGCCAGTTTAGCCTTTCCTTCTGGATGCGCCTGCCGAAGAACAAGGTGAATGTACCAAATATCATGGAAGGATGAAGCATCGTGAATAGAAATAGCGGGACCAGATACTGATTGTCACCGCTGAAAAGTCCTGCAATAATCAATACGGGAAAGAAAATCCCGTTCTGGTAGAAGAGACTGACAGTGAACTCGCTGCGTATTTCCCTGTTTACCAGGAGTGACGCCGAGAGCGAAAGTGCCAGTGCTACGACGGCGAAGCCAAGCCACCACAGCGGCAATTGCCACCAGTCCGGATACTCCTGCGGGGTGAAATGAGATATGAGATTGGCCAGCACAAGTAAGGGCAGGGCTATGTCAATGGCCAGTGAAGATAGAAAACCAAGGGTATCGGAGGGCACGCGTCTCCTACCGATGATCCAGAAGCCCAGCAGGCCAATGCCGAGGAGCGCAAGTACTGCCTGCAGGGTGGTTAGGAAGACGCCCACGTTGTTCCCATTCTATAAGGTGCAGAGGATGTTGACAAGTCTCCGTGACGGCCTTTGCCGTGTGCTTTTCTTATAGTCATGCCTCAAGACGGAAGACGGTCAGAATGCAACAAGCACTCAGAAAGCCAGCCAATAGTAGGGCGAAGATCATATCATCAACTCTGACTGATGCGTCACCGAGCAGGCAGGGCAGATGTAATCTGCTGGCGCGGCGTTGAGAGGTAGAGGTCAGAGGGGCTCAGTCTCTCCTTCTGCCAGCCAGTTCAGGATTCTGTTCATTGCTTCAGTGTGGTTATCTCTGGTCACCAGGAGCACTTCGGCTTGAGGATGGCGTTTGACCTGGTCCGCAAAAGGGTGGGGGCTGAGCATGATTGTGCCCAGGATTTTGCGGCCGCTGTTCATGGCTTGCGCCACGGCTGCCTTGAACTGAGGCGACAGGAGCTCCATCCTGCCAATCTCATCAATGACTATCAGCCTGCTTTCCTTGAGCGCCTTGAGTAAGGCAGAAACGCCAACTCTGTCCAAAGCGTCCGTGTCCACATGGTATTTGCCGACCTGGTAGGGGCTGGAGATGTTGACATGGGCTAGTACGGTCTCCTGTCCATCGAGGGTGATAATCCGGAACCCCTGCCTTACTCCCCCGGTCCGTATCTCTTCTGTATAAAAGCCGCCGCCCTTGACTTTGGTCCTGGCCAGGGCTTCCTTGATGAGAACGGTCTTGCCTGTGCCCGGCTGGCCGGTCAACAGGAACGCCCCTGTCACTTCTCCTTGGCAGAAGCCTGCGCCTTTCTCTTTTCCTTGAACTTCTTCTGGCGCCGCCGGTGCTTCAAGGCAGCCACTTTCTTCTTCTTGTACATGTCTCCTGTATACGATCCAAGTTATGGCAACTATTCTATCATATTGAGGGTGTTCACCGGGGGAGGAAAGAACCCCAAACACCAAATCCGAAACAATGTCAGAAGTCAAACGCCAAGAATCAAAGTGACGAGTCAGAACCCCAAAATGCTATACGTTGTGTCTTTGCTATTTGTCTCCTGGTCTTTGTTTACGTTTGCTCTGTCCCTTTTCACTTCTGAGGAATTTGTCTAGAGCCTGGAAATCAGCCTGTAGAACGTCCTGCGCGGGCAAGGAAGGGACTCCTTCACTACCGGCAATCAAAGCAAGGGGCGGGGACAAGCCCCGCCCTCTGCGAATCAATGTAAGAGAGTTAGCTTTCCTAGGTTTCCCGCTCCAGCACGGTGGCAGCGCCCTGGCCGCCGCCGATGCAGGCAGTGGCCACACCGTATCTGCCTTTCTCGACGTTGAGTATTCTGGCGAGTGTGCCCACCAGCCTGGTGCCGCTGGCTCCCAGCGGGTGTCCGATGGCAGTGGCACCGCCCTTGACGTTGACTTTATCGGGGGCGATGCCCAGCTCTTTGATGGCATAGAGAGCCACGATGACGAAGGCTTCGTTGATCTCCCAGAAATCTATGTCCTTCGCCTTGAGGCCGGCATGTTCCAGAGCCTTGCGGCTGGCCGGGACCGGGCCTTTGCCCATCACTGTTGGGTCAACCCCGGCCCACCCCATGGATACAATCTTAGCTAAGGGCTTAAGCCCTAACTTCCCGGCCTTCTTCTTGGACATCAGCATCATGGCACTGGCTCCAGCGTTGAGCGGAGAGGAGTTGCCCGGCGTTATGTGCCCGTCCGGCTTGAAGGAAGGCTTCAGCTGGGCAAGAGCCTCCAGTGTAGTATCGCCCCTGATGCTCACGTCGTAGTCAATGACTTTCCTGGTACCGTCAGCCTGCGGCGCCTCGACCGGCATTATCTCCCCCTTGAAAAACCCTTCCTGGAGGGCCTTGGCTGCCATCTGATGGCTCTTCAAAGCCCATTTGTCCATGTCCTCACGGGTGAAGCTGGTCTGTGATAGCAGCTTCTCCGCAGTCAGTCCCATATTCATGGTGGTCATGATGTCCAATTCTTTGAATTCCATGAATTTGGGATTGGGTTGTATTGGTACCTGTTGGCCGCCGCCTCCCAGGGTGGGGATGTGGGTCATGTGCTCAATTCCGCAGGAGATGACGATATCGGAGTATCCCAGCA
>JBBIMO010000016.1:0-41586 GCA_037444365.1 Chloroflexota bacterium
GGACGATATAGTCAACAGCATAGCCTGTGCGCTCTTTACGCCTTGGGTCTGCGCGCCAGGTGGTGCAGAGTTCACCCCGTGCCGGTAGTCTGACAACGTCATGATGTTCTCACTGCACGGCCGATAATGACTGAAGTCTCACCGGGACTGCAAGGCTGATTCCCGGAGCCTGCAGCCGAGACGTTGCCTGGAGTAGCAGCGAGAACGTGAAGAAGAGCTGGAAAGGGGGGCAGCGTGAAGCTGCCCCCCCTCCCTTTTTGAAAAACGGGGTCAACTCTATTTCTTTACTTGTAGTCATAGTCAACGCTGGCGGGTAGCCGCCAGCGTCGCGTCTGCGGGATTGCTTCTGGTGACGAAGGCAGCCTGGCAAAGACAAGTGGGAGAGCCATTGTGCTTCCAGCATGTCAGTCCGCTTCCGGCTGCATTGTAGGTCCCAGGCGACAGAGCTCCAGATTCGAAGAGAGCTTGACACTGCGGGGAGCGTCGTATAGTATAGGCCAGGAACACGAAGAGGCGAAGCCAGCATATCACGTGATGGCTTCATTCCTGGGAGGGAGAAGTATGGATAAGACCGCACGCGCTATGGAAAGGGCTGGCTTCCCCGGCAGTGATAGTTACGACCTGCCCACCTCAACGAAGGCATTCCCCGACGGCGCCCACTACCGGGTGGAGGTCTCCGGTATAGAGACTCCGAAAGTCCTGCTGGCCACAATTGACGAGGCGAAAAAGCAGAGAGTGCCGTTTCACCGGTCGATTTCGGTGGTGCGGGGGGCGTGCATGCTGACCCGGGAACAGCTCAAGGATTTCGCCCAAATAGCGCATGATAACCAGGTGGAGGTAATCATGACTCCCGGTCCCAGGCCCACCTGGGACACCGGCAGGCAGATTGCCACTCCCGAGGGGGCGCTTTCGGGGATGAGGATGAGAGGCATGGACATGGTGCGGCATTACCTCATGGAAGTCGAGCGGTGCATTGACATAGGCTTCCGGGGGTTTCTGGTTTGGGACGAGGGCGTGCTATCTCTGCTCAACACCATGAAGCACAACGGCGACCTGCCGCAGGATATCACCTTCAAGGTCTCCATATTCGCCGGGCACGCCAATGCCGCCGGCGTAAAGCTACTGGAATCACTGGGAGCGGGAAGCTGCAACCCGGTGGCTGACCTCACGCTTCCCCAGCTTGCCTCTATCCGCAGCGTGGTAACCATACCACTGGATATTCACATCCAGCTCTGGGCATCCATGGGGGGATATAACCGGATTTATGAGACACCGGAGATAGCGCGGGTGGCTTCGCCCTGCTACTTCAAGATGGAGCCCGGGCCGGGGATGGTGATGTACATGCCCTGGGGCATGTCTGAGGACGCACTGGCGGAACTGGCGAGAGACAAAATCCGCTCGGTCAAGAACATCATCGAATTGATCGGTGAAGTGCAGCCCGGACTTAAGGTATCAAAGCAAGGACCCAAAGACCTCAGAGTGCCATTGCCGGGATAACCGCGGAGGCGGAACAGCAGATGCCCAGGAAAACCGTGCTCGACTTCAGGGAGATGAAGAGGAAGGGGGAGAAAATCACCTTCCTCACCGCCTACGATTTCCCCATGGCCAGCTTCTGTGAGAAAGCCGGCATGGACATGGTTCTGGTGGGTGACAGCGCTGCCATGGTGGTTCACGGCTTGCCCGGAACAGTGCCGATTAGCATGGACCAGATGATCCAACATGCTCAGGCAGTGAGGAGGGGCGCTCCCGCCACCTTTGTCATCGGCGATATGCCGTTCCTTTCCTACCAGGTGTCCAGGGAAAGCGCCATCGAGAACGCCGGCCGGTTTTTCAAGGAAGCCGGCGTTGACGCCATCAAGCTGGAGGGGGGTCGGCGGGTCATCAAGCAGATTGAGGGCATAGTTGAGGGCGGAATGTCAGTGATGGGGCACATCGGCCTCACACCACAGAGTTCCGGTCAGCTCGGCGGCTTCAGGGCGCAGGGTCGCACCGCGGAAGCGGCCAGGGACCTGATTGAAGATGCCCTGGCTATTGAGAAGGCAGGTGCCTTCGCCCTGCTGCTGGAGGCGGTACCTCCCGAAGTAGGCAGAATCATCACCGACATGCTCGCGATACCGGTGCTGGGCATCGGGGCAGGCATGTACACGGACGGCCAGTTACTCATCATCGGCGACATGCTGGGATACTTCGAGGCATTCACTCCCAAGTTTGTCAAGAAGTATGCCGATCTCGCTGAAATCATCGGCAGGGCTTTCCGCGAATTCGGTGAAGACGTGAGAGCCGGGAAATTCCCCGAAGAGAAGCACTGTTACCGCATGCTCGATGGGGAGTATGAGAAGCTACAGATGCTGCTCAGAAAGAACCCGCCGCGGTAGTCTGCCGGACTCCGGCGGCTAAATGCCGGGACGATTGCAGACTTGAACGAGTGTCGTCGCGGGCTTCTCTGCCGATCCGCCGGTAATCTGGCATGAGCGCCTGACGGTGCCGGGGGATGATATGGTGCAAACTGAGGTTTCGGAAGAAGTAAGCTGTTACCATGGGCAGGATCAAGCCCCATCCACTTGAAACGCTGGAGCACAGCGATGGAGACAAAAGAACTAAAAGCTTTCCTGGACTCCAAATTCCGGCTTCCCGTAGTTGAAGGTGAAGACAAGGTCTGTCCCCTTGATGAAGCTATAAGAAGGCACGTCAAGAAAGGGATGTCCATCGGCTTTGCCGGCAGAGGCGGAGCTTTGTTCAATCAGCTCATCAGGGAGTTCTGGGGCAAAGACCCCGGGTTCACCATCATAAATAACGGCATCTCGGCAACTGCCCTGTCTCTGATTCACGGCAGACTGGCCAGGAAAATCATAGCCAGTTTCGTCGGTGACGTATATCCATCGTCAGGACCGAATCCCGTGGCTCAAAAAGCCTACCTCTCCGGGGAGATAGAGTTTGAGAACTGGACGATGCTCACCATCCCCCAGAGGCTTCTGGCTGGAGCCATGGGGTGGAGCGTGATTCCCACCAGGTCAGTTGTGGGCAGCTCCATGGAGGAGGAGAACAGGGAATCGTTCAGGGTCATAGATGACCCGTTTGTCCCTGGTCAGAAAATCGGGCTAATGAGTGCCTTGAGACCGGACATTGTCCTCGTCCACGGGGCGGCTGCCGACCGCTCCGGGAACACGATTATCACTTACCCCCTGGGGGTTGATGTCTTTGGCGCCTGGGGAGCAAGGCAGGGGGTCATCGTCAGCGCTGAGAGCATCGTTTCCACGGAATACATACGCAGTCACTCGCATCTCGTCCGAATTCCGTCGTACATGGTCAAGGCAGTCTGCCAAGCACCCTTTGGAGCGCATCCGGCGGGAATGCCCAATTGCGGCCTGCCCCAATTCGAGCACTACTTCGAAGATTACGACTTCCTCTCCGAATGCCGGGAAGCATCAAGGGACGAGCGCAAATTCTCGGACTGGACAAAGCACTGGATTCTGGATTGCCAGAACCATGATGACTATCTGGGGAAGCTAGGTAGAGACAGGCTTCTCTACCTCAAAGGGAAAGCCCACTCGGATTCATGGAAAGACGAGATAATGGCTGACATACCCAGTCTGAATTTCGGCGAAGAGCCGAATTCGCTGGAGAGGACAGTATTGACGGCGGCTCAGGTTGTGAATGACAAATTCATTGCCGGGGGATACAAGACCATACTCGCTGGCGTCGGGTTGTCTCATCTGGCATGCTGGCTCGCAGCCTACAGGCTCAAGGGAAAAGGCTATGACGCGGATTTGATGGCTGAGATAGGCATGTATGGTCACCTGCCCAGAGCTTCCGACCCATTCATATTCAGCTATCATAACATGCACACGTGCAAGATGCTGACCAATGTGGAGACTCTGTTGGGAGTCTTTGTCGGCGGCTCGTCAAATCAATGCCTGGGCGTCCTGGCCGGAGGGCAGATAGATAAATATGGCAATGTGAACTCGACCAAAATTCCCGGCCTGGCGTATCTGGTCGGCTCGGGAGGGGCCAACGATATAGCCAGCGGCAACAGGGAGACTATCGTGGTAATCAGCTCGGGAAAGCAAAGACTAGTGGAGAAGGTGCCCTATGTTACCTTCACCGGGAAGAAGGTGACCACGCTGGTGACAGATGTGGGCGTTTTCGAGAAGATCGGCGGCGAAGAAACCCTTACGCTGACAACCTATATTGCAGCCAGACCGAAGCAGAAAAGGGAAGAGGCCATAGCCGCCATAAAGGAGAAGGTTGGCTGGGAACTTAAGGTCAGCCCTAATCTAAGAGAAGCTCAACCTACGGTTAGAGAGGACTTGACCTTGTTAAGGCTATTCGACCCCAAAGGCTTCTTCACATAAATGGGGTCAACTCTATTTTTCACTACTAGTTCGTGATACAATCAATTCGTATGGCTCGACCTTTGCGAATTACCGTTCCCAATCTTCCATTTCATGTTCTCGACCGGGGCAATAACCGTCAAATCGTTTTCCGAGAAGAGGCAGATTTTGTTTATTTTTTGCACTTACTGAAAAGATACAAAAAGGAACTGGAATTCAAGCTTCATCACTTCTGCCTGATGCCGAACCATCTCCATCTATTATTGGAGCCCACTGTTGAGGGCAGTCTTCCCAAGTTCATGATGCGTTTGACCGTGGCTTATTCCTGGTATTTCAACAAGAAGTACAGGGGAGTGGGTCATGTCTGGCAGGGAAGGTACAAAAGCTCCCTGATCGACAAAGAGAATTACTTCATCTGGTGCGGGTTATATGTTGAACTGAACGCGGTGAGAGCCGGATTGGTGTCGAAATCGGAAGACTGGCGCTGGTCCAGTTACCGATTCCATGCTTTTGGTGAAATAGACCCTCTTGTGGAAGGCTTGATTGACGTTGACCCTTGTTACCTGGACTTAGGAAACGATGCCCGAGAACGTCAGAGAAGATATCAAGAAGATGTGGCAGTAGTGATGAAGGAGGGGTTTTTAAAAGGCATTCGCCAAGGATTAGATGAAGGAGTGCTAGGGAAACAGGGTTTTGTAAGAGAGGCGAAAGAGAAATTCAGAATTGGCTCTTCAAGGCCGAGGGGGAGGCCGAGAAAGGAGAAAAATAGAGTTGACCCCATTTAAGGCTGTAGTTCTGGTCGGCGGGGAAGCGACAAGGCTGCGTCCACTCACCTGTAACACTCCGAAGGTAATGGTGCCGGTTCTGAACCATCCTCTATTGGAGCATCTCATTGGCTATCTCAAGGCACACAGTATTGTTGACGTGGTTCTCGCTGTCGGAAAGTCACCTGGGCAGATTCAGGATTATTTTGGCGATGGCGGCAAGCTCGGCGTCAGGGTAACCTACTCAATAGAGAACGCCCCTCTGGGAACGGCAGGGGCAGTGAAAAACGCTGAAGGGTTCCTTGACGGTTCCTTCATCGTTCTTAACGGGGACGTATTCACTGATATTGACCTCAGCGCGATGATGCGGCTACACCGCAAGAACAAAGCTATGGCCAGCCTGGCATTGACGCCTGTGGAAGACCCTACTAGCTACGGAGTGGTGGAAAGAGATAGCCAGAACAAGGTCAGGCGCTTCGTGGAAAAGCCCGGTTGGGACAAGGTAACCACGAATATGATCAACGCTGGCATCTATATTCTGGAACCTGAGATTCTGCGCTACATCACTCCCGGCGCCTTTTCTATGTTTGAGCGTGATGTTTTCCCGCTGCTTCTGGAAAGAGGACAGGCCATATACGGCTATCCCTTCCAGGATTACTGGATTGATATCGGCACTCCGGACAAGTACTTGAGATTGCAGCACGACTTACTCCAGCGTTACGTAGGCAACGAAGCTGTCAGATTTGAAGGTGAAAGGTTTGTTGACCCGTCAGCTCAGGTTAAGGGACCGGCAATAATCGGCGAAGCCTGCTTCATTGATAGGAATGCCGTGGTGAAGGGGCCAGCTGTGCTGGGGCCGAGATGTCGCCTGGAGGAAGGCTCTGTGGTAGAGGGGGTGATATTGTGGCAGGATTGTCAAATTGGCAGAGGAGCCAGGCTGCATAACTGTCTGGTTGCCTCCCGCTGTTGTATCGGTGAAGGAAGCGAAATCCTGGATGGCTGCATCTTAGGCGATGATGTGCAGGTCGGCAGAGGGAGTAAGTTGTCTAACGGAATCAGGATTTGGCCGGGCAAAACTATCAACCCGGGCACAATTCCGTTCTAGAGCTTGCATCTAGTGCAGCAGGTAGTATTTATCGAGATCGCTTCGTATAGCGTTAACAAATTTGTTAACCTTCACGTTTCTTAACGGGGCATTGATATGAACAGGAGCGGGCGTTTCTCCGTCCCTGAGAACTCCTTGGCTGATTAACTCCGCCAGAATCGCCTGCTTGACTTCTTTGTCGCACAAGGGTGAATGGTAAATGGTGCTCATTGAGGACAGCAATATCTCGTTAAGATGCTGAGTCCCCCTCTCTTCATGCAGGTGCGGGTTTCTGGTCTCAATCTGGAGTATGTCTATTCCCTGCTCTATCACCTTTGATTCCTTGGTGGGAAGGACACCGCCAAAATTCTCAAACAAAGACATCAGTTCCTGAGATTCCACAGCATATCCCGAGCCAAACGGCATAATCTCTGCCAGCTGAATACTCAGGGCGTGTTCACCGGCATTGCCCGTTGTGACAACCTCAGTCTCAAACCCGGTCTTGGTAGATATCAGGCTATTCAGGTATTTGTTGGTGATCTCAGATATTCTCCCCCATTTCCTGAAGTAGAGCCCAGCCGAAATCTTGGGCTTGTATCTCCACAGAATCCTCACCATGCTATAGGGAGACTGTGCCAGACTGAAACCAGCAGCGTAGTTTCTCACATATTCCAGCACCGACCCCGGGAAATAGTTGTCAGCATCAATGAAGCCAACGTATTCTTTGCCCGCCGCCTTAGCCGCAAGCACCCCTATTATCATGGCTTCGCCCTTTCCGCTCCGCACCAACCCATCTTCATCCAGGAGATCGTCATAGTCGGCCTCCGTGGCGGCTTTGGCGATAGCAGCGTCTCTCTGGTGAATAATCAAAGCCTGCCGATGGGTAAAACGACAGAGCTGGTTGAGGATATCTCCTTCCATTCTAAATCTGTCAACCCTTTCTCGCTGGCTATTGGAGACTACTATTACCAGGCAATCATGGGGCACTCCACTAACAACTCCTTCTAGAAGCCTGAGCTTTTCATCCTTGATCGGGATCACAATTGCCATCCTGTCCTCATAATGCCGAATCGTTTCCTCGTCTATCCTCTTCACCCCTATGGCACCATGCGAGTGTGGCCTTCTCCTCACCCCTGAGTCCAAAGCTATCACTCTCTGAACATGGCTGATTCTCACTGAACCAAAACGCTCCGTGTACCGCGGGCTCTCAATAAACATAGCTTACTCCTGGAAGGCATAATACCAGACTTACAGTCATTGTCAAAAACTGAGGAAAGAGGGACAACTCCATCTTTCTCTGTGGTTGTGAGGCACGCCAAGGGAGCAGGGGGAACAGCGAAGTTGCCCTTTGGTTCCGGGCTGTTCTTCAACCTCCGAATATATCTGAGATTGCTCTGCTCCAGCCTTCAGGTCCAATCCCCGCAACTTTGCGCAGGCGGGGCAAATTCATGTCTTCCCATCTCTGATCTCTGTTCTGCACCAGGACGGGCACATCTACCTGCGCGAGCATAGGCAAATCATTCAGGCCATTGCCTAGCCCAACGGTTCTTGTTTTTCCCCACATTTTGCGGTACAGACCGCTCAGGATTTCCACTGCTTTCCCTTTACCACCACCACCCATGACGTGATAAAGCCGTCCTCCATAAGACCAACTGAGGCCGGCCTCCCCCAACTTTGCCAGAAACTCACTTACCTCCTGCCCTGTCGAGGGGTCGAACTTGATTGGTTCGTCATATTCTCTCTGCCGAGCCAGTTCAGCAAATTGCAGGTTCAAGCCGGTTATTTCGGCTACTTCGGCGGCGCTCATGTCTCCAAAAGCCCTGAAGCGAAAGTTATGCTCCCTGCCGATTCTGGCCAGCAACGCCCTGACTCTACTGCGGGGGATTGCCAGCTCAATAGCCAGAAGGTTGCCCACAGCCTTATGATAATCGCATGGAAAGGAGAAATAGGCTCGGGGGATAAAAATGGCGCCGCCGTTTTCCACTACGAAAGGGTGAAACAATCCCAATTCACGCCGATATACCTCCTGCTCTGCCCTGGTTTTGGCTGAGCAAAATACTACTGGTATGTCATTCTCCTTAAGTCGGTTTATTGCAGCAAGTGATTTTCCGCAGGAATAGGTTTCAGAATCCAATAGAGTGCCATCCAAATCAGTAAATACTACTTGTCTCATTCTGTCTGGCTCCTCTCTTCTTCTCGTTGCTGAGTGCAGACTCAGGAATTTCAAGTGAACAGGAAGTGCCTAGACGTTGAACAAGAAGGTCACTATATCTCCATCCTGAATGACGTAGCCTTTGCCCTCTGTCCTCAGCAGGCCTCTTTTTCGCGCCTCAGCGAGATTGCCACATCTTGCCAAATCGCTATAGCTGATAACCTCAGCCCGGATGAATCCCCTTTCGATGTCGGAGTGGATCTTTCCCGCTGCTTTTGGTGCCGGAGTTCCGCAGGGAATGGTCCAGGCTTTTAGCTCAGAAGAGACTGTGGTGAAGAAAGAAATCAGGTCCAGGAGACCGTAGGAAAGGTCGATGACCCGGTCCATCGCTGGTTTGCTCAGCCCCATAGCTTCACGAAATTCCCTGGCTTCAGCGTCGCTGAGCTGAGCTAGCTCCATCTCCAGCTTGCCGCACAGAGCGACCACGGCAAACTGGGAGTACAGGGCACCTGTCTCACCCTCCAGTTGTGCAGCCTGTGATATTTGCCTCTCTCCGACATTCAGGACTAATAGCATGGGCTTGGCGGTAAGAAACTGATAGTTGGCTAACATTCTGAGTTCCTCTTTGGTCAGGCCTTGTGTCCTTATCGGTTTGTCTTTCTCCAGTTCCGCCTTCACTTTCTGAAGCAGTTGCTGCTCCTTCAGGTGGGACTCCCGCTCGGCTGGCTTAGCTCCTTTCAAGCTTGTCTCCAGTTTTTCCAGCCTTCTCTCCATGATGGCCAGATCGAAGATGGCGAGTTCCAAATCCAGGGCAGCTATGTCTCGTTTCGGGTCTACGCTTCCGGCAGGATGGGGAACCTTGTCATCTTCAAAAGCCCGCACGACCTGGAGCAGGGCATCAGCAGTAGTCAGGTAGTTCAAGAGTTCTCCCCCTGCCCCTTCCTTGCCAAAGCCTTTGATGGGACCAGCAATATCTGCATAGCTCACCTCTGCGGGGACAGTCCTTCTGGGCCGGAATATGCCCTCCAGCACTGCCAGTCGGGGATCGCAGACCTTGGCCACGCCGACATTGGGAGCCAGGGTGGGTGAATAGGCGGCGATCTCGGCCTTGCCTCTGGTCAAGGCGTTGAAGATGGTCGTTTTGCCAGCCTCAGGCATTCCGATGATCGCGATTTTCACCATCATATCCTACCATACTTCGGCTTCCACGATTGATTAACAGCAGCCGCCTGGCATATCCGACCCCTTCGCATGATTCCAGCCCCAATACAGAGAACCAGGCGTGGGCAGGCTCCGCCATGACACACTGGTGCTGTGATAGAATACGAGGTGAATGCTGCATATTCTTTACGGGCAGGACGATTTCTCCCTTAACCGGGCTTTGGATAGGATCAAAGCTGACTTGGGCGATCGGGAGATGGTGGCAACTAACACCACCCATTTAGAGGGGCAACATCTGACCTTGAGTGAACTCAGGAATAAATGCGATGCTGCTCCCTTCTTATGCTCGCATCGGCTGGTCATAGTCGAGGGCTTATTGGGCTGTTTCGAGGCGAAGCGGAGTAGATCAAGGTCTCGAAAAAGAAAGGCGGGGGACCGTCTGGCAGAATGGGAAGGACTGGACTCCTATGTCAAGCAACTGCCCGGGACGACGGTGCTGGTGCTGGTTGACGAGGAAGTGAGGGGCGATAATCCTCTGTTGAAGAGGCTTGCCCCGCTGGCTGCAGTGAAGGCGTTCCCTTGGTTGAAAGGTGAGGCCTTACAAGCCTGGATACAAAAACGGGTTAAGGAAGAGGGCGGCGACATCACTCCTCAAGCAGTGCATTTGCTGGCTGAACTCATAGGTGGAGACCTATGGGCGGTGAGTGGCGAAATCCAGAAGCTGCTTCTTTACAGCCAGGATCGCCGGATCAGCGAAGACGATGTCAGACAACTGGTAAGTTGTATCCAGGAGGCCAATATCTTTGCCCTGGTGGACGCCGTGGCTGAAGGTCGCACCGCGTTAGCCCAGAGGCTGCTTCATCGGCTGTATGATGAAGGTGAACCGCCAGCGCACATCTTGGTGATGATTACCAGGCAATTCCGCCTAATAGCCCAAGCCCGGGAGTTGGAACCAGGCCTATCTCTCCTGCAGATTCAGGACAGATTAGGGCTGAAAAAAAGCTATGGCTTGGATAGAACACTCAAGCAGGCTAAATCGTATGATTTTGAGGGTATAAGACGGGCCTATAATAAGTTTTTGGAAACTGATTTTGCCATCAAGACTGGTAGATACAGCGATGAATTAGCCCTGGAGCTTCTGGTGACCGAGCTTGCTGGCGGCAAGCAGTGAGCAAAAGTGACGGGCCTCTCTTCCCGTGACCCCGTGTGGAGCGAAGCACTGCCTCTGTCCTGATAGGGATGCGGGTGAAGCAAATCTGCCGGCCAAACCGAGATGCCGCCCGGTTTTCCCCTGAGAGGTACGCTTGTTCTGAACTGCATAGTCCGTGTTGGACAAAGCGACTTGTTGACGGTTCCTTCAATGGTGATACAATATAGTCGGCCAGAGGTGATAAGCGTGAGAAGAGTTGGCATCTTACTGATGGTAGTGGCTTTGGCTGTAGCATCGCAGAGCTGTGTTCTTGAAGTTCCTGGGTTTACTCCCCAATACAGCGTCAGGATCTCCAGTACTATAGGCGGCGCGGTAACTGACCCCGGCGAGGGGCTTTTTCGCTATCCCGTGGGAACAGTGGTCAACTTGGTGGCAGAGCCGGAAAGAGGTTACCGTTTTGTTCGTTGGGTCAGCAATTCGGGCAGCATTGCCGATGTCAACGATCCCACTACCACCATCACTATGACCACGAACTACTGTTTTGTCATCGCCAACTTTGATGACTAGACTTGGCTTGACGACATGGTGGTGGAACAACGCTGGTCGCACTGAAGAGAAGTTGGGCATTTTCGCATTTCCATGAACGCCTGAGCCTCGCCGACAGAGTGACCAGAGAATAC
This sequence comes from Chloroflexota bacterium, assembly GCA_037444365.1. Taxonomy (GTDB): domain Bacteria; phylum Chloroflexota; class Dehalococcoidia; order GIF9; family AB-539-J10; genus RBG-13-51-36. The sequence continues at coordinate 11,323 of JBBIMO010000016.1, forward strand.
TAACGTAGATCGTGTCCACAAAGCTGATAGCCAGGAAAGGCTCCACATTCCATGATTTCCCCTACGCTCACCCCGAACGGAAGTGCTTACATTGCTGGATTGTCAATGTCACGCCACCAGGTCCCAACCAGTGTATTCACCATTGTATCTACTGCTATGCCAGGGAAGCTATCTACTCCAACTACTCAGAGGATACCTTGATCTATGGCAACTTGCCTGAGTTAGTGGAGAGGGACCTCAAGAAGCTGTACTTATGCCCGCCGATTTCCCTGTCCAACATCTCCGACCCCTGCCAGGACATACCCGAATTGAAAGGAGAGGTCAAAAGACTGATACAGCTTCTAATGGACTACGGCGTCTCGTTTTTTATCACCACCAAAGGCGACCCGTCCTTTCTTCTGGAATTGCCTGGCTTCGCAGAATACAAGCCCAAGTTCATAGCCATAACCATCGAGGGGACTCCTGAGGTACTGGGGCTTCTGTCACCAGGGGCGCCTTCGTTCGATGCCAGGGTAGCCGCCGCCAGCAAGCTATCCAGCACGGGTATTGACATCGTCATTCGCCTCGACCCGATTATGGTTCATCTGTTCCAGGCCATTTATGGCGATTCCTGGATTGAAAAGATAGAGGAGCTGCTTGATGTCTTCGCTGCTGTGGGAGCCAAACATATAGTTGCTGGCACAGGCAGGCTATCCAGAAGACGCTCTCCGTCAGGCAGTCACGAGGGCACGAGCATATGGCGAAGAACGTTTCAGGTTATCCATAGCCAGTCGCCACTGGCAGCCAAGAGATTCGAGCAGGAATACATATATGAGACACACTGGTCAGGCGGAGGCTATCGCCTGCGCAGGGACTTGAGGCTGGGCTTCCATCGCCAAGTGAGAAGACTGGTTGAAGCCAGAGGAATGACCTATGCCACGTGTCAGGAGCTTTCTGCTGGAGAGAGCGACTCCCGGGGAATCCCCCACTGCGAGGGATTGTCCGTGCCCTTTGCCCGAAGACAACCTGACGGAAGGTTCAAGCCCATTCCGGGCTGCACCGCTGCTTGCCACGACTTCTGTCGTGGACTATTGTGCCCGCCCTGTGGACAGGCAGCACTGATGAGCTGCCAGCCTCTGCGCCTCACCAAGCTACGCTTCAAATCAACTCCGAAGGGTTGCTAAGTCTCCCGGGAGACAGCGGTTGCAGGGAAGAGGAAATTCCGGACCACAAGCGTCAAATCCTGAATGACACCAAAGCACAGAAATCCCGGTGACCAGAACAGCTCAGGGTTTCGGATTCTGACAGTTGAATTTGCTTAGAGCTTCGAAAATAGGATTTGGAACTTAACCGGGTGGTTGGGTTCGTTTCGCCTCGTTATGTCAGGCGGACTACAGTTTGAATCGACTATTGCGCCCAGGCGGCATGTAGAAGTCGAAGAGCAAATCCATTGTCCTTTTGCTGAGATCCAGGACGTGCTCTTCCAACCATCCTTTCTTAGCATGAATTCGCTGGACGATAATCTCCAGCTCTTTCTTGTTCAATTCAGCTTGTTCCACAACACCCAGAGTCTGCTCCAGGTCACGAACCTGCTGAGAAAGAATTTCCTGCTCCTCTTCTATGGCTGCAATCTGAGCATTGCTTGACCTTCCGTATCTGGCAATTTGCCTTGCTACCCCGAGCAAGGCCTTCTCGCGTCTGTCCAGGCTAGCCATCTGCTTCTTGATAATTGATTGCCTGTCTTTGTTTCCCTTCAGTTGCCCGGTCAGGTCTTTCAGCTCCCGCTTTTGTATGTCTATGTCGCTAAGCTGAGTAGACAGGCCATCTAGTCTATTGTGGTGCTTTTCCTTAAGAAGCGATTGTAACTTCGCCAGCCGGTCAAGCCGTCGCCGTAGTAAATTCACGTGACTGTGTGCTTCTCTAATCCCCTTTGAGGATTCCTCCTGTTCAGCAAAAGTGCCACCCTGCTCCAGTGTCTCTCTAATCATTTCCATATCCTTGTTCCGGCAGATCAACAGCAATTATAGAATATCCGGCAGCGGATAAGCAATGGCTTAGCCACATGGCGTATCCAGTTTCAGAGACAAGCTCTATCGATTCGTCAGCTCCACTACCGTGACGCCGTAGCCTCCTTCGCCATAGTCGCCAAGGCGGCAGGACTTAACCAGAGGGTGCTTGTCAAGTGACTCGCGCACGGCACGGCGCAATTTCCCCGTCCCCTTCCCATGGACAATGCGCACGGAGGGCAAGCCAGCCATAAAGGCATCGTAGAGATACTGGTCAAGGCGCCAGAGAGCCTCTTCGACGGTAAGGCGGCGTAGCAGTAGTTCCGCGTCTACTTCTTTCACTCCGACTTGATGAACTCCAGGCGAAGAACATCCTGGCTAGCTTCAGTGAGCTTGACTCTATCATCAATGCGCCAGCCTACGACCCAGATGATTTGTTGAGGTGAACAGACGATTGGTATGCGGCCTCGCCAGGACCGCGGTATCTTGGCGTCAACCATAAATGTCTGAAGCTTCTTGGGCATACTCATACCCAGTGGCTGAAATCTGTCTCCAGGCTGACTTCTGCGTACGCAGAGGTTCATGCCTGCTTTCTGTAAGTCGAAATGGGCAACGAGATTGCCCTGAGAAGTCCTCCGGCTCGCGCTCAGGGGACAGCGCGATGACAGGAATGTCACCTGTCCTCGCACTATGCTGGCTAGCACGTTCCATCCCGGGACAGCTGTCTTACCTGGCACTTTGAGATGAAATTCACCCGGCAGCGCAGGGAAAGGACAGGAAGGGAGCTGAGACTGCCACTCTCCCATCTGCCGGGCCTTGGCCTGCGGGTCGCTGGCTATTACAGAGTGAGTGGCTGCCTTCGCTGAACTGTGTCTGGCAACTACAAGCTCGTCATATCCTCCCTGGCAGACAAGACCGTGGGGGAGGGATATTCTTTTGCTAGGCTGTTTGTCTAGAAGACTCCTTGCCGCCTCAATGTGAGTGGCTTCGATGTCCCGAACATCCCCGGCCAGCTTGGTCACAGCCGCCCTTAGTAATTGCCTCTGCAAGGCTATCGGCAACCTCGCAATCTGTTTTTTGTCGAAATAGATGGCGCCATTTTCCTGCCTGGCAACTTCGTCCCACAACCCTGAAGCTTGCTGTTCGATGAAGCCAATATCCTCTCTGGCGATCTCAGCCAAACGAAGCAAGGCTTGATCAATGCTCGGATTGTATTGTCTGAGCAAAGGCAATAAGTGCAGGCGAAGGCGATTGCGGAAGAAGGAAAGCGACAGGTTGGAGGAGTCAACGCGCGGGGCGATGTTGTGGTTCTGGCAATAGCTCGCCGTCTCCTCCCTGGTAATGTCGAGAAGAGGTCGTATGACTAAGAGATTGCTTTGCTTCGCCTGCGATGACGGGGGAGAAGCAGGCAAGGGCATTTGTCGGTTGTCATACACTATAGGTGAGCAGAAGGCTAAACCACATAGCCCGGTAATGCCTGTTCCCCGTAGCATGTGCATCAAGATGGTCTCGACCTGGTCATCCCTGGTATGCCCTATGGCTATGCGATGCGCTCCGACCTCTCTGAGCACACGGGCAAAGAAGGCATAGCGCAGTTCCCGGGCAGCTTCCTCAATAGGGCAATTGCGTTCCTTCCTGTAGGCAGCCACGTCTTGCTTGTCTATGGTAATGGGAATGTCCAGCGAGCCAGCCAGGTCGGAGACATACTCAGCATCGGCGTTGGACTCAATTCCCCGAAGCTGGTGATTGAGATGGGCGATATGAAGTCTTATGCCCAGCTCTTCCCGCCATTTCACCAGGATATGAAGCAAGCACACCGAGTCGGCACCACCTGAGACTCCGACAACTATGAGCTCCCTATGTGGAATCAAGTTATGCCGTCGGATAGAGTCCAGGACCCTCGACTCTAGCTTAACCTTGCTCATATGCATAACCCTTTGTCTTGCACCTCGCAGCTTACGCTAATAGGAAGTATCATTCAATGTCACCAGGCGGGCTCCATAGTCCCGGAACTCAAGAACGCTTACCCCTGCAAGATCCACTTTGAATCTGGTCAGATATTCCAGAGGCAGCTCCAAAGCCTTGAGAATAATAGCCAGGGTGACAAAGTAATGGCTGACTATTACCACCGCAGTGCCTTCATTGTGCTCAGGACCAGGTCTGTGCCTTTCTAGCAGACGTTCAACAACTTCCCAGACTCTCTCCTGCAATTCCACAAGGCTTTCCCCATTGGGCGGTTTGATGGTCTCCCTGTCTTGTTGTTGCAGCAAAAACTGGCTGAACGTAGTCGTTAACTTTGAAAGAGACATGCCCTCCAGATCACCGACTTTGAGTTCTCTGAGCCCCTGATCAGTCTTCACGGGCAACTGGTGACGATGGGCGATGACTTCGGCTGTAGCTATGGCGCGCTGCAAAGGACTGGAAACTATGGCTGCAATTGGCTCATTCTCGAGAAAAGCCGCTAGCTTCCTGGCTTGCTCCAATCCGGTATCATTTAATTGTATGTCGCTATCGCCTCCCTGAACAAGGCCGTCCTTGTTCCAATGAGTCTCGCCGTGCCTGATTAGAATGAGCTTCAAAAGGCCTCCTCAAGCTGCCTAGCCGGCAGAGATACATATCTCGACATGTCGTGATAGACTAGTGCCACCCTCATCATGGACGGAATGGAGCAAGACTACGATGCAGCAACGCCCTTCTCCTTGGTTACCATGACCTTCTCTATCTTCATTCCACTCATTTCGGTGATAACGAACTTGAGGTTCTGGTACTTGAACTGCTCCCCTTGCTTTGGTATCCGACCAAGATGGCTGAGAATAAAGCCAGCCACAGTCTCATAATCACCGCTGGGCAAATTTAGCCCCAATTCCTCGCTGGCTTCCTCAATCCTGAATCCTCCATCCAGTTGGAAGGCGCTGTCGCCAGCTACAATGAAATCCTTTTCCTTGCCTGTTAGCTCGTCATGAATATCGCCGACAATCTCCTCAGTTAGCTGCCCCAGGGTAACCATTCCCGCAATACCTCCGAACTCGTCTACTACGATTGCCGCATGGTACCCACCATCTCTCATCTCGGCAAGGAGCTCTCCCAGGCGTTTCCCTTCAGGTACAAAATGCGCCGGGCGCACCAAATCGTCAATGACATCCTCTCTGCTGTCATGTTCATCGGTTAGTTTTAGCAGCACGTCCTTGGCATGTAGGAGACCCACCACATTATCAGTGGTATCCTTATACACCGGAAAACGACTGTAGCGTCCCTTGGCATAGAGCTCCAGAAAATCCTTCAGCTTCGTCCCTTGCTCCACCCAGGCAATCTCCGTTCTCGGAACCATGATCTTGCTCACATTGCGGTCGGTGAATTCCAATACCTTGTGTAGCATCTCTGCCTCATCGCCCTTCATTACTCCTTCAGCCTCACCTATGTTGATAGCCGTGCGAAATTCCTCTTCACTGATAGTCGGCTTGGGGATCTCGCCCTCCCCGACCAAGCTGGTAAACCTAATCCCGATATGGTTCAAGACGTAAACCAGAGGGTAAAGGAGGGAGGAGATTGTTTCCAGAGGTCTAACATATCTTAGAGCTAGCCTCTCTCCATAACGTACGGCCAGGCTTTTAGGAACAAGCTCGGCGAACACCAGCGTCACTATAGTGATCACGATGGTAGCCATGGCTACAGCCCAGTTCCGATCCTGGATTAGTGACACTGCTATGATTGTGCCTAGTGTGGCCACCGCTGTCTCGAAGAAATTGATCCCCAGAAGAACTGTAGCCAGAAACCTTTCTGGCTGTGCCAGAATTCTGGCTACTCTCCTGGCGGCAGGGTGCCCAGTCTGGAGCAAGTGCTGCAAACGTAGCTTCTGAATACCAATGAACGCAGTCTCAGCACTGCAGAAGAAAGCGGCACACCCCAGACAGAGGAAAAACAATATCACAAAAGAACTGTTTACGTTCATGCCTAAGTATCCCTTAAGTAGACCACGTGGGCAATCAGTCTGCCGTTAGCTTCAGGTAGGCGCAACAAAACTGGCTTGGTATCGAACAAGACAGCTGACCAAACCGGAGAGGCTGACAAGAGCCGACTATGGGCGACATCCACCTGTTACCACCCCCTAAGTCCCCTCCACAACCCAATTGACCATCTTGCCGTCATTGACTCTGGCTGCACTTCACACGTCGCACCAGCATAATAGCATTAGCTAGCGAACCTGTCAAAACCGCATGATAAAAGGGCAACCACTATCGGTAATCGTTGTTGCGGAGCACGGCATTTTCGAAGCAGCCTCGGGGAGACTGCACGAGTTGCCACACTAGTATGCCCTGACGTCAATCCTCAGGTTGTCTATCTTGCCTACGCCCTTTAATGAGGATACCAAGCCAGTTATCGTGTTGCTGAGTATCGCCATGGGAAAGGACGTAAGAGGCAGGTCGTCCCCATTGACGACCAGCTTGATATCGCCTCGCTCCGAATGAAGCTCCAGGTATCGTATGTCTTCAGTGCCTTTCAAGGAAGAGACCGCACCGATTACCGTGCGAGCCAGGAATTGCTCGACAAAGGGGTTGAGCTTGATGGGCGCCTTGTTGACCACAAGTTCTGCCTTAAGATTCTTGTCCGTCTCACACCTCCTGAAGAGGGATCAATCCTATTCTACCCCCAGCGGCCCGCCTCGCCAGCCTAAGAAGAGTAGAGTTGCCCCTTTTATGCTGGGCATCAGAATGCAACCAGCACCTTGCCATCTTCGACTTTAACATTGTGCACCGTAAGGGTCTTGGGCGTCTTGAATGCACCGACCAGCCTGGACATAAACCCTCCCTTCAGCCAACGCCTCACGTGTCCATTGCTGACATCAAATTGAGAGCCATGTACGGGACAGGTGACCACTGTGCCTTCCAGCCTCCCCTGCGACAAATCGCCTTTCATATGAGGACAGCGATTATCAGTGGCATAGTACCTGTCTCCAACCCTGACCAGAAGGATTTCGCGCCCCTCTGCAATTAGTTTCTTCATTGTTCCGCTTTTCAGTTCTTCTATTTTGGCTACTTCAGTAAACTTGTTCATACAACATCCCCTTTCATGAATCATAGCTATGAGGCGAATTACTTTCTACCCAGCTAGACTACCTTCCGGAATTTCTCCTTGGAAGCGCCACAAATAGGGCACACATCGGGCAGAACGCCGTCGGAGACATAGCCGCAGATTTGGCAGACGTAGTACTCAGTATCTTCTTCAGCCATCGTATGCGACAATGCCTTCTTATAGAGCTGGGCATGCCCCTTCTCCACATCGCGGGAATAACTCAGGACTGTGGCTACGCTTGCGTTTCCCTCTTCATTGGCTTCTCTGATGAATTGAGGATAAGTGCTGGCAGCGAGATTTTCCCTCTCAAAGGCGCTTTCAAGGTTTTCCTGAGTGGCAGACGCAGCGCCCAGAAGGCGGAAGTGGTTAAAGGCATGGACTGCCTCAGCTTCAGCGATAGCACGGAACAGCCTCGCTATCTGGGAATAACCCTCTTGCTCAGCCTTCATGGCAAAAGCCAGGTTCCTAATATGCGCCTGAGACTCGGCCACCAAACCAGCTTTGAGATTGTTCAATGTCCTGGTCCCTTTGATCCCTGAAACCTCATGAGGAACGAGCTTTCCTGCCTCAGCGCCACACACCGGGCAGCGTTGAGGCTTGTGGCTGCTGAATTCCACGTGATGACAGTTAGCGCACTTCCACATGTTGCTTATCCCTCGCGAATCTAATTCTTTCCTTTCGGGAGATACTTCTCAGGGTTCCGGTCGAAAGCCCTCTTGCAGCCAACAGCACAGAAGTAGTATCTCTTTCCCTTGTACTCGGAAGTAGCTGCTGCTTTCTTTTCCTGCACCTCCATCTTGCAGACGGGGTCTATAGCCATTGGGCACCTCCTTTCCTCAATTGCCAAGTCTGGCTGGCTTGAACCTTCGTAGACGCAATGAGTTAGAAACGACAGTTATGGAGCTAGCTGCCATGGCTGCTGCGGCCAACATGGGATTCAAAAAACCATGCTCACCCAAGATGAAGTGAAGCCCGGAAGGCACACCACTCTTGCCGAAGACAAGATACAGTACGCCGGCTGCTACAGGAATGAGAGCAGTATTGTAGGCAAAGGCCCAGAAGAGGTTCTGTTTGATAGTCCTCATAGTCCGCTTGCTCAGAGATACGGCTGTTACTACCCCCATCAAGTCACCGCTGATCAGGGTGATGTCGCCGGTCTCCATGGCAACGTCAGTACCAGTACCAATGGCGATGCCGATATCTGCCTGGGCCAACGCAGGAGCGTCGTTGATGCCATCACCCACCATTGCCACCACCTTTCCCTCTCCCTGCAGTTTTCTGACCTCTCCAGCTTTGTGCTCGGGGAGCACCTCAGCCAGCACGCGGTCAATACCCACCTCTCGAGCAATAGCTTCAGCCGTGCGGTAGTTGTCCCCGGTGAGCATGGCCGTTTCAATACCCATCCTGCGCAGCGCTTGCATCGCTTCTTTGGCGCCCGGTTTTAGAGTATCAGCGAGAGCAATGATTCCTGCTACCTGAGTATCCAGTCCCAGGAACATTACTGTCTTACCTCCTTCAAGGAGTTCCGTAGCTTTCTTCTCCAGCCCATTGAGGGAAAGGCCTCGCTCCTCCATGAATCTAAGATTGCCTACAGAAAGCTTCTTACCCTCCACAAAAGCTTCCACTCCCTGCCCAGGGATGGCATTGAAACCTGAGGACGCAGATAATTCCAGCTTCCTCTCGAGAGCAGCCTTGACCACCGCTTCGGCCAGCGGGTGTTCAGAGCTACGCTCGGCAGAGGCAACCAAACGGAGGATTTCCTCGGGAGAGGAAAAGTGGGCAGCGACCACATCGGTAACCGCAGGCTCGCCACGGGTCAATGTGCCTGTCTTATCTAAGAGAACAGTGTCTATCTGGTGAGCTCTCTCCAATGCTTCACCGTTTCTGATGAGAATTCCGTGCTCGGCTCCCTTCCCTGTGCCAACAATGACCGCCGTGGGAGTAGCCAATCCCAGAGCACAGGGGCAGGCGATAACAAGCACAGCAACGAAGTTCAGCAGGGCGAAGGTAAGGGCTGGAGATGGCCCCACAAGATACCAGATTACGAAGGTCACGATGGCAATGCCAATCACCGTAGGCACAAAGTAACTGGCTATGACGTCTGCAAAGTGCTGAATTGGGGCTTTGCTTCCCTGCGCCTCCTCCACCATTCTGACGATACGAGCCAGCGTTGTGTCTTTGCCTACCTTGGTTGCTTCAAATTGGAAGCTGCCTGTCTTGTTAATAGTGGCACCGATGACCCCATCACCCACCTTTTTCTCTACAGGGATACTCTCTCCCGTAATCATGGACTCATCAACGCTGGAGTAACCTTCACGCACTACGCCATCTACGGGTATCCGTTCGCCCGGGCGTACCAGGATAATGTCACCGACCCGAACCTCTTCAACGGAAATCTCCCTCCGCTCGCCTTCACGGATAACTAGAGCAATCTTCGGTTGCATACCGACAAGCTTCCTTAATGCCGCCGATGTCTGTCCTTTGGCTCTAGCTTCCAAAAAACGGCCGAGGAGCACCAGGGCTATGATCATCGCTGAGATATCGAAGTATAGGTGGGGTTCCAGCATCCCCACAGCAAAAAGGCTGGGGAAAACAACAGCTACCACGCTATAGAAGTAAGCCACCGAAGTACCGACTGCGATCAGTGTATTCATATCAGAGGTCTTATGTTTCAATGCACCCCACGCGCCTCGGTAGAATCGCAGGCCAGCCCAGAATTGCACTGGCGTGGCCAGAACCCATAGCAAATGAGGCCGGCCAACAAATGCAGGGCTAAAACCCAGAACCATTATTATTGCCGCAAGGATGGCAGCGACGATAAATCTGATTCTAATGGCTCGAAGCTCACGCTGGGCAGTGACGGTCACATCCTCCAGAGCCTGCACCTCGGGACCAAGTCCATAACCGGCGTCTCTTACTGCCCGCCTCATGTCAGCCACTTGTGTTCCTTCCAGGTACTCCACGGTGACTTTCTCCGAAGCCAGATTCACGCCAGCGGAAACCACGCCGGGCACTCTGGAGAGCGCCTCTTCCACCCTGGCAACACAAGATGCACAGGTCATTCCTACCACGGGAAATACGGACTTTCTGGTGACAACTCCATACCCCAACCGAGAGACGGTCTCCTTAATCCGGGCAAGGTCCAACCTTGTAGGATCGTATTGTATTGAAACCTTCTCTGAAGCGAAATTGACGTCGACTTGCTCTACACCAGGAATCTGAGAAAGACCCCTCTTGATAGTAGCCGCGCAGGCAGCACAGCTCATCCCGGTTATGTGGAGCAAAGCCCTGCCAGACTTCTTGGAATTGCTTTCGTCGCCCACTATCTCTTCCTAGCCCGCACTTCCTCTTCCTTCAACAAATCGTTGAATACATCAACGTGATAAAGTTCGTGATCCCTTATCCGCGTGATGAGCTCTTTGAGGTCAGGCTCCTCAATTTCCTTGGCAACGCGGTCATATTCAGCCGCCACCTTCTTCTCGATCTTGATATCTGCCCGAAGCATGTCCCTGGTCCTGGTCGACTTGTCCACTTTAGTGTGTTCAATCCGGGGAGTGCCCCTGTTGCCTATCATCTTCTCAGACAACCATCCCAGATGTTGCATCTCGTTGATAGCCTGGTCCTCCATTTCTTTCTTGACGTCCTTGTTGGGCGTCATATAGGAGTGGAGAAGGTATTGGAGAATAACGGTATACTCATGCTCGATGCCCCAGTCGAGAATCTGGCTAACCTTGTCCTGTCGAGAGCCTCTTAAATCCCTGAGGCCTTCCTTCTGAGCTTTGGCTACAAAGTGTTCAAAATCACCTCGGTGCGACTTTTCATCTGAAAGAATTCGCTTCAGCAGTCGCTTTATCTTAGGATTGTTGACGGCCTTGATGTGCTCTTCATACAAGGTGATAGCATCTTTCTCCTGGAGTACATCGTTCTTCATCCACTGGGAAACCGAGTCGCCACCAGTGCGCATGTTTCCTCTTCCGGTGCTGGGAGTGCCGCCCAGGCTGACTATGGTCTCAGCCAGCCAGTCAAAATGCCGCATTTCTTCCCGGGCGATAGCCTCGATTTCACAGGCCATCTCGCCCTCACCCATAGCGTAGGCGTGGACCAGATATTGAATTATGGCTGCGTGCTCCCCCTCCAGGTCTTCACTTAATAGAGCAATAGTTTTGCTCTTGTCCATTTGTCCCTCCCAGATATTCGTTATGATTTACCCACGCCTCCAGCATACCCGCGCAGGTCTCTGTATTCGACCTACCTCGTTATCCTTTCCAGCCTCTTGTTCACCTCATCCCAGTTGACGATGTTCCAAAAGGCGTCAACGAATTTAGCTCTCTCATTCTTGTAATCCAGATAATAAGCATGCTCCCAAACGTCAATAACCAGCAGTATGGTAAACATGGGGTAAACATTTACATTGTGCTTCTCTATCTGCATTATTATCGGTCTGCCGGTCTGCCGACAGAAAGTGAGTGCTGCCCACCCAGAGCCTTCCACGCTGGTAGCAGCCAGACTGAATTCCTTCTTGAATCTCTCAAAACTGCCAAACTCTTTCTCCAGGGCTGTGCCCAAAGTCCCCGCTGGCTTGCCTCCGCTTGTGCCCGCCGGCGCCAGATTAGCCCAAAACAGGGAGTGCAACAGATGCCCTCCAACGTGAAACGAAAGCTCCTTCAAGGTGGCTTTAGCATCAAAGTCAGCACCTTCTTTGCGAGCCTTGTCCAGCCTCTCGAGAATGGCATTAGCACCATTGACGTACGCTTGATGATGCTTCTGATGATGCAGGGTCAGCTGTTCTTGGGATATGTGGGGCCGTAACTCATCATACCTGTAGGGCAATTGCGGCAGAGCATAGAACCTTGTCTTTTCCATTAGTCTTTTCCCTCCTTTTCAGAATCTCATGAGAATTATACACGCGGCAATTAGCCGTCTCCGCCATCATCCCGGGTTCCCAGTTTCACTATCATAGTCCATTACTGCTTTAGCCATCCTGCCCCCTTTCCTCTGAAAGACCATCAGACAAAGCCACGCGCCTTATGCTTTTCGGCGATGCTGCTGGCCAAATTATCCAGGGCTTTGAAATCCTCTTCCCTGGGAAATCCCTTGCTTATCACAGGTGTTAACACCTCTGCCTTGAGATTGGGAATCATAGCCACGAGCTGTTCCACAGCTTTGCTGCCCCAACCATAAGAGCCAATGATGGAGATGAACTGGACCTCTGGTCTTAAGGCATTGGCCAGAAATGCAGCATAGGCGACGTTAGGATGTGGACCAACCAGAACTGTGGGAGTGCCAATGACCAGTGTGGCGGCATCCACCAGTGCCATAGCCAACTTCCCAACATCAGTTGCCGCCAGGTTGAACTGCTTAACTGTGACACCTCTGTCAGCCAGTGCTCCCACAAAATAGTCCACCATCTTCTGGGTACTGCCATGCATGGAGATATAAGGCAAGACCGCTACGTTCTTTGGTGGGTCGAATACCCAGCTTCGATATGCTTCCATGATGAACGAAGGCCTGTTATGGAGTGGGCCGTGGCTGGGGGCAATGATGTCAATCTTATAGTCCCTCAGTCTCCCCATGTGTTTCTCAATGCTGGTGCGGAAAGGCATCATGATTTCCGCAAAGTATCGTTTGGCAGATTCGTAGGCCTGACCCTCGTCAGTTACGTACAAGTCCGTGGTGGCAAAATGGGAGCCAAACAGGTCGCAGGGGAAAAGTATCCTGTCCTCTCTTAGGTAAGTGAGCATGGTTTCAGGCCAGTGCACCCAGGGGGCATAGATGAACACCAAGCTTCTGTCCCCCAGAGATAAGACTTCACCATCGTTTACCGTGATGAATCTATCCTCAGATATGAACAGGAGAGCCGCGAGCAAATCCTTGCCTTTGGATGTAGTGACCACCTTGGCATTGGGATACTTCGCCAGAACGTGGGGGATGCTGCCGGAATGGTCTTGCTCCGCATGGTTGGCAATGACATAGTCAATGCTGGGAATATCCTCAAGGAAAGCCATGAGGACATCAGTCATGGAAGGATTGACAGTGTCTATCAATGCAACTTTCTGACTGCCCCGCACCAGATAGGCGTTATAGCTCGTTCCATCAGGCAGAGGTATCAAAGCATCAAAGAGACGCCTGTCCCAGTCAATAGCGCCCACCCAGTGGACATTGGTCTTGATCTGTCTTGCTTTCACTCTTTCCCCTTTCAGTAGTCCAGAAGTCTTTTCTCTCCCTCCAGCTTCTTTATGTCCGTTATATCCTGTGTGGCTTCCAAAGTGCCCAAATACTTGCCAGCCTTGTTACGCACCGCAAAATACCGTATATATATCATCCTCCCTTTCAAATCTATCCAGAATTCGGCTGAGTCTTTCTTGCCATCTTTGAAGTCGGACAATATGCGGTTCACCTTGTCCACACTGTGCTTGGGATGGCAATTCTGAACCGACTTTCCGATCACGGAAACTGGCCGCCTGAAAATTCTCGTTTCGTGCTTGTTCCAGAATCTAACCAGGGCATCTTCATTGACGAAAGAAATCTCGAGCGGTATGGTTTCCAGAATTCCGGCTAGTTGTTCCTGGCTCAGGTTTTCTATCATGATACCTCCGTTACTTATTCCTTTATTTTCTCAAACTGGTCCTTGCCTGCTCCGCAGACCGGGCATACCCAGTCGTCGGGTATTTTCTCGAAGGGCGTTCCCGGCTTGATGCCGCCGTCGGGATCGCCCAACTTGGGGTCATAGATATACCCGCAAACAGTGCATTCGTATTTCGCCATTTTTGATACTGCCTCCTTTCTCTCCTCGATGTAGCTGGGAGCTGCCTTCGGCGTTGTGCCACGCTTGACCTGATGGTAGTAAGCATAAGTCATCGGTTCGCCATCCTTGAGGACGTCCGCTCCCACCAGTTCCCCTATGAACATGGTGTGAGTGCCGACATCTACTTGATTGATCACTCTGGCTTCAAGATAAGCCAAGCTATAGTCAAGTACTATGGGAGCCTTGGTTTCACCAGGCTTATATTGCATATCCTTGAACTTATCCAGTTCCCGACCTGACTTGAAGCCGAAATGACCAATGAATGAGAGTGGCGTGTCACGGGATAGTATGGAAGCGGCAAAGACTCTGCTTACGCCGATGAATTCATGGGTCAGGTTCCGCTTGTTGATACTCACGGCAATGGTTGGTGGCTCGGAGGTGATCTGAAACACGGTGTTGGCGATTTGCCCGTTCAGTCTATCTCCCATTCTGGAGCTTATGACGTACAAGCCGTAGCTCAGGTTGTGCAGTGCCCTGGTATTCATAATCAGCCTCCTGTTCGCCGTATCTACATAAGATCCTTCTCGCTGGCTTCCACAGCCCGCTGCAGTTCGGCGCCGAGCAAGGGTGGCAACCCCTCGATATCCACCCTGAGAAATCCCCTGACTATTGTGGCTGTAGCCTCAGTTCGGGTCAATCCCCGTGCCATGAGATACTCCACTTCTTCCTCAGCGATCTTGCCTACCGCCGCTTCGTGGGACAAGTCGATACCTGCCAGGGTGCCCTTAAGCTCGGGTATGGCATGGATAATCCCTTCCTTGTGCAGAATTAGCCCACGACATTCCAGATGTCCTTTGACATCAGGAGCATTGCCTTCCACATAACCCCGGGCAATGATGCTCCCTCCGGTAGTTATTGCCCGTGATATGATCTCTGTTTTTGCCCCCTTGGCATTGAGGATGACCCGGGAACCAATGTCCAGCGATGACCCCGGCGCTGCTACCAGGACACTGTTGAATCTGACAACCGCATTTTCACCCACGCATCTGGCTGTAGGATACATCTGCAACGAACGGACTGGCTTCATAAGTACATAATTGCTGAGCAATAAGCCATTCTCTTCAATGATGGCTGCTGAGCGCGGGCGAACAGCTACCTCGGGATTCCAGTTGTGTATCATGGTGAAGGTGACCTTAGCCCCCCTCTTTATGTAGAACTCGGAGACGCCTAGATGTATGCCGGCTTCTTCTTCAGAAGCAGTGGTGCATCCCGTAATGATGTGCAGCTCCGAGTCCTCTTCGGCGATGATGATATTGTGAACATTCTGAGCCAGCCGCGCCTTCGCCAGATAGAGACAGGCCTGGACGGGGTAAACAGTCTTGTAGCCGGGCAGTGTCCTGATAAAATAGCCGTTGTACTGGTTCAATTCTACACTGGCAGTGTATTTATCGGTGTCCACCGCTACCGCCTGCCACCAGTAATCTGACAACCAATCATATTTTTCCAGAGCTTGCTTGATTGCCATCACTTCCACGCCCTCTAGTCGCACCGAGCTATGAACAGGAGCGTTATCCATCTGTATGAAGGTCCCCGTTCTCTGGCTCGGATCATTCAAAATGACGCCTGCCTCCAACATCCGCTTCTTGGCCCTGGCTGGAAGCTTAGAGGGGTCAGGCTGGTAAGGTTGCTCTTCAGCAGAGCTAACATAGATGCCCAAATCTATGTCCTCACCATATGCCGCTCGCTTGGCGGCTGCCGCTTTGGCTTTGTCTTTATGTGTCTTAGATGATGCTGTATCAACCACTCTAGCGCCTCATTCTCAGGAAGCATTTGATACATTCCTGATAACCTTTCTCTCTAATAGTTGCCAGAATCTCGCGAGAGTCTCCTTCGCATCCAATCACGCCGTCACACATGACATAACCCGTTCGGGCATTGACATAGTCCAGAATATGACCGGTGTGGGTAATGATCAGCCCCATGCATTTTCGCTCGGGTATGGGACAGTCCTTTCTCAGCAAGCTATTCAATAGCTCGCCAATAAGGGCGATATTGACCAGGTCCACACCTGATTCAGGTTCATCTATCAATGTTAACTGGGGTTTCTGCGCCAGCAGTTGCAGCAACTCTGAACGTTTTATCTCCCCCCCAGAAAACCCGTAGTTTATCTCCCTATCCAGGAAGTCGGCCATGTTAGCTTTTTCCGCAAGTTGCTTTATGCGCTCTCCATCCTCTTGCCCCTTGAAGCAGGCAGCTACCATGTCACGCGTCTTCACTCCCCGCACCACCGGCGGTCGCTGGAACGACATACCTATCCCCAGACGCGCCCTCTCATCCAGCGGCAACATAGTAATGTCCTGGCCCTTGAAGATGATTTTGCCTTTGGTCACCCGGTACTTGGGAAAACCCATTATCGTCATCAGCAAAGTGGTTTTCCCGCTGCCGTTAGGACCAAAAAGGACATGTGTCTCGCCAAGCTTCATCACCAGGTCTATGTTATGCAAAATCTCCCGCCCCTCTACCTCCACAGTCAACTGCTCAATGCTTAAGGCAACGTCTCCCACCATGTTGTGCCCTCCTTCCGTTTACCTATGCTCCATCCAGCGACCAGTGTTCTTTTCGAGTAAACCACGCAGCAGGGTCACTGAGATACTCGTAGGAACCGAGAAGAGCGAGGTGGTGCCCCCGCTCCTCGCCTGCCAGAATCTCATAGAAGTGCTTTTCCACGGGTAGCCTGGTTTCCTTGCTTCGAGCCTGATACAGATTGTAAGACCGGATCTCCATGTCCATAGCCATCTTGATAGCTTCAAGTTCAGATTCGGCAACTTTGAACTTGCTGCCCAGCGCTTTGGTAGCTTCGGCAAAAAGAGACTTGATTTTCCTGCCTCTCTCGAATGACGGTTCTACATCAGGCCACCCCCGCCCTCTCTTCAGGGCTACAAATATTTCCTCAAACTTCTTACGGTGAACGTCCTCTTCGTTGGCTAGCTGTGCAAATAGTTCCTTAGCTAGCTTATTGCTGCTTTTGCGGCTTGCCTTGTGGTAGAAGTCTTTGCCGTCCGCCTCCATGTGAACAGCAAGCTGAAGCACATCTAGCGTCCTAGCCTGTTCATTTTCCATCAGATCTCTCCCTTCGACCTTCCAAGCCAATCAATTCCATGTCCTGACCGCAACAGACTAGAGTGCCGCCGCCGACCTTGGTCACGGTCACCTCATTGCCACAGACGTTGCAGCGATACTTTTCACCAACTTTTTTTACTGACATTTCCAGCCTCCTTTGCAGTTCATTTGCCTAGCCTCTGGAGGTAGCGGTGAGCTTGAAGTGCAGCCTTGGCGCCCTCGCCAGCAGCTATCACTATCTGCTTGTCAGGGACGCTGGTAACGTCCCCAGCAGCGAAAAAGCCAGGCACACCAGTCTCATTGCCACAGTCAACCACAACCTCCCCAAGCCGGTTCAGAGTGACCAGCCCCTTTGCCAGCTCTGAGTTGGGCATAAGTCCGATCTCGATCAATACGCCACCAACATCCAATTCCTTCTCGTGTCTGCTTTTCAAGTCCCGTATCCTTATCCCCTCAACACTGTTTTTCCCCCTTATCTCCAAAACCTCATGCTCCAGGAACATTGTCAGGTTGCTAGCAACTTTCACCTTATCAATCAGTATCTGGTCGCCAATGAGAGAAGTCAGTGATATTAAGTAGACATGGTCGGCTACTTTCACCATGTCGTTAGAGGCTTCCAATGCAGAGTTGCCACCACCAATTACAGCCACCTTAACATCGGCGAAGAGGGGACCGTCACAAATAGCACAGTAGGTAACTCCCCTTCCCAGCAACTCCTTCTCTCCGGGAATACCTAGCTGGCGAGGACGTTTGCCTGTAGCCAAAATGACCACCTTGGCCCGGTATGTTTCACCTTTGTTCGTACTGACCTCAAAGCCTCCGTTCACTCTCGATAGCCTTTCGGCTCTCTTGCCGACTTCAACTTTGACATCTGTGGGGAACTGCTTGACCTGCTCCTCAAATTTCCGCATCAACTCGCGGCCTTCAATGAATTGGTAACCCATATAGTTCTCTACAAGCCAGGCGGTGAGACCCTGCCCACCTATGTCGCCGCTGATGAGCAATGTCTTTATCTTCTTCCTCGCGGCATAGACTGCTGCCGTAATACCGGCAGGGCCAGCGCCAATGATGATCAGTTCATACATATCTTGCTGTGGCAAACTAAAGCCCCAGTTTCTGCTTGAGCTGCCCTTCGTCAAATCCAACCAATACATCATTGTCAATGCAGATTGTGGGGACTGACAGCGACTTACATTTATCCTTCATTTCCTTGAGGGCTGCCTTATCTTCGGCCACATTGAATTCCTGATACTTTACCCCTTTATCGTCCAGGAATTTCTTGGCTATCTTGCAATAGGGGCAGGTAGGAGTGGTGTAGACCTTAATCTCTCGTGCCATCTTGCCTCCTGAGTTCTTACTTCGAACAGTGCGTCCGCTCTCTACGGATACAAAACAAAATGATTATCCAGACAATCCTTAGCAAACATACATAAGCCTAGATGCGGGCTGTCTTTGAGTGCGCCTTGTCTATCATCAGCTCCGACCACATCATCCTACCTGTTATGGCAAGACAGAAGAAGACCGTCAATTAACAGCATAGGCAGAAACAGCTTGCTTGTCAAGGATTTAGGAATCGGCAGTCCCTCGAAAGACTGCAGTGTAGGCCTCATTTCAATCTTGCGTCGTTTCTTCGACAAGGTTTTTCCCCGTCACTGTTACTCTGTTCAGGACACTACTCCTCTCAGCTTTTCTATGCCACAGCGGGTGTCTTGTGTTGGCCTCACCAAGACTCTTATCTCATTCAAGAGTTCCCAGGCTCCCTCTACGTCCCGATCTATGAGCACCTCCTCTAATTTGGTTACCTGCTGTTCACTCAGAGTTATCACGGTCTTCGACATCGATCACCTCCTGCATCCGTTTCTTGCTGAGTCCCTCGATCCTCCTGGCATTTCCTGCATAACCCACGGAATTCAAGCCAATGCAGTGAAATCCTGAAGCCTGTCTTTCGAGCTACTCTCTCATTGATCTTTTCATCAACCGGCTCATCTATGTCAAAGAGACGTCTACATTTCTCGCACCTGAAGTGGTAGTGATTCGTAGTATTGCCATCAAACCTGGCAAACATGCTGCCTAGATCTATTTCCAGAATATCCCCGCATTCCCCTAGCAGTTTTAGGTTCCGATAGACTGTCCCCAGACTGATATTGGGGATCTCTTTTCGTACTTCGTTGTATATCCAGTCGGCAGTGGGGTGTGCAGTAGTACTTCTCACCACCCTAAGGATAGCCTCCCTCTGTTTACTCTTTCGCATGATAGTTCAGTAATAGTTATCAGTACCATATCTTAGACACAATTCACCTTGTTGTCAAGAGGACACTTTGATGATCGGAAATGGAGACTGCCTCCTTTGTGGGTCACATCTTCTCAGGCGCAGTCATGCCCATGAGGCGAAGGACTTTAGCCAAGGCAATCTGAGTTGCCTTGACTAGCTTGAGGCGGGCCTTAGTGAGCGCTTCATCCTCAGATACGACTCGGCATTGCTTGTAGAAGCTGTGAAACACGGTAGCCAAATCCTGGGCATAGTAAGGCAGGTGGTGAGGCTCCATGGTTACTGCCACCCGTTCCACTACTTCGGGCAGGAGTATTGCGCGGCGAACTAAGGCCAGTTCAGGCTCACTGGTAAGCAAGGAAACATCGCCCTGACCGTAGTCTATCTGCCGCTGTTCTGCTAGCCGCAAAATGCTGGCAATACGGGCATGGGCATACTGAACATAGTACACAGGATTCTCTGCTGATTGCTTCTTGGCCAGTTCCATGTCGAAGTCCATCTGGCTGTCAGCAGAGCGTGACAGAAATATGAAGCGGCAGGCATCGGGCCCAACCTCTTCTATCACCTCCTTCAGTGTAACAATATCGCCACTGCGCTTGGATACCTTAACTACTTCGTCTCCGCGCCGCAGCGTAACTAGCTGGCAGATTATCACCTTGAGCTGCTCGGAATCACATCCTAAAGCCCTGAGCACCGCTTTCATTCTGGGAACATGTCCCTGGTGGTCAGCTCCCCATATATCAATCACCTGGTCGAATTTCCGTTCCATAAACTTGTTGTAATGGTAGGCAACATCAGAGGCAAAATAGGTCGGAGACCCATCGCTGCGCACAAGCACATTGTCCTTGTCTTCACCAAGGGAGCTTGATTCGAACCAGGTGGCATTTGCTTTTTGAACAACATAGCCCCCTTTCTGAAGTAGCTTCATAGCCGTGCTATATTGCCCGCCCTCATAAAGGCTGCTTTCTGAGAACCAGATGTCGAAAGCTACGTTCAACAGCTCAAGATCCTGCTTGATTCTCTCTAGCATCATGGCAACCCCAACCTCTGCTAGCTGCGAAGCTGCCTCGCTCTCAGGCAACGACAGGAATTTCTCGCCATGCTCCTCAACTATTTCTGTGGCCAGAGCAATCATGTAGTTGCCATGGTAGCCATCTGGGGGCAGGGCAGTCTCTTCCCCCAGACATTGTCGGTAACGGGCATAGAGAGAACGGCCAAAGGTCGCTATCTGGTTGCCCATGTCATTTATGTAGTATTCTCTTTCCACACCATAGCCTGAAGCAGTCAAGACGTTGGCCAGAGTGCTGCCTAGAACAGCACCGCGGCCGTGACCTACGTGAAGAGGGCCGGTGGGGTTCACACTGACGAATTCCACCTGCACGCGCTTCCCTTTGCCGACATTAATATCCCCGTACGATTCACCCGCAGCCAGGATGGATTCCACCTCTGTGCCCAGCCAGTCCTTCCGCAGGGCGAAGTTGATGAAGCCAGGAAGGGCAACCCACACCCTATCAACCGTAGGCGGGGGTACTACACGCTCGCAGACTATTCCAGCGATAACCATGGGTGGCATCCTCATGGCCCGCGCCATCCTCAAAGGCAAGCCTGAAGCAAAATCCCCGTGTTCAGGATTCTGGGGATGTTCTATGAGCACCTCGGGCAGCGCGACCGAAGCCAGAACTCCATCTTGCTGCGCCTTGAACACAGCTTGCCGCAAGCACTTGACTAGTTCCTGCTTGACCATGGCTGGATCAATCCAATAGCGTTTGTGCTTAATTTAACGGGTTCCTGGCAAAATCGCAAGACTTGCCTGGATTCAACTCCACTCAGCCCCTTCAGACCATGCCTGGCTTAGTTGCCGACGCAGAAGCTGATGTTCACCTTTGTTCAAGCCAGGGTCCTTTTGGAAAAGAGTTATTGCCTCTTGACGCGCTAACTCCAAGCTGCGCAGATCGGTCAGTTTGGCGAGCTTAAGGTCAGGCAAGCCACTCTGATGGGTGCCGAAGAATTCCCCGGGACCTCGCAACTCCAGGTCTTTCTCTGCCAGTACGAAGCCATTGTGGACCCTCTCCATCAGCTGCAGGCGCTCCCTGGCCTCCGGTGAAAGCTTCTCCGGGATAAGCAGGCAATAGCCTTGTTCTTTATCGCGGCCCACGCGTCCCCTGAACTGGTGGAGCTGCGACAAGCCGAAGCGTTCTGCCCCTTCCACCATCATCACCGACGCCCTGGGCACGTCAATGCCTACCTCCACTACCGAGGTTGCCACCAGAATATCCATCTCTCCGTTTCGAAAATGGCGCATCACCTCTTCCTTCTCGGGACCGGGCATTTGACCGTGGAGGAGTCCCAGTCTCAGATCCGGGAAAACCTCCCGGGATAGCCGCTCATATTCCGTTGTGGCGGCTTTTGCTTCCAGCATTTCGGATTCCCCGATCAAGGGGCAGATGATGAAAGCTTGCCGTCCGTTGCTGACCTGCCGACGGAGAAACATATAAGCCCTTTCCCTATCTTGTGGGTCCAGGCACTTTGTTTTTACTACTTGCCGTCCCGGCGGCAGTTCATCAATAACCGAAAGGTCCAGATCTCCGTAGAGCGTCAGCGCCATGGTTCTGGGTATAGGCGTGGCTGTCATGACCAATACGTGAGGGTTAAACCCCTTTTGCCGCAGGGCAGAGCGCTGTGAAACGCCAAAGCGGTGCTGCTCGTCTATCACCGCCAGCCCCAATCTCTTGAATTCCACGTCTTTTTGAATAAGGGCATGGGTGCCGAGGACGATGTCCACCTTACCCTGCTTGATTTCGCCATGAAGGCTTTCTTTGTCAGCGCTGCTGAGGCTCCCGATGAGCAGAGCGATCGTCAGTGGTCTGGGAAGAAATCCAACGTAGCGTCTAATCATCCTCTCGTCCAGCTCAGGACCAGCCTCTTGGGTGCCGATCCGTGACAAATGGTTGCAGATATTGGCGTAGTGCTGCTCGGCCAGAACCTCGGTGGGCGCCATCAATGCACCCTGGTAACCATTGGCCGCCGCTATCAGAAGGGCCAGGGCTGCAATTACCGTCTTGCCGCTTCCCACCTCCCCCTGTAAAAGACGTGACATGGCTTTCGGCTTCTTGAGGTCGCTCAGGATTTCCTGTAGCACCCGCTCCTGCGCCCGAGTCAGGGTGAAAGGCAGACAATGCAGAAAACTGTCAATAACCTCCTCCTTTATGTGAAAGGCGTTACCTGGCTGCCCTTCCTGCCAGTCCCGCTTCTTAGCCAGCACACCTAACTGCAGAAGAAATAGCTCGTCGAAGGACAACCTGCCCCTTGCTCTCCCCGCCATTGTCTGGTCATCAGGATAGTGGATTTGTGCAATGGCGGCAGGGAGGTCTAACAACTGGCAGCGGGCTTTGATCTCGGAGGGCAGGAAGTCATCCAACTGCCAGGCATAGCCGTCAACAATCTCCTTGGTCCACTTCCTCACCTGGCGGGGATATAGACCCTGAGTCAGAGAATAAACAGGGACCAGTCGTGCGGTGTGAATCAGGTCTTTGTCGCCAAGCAATTCCCACTCCGGCGACTCGAATACCTTGTGCCCTCTGAACAGGCCGACTGCGCCGCTGATGACTATTCGGGAGTTGGTACGAAACCTTTTGGCCAGATAGGGTTGATTAAACCACACCGCTCTGATGTTTCCTGTCTCGTCCCCGACAATCGCCTCTGTGCCGGCGCGGTTGCCCAAGATAGCCACCCTGGCTTGCCAGACTGTGCCTACGATGGTCTGCTCCTCCCCCTCTACGAGTTCGGCGATACGTCTTGTCTGGCTATAATCAACGTATCGCCTGGGGAAAAAATAGAGCAAATCCCGTATCGTCCGGACATTGAGCCTGGCAAATTTCCTGTCCATGCCTGTCGAAATCCCTTTGACGATAGTTATGGGCGAGTCCAGTTCTTCCTTTCGCTTCTGAAGCGCCTTGCCCGCTAGCCCAGTCCTGTTCCTCTCCCTTGATGGGAGAGGAGAAGCGAGGGTTTCCTCCTTAACCCCCTCTAGCCTATCCAGCCATTCAAAGACACTTGTTATCCATCTTTTGCGCTCTTCCGCAGCGCAGGAGCCATAATTGGACCTGGCCAGGTTAAGTTCATCAAAGCCTTTTAGAAGCTGTGGGTTGGTGATGCTCTGCCTAATTAGCCTTGCCTGGCTGTGAAGATACCTGTCCAGGCCACCGATTACAGCCTTATCGCTGTAACCCTTCCGCCGTTCCAGCTCCAGAACGTTTCGTAGCGAATCAATGCCTGTCACTTTCGACCATTACTCAAGGGAACTCACGTAATTATAATGGGGCTGAACACCATAGACTACCTCGACCTCGGCGCGATAGCAGTCACGGGTTTTTTGCGCCACTTCCTGAGCTTCGGTATGCTGGATTTACACACTGCAGTAAAGGGTCACTATCTCCGCCCTTTTTGCTCCCACCTTAGCCAGAGCTTCCAGGATGATGTCCGCCGCCTTATCGCCCCTGGCTACTAGCTTCTCGTGGTCAGGGATAGCAATGAATTGCCCCTTGCCTATTTCCAGGCCGTCAAGGCGGGGTCCTCGCACCGCTTTGGTGATCTCTATAGTCTTTACTCTATTCGCTGCTATCTCCATGGCCTGGGCATTTTGTTTGAAGTTCAGGTCGTAATTGAGGGCCAGAAATGCTGCTATGCATTGAGAGACATTCCTGGTGGGAATCACCTTCACATTTTTGGAAGTCAGGGAATGGACCTGAGAGGCAGCCGACACAATGTCCTTGTCGCTGGGCAGCATAGTGATGTTTTTCGCAGGGGCTAAGGCACTCTTCATGCCACCCTTCACCCGGGCTGATAATTGTGCTATCATTACGCAAATTCAAGGGACAGGAAAGTTTCTATGAAGTGTGAAATTTGCGGTAAAAAAGCTGACTTTGGGCGCAGTGTGAGCCATTCCAAACAACATACCCCCCGGCGCTGGCTGCCTAATATTCAGCGCGCTACGATTATGGTAGAGGGACAGAAGCGAAAAGTCAACATCTGCACCAGGTGTCTCCGCACCCAGTACAAAGCCGCCCGCTGAATCAACCCCCACCTTAATCCTCTCCCATCAAGGGAGAGGAGACCGTCCTTCTATCACGCACCAGCTTCTTTGGGCCCCATACTACAACGCACCACGGCTAGTTGCTCAGCATTTCGTGATGCATCCGTCATATAGGCTTTGACATTCGTAGGTGTGCAATTCCTGCCCGTTGATCTGTCAATTTGCTCTGCAATTTTGGCTGTTGACCTTTGCCCTTTGATACTGCTTATGATTTCTGCACCGTTGCTTCCCTCAGCCTCCTCATCGCCCCGCTTATCCCTTCCTGCGCCTTAAATATGCTGTTCCCCGCCACCAGTACATTGGCACCCGCCTTGACTATCTCTGCAGCATTGTCGGCATTGATCCCTCCGTCCACTTCCAGCTCGGCGCTCAGCCCTCTATCATCCAGTATCTTGCGGATATGAGCTATCCTGGGCAGCGTCTCCTCTATGAAGGGCTGCCCGCCAAAGCCCGGATTCACGCTCATGACCAGCACCAGGTCCACATGGCGGAGAAATTCCTCCACTGTGACGATGGGAGTGGGCGGATTTATGGACACGCCAGCCCTCGCCCCTGATTCCTTTATCGCCCGTATTGTGGCTTGCAGATGGGGGGTGGCTTCTACATGCACGGTGATAATGTCGGCGCCAGCTCTGACAAACTGGGAGATATACCGCTCTGGGTGCTCTATCATCAGGTGCACATCCAACGGCAGGCTGGTGACCGCACGGATTGAAGCCACCACGGGCGCGCCGATTGTGATATTGGGCACGAAACGACCGTCCATGACATCTACGTGGATATAATCGGCTCCTGCCCGTGCCACCTCGTCAATCTGCTCGCCCAGACGGGCGAAATCAGCCGACAGAATCGAGGGCGCCAGCTTGATCATTTCTTTATCAGTCTCCTGGCTCTCCTCAGCGCCTTCGCCACCTGCTCGGGCGAGGTGCCACCGGTCACGTTCCGCGCTCCCACCGACGATGCCAGAGTTATGTCATAAACATCGCCGGCGAACAACGGAGAAAACTCGCGGTATTCCTTCCTGCCGAGTTCCCGGAAGGTCTTGCCCTTGCTGACGGCATATTCACTGAGCCTGGCCACCACGCCGTGGGCCTTCCGGAACGGCAGGCCCTTCTGCACCAGATAGTCGGCCAAATCAGTGGCCAGGATGTAGTCCTTCTTCATCGCTTGAGCCATACGGTCGGCATTTATCTTGATTGTCTTCAGCATCCCGGTAGATACCTGCAGGCTGGTCTGCAGCGTGTCCACGGTGTCAAAAAGCCCTTCCTTGTCCTCCTGCATGTCCCGGTTATAAGCCAGAGGCAGGGACTTCATAATGGTCAGCATGCCCATGAGGTGGCCGTACACACGCCCCGTCTTCCCCCTGGCTAGCTCCGCCACATCGGGGTTCTTCTTCTGTGGCATGATGCTACTGCCCGTGGTAAAGGTCTCGCCAATACTGATGAAACCGACCTCGCTGGACGACCACAGGACAAGCTCCTCGGCCAAGCGGGAAAGGTGCATCATGGCTATGGCCGCCGCCGCCTCGAATTCTATGATGAAGTCCCTGTCGGAAACAGCGTCCAGGCTGTTGATGCTGACCTTGCTGAAGCCCAGCTCCTTCGCCACGAACTCCCGGTCTATGGGATAAGGGACACCTGCCAGGGCACCGCTGCCCAGCGGCATGACGTCCGTGCGCTCCAGGCAGTCACGGAACCTGTCCCTGTCCCGCTGAAACATCTCGAAGTAAGCCAGCAGATGGTGTGCCAGCAGCACTGGCTGGGCTTGCTGAAGATGCGTATAGCCGGGCATGATCACATCCTTGTTCGCCTCAGCCAGCTCCATCAGCGCAATCTGCAGAGCTCTTATCGTGCCAATCGTTTTCAGGATTTCCTCTTTCACCAACAGCCTCAGGTCCAGTGCCATCTGGTCGTTCCTGGAGCGGGCGGTGTGCAACTTGCCCGCTGCGTCGCCTATCTTCTCGAATAACCGCGCCTCGATGTTCATGTGTATGTCCTCGAACTCGGTCCTGAATTGGAACTTCCCCCGCTCGATCTCTTTCCGAATGGAGTTGAGTCCCTTGATTATGGCCTGGGCCTCGCTATCGGCTATGATCCCCTGCTTGGCCAGCATGCGGGCGTGCGCGATGCTGCCCTCGATATCCTGCCGGTATAGCCTGCGGTCGTAGGAAATAGACGCCCCATAATCGCGTGCTTGCTTATCGGTCATACTGAGCTTTATTGGCGAGTTTTTCATGGACTTAAGCACCCCCTTCAGCCCTCATGGGACGGACCAGCAAAAGGGCCACAACGGCTATAGCATAACATACCATAGATACTAATGCTGCGGCATGATAGTGGCCTGTTGTCTCGCGGATGACCGCCCAGAGCAATGGTCCCCAGCCTCCGATCACGCCGTAGCCAAAGGTGATGATGCCGAACAGCGAGCCCACGCGCGCCCTGCCGAAAAGATCGCCCAGCAGCGGAGCATACAATGGGACTTGCAGTCCCGTGCCCAGGCCCACGCCGATAGCCAGCACCATCAAGTCCGCCTGGCTATGCACTCCCAGCCATCCGTAAAGCATGGACACCGTGGCGATGATGAGGCCCATTGGCATCACACGCGTCTTCCCGTATCTGTCTCCCAGCCAGCCGCCGACAATGCTTCCCAACACCCACCCCAACGCAAACGCTGTGGAAAAGATTCCCGCAGTCGCGTGTGGACTGCCCAGCTCTGTGCCCCACGTCACTACGTGCGCCACCAGTCCATTCAGGCCGACGTTGTACAAGGAATAGGAGGTGAACAGCAGCAGGAACTGTGGAGTCTTCACAGCGCGCTTCAACTCCCAGGATATCTCTACCGATGCCGCGGGATCGCCAGATGGCGCAGGTGGCTCACCGTCGGGACGGAGCCCCACGGACTCCGGGGTGTCTCGGAGGATGAACACGGCACAGAGTAATATGAGTGCCCCAAAAGAAATGCCCAGGACCAGGGAAGTGTGGCGCCAGCTGTGCGAATGCGCCATCCAAGTCATCGCCGGCATGAATATGGCGTTGCCCAGCGCCCAGGCGCTGCCTGTGATGCCAGCTACCGTCCCTGCCCTCTTCACAAACCACTTGCGGATTGTGGCCATGACCGGCACATAATGGGTCATGCCCACCGCCAGCGACAGCAGCACCCCGTAATACAAATACAGATGCCACGGTACCCGCATAATGGAGAAAAAGACCCAGCCCAGGATGGTGGCCGTGCCGCCGATGAGGAAGGTTTTCCGGCTGCCGATTCTGTCAACCAGTACGCCCGCCAGCACTACGAAGGCTGCGTACAGCCATATGGCGATGCTCTGGGCCAGGCTTATCGTCTCCCGCGCCCAGCCTAGGTCGGTGTCGGCCATGATGAATGGCAGGAAGGCAGCCAAGTTGTATCTGCCCAGCGAGGCAACAAGGTCTATTACGAACAGCCCCACCACTATCCACCATCCGTAGAATACGGGCTGCTTCTTGGTCAAAGCGTCGTACCTTTGCTACTTCTCGAGGTTTTGGCTTCAGCTATTATACCTTGTTTTGCCGCTGGTCCTAACGGGGGCATCCGCTTGAAGCCTAAGGACATCGCGGCTGTAGAGCCTACTGACGATTTGTTGACTGACAAGACGCCACATTGCTATGCCGTAGGTAACAAGACAAAGTATTGTTCGGGGTTGGGGGTACTCCACTATGTCATCCTCGCCTGCAAATTCACTGGTCGCCCTTTTCGCCCTCCGACCTAGGAGGCTCATGATTCCTGGCAGCATGAGCAATCTCGAAATCAGATGGAATAGGTATTGCCCAGCCGGCTGACACTTCGCTGCCCTGGTACGCCGCGGGAATTGCCAATATTCGATGACTCTGGCCTAAACTCAAACCTTGCTTATGCACCTGCTCCCACTATGCAATTTTGGCTGGTTCCTTTGGATATTGGGAGTGAGCTATGGCATAATGTAGCAACGCAGGCATCCAGACAGCGATGCCGTGGCCGAAGTGACGGGGAACATCGAGTCATGGGACGGACAACGGAGGTCTCACATGGAGCAAATTCAGGCACGGGATGTTGCCAGGAAGATCATTGACAATGTACAGAAAGTCATCGTCGGCAAAGCCTGGGCAGTAGAGCTGGCAGTCACTGCACTGCTCAGTCAAGGGCATATCCTCATAAAGGACATACCTGGAGTGGGCAAGACCATGCTGGGCAAGAGCCTGGCACAGTCGATAGACTGCGTCTTCAAACGAATACAGCTCACGCCAGATATGCTTCCCAGCGATATCACGGGGGCGTCTGTCTTCAATCAGAAGACCGGTGAGTTCGTGTTCCGCCCCGGCCCTATCCTGGGACAAATCGTGCTGGCAGACGAAATCAATCGAGCCACTCCCAAGACCCAGTCAGCTCTGCTGGAGGCACTGGCGGAGCGACAGGTGACAGTGGACGGAATAACACATAGCATCGCCCGTCCCTTCATGTTGATTGCCACCGAGAATCCCATTGAGCACGGAGGCATTTTTCCTTTGCCGGAGGCACAGCTTGACCGGTTCATGATGCGAATACAAATGGGCTACCCATCATTCGAGGAAGAGATGTCCATCATAGACAACCAGCGTGTGCAGCATCCCATTGAGAACCTTGGTGCTGTTGCCAGCGCGGATGAGGTGATGGCAGCACAGGAAGCTGTCAAAACGGTCTTTGTGGATCGCCAGGTCCAGCGGTACGTGGTGCAGCTCGTAGCCGCCACACGAAAACACGACAACGTTATGCTGGGTGCCTCACCCCGGGCGTCTTTGGATCTATTCCGCTCTTCTCAGGCGCTGGCCTTGCTGCGCCGGCGTGACTATGTAATACCCGACGATGTAAAAGAACTGGCGGTGGTTGTCATGGCACATCGTGTCATTGTAGCTCCCGCAGTCGGTATGAGCGGTGTGGATGGATGCCAGATTGTTGAAGACGTGGTAAAGCATGCAACTGTTCCTTATGCTAAAGCTGGCGGTCGGGTTGCACAGAGTTGACACCAGGGCAGTCTGCAAACTATAACATTGGACTGATAGTTCTCCGGAGCAGCGATGTTATGCAACCGAGGATATGGTGCATATATAGAATTGCCAACCCGTGGGAATCGACAGTTGGGTTTCCATCCTTCTAACCGAGGGCTGCCTGGTGGCAGGAATCAGACGCGACTCACGAGGTGTTCAGGGTTCTGACCACCTCGTGCCGAATCCGAATCTCAAGAAACTGAGCAGGGCATGGAGTAGCAGGTAATCACGCACCTGTGGCCATGCCTGTGCGACGTTGGATCTGTCTTCGCTATTCACACCGTGCCTGCTATAGGATACACGCACATAGCTACGTATTATTTGGCCCAACGCTGCTCCTATTTCGGGGACTGCGTCTGCCAGTCTGCTCCCATACTCCTGAGGCGTCAGGGTCTCTTTAGGCCCCATCCTGCTCAATGCCGCCAGGTATCCTACTCTGGCGTACGCTGCACGCGGCTCTGATACCTCTCCCAGCAGGCGTCTCCATCCCAACCACACAATCACACCAAGAAGCGGCAGCCCCAGGAATAGTCCCAGCAGCCGGATATTCAAAGGACTACCTGTCTCGTCACTACCCGGACCTGCCGCAGGGTAACCGCTACCTCCGCCGCCTGGTTGAACGATAGAGCTGCCATTGCCACCACCATCTTGCGGCGGAGAATCGGGTTCTCCCTGGGCAAGTATGGGGTGGACAGGGGTAGGCTCAAGAGGTATCCAGCCATATCCAGGGAAGAAGACCTCAACCCAGGCGTGGCTATTCCTCACAACGAACGTGTTTCGCAAGCCTTGCCCTCCCTCGTCTGGCTGACCACCCCCATCCCCAGGCCTGCGTTGCTCTGTCAGCTCGCCCGGACCATACCCCACTGCCATACGGGATGGCACTCCACAGGCGCGTAACAACACGGTCATAGCCGAGGCAAAATACTGGCAGTATCCCTTCTTCAGTT
>JBBIMO010000017.1:0-38604 GCA_037444365.1 Chloroflexota bacterium
TGATTTCTATCAGGTCAAGATGGAGGAAAAGATAAGGTTAGAGATTCCTGTTGTCCTGGTAGGAGAAGCACCAGCTTTGAAATCTAAGACCAGCATGCTGGAGCATGAGCTCGGGACTCTGACCATAGAGTGTTTGCCAGCAAACATCCCTAATCGCATAGAAGTGGACATCAGTTCCCTTACCGAGTTAGACCAGGCAATACGCGTCAAAGATGTCGCACTGGACAAGGACATCACTGTGCTCAACAACCCGGATTTGGTTGTGGCGAAAATTGGTTCGCGACCTGTGGAGAAGGTAGAGGAGAAGGTAGTAGCTGCAGAAGTAGTTGAGGCGCAGGCGACAGCAGAGGCAGCTAAGGAAGCAGCTGAAGCTCCCAAGCAAGCGACGCGAGACGAAAAGAAGTCAAAGGAGACATAAGCGCCGGACTTGTCTGTCGAGCAAGTCCCTGACGTAACAAGTGTAATAAGAAGTTGGCTCTCTCCGAGCTGTCTTGCCTAAAGGCAATCCATGGCAGGCAGTCGGTAGGCTGAAAAGCCTCGAGGGCACAGAGAGAAATGTCTGTGCCTCCCGCGGTTGAAAAGGAGGGAACATGAAGCTAGGTTTTTGGACAGCACCGTTTTTGTGACGGTGCTTTTTTTGTTCCTGTCTCTGGCTTTCTTCAAGCGCCCCCCAATCTCGTTAAGCAGCATTGTTCTTGACTCCGGAGGTAAGTACGAGGAAAACAAAGGGAAAGATGATAATCATCGCTGCGACTGTCACGGCAGTTGCTGCAATCGTAAGTGCCGTCTCAGTTACGTCTCCTCACACAATACTGAGAGTAGCAACCACTACCAGTCTGGATGATGCTGGCTTGTGGGATTACCTTGAGGGTATATTTGAGAAGAGATATGCAGTCGACCTGCAGATAATAGTCAAAGGCACCGGTATGGCTCTGCAATTGGGTATGAACGGCGATGTGGATGCGGTTGTCGTCCACGATCCTTCTCAAGAGATAGCATTTGTGGCCGGCGGCTACGCTGTTGAAGCGGAAGGATTTGATAGTGCGCGAGTCCCTTGGGCTTACAACTATTTCGTCATCGTAGGCCCTGAGGCTGACCCAGCAGGCATCTGCAGAGGCAACTTGACTCCAGAAGAAGCCTTCCGGAGGATCCAGCAATGGGGTGAGGCTAGCCCGGGCGCAATCAAATTCGTCTCTCGTGGGGACAACTCGGGAACCCACGGCAAGGAGAAAGCCATCTGGGCGTCAGCAGGCTATAACTATTCAAGCGATATCCAGTGGATTGGAGCAACCGCCGGCTGGTATGTCGAAGCTGGTTCAGGCATGGGGGCAACATTGGTTATGGCTGACCAGATGATGGCTTACACCTTGACCGACAAGGGAACCTTTCTCGCTTACCGGGGCAACTTAGATTCGGTCACTTTGCTAGACACGGGGGACATTCTGCTCAATGTTTACACAGCAATCATTTGTAGGAAAGGTAGCAATCCTGAAATGGCTCAGAATCTGGTAACTTTCCTCAGAGCGCCTGACGTGCAGGCTCTAGTTGCCGGCCTCGGTGTGCCAGATTATGGAGAACGACTATTCTATCCCTACGATCCAAAGATTTGCGGCTGATACGGGAAGACAGGATGTGTGACATGCCACTCAGGGCAGCGATGGCGACATGCAAAGAGTACTTTGCTGAGGTGAGAGCAGTTGACTGAAATATGGGACGGCCTTACCAGGGCTGTACAACTTATCATCTCTTTCGACCCTGAAGTCCTGGAGATAGCTGGGAGATCCCTGAGGATTTCAGGGACAGCCTGCCTTCTGGCCTCTCTAATCTGCCTGCCACTAGGGAGTCTGATACACTTTCGTCATTTCCGAGGGAAAAGGGTCTTAATAAACATCATCCAGACGCTGTTCAGCGTGCCTGCAGTCGTCATTGGCTTGTTGCTTCTCGTGGTATTCTCCCGAGCTGGCCCCCTTGGTGAGCTCGGCATACTCTTTACCCCTGCTGCTATGGTGGTTGGACAGATGATACTGATCATACCTCTATTGCTTGGCCTGACCATCTCCGCGTTGAGCGGTGTAAGTAAGGAGACTGCTGACACCGCTATCTCACTTGGCGCCAGTGAATTTCAGACCATCTGGCTTGTGCTGAGGGAGGCGAAGTACGCCGTGTTGGCTGCTGTGATAATGGGTTTTGGCAGAGCCATATCGGAGGTTGGATGTGCTCTGATGGTTGGCGGAAATATCAAAGGGGCTACCAGAATCATTACCACAGCAATAGCCTTGGAAGCGGGCAAAGGCGAGTTGGAGTTGGCAATAGCGCTGGGAGCAATCCTTCTGTTTCTGGCACTCATCATCAACATCGTACTCAATAGGCTACAGGAGAGGTAATAGTGAAACCGTTGATTGAAGCGGCTAGCATAAGCCACGGCTACGGAGGACGAAAGGTGCTACAAGGCTTAGACCTAAGTATTGACAAGGGTGAAGCTTTCGCCTTGATTGGCCCCACAGGAGCGGGCAAAACAACGCTTTTGCGCATCATAGACCTGCTGGAGGTTCCTGACGCCGGGGAAGTCTATTTCGACGGGAGACGCATCCCCCGGTCAGGAAAGGAAAGACTCGATATACGGCGGCGGATGTCATTTATACACCAAAAAACTCGGGTTTTTGACTTGAGCGTCTATGACAACGTTGCCTGCGGATTAAGATGGCGTGGCTGGGAAAGAAACAAGATTGCTGAGAAAGTTGACCATATACTGGAGATGGTGGGGTTAACAGGCTATGCGAAAAGAAACGCCCGCACACTTTCCGGTGGAGAGGCGCAGAGAGTAGCTTTAGCCAGAGCCTTGGTGCTCGAACCCGAGGTGTTGTTATTGGACGAACCGACAGCTAACCTTGACCCTGTTTCCACAGCAAAGATTGAGCAGCTAGTTTCATGCCTTGCCAGGGAGCACAACACTACCCTGATAATGGCAACGCATGACATGTCCCAAGGGCAGCAACTCGCCGACAGGATAGGTGTACTTCTTGATGGCAGGCTCATCCAAGCAGGCAACGCCGCCAACATATTTCGCTCGCCACAAGGTAAGGAGGTAGCTCGTTTTGTCGGTATGGAGAACATTCTGGAAGGCGTAGTAATGACAGGCAACGAAGGTACGGTCATGGTGAACGTAAGTGGCAATGCCATACAGGCGGTTTCTGACTATTCCGTGGGGAAGGAAGTGTATGCTTGTGTCCGGCCTGAAGATATCACTGTATCTTTGTCTAACACCCGAAGTTCGGCGAGGAATTCCCTTCAAGCCGAAGTTACCCGGGTAACCACGCTTGGCCCCCTTAGCCGTGTGGAAATGAATTGCGGCTTCCGACTCGTAGCCTTAGTCACCAGAATGTCAGCAGAAGAACTGGATTTACAGGTAGGCAAAGAGGTCTATGCTACTTTCAAAGCTACCGGAGTGCATGTTATGGAAAGGGGAATCAGCCAGTGACCGGCATTCTTGATTCCTTCGGACGGAGGATAGACTACCTCCGGATTTCAGTCACTGACCGCTGTAACCTGCGTTGCATCTACTGCATGCCACCTGAGGGTATCCCCCAGATGCCACATAATGAGATCCTCACTTACGAAGAAATTCAGTCTGTCGTTCGAGCAGCGGCCGAGCTTGGCGTCAACAGGATAAGGCTCACTGGTGGCGAGCCCCTGGTTAGAGCCGATTTACCCAAGCTCATCAAGATGCTTTCCCAGATAGAGGAAATTCGAGAACTATCTTTGACTACGAATGGGATCCTTCTGAAGAATCGTGCTCTGGAACTTAAGCAAGCAGGCTTGTCCAGAGTTAACGTGAGCCTGGACACGCTTAGAGCCGATAGATTCCGATACATGACCCGCCTGGGAGAATTGAAAGATGTTCTTGATGGCATCGAGGCGGCTGGAAAAGCTGGCCTCGCTCCAATCAAGGTAAACACGATAATCATGCGGGGCATAAACGATGATGAAATGCTGGATTTCGCCAGGATGACATACAAGGATGGATGGCATGTCCGATTCATCGAGCTTATGCCCCTCAATGGTGTAGCAGAGTTTGTGTCTTCCGCCGAATTGCGACAACATATCACTTTGCTTGGCAATCTTGAGCCATGTTCAGATTCCCGCGGGATAACTGGCAACGGACCTGCCACATACTATCGCTTGGCGGGAGCCAGGGGCACCATAGGTTTCATCACTCCTCTCACCGAGCTTGCTTTTTGTTCCCGATGTAACCGCATGCGACTTACTCCAGATGGCAAGCTACGCCCTTGCCTCCTGGGAGAAGACGAGATTGACTTGAAAACGCCGCTACGCAATAATGCCTCGATGGAGGAGTTAAGACGCCTGATGCTGAAGGCAGTTGCCTCTAAGCCGAAGCATCATCATCTGAAGCAAGCCCATGTCAGACCGGTCAAGCGAGGAATGTCACAGATTGGAGGTTGAGCATGAAGCCAGGGCAAATCCACATGATAGACGTTACCCACAAAAGGGAAACTGAACGCCAGGCAATAGCCAAAGGCAAGATAATGATGAAGCCGAGTACCTTAGAACTTCTCCGCAAAGGGGAACTGGAAAAAGGAGATGTCTTAGCCGCGGCCAAAACAGCTGGAATCATGGCCGCCAAAGAAACTCATCGCCTTATACCGCTATGCCACCCGATCCACCTCACTCACGTGGCAATTGAGTTTAGCCTGCCTGAAAAGAGCCGAGCACTCAATTCCGTTGAGTGCTCAGTTGAGATCACTGCCAGCGCTAAGGGGATGGGGAAAACAGGATTTGAAATGGAAGCGCTAGTAGCGGTATCTGTAAGTGCTCTGACCATTTATGACATGTGCAAGGCAGTGGACAAAGGTATGGCCATTGGAGAGATTCGAGTGGTAAGAAAGAGTGGCGGCAAAAGCGGTTTCTATCTTGCTGACAGATAGGACAGAAGAGCAGCCCCGGGCAATTCCAGCTTCATTCTTCTTTGCCTGCCACGCGTATCTGTGGCTTGACCATTATTTCATCAATGGCAAGCCTTGGCCGAGGTGGAGGAATCTCCCCCACACCATAACCTACCGGTATTACAGCCACTGGCAATAACGTATCATCCAGACCGAATAAGCGGTTTATCTTCGCAGGGTCCTCGAACGCCCCTACCCAGCACGTGCTTAAACCCAGCGCCGTAGCCATTAACACCAGGTGCTCAATAGCAATATAGGTATTTGCCACCACTGGCGTAACCAATTGCTCGCGAGGCGGAACTGGCAAAGAGTCTATACGGGCAATAAACGCAGGATCAGCAAACAGACCTGATGCCGTACTCGCCACTCCTGACTCCAGTGATTCCTGTCGCCTCTTCTTCCTGGCTGTGTCGGAGTATCGCTCAAAGTCACCGAAGCAGACGATTACTACCGGTGCCTCTTCGATGAATTGCTGCCGCAGGCATATAAGGCTGAGTTTCCTCCTGATTTCTCTGTCCCGCACCACCAGGAAGCGCCATGGCTGACGGTTGCTTGCCGATGGTGCCAGTCTGGCTGCTTCAAGCATCTGGTTCACCAGGTCTTCCGACACGTCATCCGGGGCAAATTTGCGGATGCTGCGCCTAATCTTTATCGCTTCCCAAACTGTACACATACGTTCACCCCCTATTCCTGCAGACCATTATACCTCAAGCTCACATCTCGCATATGCTATGCATCCAATTGCTCCAGCACCATCTTGACGACTTCGGGAATTGCCTGCTCCACCTCAGGCGTGCATTTCTCACTGAAGCTAGTAATGTCCTTGGCCTCCACAGCAAATACAGTGATTTCTCGTGGCATGGCTAAATTGAGCATCTTGCCCAATTCCAGAGCGGTGGCCAAGTCTATTTGATGAGGTGAGGAAATGTGCTTGGTGAGGGAGAAATTCTCGCTACCCATACGATATATCTGGCCGGCATTTCCTGCCTTGGTTTGGATAGCGTCAATAATAATGACCCTATCATAGCCGGCGATGAAATCAAGTAGACTGATGCCGGCAGCGCTCGTTTCAGCGACAGTTACCTGTGGGTCATTGAGCCTCTTCCCTACCTCCTGAGCCACCCTGATGCCCACGCCGTCATCGGACAGAATGGGATTTCCCATCCCCAGAACCAGGGTTTTCATTCAGGCTCGCAGTGACGATTCACTGAACGCCCTGGCTCAGCCTCTGAACTTCATTGCCCTGGACATCGTAGATGGTCACTTCCAGAGGCAACTGGCCGGGCAGAGCGTGTGTAGCACAGGACATACATGGGTCGTAAGGACGCCATGCCATCTCAATGCGATTAAGCAATCCCTCGGTTATCTTTACCCCAGGCTTCACGAAATCTTCGGCTGCTTTCTTCACTGACATGAATAGAGCAGCATAGTTATTAGTAGTGCCCACAATCAGGTTGCACTTCTTTATGATTCCCTTCTCATCGGTGATGTAATGATGGGTTAGAGTACCTCTGGGCGCCTCAACAATGCCTACTCCTTCATCGGGCTTCGCTGTGGGTATGTTGCGGACATTCGGGCTGGTTATTTCCGGATCTCGGCTAAGTTCGAGTAACCTTTCAGCAGCATAAAGAAGTTCAATCAGGCGCGCCCAGTGGGTTGCCAGAGTATAGTTAGCCGGCTTGCCACCGAGAGTCGAGTACATCCTTTCATACTCTGCCTGGGCTAGAGGGGTAGCCATGCCATCGGCAGCATTCAGTCGGGACAGGGGTGTAGCTCGATAAACTCCGCTGTCTTTGCCATCAACAAAACCTTTCCAGCCAACCTTTTTGAGATAAGGGAACTTGAGGTAAGTCCAGGGCTCAACTCGTTCGGCTATATGTTCCAGATACTCCCTGGGAGCATACTTGCATAACTCTTTGCCGTCAGGCCCCACTACTCGTACCTTGCCGTCATAGAAGTTGACCTTATTGTTCTTATCAACCAGACCCATATTGTAAGACTTCTGGACAAATGTATTGCTCAATACCATATCCAGGTATGCCTTGTTTTTGAGAACAACGTCGTCGAAGACTTTGAGCGATAGCTTGGCGAACTCTACCGATCCTCTGGCTATCTCCTCTATCTTTGTCCTTTCCTCTTCGTTTATAGCCTTGCTCACACCGCCAGGAAGTCCAAAGCAAGGGTGTATCGGACGGCCACCGATTGTCTGAATAATCCAGTGGTTTTGCTTCCTGGTATTGATCACAGCGCCACCCAGCTCCAATCCCACCTTGCCGATTACCCCCAGGATATTGCGCTCCGCAGGCGCCGCATCTGGTCCCATGACGAAATCAGGAGCAGCCAAAATATAGAAGTGAGTGGTATGGTCCGTCACGTAGAAGGCACTGTAGAAGAGCTCACGCAGCTTTTTGGCAGTGCTGGTCGGTTCGACATGAAACAGATCATCCAAAGCCTTGGTGGCTGCCATGTGGTGGGCTTCAGGGCAAACCCCGCAGATGCGCTGAGTTATCTGAGGCATATCCTCAGCTATACGTCCCTCAGAAAACTTCTCAAATCCCCTGAGTTCGGGAATCTGCAGATACGTATTGGCCACACTGCCGTCTTCGTTCAGAAAGATGGTAATCTTGCCATGGCCTTCCAGGCGAGTAATGGGGTCAATCGTTATCTTCTTCATTTTACTATTGCCCTCCTAAGCAGTGAATCCGGCAGACTGTAACGGTAGAAAGTGCCCGCCGGGTCAGGGATTTCATCAACTATTCTCTGAATCTCCTCAGGTTCGTTGGAGTCAATGATAGATGAGAGAGCGCTCAGGAAATGGGCCC
The DNA here is from genome assembly GCA_037444365.1 of Chloroflexota bacterium. Lineage (GTDB taxonomy): Bacteria > Chloroflexota > Dehalococcoidia > GIF9 > AB-539-J10 > RBG-13-51-36. Next base: position 7,784 of record JBBIMO010000017.1, read on the forward strand.
CTTGGTCAGTTACTCCTTCCACTGGTCCGTAACAGCCGGTGCAGCGCATATTGGCCTGAGGACAGAGAGCACCACAACCGCCCCGAGTAGCTACGCCATAGCACAGGAATCCCTGCTCCAGTAGACATCTTTCCGGTTCAGGTGCCTTTTCGTAAGCTCGATAGAATCTCTTGATCTTCTTCTCTTCTTTCTTACGGACACATTCATCACAAACAGCCTTTACCGCGTGACTTATGACAGTCCCTTTCGGTGGTAGCTTGCCGGAAATCAGAGCCTCCAGAGCAAGCCAGGTAGTCTTTTCCTCTGGAGGACAACCGGGAACAAAATAGTCTACATCTACGGTTTGGGCTAGTGTCTTAACTGTATCGTAGAACTCAGGGATTTCAAGCTCACCCTCAGGCACCTTGACTTTCGTCTGCGGGAAAACCCTCTCAGGATTCTTAGTAGACGGCGTTTCAATATACACACGGTCGAACGTCAGTTGCCGGTTGTAAAAGTTGGACAGCCCCGGTATGCAGCCTTCATAAGCACAGGAGCCATAGGCTATCACTATCCTGGATTTGGCCCGTAAGAGCTTGGCCATATGCTCATTCTCTTCATTTCGAATAGCTCCATTGAAAAGGCAGACATCTACACTCTTGTCAGCCATCTTCTCTACGTCAGCATACTTGAAATCCATGCCTACCGGCCAGAACACGATGTCCGCAACCTCGGCCAGCTTCAGTATCTTCTCGTGTATAGCCAGAGTCGCAATCTCGCATCCGCCACAACCGGCCGCCCAATAGAGCGCTATCTTGAGTCTAGCCATGCTTTGCCTCCTTAGAGTCCTGCTTTGAATGACCTAATGAACTTGGCCCGAGTTTTCTTATCGCTTGCGTAAACCCGTTAGTTACCTCAGCGAATCTTGCCCCTTCAGACGCCGAAACCCACTCCAGCCGCACTCTCTCCTCTTCTATCCCAAACTGCTTCAACATCTTCTTTAGCAGCGGGATGCGGCGCATTGTCTTGTAATTCCCTTCAATATAGTGGCAATCACCAGGATGACACCCCAGGACCAATACGCCATCAGCACCAATGCTCAGTGCTTTGATAACAAAGAGGGGATTCACTCTGCCGCTGCACATGACCCTGATTATTCTTATGTTGGGAGCATACTGCATTCTGGAAGTGCCAGCCAGGTCAGCACCAGCATAAGAGCACCAGTTACAGCAGAAAGCTAGTATCTTTGGTTCAAAGTTGTCCATCTATCCTCCTAACTGACTACCCATGAAGGACCTGTTTCGCTCTCTCATCGAGCACGAATCGAACAGAAGGGTAGTGTTCGTAGCCCTCACTTGCCAGTTTGATAGCACGGCCTGTAATGATAACACTTCTAGCAAGATAATCCAACCTTCCAAATGTACAATCTAGCTATGATTCCTGAGGCAAGCATCGATATCTGTAGCTGCCCGCCGGGCTGCCCCCATGGCACTAATGACCGTGGCTGCCCCAGTAGCCATATCTCCTCCACACCAGACTCTCTGCTTGCTCGTCCTCCCTGTAACCTCATCAGTCAACACGGTGCCCCACTTGGTGAGTTCAAGCCCTTTGGTTGTCGAGGGAATAATCGGATTAGGCCTTGTGCCCAGAGCAGGGATGGCCGTATCTATCTCCATCACGAACTCAGAGCCCGGCTTTCGAATGGGCCGTGGCCGGCCACTTGCATCGGGCTCACCTAGTTCCATTTCATGTAACTCCACCGCCTTGACTCTACCTCGCACATCGCCAAGGAACCTACTGGGATTAGTCAGAAGCTTGAAAATGATTCCCTCCTCTTCGGCATTTTCTCTCTCTTCGAGTCTGGCAGGCATCTCTGCCTTGGAACGACGATAGATAATGTACACTTCCTCCGCCCCAAGCCTCAAAGCACATCTGGAGGCGTCCATAGCTACATTTCCGGCGCCAAATACTGCCACCCGCCTCCCCACCTGTATTGGAGTGTCATACTCTGGAAAACGATATGCTTTCATCAGGTTTGTCCTGGTAAGGAATTCGTTGGCAGAGTAGATGCCACTCAGGTTCTCCCCGGGTATGTCCAGAAACATCGGCGCCCCCGCCCCGGGAGCCAGGAAGACGGCATCAAAGCCGTTTTTCAGAAGCTCGTCTACGGAAGCTATCTTGCCGATAACATGGTTGAGCCTGATTTCCACACCCAGTGACTTCACATAATCGACCTCACTTTGAACGATTGCCTTAGGTAACCTGAACTCGGGGATGCCATACATCAGTACCCCTCCAGTCACGTGCAGTGCCTCAAAAACAGTGACTCTGTATCCAAGCTTCGCCAAATCAGCGGCACAGGTTAGCCCTGCTGGCCCGGAACCAACTACAGCCACTTTCCTACCATTGAGGTCTATTTGTCCTTTCTGCTGTTCCGTGACTTCTGGGTGAGCTCTTTCCCAATCAGCCACATGTCGCTCAAGTCTACCAATAGCAATCGGTCCGCCTCTCTTGGCCAGATTACAGGTCATCTCGCATTGCGTTTCCTGTGGGCAAACACGACCGCAAATGCCAGGGAGGCTGTTTTTGTCTTTGAGAATTCTTACTGCTTCAGGCATGTTACCATCTTGTATTGCCTTTATGAATTCGGGAATATCTATGTTCACCGGGCAACCGTCCTTGCAACCAGCCTTCTTGCATGCAATACACCGGCGGGCTTCCTCCGAAGCTTGCTCGTCAGTATATCCCAGAGCTACTTCGTTGAAATTCCGCTTCCTTACGTCCGGAGCCTGCTTGGGTATTGGTACTCGGTTCAGATTCAGTTTTGATCTTTCAGCCATTTTTGTGCACTACAGAGACTCGCTCAGGCAATTGAGACAATTCTGTAATCCGATGAAGGTTATCAAGTTGCCACAAGCCAAATGCCTGAGCCTCCTCTTTCAGGTAAGCTCGTTTCCGCTTTATGAGCAGTTCCCAGTCCACCAAGTGGCCATCGAATTCGGGACCGTCAACGCAAGTGAATTTCGTTTTGCCTCCCACAGAGACTCGGCAGCAACCGCACATGCCTGTGCCATCGACCATTATTGGAGTCAAGCCAACAACGGTCTTGACCCCAAACGGCTTTGTCGCCTGGGAACATTCCATCATCGTAAACACACGCCCAAATACGAATACCCTATCGAGCTTGTTTCCCAATTCCAGGTATTCCTTGACGAACTGGCTCGCTTGTCTGTGTTTCCCACAGCTCCCGTCTCCCAAGACGATATGCGTTTCGTCACTCACACTCTTTAATCTATCCTCCCAGAATAGATAGGCCTCGTCTTGTGCCTCCATTACCGAGACTACCTTGTTGCCTTTCTGCTTTAGAGCCTTCGCCAGGATCATCGCAGGGCCGACGCCAAAAGTGCTACAGGCACACAGGGTGCTGCCATAAGACTCGATTTCCGTAGGCCTGCCCAAGGGCCCCACTACGTCCATAATGCAGTCCCCTTCTTTCAGGGAAGAGAGCTTGATGGTGCTTCTTCCCATGATGAGGAAGAGAATCTCAAGTGTCCCTTCACTCCTGTCCCAACCGCTTAGCGACAACGGAAATCTCTCTCCAACTTCATCCACTCGCAATATGACAAATTGGCCTGGTTCAGCTTTGCGGGCAATCTCCGGGGCTTCTACTTTTAGATACACTGTGTTCGGAACAAGAACCTCCCGTTTCAATATCTCATACATACCAGCCTCCAGAACATCGCTTTTGAACCTGACCTTCCAAACCGCGCTCACTCCAAAGCAGTCGCCACAAGCATCGCCAGATCCATCACTTCAATGTTTATGTCAGGGCCCTTTTCCTCGCCCTTATTATTCATGGCACATTTGAAATGAATTTGGCACTTCGGGCAAGAGGTCACCAGTATCTCTGCACCGGTAGCTTTTGCTTCCAGCAACCGCTCGACCCTCATCTCATGGGAATATATGTCGCAGTTGGTGAAAGCACTTGTTCCACAGCAGAGAGCATATTCCCTGTTCCTTTCCATCTCGACTAGCTCTATCCCAGGAATTGCCTCCAACACCTTTCTGGGGGCATCATAAACACCCAGGTGCCTTCCCAGTCGGCAGGGGTCTTGATAAGTCACTTTTCTCCTGATTTCCTTAAATCTCAATTCCTTCTTCTCTACCTTCTCAGCTAGGAATTCAGAGATATGCTGCAGTTCACAGCCCAGTGCGAACCCCTGCTCAGGATAGTCAATCTTGAATGTCCGATAGCCCTCCGGACATGAGAATATGGTCTTCTTTATCCCGGCTTCCTTGATCACCTTCGCGTTATGCTCGGCCAGTCTTCGAAAGGTCTCCACATCGCCAGTCCACAGCGCATCATGGCCACAACACTTCTCGTCGGGAAGCAACGTAGGCTTTACTCCCAAACGGTTCAGTATCTTCAGATTTGCCCTAACAATATCGAGAGCCTTCGTCTCCAGATACCCAAAAATAGGTTCAAAATAAGGGTTACAACCAACAAAATACAAAATACCGCTGTGGTCGGATGTCTGGTACTCCTTGGTCAACCAGTCCAATCTTCTTTGCTTGCAAGGCGACCTTGACATGAGCCGTGCAACAGAGTGCAAAAAACCACCATGCGCTGGACAACCGCATTCGCCAATCTCAGAAGCCAGCGACCTTAGCTTTCTCATGAAACCAGGATAATCAACGTCGCTGGGACACCTCAGGGAACAGGCGTAGCACCCAAGACAGGAAAACAGCTTCTTATCACGCGTACTCTCGTCTCCTAGCCCTAACACAGCGTTTTCAATCACGGTCCGCGGTGAATATGACGGGTCATACTTGGTCACAGGACATATGCTGGTGCACTTGCTGCATTCCAGACAATAGTATGCCTTCGTATCTCGAAGGGTGTCCTCCAGAGTTAAGGCGGCTCTCTCCCAACCAGTCTTCTGAGAACCTCGGAAGGGTGAGGGACCTAGTCCTTTGAGATCCTGCACCATATCCTTAATAGTCTGGGCAAATATCGGTCCCTCAGATGCGGAGATCCACTTGAGCCTTACCCTCTCCTGCTCGATACCAAGCATAGCGGCAACCTCGCTGACCATCTTGAACCTTTCCTCCGCTTTCAGGTTGCCCGAGATGTAGTGACAGTCGCCCGGATGACAGCCGGCGACCAGGACCCCATCAGCTCCACACTCAAGTGCTAACGAAATGTGCTCCGGAGCCACCATGCCGCTACACATAACCCTTATGATTCTCACATTGGGGGGGTACTGGATGCGGCTTGTGCCCGCTGTATCTGCTGCTGCATATGTACACCAGTTGCAGGCAAAAACAATAATGCGCGGTTCAAATTCAGCCATTGTCTCCCACTGCGGCAAGTTCCTTTATCATGCTGGATATTTCATCGCGGTTGAAATGCTTGATTGACATAGCTCCACTGGGACAAGCAACAGCACAGACACCACACCCCTTGCACAGTGCCTCATTCACTGTAGATATCGTCTTCCCATCCTTAACAATCACCTTGGGAGCCTGGAATTGGCAAGCCTCTTCACATATCCCGCAGCCATGACATAGAGTCTCATCCACACAAGCGATAGCGGCTTCGGCGGCAACAATGCCTCTGTCTATTAGCTCCAGTGCCGCCGCGGCCGCCGCTCTGCCATGAGACACAGAATCAGGGATGTCCTTAGGAAATTGACAACAGCCAGCGAGAAATACACCATCCATGGCTGAAACTTGAGGCTCAAGCTTAGCGTGACGTTCCAAAAAGAAACCCGACGCCTTCTGAGTTATGGAGAATCTCCTGGCAATTTCCGTGGCATCAGCCCGAGGTACCATGGCGGGACAAAGAATAACCATGTCCACAGGAATTCGGACTAGCTTTCCTAACAGGGTATCCTCGGCTACCACAACCAGTCTTCCTTTCTCCTCTTCGGTGTTTGCTCTATCAGTCACTTCAGCTACCTTGCCCTTGATGAAAACGACACCTTCCTCACTAACACGTTTGTAGAATTCCTCATAAGCGTCACCTGTACAGCGCATGTCAATGTACATTTGATATACATTGGCATTGACCTTATCCCTGAGATGATGGGCATGTTTCAGTGCATACATGCAGCAAATCTTGGAGCAATATTCGCGGTAGTTCTTGTCCCGGCTGCCAACGCAATGAATGATAGCCACGCTCTGGGGTGTGCGCCCATCTTTGAGCTGGATTCTCCCAGACGTAGGCCCTGCAGCACAGGTCATCCTTTCAAACTCCAGAGCGGTGATGACGTTATCATATTTCCCGTAACCATATTGTGGTATCTGGCCCGGGTCGAAAACGTCATATCCGGTAGCCAGGATGATTACCCCCACCTGTATCTCAACTGTCTGATCCGTCTGACCAAAATTCATAGCTCCGGCCTCACAGACTTTGATACAGGCACCACACTTTTTCCCACCAGACTGGATATACACGCAGTGGTCCTTGTCTACTGTGGCAATATTGGGAATGGCCTGAGCAAAAGGAATATACACAGCCTTCCTTTGCACTAGACCCACTTCAAACTCGCTCGGTACCTTCCACGGGCACTTCTGCTCACAGACTCCACAGCCAATGCATTTGCTCTCGTCCACATATCTCGCCTTTTTCCTCACCTTCACCTTGAAATTGCCCACAGACCCCGATACTTCCTCCACTTCGCTATAAGCCAGAAGCTCAATGTTGGGGTGATGTCCTACATCACTCATCTTCGGAGTCATAATACATTCGGAGCAATCAAGGGTCGGAAAAGTAGTGTCCAATTGAATCATATGCCCACCGATTGACGGTTCCTTTTCCACCAAGTAAACCCTTCGCCCGCTGTTAGCTATCTTCAAGGCTGCCTCTATCCCGGCAATTCCACCCCCCACAACCAGGGCGTTAGGGTTGACTGGTATCTCTTTGATTTCCAGAGGTTCGTGGTGGAAAACACGTTGCACAGCAGCCCGAACCAGGTCCTTGGCTTTCTCGGTGGCCTGCCGCTTGTCCGCATGAACCCAGGAACAGTGTTCTCTGATGTTGACATGCTCATATAGATAAGGGTTCAAACCAGCAGCCCGGCAGGCTTTGCGGAAAGTGTGTTCATGCATCCGTGGCGAACAAGAGGCAACGACGACTCGATTAAGCCTCAGCTCTCTGATGTCATTCCTGATGAGCTCCTGCCCGGGGTCTGAGCAAATGTACCGATAGTCGCGGGCAATCACTACATGAGGCAAGCTGGCAGCGTATTTGGCTACTTCCTCAACATCAACCATGCCCGCAATGTTCAGCCCACAGTGACAAATGTAAACCCCAACCCTTTTCTCATTCTCCATGAGTACAGTCACCTTCTAGCTGCAGGACTCCCCACAATCTAATACCATTCTCGTAGAAGTCTCTTTCCTCGATAAGAGGGGATCAGCATAAAGGTAAGTTCGGCAGCCTTTCTCCCTTCCTCTGATTTCCTGTTGCCAGGGAAAGAGGCTTCGGGGTCTCGGCAATAGGTATCAGTCGCTGTAAATTCCTAACTAAACAAAGCTTCTACTTGAGCTAGAATCTGCTCATCAGTGAAGTGGTGCATGGATATGGCTCCTGAGGGGCAGGCAGCACCACAGGTACCGCAACCCTTGCAAACTGCTTCATTGATATGCGACACCCTCTTTTCGCCTCTGGACTGAATCTCGATAGCCTGATATGGGCATAAGACTTCACAAACTCCACATCCTGAGCACTCATCCTCATTGACAAAGGCATTTATCGCCTCAGCCTTGACGAAACCCATTCTCAGGGGACCGGCTGCCTTCGAAGCAGCAGCATACGCTTGAGAGATTCCCTCAGTCACGTCTGTAGGCCAGCGCGCTGAGCCACAGATATAGATTCCGTCCATGGCAAACTCTACAGGGCGCAGTTTCAAGTGCGCTTCCAAGAGGAAGCCAAACTCATCTAAAGAGACTTTAAGCACCTTGGAGATATCCTGGTTATCCGCGGCGGGCACAAGAGGGGTGGTCAAAACAAGCGTGTCACAGGCAAGCTCTATTTCCCTTCTCAATAGTTCGTGGTACACTCTTACCTTTTCAACCTTCCCGTTTCCAATGACTTCGGGAAGCCTCTCCAGACTATATCTAATGAATCTGACTCCTAGCTCCATGGCTTTCCGATAATAGTTTTCAAAGTCCACTCCATAAGTCATAAGGTCTCTGTGTAGTATCCAGACCTTTGCCTTCGGATTCGACTCCTTAATGAGAAAGGCATTCTTAATCGCCGTCATGCAGCAGATTCTGCTGCAATAGGTCCTCTCAGGAATCCTCGCTCCCACACAATTGATCATAACAACATTCTGACCCGCGGCTTCCCCCTTCTTCATTCGCTCCTCTAGCTCCAGCTGAGTAATCACATTGGGCATCTTTCCATAACTATATTGACCCGTAGGTCTTAGCGGTTCAGCTCCGACAGCTACCACAATTGTACCCACAGTGAACTCGTTGTCCTTCCCTTTGCCATCCAGAGTCACGTTGAAGCTACCTATGAAGCCGGTCACTTGTTTCACCTTGGACGAGAGATGAGTTTTGATCTTGAGATGTTTCTTGACCTTCTCAGCAAGTGGTTTGACTAGTTTGACTGCCTCCTGATTGGCGGGAAAGAGCTTATTTACGCTGCGCAGAAGTCCTCCGAGCTCTGATTCTTTCTCCACCAAATGAACATCAAACCCTTGATTGGCTAAGTTTAGGGCTGCCTCCATTCCCACAACTCCTCCACCAATCACCAATGCTGCAGGAGCCACTTTCATTTCAATCTCTTCGAGTGGTTGCAGCAACCTGGCTTTGGCCACTCCCATCCTTATCAGATCACTTGCTTTCTCCGTAGCCTTTTCAGGCTCACGCATATGCACCCAAGAGCATTGGTCTCTTATGTTCACAAACTCAAAAAGGTATTTGTTCAAGCCCGCTTCTTCGCAAGCAGCCCGGAAAAGGGGTTCATGGGTCCTGGGAGTACAGGAAGCTACCACGACTCGGTTTAAATTGTGTTCCTTTATCCCTTTCTTGATTGCCGAAATCCCTTCCTCAGAACAGGTGAACAAATTGCGTTCAGCATGCACCACATTCGGTAGCTGTTTGGCATATTCCACAACGTCTGGCACTTTGACATATGCTCCAATATTGATGCCACAATGACAAACAAAAACTCCAATACGAGGATGAGAAAGACTCTTGTCTTCCATGGCCCTTACTTGCCTCCTGTTATAGCTTCAGCAGCTCTGCCGGCCGCCCCCGAAGCCTGAGTTACGGAATCTGGAATGTCCCGAGGACTATGTACATAACCACAGGCAAAAATGCCCGGCCTTGTAGTATCCAGCGGTTGTACTAGTTTGTCTCGAACCTTCACAAAGCCGTCTTCGTCTAGTTCTATACCCAATATCCTCGCCAATTCCTTGGTGATCTGAGGGACCATGGCCTGGGCGAGCACCACCAGTTCCGTCTCAAAGCACTTCACTTCTCCACTCACCGTTTCCTCATACCAAATAACAAGGTTACCATTTTCGGGGTTAACTTCAATCCGGCCAGGACGCCCTCTGATATAAGTCACATTGTATTCCTTCTTGGCCCTGGCAATGTATTCCTGGAACCTCTTGCCAACGGCTCTCATATCCATGTAGAAAATGGCGGATTTTGTCCCCGGATGATGCTCGAAAGCCAGCATTGCCTCCTTGGTAGCGTGCATACAACAGACGCTGGAGCAATAGTTCTTGTTCCTGAAGTCACGGGAGCCGACACACTGGATAAAAGCTATGTTCTCAGGTATCCTGCCATCCGAAGCGCGCCTGAGTACTCCCATAGTAGGTCCGGAGGCAGCAGTCAACCTCTCAAATTCCATGGCTGTAATCACATTCTGGATTCTTCCATAGCCATATTCCGTCAGAGACGAAACATCGTACAGGCCAAGTCCGGAGGCGACAACTATTGCTCCGACGTCCAGTGTAATGGTCTCATCTTTCATGTCATAGACTATTGCCTTCGGCTCGCATCGCCGCTCGCACTCGTGACATTGTATACATCCCTCGATACAGCCAGCTAGACAGCGCATAGCCTCCTCCGTTGCTTCCTCAGGAGAGTATCCCAGAGCGACCTCGCGGAAGTCCTCTGTCCTCTCATCAACGGGTTCTTCCCTCATCTCCACTTTGTTTCTGGCAGGAACGCGCGCCTTGACTTCTTCTACTTCCTCCTCAGATAGCTTATCGGGTTCTTTCCCTGGTTCTTCATCCCCAATAGGTTGCCCCATCAAGTATTGGTGGATGGAGCGCGCTGCTTTCTTCCCCTCTGCAACAGCATCAATCACGAAGGCAGGTCCGGTCACCACGTCTCCCCCAGCAAAGACTCCTTCAACATTGGTCGCTCCAGTCTTGACATCAACTTCCACTGTGCCCCTCTTGGAAAGAGAAACCCCCAACTCCTTAACAAAATCCGTTTCCGAAACTTGGCCCAATGCCGCAATCACAGTGTCCACTGCGATAGCGAATTCGGAACCCTTGACGGGTATTGGACGAGGACGACCGCTGGCGTCCGGTTCGCCAAGCTTCATTCGCACACACTCCATCCTGACAAGTTTCTTACTCTCACCAAAGAAGCGAGTCGGAGTAGTAAGAAGCTCAATCTTTATTCCCTCGTGTTCCGCCGCCGTCACCTCTTCCTTGGAGGCTGGCATCTCAGCGCGTGAACGACGATAAACGATGGTCACCTCTTTTGCCCCCAGTCGCTTTGCCGTGCGGGCACAATCTATAGCTGTGTTGCCTCCACCAATCACCGCTACTTTCTTTCCTACATTTACCTTCCTCCCCAGACTCACATCACGGAGGAATTCTATCCCCTCCATCACTCCTGAAATATCCTCTCCTTCCACTCCTAATTTCATGCCACCATGCGCTCCAATACCCACAAAGATGGCATCGTAGTCTTTCTTCAGTTTTGCAGGAGCGACATCTTTGCCGACCCGGACACCAGTCTTGATCTCCACGCCAAGCTTCTGGATATAGCCTATCTCTTGACCCAACACTTTCCTGGGAAGGCGATACTCGGGTATGCCGACACGAAGCATACCACCAGGTTCAGGAAGAGCTTCAAAGACGGTTACACTGTGACCCTTCAGAGCGAGATCGTTAGCAGCAGAAAGACCTGCCGGACCCGCGCCTACAATTGCTACCTTCTTACCTGTCTTGGCTACTACCGGGACTTCCAGTTCTTCGATGTTCCACTGGTCTCCCGGAACCCTCTTAAGGTCGCGGATACACAGCGGCTCATCCATTTGCCCCCGATTACAGGCTTCCTGGCAGGGAGCATAGCACACGCGCCCGACACTGGCAGGAAAGGGATTTGTCTCTCTGATGAGCTTGTAAGCAGCTTTGTATTGCCCCTCGGCAATGAGCTTGATGTACCCGGGCACATTGGTGTGAGCGGGACAAGCGTCCATGCAGGCTGCCTTGCAAGGGCGATCTTCTCTCTTATCTATCACGCATTTCTTAGGAACAGCCTGAGCAAAGTACAGATATATGGCCTTTCTGCTTCCGATGCCCTGGTCAAATTCGTTAGGTACGATCACTGGACATCCTTCCACACAGAGGCCACATCCCGTACACTTCTCCCAATCAACAAAGGACGCCTTTCTCCTTATCTTAACCTTGAATTTCCCAATCTCCCCCGAGACTTTTTCCACTTCAGAACAGGTCAAGAGCTCTATATTGTGATGGGAATTGGCCTCAATCATCTTGGGGGCAAGGATACACATGGCACAATCATTCGTAGGGAAGGTCTTGTCCAGTTGTGCCATACGTCCCCCGATGCTAGGCGACTTCTCTACCAAATATACCTTGAAGCCCATATTGGCTAGATCAAGCGAAGCCTGAATCCCAGCTATCCCGCCACCAATCACTAGTACTGCTTTGCGTCCGTTCTCACTCTTACTCATTTCTTGACAAGCCTACCTTCCTTACTCAATCGCATTTGCCACCAGATTTGCCAGATCCATTATCTCAATCTTCGGAGTTGACCGATGCTCCTTTCCTTTATCCGTCATGGCACATCTGAAATGCGTCTGGCATTTAGGACAAGCGGTTATGAGCAACTCAGCCCCTGTCTCGGTCGCTTCACATAACCTTTCGGCCCTGAGCATGTTGGAATACGAGTCGCAATTGGTAAAAGCACTGGTGCCACAACAAATGGATTCTAATCCACTATGCTTCATCTCAACCAACTCTACACCAGGAATCGATTTGAGCACCTTCCGCGGGGCTTCGTACACACCCAAATGCCGCCCTAACCGACAAGGGTCTTGATAGGTAACCTTCTTCCTGATTTCCTTAAATCTCACTCCGTTTTTCCCTATCCTCTCAGCCAGGAATTCAGAGATATGCTGTACTTCGCAACCCAAATCAACATAGTTGGGGTAGTCCAGTTTCAATGTGCGGTACCCCTCAGAGCAGGAAAAGACTATCTTCTTGACACGAGCCTCCTTGATTTGGGTGGCATTGTGTTCAGCCAGCTTCCTGAATGTCTCTATATCACCAGTCCAAAGTGCATCATGGCCGCAGCACTTCTCATTAGCAAGCAGCTTGGGCTCGATACCCAGTAAGTTCAAGACCCTGAGAGTTGCCCTTGTTATGTCAAGAGCGTTGAATTCGATATCCGCAAAGATGGGTGCAAAATACGGGGCACACCCTACCCAGAGAAGAACGTCGCTGTTTTCAGAAACGCGATACTCCTTGGACAGCCACTCCAGCCTCTTCTGCTTGATAGCAGGGCTTGTCATAAGCCTCGCCAGCGACTGCAGTTGTCCAGAGTGAGCACAAATTCCATGCTGTCCATTGTCCTGAGCCAAACTTCTAGCTTTTTGTACAAAGACGGGAAAATCAATATCACTGGGACATTTCTGCTGGCAAGTATAGCAAGTAAGACAGGAAAAGAGCTCTTTATCGAATAGCACCTGATCGCCAAAACCCAGAAGAGCGTTCTCAATCATCTGTCGTGGAGAAAAGGATGGATCGTATCTAGCAACGGGACATATGCTTGTACATTTGCCACATTCCAGGCAGTAGTAAGTCTTGGTTTGTTGAATAATATCCTCTAGGTTCACGCCAGAGCCTCCATTCTTACTTTGAAAGGTGAAGGGCCCAACTTCCTGAGTTGCTCCACCATCTCATTGATTATGCGAGCAAATACCACTCCTTCAGAGGCGGCCACCATCTCACGCCTTACACGTTCGTCCTCCAGACCAAGCACATGAAGCGCCTTTCTCAGTCTGTCGATCATGTCATCACACTTCACTGGGCCGTCAATATAGTGACAATCAGTCTGATGACATCCGGCAACGAGAACCCCATCGACGCCGCCCTCAAAAGCCTTCAATATATATATAGGATTTACCATACCGCTACACATCACTCTCACTATCTTGACATTAGGCGGGTAATGGACACGGCTAGTTCCAGCCAAATCTGCAGCGGCGTAAGTGCACCAATTGCAGCAAAAAGCGATGATTCGAGGTTCGAATTCAGCCATCAAGACCCCTCCGTCAAGGCAGCAACTTGAGCCAATATCTCATCCTGGGTGAAGTGTTTGATCGATATCGCACCTGTGGGGCAGACAACAGCACAGCCTCCACAACCTTTGCAAAGAGTCTCATTTATAGTGGAGACCATAGTTCCATTCCTAGCAGCGACTTTCGGAGCATGAAAAGTGCAAACCTCCTCGCAGCGCCCGCATCCGTGACATATGGCTTCATCCACAGTGGACACAGCGGCTTCAAGCGTTACGGTGCCTTTGCTTATCAACGACAAGGCTTTGGCTGCTGTTGCCTCAGCTTGTGCTACAGTATCAGGAATATCCCTCGGGCCCTCACAACAACCAGCGATAAAAACGCCGTCTGTTGGGGTCGCTACAGGGTCAAGCTTGACATGCCTCTCCAGGAAGAAACCGTCTGCCCGACGATTAATCGTGAAGATCCTGGCGACATTCTCGGCGTCGGAGCGTGCTTCCAGAGCAGAACACAATATGACCATATCCACGGGGACTCTCACCATCTTACCTAGCAGAGTATCCTCACTGATCACAATCAACTTGCCTTTTTCTTCATCGGTCAAGGCTTCGTCCGTAATCTTAGCTACCTTCCCTCGTATGAAGTTGACTCCTTCCTCCGAAAGACGCTTATAGAATTCCTCATAGCCTTCTCCAAAGCAGCGCATATCAATGTAGAACTCATATACATCGGCTTTGGCGATTTCTTTTGTCAAGTGAGCATATTTGAGCCCATACATACAACACACTCTGGAACAATATTCATGGTAGTTCTGGTCTCGACTGCCAACACAGTGCACAATGGCTACGCTTTGGGGCACCCGACCATCATTCAACAGAATCTTCCCTTCAGTCGGTCCTGCAGCGCACGTTATTCTCTCAAATTCGAGACCAGTCAACACATTATCGTACTTCTTATAGCAGTATTGCGGTATCACTGAAGGGTCAAATTGATCATATCCCGTTGCCACTATGATTACGCCCACCTCTAGCTCAACGATTTGATCGGTCTGGTCGTAGTTTATGGCACCGGCCTCACATGCCTCCTTACACTCACCACATTGAAAACATCCTTCTATTGCCGAGGCTAGGCAGCGCTCTGCTTCCTGCTGAGCCTCCTCGATGGAGTAAGCTTGCTCGACCTCCTCGAAGTCCCTGACCCGTTTTGCCAGGTCGGGTTTGCTGTGTTCAACTCTCTTTCGCGAGCCAAACTGCTCCTTGAGTTTGGCAATTTCCTCTTCACTCAGTTTCTCGACTTGCCCTCCTTCTCCGGTGCTTAGCTCTTCTTCTCTGAGATACGCATCTATGGAGCGAGCCGCCTTCTTACCTTCGGCTATGGCAAGGATAACATCGGATGGACCAGACACCACATCTCCTCCAGCAAATACACCATCAACATTAGTCTGCAGGGTAACGGGGTCAACATCGAGTGTACCTAGATCAGTAAACACCAGACCCTCAGGGAGCATGCTCTTATCTACGCTTTGCCCGATAGCCATGATCACATTGTCTGCATCTATGGTGAATTCCGAACCTTGGACGAGCCTGATGCGTCGGCGTCCTCTAGCATCAGGCTCACCCATCTCCACGCGGGCACATTTTATTCCAGTCACTCGATTGCCTCTGGACAATACTTCGACCGGTACCGACAGAAACTGAATCTTGACCCCCTCTTGCTCCATCTGTTCAACCTCGCTGGGGATAGCCGGCATCTCGGCACGGGTACGACGGTAGACAACAGTTACCTCATCAACACCCAGACGTCGGGCAACGCGAGCAGCATCAGCAGCAGCGTTGCCACCACCGATGATTGCCACCTTCGGGCCCAACCTGACCTCAACTCCGGAATTGACCTGCCTCAAGAAATCCAGCACGTAGAGGACTCCATGGCTATCTTCGCCAGGAATTCCCATCTTCTGACTGCTGCCAGCGCCGTTGCCCAGAAAGATAGCTTTGTAACCTTGTCTGAATATCTCATCGAGGTTCCGGACAGTGGTGTTCGTCTTGATTTCAACCCCCATATCCTTCATGTAGCTAATATCGCTGCTCAGCACTTTCCTGGGCAATCGGTACTCAGGAATGCCATAACGCAGCAGACCTCCCGGTTCAGGAGCAGCCTCGAATATTGTAACGGGGTATCCCTGCCGGATTAGTTCGTAGGCGCAGGCCAGGCCAGCCGGACCAGAGCCCACGATAGCCACCTTTTCCTCTTTGGTTATTTCCACGGGCCGAGCCTTGATTCTGCTGGCATTCCGTTCATAGTCGGCTGCAAAGCGTTTTAGCTCCCTGATCGCTATGGATTCATCAACCTGCCCTCGATTGCAGGCTTGCTGACAAGGAGCGTAGCAGACTCTGCCACAGATAGCAGGGAGCGGATTGGTTCTTCTTATGACCTCGTACGCTTCCTTGAATCTCCCCTCCTTAATCAGAGATACATAGCCCAGAACATTCATATGAATTGGGCAAGCTGCTCTGCACGCCGCTTTGCACGGTCTCTCCTCTCTCTTGTCAATAGTGGCAATATGGGGAATTGCTTGAGCAAATGGAATATATGCCATCCCTCTCTTGGCCAGGCCCATTTCAAATTCGCTATCTGTCCGGCGAGGACACTTCTCTTCGCAAATCCCACACCCGACACACTTGCTCTCATTCACATAACGTGCTTTCCTTCTTACCTTTACCTTGAAATTGCCTATAGACCCCGAGACCTCCTCTACTTCGCTCAAAGAGAGAAGCTCTATGAAGGGATGGTGCCCCACGTCCGACATCTTAGGGGTAAGAATACATTCGGAACAGTCCAGAGTAGGAAACGTTCTATCAAGTTGTATCATGTGGCCGCCAATGCTGGGTTCCCTTTCCACCAGATACACCTTATTCTGCCCGTTGGCAATATCCAGTGCCGCCTGCATCCCTGCAATGCCACCCCCCACAACAAGTACATTGGGATTAAGCGGCGCCTCTTTGATAACCAGAGGCTCATGGTGATAAACCCGCCTTACCGCTGCTCTAATCAGATCCTTTGCCTTATTGGTAGCCAGTTTTCTGTCATCGTGAACCCACGAGCAATGCTCTCTGATATTGGCATGCTCATATAGATAGGGATTCAAGCCACCGTCCTCAACAGCCTTGCGGAAAGTCAGCTCGTGCATCCTCGGAGAGCAAGAGGCGACCACTACACGATTAATGCTCAGCTTCTTGATGTCACTTTTGATGAGATCCTGTCCCGGATCAGAGCACATATACCTGTAGTGACGAGCAACCACCACATTAGGTAGAGTCTCGGCATACTTGGCCACTTCCTCCACATTCACCGTGCCCGCGATGTTCAACCCACAGTGGCAGATGTAAACGCCAATCCTTATCTCTTTCATGTCACGACTCCACTATCATATTGCTTCAGCAACAAGTTCAGCGATATCCTTAACCTGCATAGTCTCTGCCTTGCCCATGGAGAGCACACTGTCCCGGTAGTTGAGAAAACAATAAGGGCAGGCCAGAGCGATTATGTCAGCGCCTCTTGCCGCGGCTTGTTCCACCCTCATATCAGAGAACCTTTCCCCTTTCGGGGTATCCATCCAGATTCTGCCACCGCCACCACCACAACAGAGACCATTCTCACGAGCATCGGGAAACTCAACCAATCGCAGGCCTGGAATGCTTTGCAGAATCCTCCTGGGCTCATCGTAGATGTCATTATGTCTCCCCAAATAACAAGGGTCGGAATAGATTACCTTTTTGTCTATTCTCCTAGAGAGCTTCAATTTCCCTTCCTCGATGAGTGAAGCCAGGCATTGTGTGACATGAATTACTTCGAATTTGCCACCCAGCTCGGGATACTCTTTCTTAAAAGTGTGGTAGCAGTGCGGTGAAGAAACTACCACAGTTTTGACACCGCTACGGGCAAAAAGATTAATATTGCTTTGGGCCAGACTTTGATACGTATCTTCATGTCCGGCTTTTCTAATTGCTTCACCACAGCACTTTGCTTCAGTACTTATGATGCCATAGTCAATCTTAACCTTGTTGAAGATCGTGGCAACAGATCGAGCCACCGTCTTGACGTCAGGATCGTACGAAGGGACACAGCACGGGAAATAGAGTATTCCGGTGCCTGATGCAAAGTCCTTGACCTTAAGGTCCTTGACCCAGTCATTTCGCTTCTCAGGCGCTTCACCCAGTGGGTTACCAACGCCAGCAATGTTCTTAGCCGAGATTCTCAGGGCATCAGGGACAATGCCAATGCCCATGCTGGCTACGGCTCGGCGTATAGCCCTCATAACATCTATTATCTCCACGCCTCGGGGGCAACGTTGGACACAAGCCCGGCAGGTAACACAGGTCCATACATCCTCACTTCCAAAGTCAACTGCCCCAAGCTGAGCCTCATGCATAATGCGACGAACGAGGAAACTCCGGACCACGTTCCAGGGACAGATACCCGTGCAAAGACCGCACTGATAACACAATTTGAGAGGTTCGCCGCCGGCCTCAAGTATGATGTCTGTAGCTTCTTTGTAAGGACTTAGCACTTCCATCTTAATACTTACCTCAACTATCCAGAATTGACTATGAAAAAGGGTGGCCGCACAAAATCGTCGTAGCCACCCTATTTTTTCCAGCAATGCAGATTGAGCACGGCTGGGAAGTATAACAGACTCCGTCAGAAAAAGCAAAACTGAAGGTTAGTGATCTGCTGCTCTAAAACTGCCTTGAAAAGAGGACATCAGGCAGCACAGAATCCTGCCAACTATGTCACTTCTCGTTTTGGGCACTTGGACGAAAGAACCACATCACTTTGATGGAGATTTGTAGACGAGCTATACAAAACGTGGATCAGCCGTGGGGCCGAACGAATCGAAACCGGTACTATCTATCTGAGAAGCAGTTGTCTTCACGGTTAGACAGCAACGCCTCTCTAACACCCATCCAATAATGGCCAAGCCGCGTTCTCGCTTCTGCTATTTCCTAGGAGTAAATTTCGTTGCAGCAAAGCGACACAGCCTTTCGTGGCCAGGCAACTCCATATACCTGGCAACATCAGACTCTGACATGGCAACTGAAATCTGTTGCAGCAACCTGTCTTGAATACTCTGGAAAAACGGACAGGCTTTACATTGATAACTGCGATCACACAATCTGAACGACACTAACTGCAACGCCTCCCAACTGTGATTCCTATCTGCCTCAGCTATAACATGGTCAATTACCTTCTCCAAACTATCCAGATCAAATGGTTTGGGCAGGAAATCGGCAAGCCCGAGCTTCCTTGCCTTCTCCTCTGTCTCTACCGACGGATAGCCGGTAATCATTATTCCGCCGATCTTCGGATCGATTTTTTTAATGTACTCATAAAGCTGTAACCCGTCAATGTCTGGCAGTTTCAAATCGAGAATAGCTACGTCGAACTTGCTACTGCTGACTTTCTCGATGGCTTCCTTGCCGGTACTTACGGCCTCCACATCAAACCCATCAGCAATCAGCCATTCACGGAGTCCCTCTCTTAGCAGTTCCGCATCATCTACTACCAGGATTCTCTTCTTAGCCATCTAGCTCCTTTCGTTCAAGTCTATATGCTCGCACCTAATGTCCTACCTGTACCACGCCTTCATATTGGTCAGGACAAACTCAAACTACCGTTATGCTCACGGCCCCAGGCAAATGCCGTCAACTACGCTAGGCAGCAATCGGGCTTCTTTGTCCACAGACTCTTCATTCTCTGTGTACTAACTCCCCTTGCAACGCCTGAATCTGCCGTCGCAATTACAGCACATCCTCTCTGATTCGTCAATCCACTGTGCTGACTGGCAACGTCAATTCCTGATTGCCCAGAGTGCGCAAAGAGCTCGTACTCCCACCCCACCACCCGCTGGTGTTCCTAACTACTCTTTTCATCGTCACGGACCCTCAGGTAGACACTGAATGTGGTTCCTTTCCCCACTTCACTCTGTACCTTAATCTCTCCTTTGTGGCGTTCAATAATCCCGCGGACTACAGCTAACCCCAAGCCTACACCGCTGCCTTTTTCCTTAGTGGTGAAGAAAGGGGTGAAAAGCTTGGACAAGTTCTCTTTGGAAATACCACAACCGGTATCCTGAACATCAATCCTGACCCAGTCATTGGTTACTGACGTACGCAGCGTCAGCTTGCCCCCGCCAGACATCGCCTGGATAGCATTCAGCGTGAGATTCGTGAATACTTGCTGAAGCTTGTCAGGATCAGCCATGACTCTGGGCAACGAAGGGCTAAGCTCTCTTACCACATCAACCTTCTGAAGCTCGGCCTGATGGCCCACCATGGTCAGCACCTGCTCTATGAGTTGACTAACGTCCACAAGCCTCAATATCGGCTCGGTCTGCCGGGAAAAATCGAGAAGGTTTCGTATTATCCTCGAGCAACGGCTCACCTCTGCTTCCATCTTCGAGAGGTGATCCAGAGCAGCTCCTTTCTCAAAAGTGTCGCCAGATATCTTCCTCGCCAGCAATTTGGTGTACGTAAGGACTCCAGCCAGAGGATTATTGATTTCGTGGGCGATGGAGGCACACAGCTGACCCAGAGATGCAAGTTTCTCAGCATGGACTAGTTGTTCCCGGGTTTCCCTTAGACGCCGAATGATCGCTCTTTCTTCGTCAATCCGGTCCATCAACAGGGCGGCTAGCACACCGACAAGAGCCGAGACCAGGACGGAGACTAACGGCCTCAGCAGCGGAGCAGCATACGGAGAGTAAGAAGCACGTGGCAACACAATGCACAGGAAAACAAGCGAAGTAACGATGGCCCCCGGTAGTCTGAAGGCTACAGCGGCGTAGACCAGGGGGATCAAAAATAAAGCCCGATGCAAATCGTGGGGAAAAGCGTCGGTGAAAAAGCTTCCCAGACGGGCTAGGGGAGTCTGCCCTGCATAGTAAACAACCGCCAGAACTGCCATTAGGGCTACGATTATCCAGAAATGAGGACTCCGCACACCTCTGGATCGTTGATTCCCCGGCAACCGATTGATGAGATCTATAGCTAATCTGTCTGTCCAGCGCTTTCGAGCGCTTTCCAGCGCAGGAGCACTACCCGTAGTCTTTTCCGCCTCATTAGCGCTTGTTCTTTCTTCCATGCAGGATGCATCTCCGAGTCCTTTCCTGAACTCCACACCAAGTGATCGGAAACAGGTTGCACAGTATTGTGTAGCATTTTCAAAGAAGTGTCAACAGAACCTGCCATTGCTGATGATCCCCTATCAAGAGGCGCAGATGCAAGGTTGAATTCAAGGCATCAAGGGTAGCTGAACAAGCAACAGCACCTGGGCAACAAGCAGGGGCAGGAGGCCCCCCGCCAGGCCAATCAAAATCCACTTACGAAATGTCATACGATAACCTGTCCGTTTTTCCAGCATACCCAGAGCCACGATATTGGCTGTGGAGCCAACCATGGTAATGTTGCCACCGTAGCAGGCGCCCTGAAGCAGTGCCCACCAAAGCGGGAAGTTGTTAACTCCCATCACCCCGAAAGCCTGCACTACCGGGATGAGTGCGGCTACTAGAACCACGTTATCCAGTGCCGCTGAGCCCAAAGCAGCCCCCAGCGCTACGATCATGGTGAGTAACGCCGGGCTGGCCACCAGCCCCGTGGCAACACCTGCAATCTTGCTGGTAACACCAGTATAGGCCAGGCAACCCGCCACAGAGAAGAGAAACATAAAGAATACTAATGTCCCCCGCGACACACCTCGCTCCAAATACTCGTCAGCCTTGTCTCTTTTCCAGACCATAGCAATTCCGGCCCCCGTGATTGAAGTGGCAACAAGCAGCGTATCCCTTTCCAGACCAAACAGCAGCTCCAGGCGATAGTGCAAAGCCAGAAATAGCACCACGCCCAGAAACAGCGCGATTCCCCCCTTGAGAAACGCTCTGTCTTTTACCTCAGCCCATTCATCCAAAGCAGCGGTGCCGCTGTCCAGCTGGGCCTGAATCCTCGCCTTGAGTAGTCTGAGGTCACCACGTTGCCACACTAGAACCACCACCATCAGGCAAGCAAGGCCAACCAGACTGACCGGAAGAGACCACCGCATGAAGTCTTCAAAGGTCAATCCGGCTCTGAGTGCCAGCAGTATTCCGATGGGATTCCCCAGAACGGTCCAGGAGCTGCCGATATTTGTGGCCAGCACAACCGATATGACGTAGTTCACAGGGTCAACCCTGTAATGCTCGCAGAGCTCGAATACCAGTGCCGTCATGAAAAGTATAGAAGTCACTTCATCTACACAGGCAGCCATCACCGCCGAAAGAAACAAGAGAGCAATCATTATCCTCCTGGGCTCGTACCTCGCAAGTTTGATCATCTTTGTGCCCAACCAAAGGAAGAAGCCGGTGTCTCGGAGAAGCGCCACTATGACTGCCATGCCTATCAGAAAAACGATAACGTCCAAATTCATGAATTCAATAGCATGCCTTAAGTCCATCGTTCGCGTAACAAGCAGAATCACTATGGCTATGAAAGCTAAGGCCACTCTGAATCTCCAGAACATCAAAGTCCCAACAACCAAAGCTACACAAACGGTAGCTGCCAATGTCTGGTGCATATCTTTCAGCCACCAATGACACAGGAAAGCGACGGCTATGACAATGGCTGCATAGACGGCAAACTGCTTCGGAGTGCCCGGGATGCTACCCTTCTTCAGTTCTTCTGTCATCCTTATTGTCCCTTGTCTCGTTCGCTCGCTACCACTCCAAGCACTCCGTTTACTAGACGTGAAGAAGACTCACTGCCAAAAGCCTTGGCCAGCTCAACAGCCTCATTTATAGCCACCTTGGTGGGAGTTTTGTCGCCGAACAGAATTTCGAAAATGGCCAGGCGCAGAATGTTTCTGTCAATGATAGACATCTGTTCTATAGGAAAGGCTGAGGCAAATCTCTTGATGAGACCGTCAAGCTCAGATTTGTGCTGCAGCACCCCCTTCACAAGTTCCTCGCTGAAGCTAAGTGCCTCCTGAGCCAGCGTTTCCTCAACTCTTAAGCGAGCCGAGGTTTTCTCTAATCTATGCTTCGTGCAATCAAGCTCGTAAAGCACCTGGAGAGCAGCGATTCGTGCCTTTCGTCGTCTACCAGCCATTACTCACACCCCGGAAAGCTCCTTCACCTTCAAAGGAAAGGGGGAAAAGCTTCCGATGAGGTACCGGTCATTTGTATCCTACTTGTGCACGAGCTGTGCTATATCCTCGATTCCGGATATGTTGAAGGTTGAAACTTCTGAGCTGATTCGCCTAACAAGCCCGCTTAGCACTCTGCCGGGACCTATCTCATATAAAACGGTGACTCCATTGTGTATCATGAATTCCACTGACTTCTGCCATTGGATGCAATTGCGAAGCTGCGTCACCATTTCCTGTTTTATTGAATCAATGTCGCCTAGTGGCCGGGCGGTCACATTGGATATCACGGGAATGATCGGTGATCGCAACCGAACATTAGAGACGATCTTGCTGAACTCAGATATAACAGGCTCCATCAAGGCAGAGTGAAAAGCCCCGCTAACTTTCAAAGGAATAAGCATACGAGCACCCCTTGTCTTGGCTAACCTACTAGCTTCAGCCAGAGACTGGACGGAACCGCTTACCACAATCTGCCCTGGGCAGTTTATATTGGAGATCTCTGTGCCACTTTGAAGACATACATCCTTGACCGCTTCTTCATCAAGTCCTATCACAGCTAGCATACTCCCAGGGTTTTTGAGCCCAGCTTCATACATCAATCTCCCCCTTTCCCTGACCAGCAAAACAGCATCAGCCAAGTACAGCGCACCAGCAGCCACAAATGCAGTGTATTCCCCCAGACTATGTCCAGCCACAAAAGCAGGGGACGGCAGGGTGCCGCGGTTGACTTCTTGCAGCGCTCTAAGACAGGCAATGCTGACAACAAGAATCGCTGGCTGGACGTTGTGCGTCTTTGTCAGTTCCTCTTCCGGGCCTTCAAAGCATAAACGCGAGAGGGGAAATCCTAAAGATGCATCAGCTTCGTCGAAGACTTCCTTGGCTGAAGGATAGCTGTTGTACAGGTCCAATCCCATACCGGCGCTCTGTGAGCCCTGTCCCGGAAAAACGTAAGCTACCCTGGATAACTCAGCCATACGGACTATTTCTTGGCGGGCTTGATTTCGATTACTTCTCTATCATTGTACCAGCCACAGGTAGGGCAAACACGGTGAGGTGGCTTAGGACTGTGGCAATGCGAACATACATCCAAGGCCGGCGGGGTCAATCCCAGATGGCTGCGCCTCTTCCCCTGGCGCGATTTCGACGTCTTCTTCTTAGGTAGTGGTGGCATTTGAATTGTCCTCCTTCATTCCCTGGCAGTCAAAACGACATAGGGGCTTCATGGGCAAGTTTAACAATACATATTGCCGTATTAACTCGCTCAGGTCAAGTATGTTCCTGTCATCGATAGTGAACTCTTCCGACTGTCCTGGTGAAAAAAGTGCCAAATCACGGGATAGGTCCGATATCGCAAGAAATTCCTCCTCCGCCACAAAACCTATCGGGCACACGAATGCATCAAGGCAGCGACTGCATGTGAGTCCTACCTCAGCACTCAATTCACACTGAACCAGAACCCCCCGGCTGGTATGAATTACCTTCGCCCTTCCCCTGACAAGACATTCAACTTCTTCACTGATTCTTTCACTTATGTCGTGAATTTGGCTGGAGCCGACGGGCTCCTTCAGTAACTGGGTTACATCTATCAAAGCGTTCACAGGATCTGTTCCCGTCTATCATAACCTAGAATTTCGGACCAAACACCAAGTATAATAACTAATCATCGGTGGTTCAAGTTTTGGGAGTGTAAAACGCCTATCGTATCACCTTAAAGAGGCGCCGATTCCTCGCTTCGCCCGGGACGAGAGCAGGCGAAAGGCTCGGGGTCAGCATGACTGTAGGAGTGGACAAGCATGGACATAGAGAAACTGAAGCAAAAAGCAAAAGATAGCGTCGAATCGCAGAGGCAGCAACTGGTCCGGTTGAGCCTGAAAATTCATCATAATCCCGAGTTGGGATTCAAGGAAGAGAAGGCCTCGACTTGGCTTACCAGTCATCTTGAGAACAACGGATTTCGTGTGGAACGAGGCATTGCCGGCCTGGTCACAGCCTTTCGGGGGACATACGGCCAGGGGAAACCCAGAATTGCCCTGCTTGCTGAATATGATGCTTTGCCCAAGATAGGACATGGCTGTGGGCATAATGTCATAGGTGTTTCCGCAGTTGGAGCTGCTGTTGCTGCTAAGCTTATCATTGACCAACTAGGAGGCAGCATCATAGCTATGGGCACTCCTGGAGAGGAGGGCTTAGGAGGCAAGATAGACATGGTGAAAGCAGGAGCTTTCACGGAAATAGACGTGGCTATGATCGTTCATCCCGATACAAGAACCATGTCAATCCAGGAGGCGTTAGCCTGCAGCACTCTAGAAGTGGAATTCTTCGGGAGGCCGGCACACGCTGCCAGCCAGCCTCACAAAGGCATCAACGCACTTGACGCCATGATACTAGCTTTCACATCAATAAACTCGCTGCGCCAGCACATAAGGGGCGACGCCCGCATTCATGGCATAATCACCGACGGGGGCGACGCACCTAACATAGTACCTGCTCACAGCGCTGCTGTCTTTCTAGTACGTGCTCTCGACCACGATTATCTCACTGAATTGAAGGATAGGGTTCTGAACTGTTTCACAGGCGCATCCATAGCTAGCGGGGCAAGATTGGAATACAAGTGGAGAGATAGAAGTTACGCGCCGATGAAGAACAATATGACTTTAGCCGCGCTGTTCGCGCAGAACCTGGAATCCGTGGGGCGCGAAGTAGAAGCCTTCGACCCTCGCGTGGGGTTCGGCAGTACCGATATGGGAAATGTTAGCCAGGTGGTGCCCAGCATACATGCCACAATAGCCATCGCCCCACCCCACGTCGTGATACACACACCGGAGTTTGCCGCCGCTGCCGCCTCTGAAGAAGGGCACAATGGCCTGGTGGATGCAGCCAAGGCAATGGCTACGACTGTGGCCGATATCTTGCAGCCAGGGATGCTTGACAACATCAAACAGGAATTTCGTCGCGGCTAGTGCGGGAATTCCCTGTCCAAAGAAAAAACCGATGGTATAATTAGCGCAGGTCTGTCCCAAGCCGTCTGAGTTTGCTCGAGCCTATGCGAAAAGCGATGTTCTGACAAGGTGAGGGACTCCATGATTCGTAGGAGGGCGTGGCTAGGTTATGAAGTTCCAGCCCACAGGCAAAACCTATCAAGTGGCCATCATTGGTGGTGGACCGGCCGGACTCACCGCCGGGCTGTATTGCGCCCG
Organism: Chloroflexota bacterium; assembly: GCA_037444365.1. GTDB lineage: Bacteria > Chloroflexota > Dehalococcoidia > GIF9 > AB-539-J10 > RBG-13-51-36. The sequence continues at coordinate 33,659 of JBBIMO010000017.1, forward strand.
CTCAAGATTTCATAGCCTGCTTATCGAAAAAGGAATAATGGGCGGGCAAATCACCAACGCCGAGCGGGTGGAGAATTACCCCGGGTTTCCCAAGGGTATTTCAGGTATTGAGTTAGGACAACTCATCCATGAGCAAGCCACAAGCTTTGGCTTGGAGACCTTGCCTGCCGAGGTTACCAAAGTGGTGCCCGGACTGAGACACAATCTGATTAGCACCGGCGAGGGCACCTTCATAGCTGAGGCTATTATCATCGCCTCTGGCTCACAGCCTCGCAAACTAGGCGTGCCCGGGGAAGACCAATTTACGGGCAAGGGCGTTTCCTATTGTGCTACCTGCGATGGCCCTTTGTTCAAGGGCAAAGCAGTGGCTGTGATAGGTGGCGGTGATACCGCCATAACGGACGCTCTCTACCTGAGCAGGTTTGCATCCTCGATCAAGGTCATCCACCGTCGCAGCCAGCTTCGCGCTAGCAGGATCCTTCAGGAAAAAGCTATGGCCCAGCCCAAGATACAGTTTGTATGGGATGCCGTAGTAACCCGGATCGCAGGCGAGGGGATAGTCAGGCAGCTCATGCTAAAAAACACCAAAGATGCTAGAATATCAACGTTAGATCTGGCGGGCGTTTTTCTGGCTATAGGCTCACAGCCCAATACTGCCCAGTGGCGTGGATTGTTGCCGCTAGACGAAGAGGGATACATAATCACCAATGAACTCATGGAGACAACGACTCCGGGGTTATTTGCTGCTGGAGATGTACGCCATAATTCAGCCAGGCAAGTCATAACTGCCGCGGGAGACGGCGCTACTGCTGCCATGTCGGCAGCAAGATTCCTATCATTTTGACGAAGCACTTAGCGCTCTGAGTGCGGGAGGGACTTTATGAAAGTTGTTTTGCTAAAAGACGTATCCGGAAAGGGGAAAGCTGGAGAGATGAAGGAGGTCAGCAAGGGTTATGCCAAGAATTTCCTGCTGCCTCGGGGTCTGGCTTTGGTAGCTACCGCCGCAGTTATCAAACAAGTCGAATCCCGGCTGGAGAGGGAGAAGCGTGGGGAAAGCATTGACCGGCAGAAATTGGTCGAACTGGCTCAGCACGTTGAGGGAAGAGAAATCCGCTTCAAAGCTCGCATGGGAGCCGGAGAGCGGTTGTTCGGTTCCATTACCGCAGCCGATGTAGCTGAGGAACTAAGTCGCTCCGTAGGTTCCGCCATTGATAAGAAGCAAATAGATATAGAAAAGCCCTTCCGCCAGACGGGCAGTTACGAGATAGCCATCAAGTTGGCCGGCGACATTAAGCCGAGAGTTACGGTGGTCATCGAGGAAGAAGTGGCAGAGGAGAAGGAGAAGAAAGAAGAGAAGAAACCAGAGGAAAAAGCAGAGAAGAAGCAGACGAAAGAGAAAAGGAAGACGAAAGGAAAACCAGGAGAGAAAGTGGAGGAGAAGGAGAAAGAGCAGGCGTGACCGAAGAAAAACTACCACCTCACGATATTGAAGCTGAAGAGGCAGTAATCGGGTCTCTGCTCATTGACCCTGACGCCATACTAAAGATTGCTGCCTCTCTCAAGACGGAGGATTTTTTCTCAGAAACAAATCGAGCCATTTATCAGGCCTGCTTCTCTCTTTACCAACGCAATGAAGCCATAAACCAGATTACAGTGGCCCATGAGCTAATGCGCCAGGACAAGCTGGAGCAAACTGGGGGGGCTGCCTTCCTAAGCCATCTAATAAGCAATGTGCCCACATCCCTCCACGTTGAATACTACGCTCAAATAGTATCCAATGCAGCAATGATGCGGCGGCTAATCGCCGCCGCTAAGCAGATCGAAACCCTGGGCTACGAGGCCAGCCCAGAGGTTGAGGCCAGCCTCAATAAGGCAGAGGATATCCTGTTTCAGGTACGGCTGAAGCGCGAACTACGTGATTTCGTCCCTCTGCGGGACGCCTTGGGGCAATATTTCGACAAAGGCGGACCAGCCACAGCACCAAGAGAAGGAGAGATACCTTATGTTTTGACGGGGTTCACCGCCCTGGACGGCTTCCTGGGAGGATTGCAGAGGTCTGACTTGATTGTCCTGGGTGCCAGGCCTAGCCTAGGTAAGACCAGCCTGGCCTTGAACATTGCCAGGAACGCCGGTGTCAACCAGAAGGCCTGCGTTGCCTTATGTAGCTTAGAGATGTCCCGAGAAGCGGTGGTGCAGAGGCTTCTATCCAGTGAATCCGGGGTGGACTCCCGAAAAGTCCGTCTTGGCCGCTTCGCTGAGCAGGATGAAATGAAGATTATGGAAGCCAGTGGAATCCTATCTGAGGCACCGATTTATATTGATGACACACCCCAACTTCGCGTTCTGGACATAAGAAGCAAGGTGCGGCGCCTGCACTTCGAACGCAAGATTGACCTGATTATCATTGATTATCTGCAACTGATACAAGGCGAAGGCAAGAGCGAAACGCGAGTCCAGGAAATCAGCAAGATAACCCGAGCCTTAAAAATCCTGGCCAGGGAGCTAAATGTCCCTGTACTGACGGTGTCCCAGCTCAGCCGAGCGGTGGAATGGCGAGCTTCTCATGTGCCTGAGCTGGCTGACCTCCGCGAAAGTGGCAGTATTGAGCAAGATGCCGACGTCGTCCTTTTCATATATCGGGATGACATCTATTTCACCGCCGAAGACTGGAGCAAGGTTCATGACATTGAAAGGGAACCCTATCCCCGCGGCATTGCCGATATTATCATAGCCAAGCACCGCAATGGTCCTCCGGGACAAATCAAGTTGCGCTTCCTGAACAAGTTTGTCAAATTCGATAACTTTGAGGCTGAGGCGATTTCTGCTGCTTGAACTTGCCCCACGAAAGCCTTGTGACTTGCGTGGAAACTGATTCAATCGAACAGAGTTCAGCTAAGCTAGTTGAAGGTAGGAAATGACGGAGCGCCAAGCATCGAGCTGTCAAACAGGAAGGGGTCTTATCTCCCTGCCTGAATCTTTCTTCACGCAGGCGGTGCCCAGGATTCAAGACCTGGCTGAACTCAAGGTGGTTTTGTATGTTGCTTCGCTTGCACTGCGAAGGCGAGACCCGAGCACGCAGCGCTCCGAGTGCAAGGTTACCTACGAGGAATTGAAAGCTGAAAGCCTTCGGATGTCTCCTGAGTTAAGCGAGGCAATAGTTCGCCGAGCCTTGGACGAGGCTGTCCAACACGGTATTCTCCTACACTCGACCTCGAATGTGAACGGAGTGCCGGAGGATGCTTACTCTCTACCAGTTGACAGTCATGAGCCGCCAATTGTCAATGTCTTCACCCTCTATGAGCAGAATATCGGCATGATAACGCCCATGATTGCTGAGGAACTGAAGGAGGCCGAGAGGCTTTATCCATCCCGATGGATTGAAGATGCCTTTAAGGAAGCAGTTACACTGAACAAACGCAGCTGGAGGTATATCGCCCGCATCCTGCAGAGATGGGCTAGCGAAGGTAAGGACAGTGGAGATCATAAGAGAGACACTAAAAAGAGTGGCCCAGACAAATACGTCAAGGGCAAATACGGACACCTCGTCAAAAGATAAGCCTCCCTCCCCCCTGACGGGAGAGGGTTCGGGTGAGGTTGCAATCTGCCCCATTTGCAGGGGAGCGGGCTTCGTTCATCCTGCACTAGATTCAGGAAAAGCTGATTTTGGTCGTGTCGTGCCCTGCCGGTGCAGCAAAGGCGAGCTGAGGCGGAAGAAAACCGAATATCTCGAGAAATACAGCAATCTTGGTGCCCTGTCGCAGCTTACTTTTGACAATCTGTCTCCCAAAGGAAAGACGGCGAGCACTGTCTCTCAGGACCGATTTGCCCAGATTTGCCACGCTGCCAAAGCCTTTGCTGATGATCCCCGGGGATGGATAGTATTCTCAGGTCCCAGCGGCTCTGGCAAAACACACCTGGCTTGTGCTATCGCCAACCACCGTATTACTCTAGGGGAGCCTGTATTTTACATCGGTGCTGCCGACCTTCTCGACCACCTCCGCTCCGCTTTCAGCCCCACCAGCAATATCACTTATGATGAGCTGTTTGAGCAAGTAAGGAATGTGCCCCTGTTGGTGCTTGATGATCTCACTCTGGGGACAGCTACCGCCTGGGCTAAAGAGAAGCTGGAGCAACTCCTTCAGCATCGCTTCAACACCAGGCTATCCACAGTCATCACCACCGATGTACCGCTGGAAAGACTGGACGAGCGCTTACGAGGCCACCTTGCCGATAATGAATTCTGCCAGGTATGGACGATTGAACCTGCGTCTTCCCTGGAATCCAGAGGTGGCTTGGAGTTAGCTCTGTTACGAAATATGACCTTTGATAACTTCGACCACAAGCGACTGGAACTTCCCACGGAGCAGCGGCAAAACTTGCGCCAAGCTTACAACCTAGCAGTGGACTTCGCTCGCTCGCCTGAGGGCTGGCTGATATTTCAAGGCGTCAACGGTTGCGGTAAGACCCATCTGGCAGCCGCCATCGCTAACTATCGGCTTACACAAGGAAAACCGGTCTTCTTTGTGGTTGTTCCTGACCTTCTGGACCATTTACGTTCTACATTCAGCCCAGATAGCAAGATATCCTATGACGAGTTCTCAGAGAAGATCAAAGAAGTTCCCCTGCTGATACTCGATGACTTCGGGGAACAAGCAGCCACACCCTGGGCCCAAGAGAAGCTTTATCAGTTAATAAACTACCGTTACAACGCCCGGCTGCCCATGGTGGTCACCACATGTCTTTCCCTGGATGAAATTGAGACGCGAATCAGTTCACGAATGGTGGACCCCAGGATAAGCCTAGTATTCAACATCACCGCTCCCGACTACCGGGGCAATGTAAAGTCCACACGCCAGCCTAAACGCTACTAGACAAGCCGCTCTCAATCCCGGCCTTCACTTTCGTGTCTCCTTCCCACGGATAAGCTCTTGCCCGAGGCGAAATGC
>JBBIMO010000018.1:0-37652 GCA_037444365.1 Chloroflexota bacterium
CCGGCCCCGCGGATTTTGCCTTCCTTGAGCAGCATCAAGGCTTCGTTAGCTTGTTCCAACTTGAATTCCTGGGTTTCAGGGACGATGGGAATTTCGGCAGCCAGGGGCAGAAATTCTTGAGCATCTTTTCTGGTGACATTCGCCACGCTTTCAACTCCTTTTCATACCAGAGGTGCTCGGTGTATTCTAACTCCGGAACAGGCGTCGTCTTGCGAATGGCATTTACGACTACCCTCCCCCCCTTTTCCAGATTCCTCAGAGCCTCACGCACCGGCTCTCCCACCGGAGTGAAATCAATGGCGCAGTTGAGCTTTTCCGGCGGCGTATCGCCCGTTGCCCCGATCCAGTCGGCTCCCAATTTCCTGGCCAAACCCTGGTGCTCCTTCTGATGGGGTCGGGTGAAGACAAACACCTTGCCGTCGGGATACTTATATTTGGCGACCTGGATGACAATATGGGCAGAGGCCCCAAAGCCATAAAGTCCCAGCACCTTGCCGTCCTCCATCCCCGACAGCCTTAGAGCACGAGACCCGATCACCCCCGCACATAGCAGCGGTGCAGCTTCCACATTACTGAACCTTGCAGGAATAGGATAGGCAAAACCCTCTGACACTACGGTGTATTCGGCATAGCCTCCGTCAACATCCTTCCCAGTCCATTGTGCCGCCTCACAGAGATTTTCCTCGCCCTTAAGGCAAAACGAACACTTGCCACAGGCCCAACTAATCCAGGCAATCCCCACTCTATCGCCTCTTTCGAATTTGCCTGCCCCCAGCCCCAAGCCTTCCACCCTACCAACAATCTGATGCCCCAGAATCATAGGAAACCGGGAAGGAGCAACCCGTCCCTCAGTTTCGTCAAGGTCGGTGTGGCAGACTCCGCAGGCAGAGACCCTGACCAGGATTTGACCTTGCAGAGGAACAGGCACCGGCGAATCCACCAGCTTCAGGGGTTTTTCTTCCACCGGAGAGATTTTCTCCAGCACCATTGCTTTCATCATTCCACTCACCCCCAGGTTTTGTGAATTGGGGTCAACTCTATTTTTCCAGCTTGACAGACAGAATTGGGGTCAACTCTATTTTTCCAGCTTGACAAACAGGAGAGGAGATAGGAGACGAGAGAAAAATAGAGTTGACCCCATTATACCGTGAAGATGGTTTCATAGAGATTCTCTGTGATTTCGGCGAAATTCTCTCTGTACAGCTTCATCGCTTCCGGGAGATAGTCCAGTATATCCTGTGCTGTTATCCCATCTTCACCCTTATCCACAGCAGCCACATCGCCGGAAAACCCATGCATGAACACACCCATCCTCACTGCATCATCAGGGGCGAATCCCAGACCATACATAGCTGCGATAGTCCCCGTCAGGACATCGCCACTCCCAGCCGTAGCCATGCCGGAGTTGCCGATGGTGTTGATGAAGACAGTTTCATCGGGGTAGCCTATGAAAGAATGGGCTCCCTTGAGAATTACCACGGCATTAAGTTCCCTTGCCGTGCGTTGCACAACACCTATCTTGTTTCTGTCTATCTCGCTGGTCTCCAGTCTGGTAATCCGGGACATCTCGCCCAGATGAGGCGTAAGTATCGTCGGCGCTTTCCTCCTCTTTATCCGTCCCAGGTCTTCAGCAATGGCAGTAATCCCATCTCCATCTATGACCAAGGGCTTATTGATTCTGGGGGTTAGCTGTCGCACCAGTTCCTGCGTCTCAGAGGCCAGAGAGAGACCGGGACCCAAGATCACCATATCCACTTTTTGACAGAGTTCGAGAATCTCATTCCTGCTTTCCAGGGCTATGCTTCCTGAAGACGTCTCTTCTTGAGGAACAAAGACAATCTCGCTTCCCTTGCTGGCTATGAATGGTGAAATGGATTTCGGTGTTGCCAGGTAGGAAACCCCACCTCCTGCCTTGAGGAAAGATAAGGCGGAGAAATATGGCGCACCAAGATAACTTGAAGAGCCAGCAATGAAGAGAGCTTTTCCGTAGTTGCCCTTATGGGTATCCCGGAGTCTTTCGGGAAGCTCTATTGGACTATTGATTGCTACCTTTATGGCATCGCAATCATAGAGAGCAGGTGGGAAAGATATATGGGAAACATACAACTTCCCGCAGTGTTCATACCCAGGCAAAATCATGTTCCCCAGCTTGGGAAGTCCGAGTGTCACGGTGTAGTCGGCCTCTACTGCCACACCCATTACCTCCCCGGTATCCCCGTTGATGCCTGAAGGAATGTCAACACTGAATACTATACTCGGACTCTCGTTTATCAGTTGAATCACGTCTCTGTATATCCCGCTGACCTTGCGGACAAGACCTGTGCCGAACATGGCATCCACGATGGCGTCACAATCAAGGAGGTCAGGTATCACGGAGTCAAGTGAACTAACCCTGGACATCTCTATGGGCATTCGTGATACTATTTCAAAGTTCTTCTTTGCCGCTCCTTTGAATTTGGCCGCATCGTCCAGCAGAAGGACTTTTACCTGACCCCCACTGGAGTGAATCTTCCGAGCCACAACCAGCCCATCCCCACCATTGTTACCACCACCACAGAAGACTATGAACCTGTTACCCTTGATACCGATTTCCTGCGACACTACATAGTAAACTGCCTGACCAGCGTTCTCCATCAGGAGGCATTCAGAGATGCCAAACTCCTCGGAAGCACGCCTGTCAAGGTCTTTCATTTCGTCTACTCTAGCTACTCTCATTTTCACCCCCTTGCCAAAGACTGACTTCAAGTCCACATTCCAATGTGTCATCAGTTGCCTAGTTAGAATGGTACCTCACTGCTGGCAGAAAGCACAAGAGTCTCACACAGTCCGGCAGTGGAATGCCACCAGCTCAAGGCTGGCGGCTGATACTTACCAATAGTATAATACGCCTATTCACTCAAACAAACTGAACATAGAGAGGAGGACAAATGACTATGTCGAAGACCGAACAAAACTTGAGGGACGCCTTCGCCGGAGAGTCTCAGGCCAATCGTAAGTATCTTGCCTTTGCCACTGCCGCAGACAAGGAGGGCTATCCGCAGGTAGCCAGACTGTTTAGAGCCGCTGCCGAAGCTGAGACCGTTCACGCCCATAATCATCTCAAAGCACTCAAGGGAATCAAGAGCACCAAAGATAACTTGCTGGAGGCCGTAGCTGGTGAGACTCACGAGTTCAAGCAGATGTATCCCAAGATGCTGGAGGCTGCCAAGTCTGAAGGAAACAAAGAAGCAGAACGGTCATTCTATTACGCCAACGAGGTGGAAAAGGTGCATGCACAGCTATATCAGAGGCTCCTTGACAATATGGGCGCCACCAGAGAGCCCGCTCCTTACTATGTATGCCCTGTCTGCGGCTATACCTCCGAAAAGGAACCGCCTGACAGCTGTCCTGTGTGTGGAACCAAGGGCAAGATGTTCAAGAAGATAGACTGAGATTGTGAATACGTTTTGCGGCGGGTAGGCTGCTCTATGCCATTCAGGAGGTGAAGACTTTGGAAGACAAAGCGAAGACCAAGCAAGTACTGGTAATCCTGGGTAGTCCCAGGAAGAAGGGGAATAGCTCCACATTAGCAGCCCGGATTTCCCGAGGGGCAAGAGCTGCTGGTGCGGAAGTTGAGACTGTGTTTCTCCAATCCCTGAACATCAGTCCCTGCAGGGGTTGTGATGCCTGCCAGAAGAATGATAGCAAAGGATGCGCCATCCGAGACGACATGCAGAAGATATACCCGAAGTTAATAAGAGCAGACGCCTGGGTCATTGCCAGCCCGGTTTACTGGTTTACGATGTCCGCTCAGACAAAGGGGTTTATGGATCGCTGCTACGCACTGCCTGCCTATGCTACGAATCCCTTCGCTGGCAAACGGGTCGCCATCGCAATGACCTACGGGGATGTTGACCCGGTCAAATCCGGGTGTGTGAATGCTGTGCGGACATTTCAAGATGCTTTCCGCTACACAGGATCAAGAATCGTTGGTATGGTCTACGGCAGTGCGACGAAAGCTGGCGAGATTGCGAAAAACAAGGCGCTCATGCGAGAAGCTGAACAACTGGGAAAACTGCTGGTGACCCGCTAGTTGGACGATGAAGTCCAGGTCAGCTATTAGGCACGAGCATTCTTCAGGTCTGTGGCGAAATCCTCTGCCTGCGTCAAATCCCTGGCATCTGGCCTGCCCTTGTCTATTCCGCCTACGAGCATAGTAGCCCTGTCTGTATCAAGTCCCCGACACGAAAACTCGCCGACAGTATTGAACCCTTTGCGCTGTAGTCTCCTCAGGGAGACACACATTACCAAAGTCTTTGCTTATCTACTCCCACCCTCATTCAGGACAATAGGGGCATCGTACGTGCCAATCCGGCGATGCACAGCATAGAAACAACGATCCGCTTGAATATGGAGCCTTATGCGATCTGGTAGCCTGCGGTCAAATCACCGGCTCAAAAGACTCGACATAGCCAGCAGAGATGAAATATCCAGTTTGAAGCCAAGCCCCATGGCGGTACATAAGAAAGCGCTCTTAATATATTGCCCTTTGGACCCGCTGGGTTTGGCTCTAACAATAGCTTCGACCGCTGCCGCCAGGTTCTCCAACAGCTTATCTTTCTCAAAACTGACTTTGCCGATGGGCAAATGAATAATGGCTGTCCTATCCAGACGAAATTCAGCCCTACCCTTACGCGCTTCTTTCACAACTCGAGCCAGGTCCTGAGGTTGTACCACAGTGCCGGACTTAGGATTGGGCATCAAACCTCGCCTCCCCAGAATACGACCGAGCTTGGCCACCTTGGGCATCACGTCAGGAGTAGCAATAGAAACATCAAAATCAAGCCAGCCGCCTTCAATCTGCTTCATAAGCTCATCGGCTCCAGCATAATCAGCACCTGCTTCCTGAGCCAGTCTCACCCCCTCACCCTGAGTAAAAACAAGCACCCGTGTCTTTTTGCCCAGTCCATTGGGCAACAGAATTACGCCTCGCACCTGCTGGTCAGCACTGCGAGGATCAACTCCCATTTTCAAATGGAGTTCCACTGTCTCGTCGAATTTGGCGTAGGCAGCCTTCTTAGCCAGCTCAACTGCCTCTTCAGGCGAATAGGTTTTTGATTTGTCTACAAGTTTACTGGCTTCCTGATATTTCTTACCTCGTTTTGCCACTTACTTATACCCTCAAAGTTCCGCTATTTCCTAGAGTAACCAAAATCTATTCCACATCAACGCCCATGCTACGCGCCGTACCAGCAACGATACGCGCGGCCTTCTCGACGTCAGTCGTATTAAGGTCCTTCATCTTCGTTCGTGCGATCTCATGCAGTTTGTCTTTGCTTATCTTACCTATCTTCTCGGTTCCAGCATTACCACTACCCTTCTCCGCTCCCAGAGCGCGCCGCAGTAGGTCGGAAACCGGTGGCATTTTTGTCGTGAAGACGAAGGAGCGATCCTCATATACAGTTATCTCCGCAGGAATGACGAAGCCTTCCTGAGAGGCAGTTCGTTCATTATATTCCTTACAAAAAGCCATAATATTGACGCCATGCTGTCCTAGTGCAGGCCCCACAGGTGGTGCCGGCGTAGCTTTGCCTGCAGGTATCTGCAACTTAATGATCGCTTTAACCTTCTTCGCCATTACTGATGCTCTCTTTCAGTTCGTCCTGGATTTCTATGTTAAGGACACTCTAAATTCTCTCTATCCCCAGAAGATCCAATTCTACCGGTGTTTCCCGTCCGAAGAGCGATAGCAAAACTATCGCCTTACCTTTGTTCACATTGACCTGCTCTACTTTGCCGATGAAATCAATGAAAGGCCCGCTTGTTACACGCACGCTATCACCTTCCTTGAAAGTCATCTTGACTTCGCTAGGAGCTTCCTCCATACGTTGCAGGATAGCATCTGCCTCTTGTTTAGGCAAAGGAACCGGCTTGGTACCAGCACTCACAAAACCAGCAACCCCCGGGGTGTTTCGCACTATGTCCCAGCTATGCTCGTCCAACTTCATGTTTACCATGATATAGCCCGGAAAGGCTTTCTTGGTCAGCGTATGCCGCTTTCCCGCCTTGATTTCAATCTCCTTGGTTGTGGGTATCACCACATCAAATATCTTGTCACCCACATCCATGTACTTGATGCGCTGCTCCAGATTCCTTCTGGCCTGCTCCTCATGACCCGAAGAGACGTATAACAAGTACCACTCTCCATCAATCATTGATGCTAACCACCTAGACGTCTAATCATCTCCGTAAATAGCTGCGTGAAGGCCCAGTCTAAGGCACCTAGGATGGCTCCCACAACAATACACACACCAAGCACCATAATACTCAATCTCAAGGCTTCCTGTCCGGTTGGCCAGTGTGCCTTTCGCAGTTCAGCTACTACCTCGGCAAAGAAACTGAACCTTGACTTCTTGGCCGGAGCGGACTTGGCATTGGATTTCCTGGCGCGATCTGTCATGAGTTACTTTGTCTCTTTGTGCGCAGTATAGCCACGACAATAAGGGCAATACTTGTTCAATTCCAGCCGCTGCGAATCATTCTTTTTGTTCTTCGTCGTAGTATATGTTCTCCGCGAGCACTGACCGCAAGCCAGATGGATAATCACTCGTAGATCGCCTTTTCTCTTAGCCACATCTATCCCAAAAATTGCAAAATGCCATACCCCGCGGCTATGCTATGACCTTGCTGATCACGCCAGCCCCGACTGTCTTGCCACCTTCCCTGATAGCAAAGCGCAGTCCCTGCTCCATCGCCACAGGGTAGATGGTCTTGATCTTCATGTGGGCCAAGCTATCACCGGGCATAGCCATCTCTACACCCTCGGGAAGAATTATTTCCCCCGTGACGTCCAGGGTTCTGATGTAGAACTGGGGCTTGTAGCCATTAAAGAAAGGTGTATGCCTGCCACCTTCCTCCTTGGTCAGAATATACACTTCAACCTCAGCTTCGGTATGAGGTTTCACTGACCCTGGAGCCGCCAGAACCTGACCTCGCTCTATATCATCTCGTTCTACGCCGCGCAATAGAACTCCAACGGCATCGCCGGACTCTGCCTCATTCATAATCTTATGGAACATCTCCAGGCTGGTCACTATCGTCTTCTTTGTCTCCTTCAGCCCCACTATCTCCACTTCATCACCGCCTTTGACCACCCCACGCTCCACTCGGCCTGTGGGCACGGTCCCTCGTCCCTTAATACTGAACACGTCTTCTACTGGCATAAGGAATGGCTTATCCCTTTCCCTCTTAGGCATGGGAATGTACGCATCTATAGCATCCAACAACTTCCATACTCGCCCACACCACTGGCAGTCCCTTTTCCCACAGCCACATTCCAGAGACTTCAGAGCACTTACCCGAACAACGGGCACTTCTTCCCCCGGAAAGTTGTATTTCTTCAGTAGATCCCGAACCTCCATCTCCACCAGATCTAACAACTCTGGGTCATCCACCAGATCTACCTTATTAAGCGCCACCATTATGCGAGGAACCTGCACCTGCCGAGCTAGCAGTATATGCTCCCTGGTCTGTGGCATAGGACCATCGTCGGCAGCAACTACAAGGACAGCTCCATCCATCTGAGCAGCTCCGGTGATCATATTCTTGATATAGTCGGCATGCCCCGGACAGTCAACGTGGCAATAATGCCGCTTCTCAGTCTCATACTCGATATGAGAAATGGCAATTGTTAGCCCACGAGCCTTTTCCTCAGGAGCATTATCTATAGAATCATATGCCCGGAACTGTGCCAAACTCGCTTTGGACAATACCTGGGTGATAGCTGCAGTTAGTGTGGTTTTCCCATGATCAACATGCCCTATTGTGCCCACATTGACATGTGGCTTAACACGCTCATAAACTTTCTTAGCCATTTTCTAACCTCCTTCAATTTCAAAGCCCACAACCAGATTCGAACTGGTGACCCCGTTCTTACCAAGAACGTGCTCTACCTGCTGAGCTATGTGGGCCCCTTATACTTTGCAAAGTGGAGGGGGTAGGATTCGAACCCACGCAGCCCGAACGGGCGGCAGATTTACAGTCTGCTCCGATTAACCACTCCGGCACCCCTCCGTGGCGTAAGCTTATCATAAAACATCTGAAAAGCATAGCCCGAGAGGGGATTCGAACCCACCAACCTACCGATTACAAATCGGTTGCTCTACCATTGCGCTACTCGGGCGAATTGTACACATAATTCTGGCTCAATAGTATAGATAAGCACAGATTCCCTGTCAACTAACCGGCAATTGCAGTCCGCACCTTCTTGCATTCCTCAGACCAATCATGCTACATTATGCTGGCTTTACCAGCCAAATATGATGTAGAATTGCAGACATGATAGAAAATGCTTTACTAAAACAACTGCTGGAAGCTGGTGCTCATTTCGGCCACCACACCAGCTACTGGCATCCCAAGGCGAAGAGGTATATTTTCACCCAGCGCAACAGCATCCACATTATCGATCTGGAGCAGACAGTCACCATGCTAGAAAAGACCTGTACCTTTGTTCAGGATTTGGCGGCGCGGGGACAGACCGTTCTCCTCGTCGGCACTAAGAAACAGGCGCAGCAGACCATACAGGAAGAGGCTGTGCGGTGCGGTATGAGCTACGTTAATCAAAGGTGGCTAGGCGGCATGTTAACGAACTTCGCCGTCATACAGGCTCGGATTGACCATTTGGTTCGCCTGGAGAATAGGAAGGATAAAGGCGAGCTAGACCGCTTGCCCAAGAAGGAGCGGGTGAAGATCGAAAAGGAGATTTCCCACCTGAATACTCAGATGGGAGGGTTTAAGGAAATGACCACCCTTCCCGGTGCTCTGTTTATAGCTGATCCCATCAAAGACAAGATTGCCCTAACTGAAGCCCGCAGATTGGGCATACCGGTGATCGCCATTTCGGATACCAATTGCAATCCCGACGGCATCGATTATCCCATTCCAGCCAATGACGACGCTGTCAAGGCGATTAGACTCATCTGCAGCAAGATAGCCGATGCCATAATCAAAGGAAAGAGTGAAGCATTCTCCGGAGAGGCTGGTGTTACTAAGGCAGCCACTAAGGAAGAGCGCGAAGAGACCATTGAGATTCTCGGTTCCTATACCTTCGAGCCAGAGAAGGCAGATAGGTCAGAGCGGCTAAGTGAGTCATAAGGGGAAATTACATCCTGATGAGAATATCAATTGAAGCAGTGAAGGAATTAAGAAAGAGAACTAATGTCGGCATCGCTGACTGCAACAACGCTCTTTCAGAGGTAGGCGGTGACATGGAGAAGGCCATCGAACTCCTGAAGCAGCGCGGTGCGGCGATTGCTGAGAAGAAGAAGGGTGAAGCAGTAACCGAAGGCATAATCGAAACTTATGTCCATCATACAAAACGCATCGGAGCATTGCTGGAGCTAAACTGTGAAACTGATTTCGTGGCTCGCACTGCCGAATTCAGAGAACTTGCGCACAACTTAGCCATGCAGATAGCCGCTACGGCTCCGCAATTCCTCACCGCCGACCAAATGCCACCAGAAGTAGAGGCAAACCCGGAAACGGTTTGTCTTCTAGACCAGCCTTTTATCAAAGACCCCGCCAGGACGGTTAAAGACATTATTGCTGAAGCAATCGCCAAAGTAGGCGAAAACATAAGAGTACGCAGATTCGTTAGGTTCGAGCTTGGTGTTAATCACTGAGCCATGTTGGATGAATTATTCGCTGAACTGAACTCCAGAATGCAGAAGGCCGTAGATGGCTTGGCTAAGGAATTGGCCACCATCCGAGCCGGGCGTGCCAGTCCAGCATTGCTTGACAACATCATCGTTCCCTACCAAGGCACTACTATGCCACTGTATCAACTCGCTACCTTATCTGTACCTGAGGCTAATTTAATCGTCATTCAACCGTGGGACCGCACATCGCTGCGCGACATTGAAAGAGCCATCCTCACCGCCAACATCGGCCTGAACCCTGCAAACGATGGCAACATAATACGGGTGATCATTCCGCCCCTTAGCGAGGAGCGACGCAAGGAACTGGTCAAGTTCGTATCCAAGAAGGTAGAGGAGCGGCGGATTGCCATACGCAACATCAGGCGAGATGGTATTGAAAAACTGAGAGAGCTGGAGAGGAACAAGGAAATATCGGAAGACGAACTGAAGAACAACACTAAGAAAATTGACCAGCTTACTGAAGTGTGTGTGGCAAAGATAAGTGAACTGGGGCAGCGCAAGGAAAACGAAATACGGGAAATATGATGCGGCACAGACGATTCGCCGACACAGTGCTCGCCAACTGCTGGGATATACAACAAGGGGGAGGTCGAATTGCGACGCCTTAGCCGGCACCATCAGCCACCCCACAGCCATGCCGTGGTGTGAAGGAATTGAAAATTGCCCTGAACTCATAGTACGGAAGTGTGAACCATGTTGAGAGTAGCTTCGATAATCCTTATCTTTGTTGCGCTGTGTGCTGTCGTCATAGGAATTGTGTATGTTGCCAGAGGCACCCTCATGGACTACCATGAGGAATTCCTTGGAATGACACTGGAGGACATTCGCCAATTCAATCCTGACTTGGCAACTCTGGCGACTATTTTTGTGAGGCTGACAGGAGTTCTCTTAATAGGCACCGGTGTGTTGTTGATAGCGGTGATTTACTACGGCTTGAGAAAGGCCGAACGATGGGCATGGTGGACCACACTAGTTGGGATGGGGATTGTAAACGCACCAATAGTGGCTATTACCAGCCCCGTTCGAGGCCTTCCCTGGACGCTTGCGGCAGTTTTGCTCATAGTGTTTGTTTTCGCTATCGCACTGGCAGCCATAGCAGTATTCAGAAAAGAACCGCACAGGCGCACCGTCAACACCTAGAGCCCCTATATTGTCGCTGCCCGTCTCCAATCCGTGGTTTACTTCTGGTCACAAGCTTCCCATCCCCCGTCACCAGATGATGGAACACCTGGAAGACATGGCAGGCCTGTGGTGACTCAAAAAGCTGTTAAAATAACCCCATGCTAAAACACCGAGTCATTACCGCCGCCGTCGGCGTGCCCGTCGTCATTCTTGTTATCTGGTTGGGCGACCCTTGGTTTGGCCTTCTTATTTCCGCAGCGGCGTTGGCGGGTACCTACGAGTTTTATCGTATAGCCAATTTTGACAGAAAAGAACCCGTGATCTATTTGGGTTTGGCATGGTCGCTGGCGCTCGTATTGAGCCCTCATTACAGAGACCACCATATTTTGCCGGCGGTTACTACCGCTACTATGTTGATTTCCTTGATTTGCCTGTTACTCCGCCCATCGAGGGAGAAAGCGTTCCGCGACTGGGCATGGACAATAGCCGGTGCTCTGTACGTAGGTTGGATGCTCAGCTACTGGCTGAATTTGCGCAGCTTAGAGAATGGTTGGATTTGGGTTTACCTGGGCATGCTTACCGCATTTGCCAATGATACCGGTGCCTACTTTGTTGGAAGGGCAAGGGGGAAGCATAAGCTTGCACCTGCCATAAGTCCGTCCAAGACCCGGGAGGGCGCGATAGCAGGATTAGTAAGTGCCACTCTGGCCTCCATCCTCATAGCGGCGGTCCTCAGACTGATTTCTCTCAAACTGGGGACTCCCTTTACTTTCGAGTACTGGCAAATCATACTCCTGGGGGCTCTCGTCAGCCTCTTTGCCCAGCTTGGCGACCTCGTTGAATCCTTGCTCAAGCGCAATATGGGGGTGAAGGAATCGGGCAGCTTACTACCGGGACACGGTGGCATCCTTGATCGCTTCGACAGCCTCATCTTCGTCGGGGCAGTGGTATACTATTACGTGCTATGGGTGGCGTGAGAAAGATAGCTGTGCTGGGCTCGACTGGTTCCATAGGTCGCCAGGCTCTGGACATAATCCGTTCTTTTCCTGACGAATTTAGAGTAGTAGCCCTGGCGAGCAACAAAAGTCTCGAGCTCCTCAAAGGACAGCTACGGGAATTTCGGCCAAGAATGGTTTGTTCCTCAACCAAGCCTGACGTCAACTACGGTGGGGAATTCTTGTCCCTACAGGAGATAGCCAGTCATCCCGAGGTTGATCTCGTTGTCGTGGCAATTGCGGGCAGAGCCGGTCTGAGCCCCACTCTGGCAGCTTTACAGGCGGGCAAGACAGTCGCTCTGGCTAGCAAGGAGGTGCTGGTGATGGCTGGTGAAATCATCGTCGGTGAAGCTAGCCTTCACAAGGCTCAGATTCTGCCAATTGACAGCGAGCATAGTGCCATCTGGCAATGTCTTCAAGGGGAAGAAAGCAAACCGGAGAGACTTCTTCTTACTGCCTCTGGTGGCCCTTTCTATCACTACTCACAGTCGCAATTGACTGAGGTGAGTCCACAGCAGACCCTTCAGCACCCTGTCTGGCAGATGGGGAAGAAGATAACCATAGATTCAGCAACCCTCATGAATAAGGGGCTAGAAGTGATTGAAGCCCATTGGCTTTTCTCCTTCCCCTTTGATAGTATTGCAGTACTGGTTCATCGCCAATCTATCATTCATTCCATGGTGGAATTCAGTGATGGTTCCCTGAAAGCTCAGCTTAGCTGGCCTGACATGAGACTACCCATCCAATATGCCCTTTCCTATCCCCGAAGGTGGCCTAATTCAGAACTACCCCGCCTTGACTGGAACAGGATCCACTCTCTGACCTTTGAGCCTGTGGATTACGATAGATTTCCCTGTCTAAAACTAGCTGTGGAGGCTGGCAAATCGGGAGGGACTTACCCTGCGGTGCTTTGTGCAGCCGATGAGGTAGCTGTGGAGCTTTTTCTCAGCCACGAAATCAGTTTCACCGACATAGCCAAGGTTGTGCAACAAACGCTGGAGCGGCACCAGAGCATCAGCAACCCTTCCCTTGAGGAAATACTGGCTGCTGATGCCTGGGCAAGGGAATGCGCTACGCACCTTGCCCTCGGTCATTGTGCGAAAGCTAGGCGAGAAGACAATCCAGGCACGAAGATATAGAAAATGAGTGTAGCCATAATCCTTGTGCTTTTCCTGGTGACTCTATTCGTGGCAATTTGCCTTCACGAACTGGGGCACTTCTTTGCTGCCAAACGCGCCGGGGTGAAGGTAGAGGAGTTTGGCATAGGAATTCCCCCGAGACTCTGTGGCATCAAACGAGGCGAGACAGAGTATTCGCTTAATGCCATACCCATAGGAGCCTTTGTTAGGGCTGCTGGGGAAAACGACCCCACAGTACCTCGAAGCTTGGCTGGCAAAGGACCATGGACTAGACTAAGAGTCTATGCTGCCGGTCCGCTGGTCAATGTCCTGCTGGCTCTGGCTCTCCTCAGTGCCTTCCTTGCGCTGCCCGTGTCCTTCGTCACCGGCAATGGACTCATGGTGCATTCGGTATGTGTGAACTCTTCTGCAGAAGAAGCAGGTATCCTGCCCGGAGACATAATTCTGGAAGTGCAGCGGCAACCCGTTCGCAGGTGGGGAGACATACAAAACATAGTAAATTCGGTCGAACAGGGAGCAGAAGTGACTGTACTTCTGTCGAGAAACGGTCAAAACATAACAACCGCGGTGAGCCCGAAATTCGACCCGGAATCGCAGCGACGGATTATCGGCGTCTTACTTTGCTGGAACATGATAAGTCGAGTAGAGGAAGGCTCACCAACCCACAAAGCTGACATCAGAGTTGGAGATACCCTCCTGAGCATCAATGGACAGGGTGTATATGATGAAGAGAGTGTATCCAGTGCCTTGCATTCTGCTCGAGAAGATGAGGAAATATCTCTGGTTCTGCTCCGCGATGGGAAGGCAGTTTCAATTTCCCTGCCTAATGACAGCTACAGAACCCTGCCCGGTGTGGACCTCCGATGGGTAGACGGCACTCGTATCCAACAAGAGAGGCTTCCTGTGTGGAAGGCAGTCTATTCAGGAGCGAGACATATCCTTTATATGCCCGTGCTCATCGTAGAGGCCATTCCACTGATCTTGAGATCCCCGGATCTGGCTCTGGTGGGTCCAATAGGTGCCGGTCAGTTAACGGTGGAGATAGTGCGCTCATCTGGCCCTAGTAACATATTGTTCATGGGCAGCATGATCAGCCTGGGTCTCGGCATATTCAATCTGTTCCCCATCCCGCCTTTAGACGGAGGAGGCATGTTGGTGGCGCTCATTGAGGGCTTCAGACATGGGAAGCGTCTTTCCCCTCGGACAGTGCGACTAGCTCAAACTATCGGCACTGCTCTTTTGATTGCCCTTATCGTCCTAGTAACCTTTAGTGATGTCTATCGTTTGATCAGTGGCAAGGGTTTTGGACTATGACACGTCGAACCTCCAAACCTTTGAAGATTGGCAGCGTAACCGTCGGTGGCAGCGCACCCATCGTGGTGCAATCCATGACCAAGACCGATACACGTGACATTGCTGCCACTGTCAACCAGATCAAGGAGTTAGAGGACTGCGGCTGTGAAATTGTGCGTGTAGCGGTCCCGGACAAGGAAGCGGCTGAAAGCGTCGTCGCTATAAAAAAGAGCGTTTCGTTGCCTCTTATAGCTGATATACATTTTGACTACCGCCTGGCTCTGGCCGCGCTGAAGGCTGGAGTTGATGGGCTCCGTCTCAATCCTGGTAACATCCGAGATAGAGAGCAGATTGCCAAAGTGGTAGCTACTGCCAAAGACAGAAAGGTGCCTATACGCATTGGGGTAAATGCTGGCAGCTTGCCAGCCACCTTTCAGCCTAAAGCGCCGCCGGCTAAGCGTATGGTCAACATGGCACTGGAGCAGATGAAGCTTCTAGAGAGCCTAGACTTTGACCTAATCGAGGTTTCCCTTAAAGCCTTTGATGTTCCCATTACAGTCCAGGCCTATCAAATGATTGCTGAGAAGATATCATATCCACTGCATCTAGGCATCACTGAGGCCGGGCTTCCCCGGACAGGAGCCATACGGAGCGCCACAGGCATCGGCGTACTTCTCTATCAAGGGATTGGCGATACGATACGAGTGTCTCTTACCGCTCATCCCTGTGAAGAAGTGTTTGTGGCTTACGAAATCCTCAAAAGCCTGGGACTGCGTGAGAGAGGTCCAACTCTAGTGAGCTGCCCTTCCTGCGGCCGCGCTGAAGTTGATATCATTGCCCTGGCTGAAGAAGTAAGCAAGCGTCTGGAAAGGATAAGCAACCCTATCAGAGTGGCTGTTATGGGTTGCGTGGTAAATGGCCCCGGCGAGGCTAAGGACGCCGACGTTGGTATTGCTTGCGGCAAGGACAAAGGTGCTATATTTAGGAAGGGAGAGATAGTGGGCACGGCAAATGAAAGCAAACTCTTGGAAGCCTTAATGACAGAGATACACTCTCTCCTCAATAGTGAATAACTGGAGCAGAGGTAAATAGATGCGTTTTTCCAAGCTTTTTGGCAAGACATTACGGCAAGCGCCCGCAGAAGCCGAGAGCATAAGCCATCAGTTACTGGTCAGGGCGGGCATGATTGCCCAAGAGGCCGCCGGGATTTACTCCTATCTGCCTCTGGGTTGGCGTGTGCTGAGAAAGATAGAAAACGTAATCAGAGACGAAATGGACAAGGTTGGTGGGCAGGAGTTAATGCTACCTGTATTGCAGCCTTTTGAATTGTGGCAGCAATCGGGCAGGGATATTGCCTTCGGCAAATCCCTGTTCACTTTGACCGACCGAAAAGACCATATGCTGGCACTGGGACCCACCCACGAAGAGGTTATTACCGACCTTGTCCACCGGTACGTCCAAAGCTATCGGGAGCTCCCTTTGCTTCTCTATCAAATACAGACAAAGTTGCGCGATGAGCCTCGACCCCGCGGCGGCTTACTGAGAGTCCGCGAGTTCATTATGAAAGACCTCTACAGCTTCGATGCCGACGAAGCCGGCCTCGATGAAAGTTACCGAAAGATGTGTCAGGCTTACAAGAACATCTATGCACGTCTGGGTTTGCCCGCACTGATGATAGAGGCTGACAGCGGCGCCATAGGAGGCAAGGACTCCCATGAGTTCATGGTCATCACGGAAGACGGTGAGGACGAGGTTATTCATTGTTCCAGTTGCGGCTATGCCGCCAATGTCGAAAAGGCTCAATCTGCGAAGAGTCTTGTTTCGATCCACCGAAGCTCTGAGAGTAGTCAGGCAAAGGCGAAGAGTATGCTTCCCTTAGAGGAGATCGCCACACCGGGGACAAAGACCATCGAGGAAGTAGCTGACTTCGTTGGTGTGCCAGCAAGTCAAACTCTTAAGGCGGTGTTCTACTTTGCTGACGGGGAATTTGTGTTCGTTATCATTCGGGGCGACCTGGAAGTCAACGAAACGAAACTAAGAAATGCTCTAAGGTGCTCTGACCTTCGCCTGGCTACAGAAATCGAGGTAATTGGAGCTGGAATTGTAGCTGGTTTTGCCTCACCCATACGTATGAAGAGAGTCAAGGTCGTTGCTGACGATTCCATAACCTTGGGCTCCAACTTCATTGTCGGAGCCAATAAGCCGGGGTATCACTTCAGAAATGCCAATTACCCCAGGGACTTTCAGGCTGACCTCATCACTGATATTGCCCTGGCTAAGCCCGGAGATAGCTGCCCAAAGTGTCAAGGTAAGTTAGCCTCGGCTCGCGGCATTGAAGTAGGACACGTATTCAAGTTAGGCACCTTCATCAGTGAGAAGTTCGAGGCATCTTTCCTGGACAATGATGGCAAATCCCGACCCATAACCATGGGTTGTTATGGCATCGGGCTAGGACGGTTACTAGCCGCCATTGTCGAGAAAAGCCACGACGCCAATGGCATTATCTGGCCGCTCTCTGTAGCCCCTTATCAAGTCTATATTTGTCCGCTATCTTTGGACAAGCCGGCAGTACTCCCTACGGCAGAAGAAATCTATCAGGCATTACAAAGGGAAGGCATTGAAGTGCTTTTCGATGACCGTGATGACTCTCCCGGCATCAAATTCAACGATGCTGACCTCCTGGGAATACCACTGCGCCTCACCTTGTCTCCACGCACCCTGCAAAGCCAGAGCGTAGAGGCGAAATGGCGCGCGGAGAAGAAAGCCCGGCTTCTGCCTTTAGAAAACTTGGCACCCCAAGTCAAAAGGCTTTTGAACCACGAGGCAAGCCTCAACCTTGAATACCATCACTAACACAACCCGGCTTACTCCCGCAAAGTGGCGCCCAGCTTCTGATTTAGCTTCGAAAGCATTTGCTCTTGAGTTTGGTTGACCTCCTCGTCGGTCAAGGTATGGCTGGGCGATTGATAGGCAATCCTTATGGCAAAAGATTTCCTGCCCCCGGGTATCTGCTCACCTCGATAAAGGTCAAAGAGAGTTATCTTCGTCACCAACGGAAAACCCTTGACTATTTCCTCCACTGTTCGGTAGCCCACTTGTTCGTCCACTACTAACGCGATGTCCCGGATTACACTGGGGAATCTTGGCATGGATTGGTATTTTCTAATCCCGGCAATCTTGGCCAACAGTTTCTCCAAGTCAATCTCTATGAGCCAAACAATGTCCACAAGTTCAAAAGCCTGTGCCACTTTAGGATGTAGCTCACCAAGAACACCCATTGCGTCGCCATCCACATCTATGCTGGCTCCCCTCCCTGGAAATAGTCCTTCATCATCGCTATCCTCGAAACTCGCCTTCAGTTCCAACCTGTTCAAGATACTTTCCACTACCCCCTTGGCGTCAAAGAAATCCAGCAAACCCTTATCAGCTTGCCAGGACAGCTCGGCCCTTGCACCACCCAGCACAGCACAGAGCATTTCTTTCTCCTGGGGCAGGTCTTTGTCTTGGGGCACGAATACTTTGCCGATTTCAAAGAGCCTTATGCCACCTTGCTCAAATTTCCGGTTATATGCCAGGGTCGTCAGAAGTCCAGCCCGCAAGCTAGTACGCAGGTATTCCTGCTCCCTCGTCATAGGGTTGGCTACCTTCAATGGTGGAGTTTTCAACTCAAGCTCTGCGGAAAGCTTCTGCAGCTTTTCCAGACTGACCAGAGAGTAAGTCAGTATCTCCTGGAAGCCAAGACCGGTCAGAATATTCTGCAATGTCTCCTTGAGATTATCTTGTCGAGCCTCTAGTGACAGTCTTGATTTCTGTGGAGGCAAAGGAGCACTGAGCCTGGTCATAGGAACTTTGCCGTAACCAATGATGCGAACTATCTCCTCTGCTAGGTCAGCAGAGCATCTGATATCGCTGCGCCAATAAGGCACAGTTACCAAAATCCGCGACCGTGAATGGCCATCGTGGCACTCAAAGCCCAGAGCTCTCAATACATTGGAAACCTCATCAACGCTGACATTCAAACCTGAAAGGCGCTTCAGCTCTCTAGCGGTAAGTGATATGAGTTTCGGCTTTGAATCCCCAGGATAAACATCGATTGTGCCCTTGGCTACTCTGCCACCGGCGAGCTCCAATAGCAATTGAGTGGCGCGTTTCAATGGTACTGGCGGCAGCTGGCTGTTAAGCCCCTTGTCAAAGCGCATCGAAGCCTCGCTCTGGCATTGAAGATGGCGACAGCCTCGACGAATAGCAGCCTGGCTGAAATTCGCTGACTCGAGAAGGATGGTGTCGGTCTCATCGGTGACTTCGGAATCCAAGCCACCCATGATTCCCGCCACTGCCACGGCCTTCTCTTTGTCGGCAATGACCAACATTTCTGACTTCAGCAGGCGCCGTGAACCATCCAGTGTAATTATGGTTTCACCGTCTCTTGCTCTACGAACAGCAATTTGCCCGCCCTTTAGCTTATGATAGTCAAAGGCGTGAAGGGGCTGGCCATATTCCAGCATCACATAATTCGTAACGTCGACCACATTGTTGATTGGACGCATCCCACATCTAATCAGGCGCTGCTGCAGCCAGCTTGGAGATGAGGCTACCTTGATGCCAGTAACCAAGCTAGCACAGTATCTCGGACATAGATCAGGATCGACTATGTCAACGGAGGCGAAGCAATCTATCGATTCCTCCATCGCTTCGTAGTGAATCCTGGGCAAACGGAGCGGTTCACCAGTCAACGCACCAACTTCCCGGGCAATACCAATTACAGACAAGCAATCGGGGCGGTTAGGCGTTATATCCAAATCTAAGACTATGTCGCCCAGATAGGCACCCAGGGGTACACCTGTGGGTGCATCCGGAGGCAACACCAGAATGCCTTCGTGACTCTCAGAAATCCCTAGTTCCCTCTCAGAGCAGACCATGCCCTCGGAAGTCACGCCGCGAATTTTGGCTGGCTTCAGCATCACAACCTCTCCGCTGCGAGGATCTATAAGCCGGGCTCCTACATGGGCAAAAGCCACCCTCTGACCAAGATCGATATTGGGAGCAGCGCAAACCGTGGTGACTTGCCGGGTCCCGACGTTAACCGTAGCCAGCTTCAGGCGGTCAGCATTCGGATGAGGCTTCAATGCTACTACCTCCCCTATTATCACGTCATCCCATGTGCCACCTACCGTCTCGATGCCTCTTACCTCCAACCCAGCCATTGTCAGCCTCCCGGCCAGTTCTCCAGCAGTAAGCTTTATGTCAACATAGTCCGTGAGCCACTTGAGGGAAACTTTCATGTTGTCACCTTCGAACTCAGAATTGCCTCAAGAACCGGAGGTCATTGCCATAGAAGAGGCGGATGTCGTCAATCCCATAGCGGAGCATTGGTATACGCTCAACTCCCATCCCAAAGGCAAAGCCGCTATAGACCTTGGGGTTGATGCCGACGCGTGCCAAAACGTCAGGATGTACCATGCCAGCACCTAGTATTTCAATCCAGCCACTATAGCCACACAGTCGGCAGCCAGCCCCACCACAGGTCAAACATTCTACAGCCACTTCCGCTCCAGGTTCGACAAAGGGGAAGTAATCGCACCGGAAACGCACCCTCCTCTCCTCACCAAAAATACAGCGACAGAAGTCAAACAACGTGCCCTTCAAATCAGCCAGTGTGATACCCTTGTCGACAGCCAGACCTTCAACCTGATAGAACATCGACTCATGAGTAGCATCGGTGGCCTCATATCGGTAGACTCGTCCAGGGACTATTGCCCTTATAGGCGGATGTTCCTTCTCCATCAATCTAATCTGCATGGGGGACGTATGAGTCCGCAAGAGCCTCGCTCTTCCCTCCATGTCTGCATCTATCCAGAAGGTAGCAAACATATCACGTGCCGGATGATGTTGAGGGATATTCAAGGCTCCGAAGTTGTAGTGATCCCACTCCACTTCAGGTCCCAAAACCACCTGGAACCCCATGCCCTTGAAAACGTCACAGATTTCCCGCAGTATTTGAGTAGTAGGGTGAAGCCGCCCTGTCGGAAGAAGCCGCCCCGGCAAACTGACATCCACCATTTGAGATCCTCGAGAAGAAGTCAAGAGCGATTCCTGAAGTAACTTCTGCCTCTCTGCCAGGCCTGCCTCTAAAGCTCTCTTAACTTCGTTAGCTTGGGCTCCCGCCTCGCGTCGCTTGTCCAGAGGCAGAGTAGACAACAATCGTAAGCTCTGAGTTAGACTGCTTTTCTTACCCAGGTAACGAACGCGCCATGCCTCCAGCTCCCGAGCATCACCAATCTTGTTCAGCTCTTCGAGAGCTTGCGCACGGAGGTCTTTGAGTTGTTCCAGCATTGCTGTTGGGCAATGTCATCCTTGTTCAGAATCCTGGAATGTCCAGGCGTAGCGTCACTATGTGCGAGACGAACTAGTCTCAGTTATCGAGGCTACCAACGTGGCAAAACCTTCAGGATCTCTGACTGCCATCTCAGCCAATATCTTACGGTTGAGTCCTATATTTGACTTCTGTAACCTAGTCATAAACTGGCTGTAGGTAAGACCCTTGACCCGTGCCGCAGCATTGATGCGGGCGATCCATAGCCTCCTGAAGTCACCCTTCCGCTCGCGCCGATGTCGATATGAATAATCCAAAGCATGCAGCATAGACTGATGAGCTATAATATAAAGCTTATGCCTGGCACCCCGATGCCCCTTAGTCAGCTCAAGCACCTTCTTGTGTCGCCTATGTGTGGTTTTTCCGCTCCTGGCTCGTGGCAAGTTCTTCCTCCTTTAACCTCTGGGCGTTGTCTCCTTCTTTCTAGCAACGAAGTGAACTACCAACAATGCAATGCCAACAGACAGGAAGACAAACCCCGGCACGCCTATCGCTCTGCCTATCCGAAAAACAAAGACACTAACAGTAAGAGCTGCGCCTATACTGCCCAACACGGACCCGGCTACCAAGAGTCCCCAAGCAGGAGGACCCGCCGCCTCTGTCTTTTCCGGCTGATACAGCCCCTTCTCAATCAAAGCCCTGTCCTTCTTATACTCAGTCCAGATTGCCAACAAGACTATCCCACAACCGAAGATTATGCCAAAGATGGGAACTAGAATAGCCATATCCATTTTCTTTCCTCTATACTACTTCTGTTTGTAGGGCAAGAGCCTCCTTACTCTCTTCTCATCTGACTGGGAAACCGGCAGCATCTCATCATAGAGACGCTTGGTTCTCGGAGCCTTTCTTCGTCTGAAGTGGCTCTTGCCACACTTGGTGCGCTCCAGCTTGCCGCTACCTGTTGTATGAAAACGGCTCTTGGCCCCTTTGTGCGTCTTGAGCTTTGGCATCTGTTCCTTTCTCCTTAGACTTCTTCTGGGAAACCGGGGATAAGACCAATGCTATGTTATTCCCCTCATTAACGGAGTTGCTTACTACCGCCATTCCCTGAGAGGCTTCAGCTACCCTACGCAGCACCTTCCAACCTAGCTCAGGATAGATAATCTCTCGCCCTCTAAACCTTAGCATCAACTTTACTTTATTCCCTTCCTCCAATAACTTCTTAGTGGTCTTTATTTTTGCCTGCAAATCATGCTCCTCTATCTTGGGTCTCAAACGAACCTCTTTGAGCAAGCCAACTCTTTGGCCTCTCTTCGCCTTGCGTTCCTTTTTAGTTTGCTCATACTTGTATTTACCATAATCAAGAAGCCGACACACTGGTGGATTCGTCGTTGATGCCACCTGCACCAAGTCGAGGCCACGTTCATAGGCAATTTGCAGCGCCTTCGGCAGAGGCACCACACCCAACTGCTCCCCACTTTCCCCTATGAGGCGCACGTCTTTGGCCCTGATTCTCCTATTAGTTAGTAATTCCTTAACTATGCTTTTTCTACCCCCTGGAACGGTATTCAGGCCTTGGCCTCTATGGATGCCTTTATTCTACTCTTGACTTGTGCTACGGACTCCAAACCCAGATTCTCACCAGTCCTTAAGCGAAGTGACACACCGGACGAAGCCATCTCCTTGTCACCAACCACAAGCATATATGGCACTTTATCCATCTGGGCTTCTCTAATCTTCAAATTCATCCTCTCGGGGCGGTCATCAACCTCAGCTCGAATACCCTCGTTTTTGAACTCATTCTCTATCTTATGCGCATAGCTAACATGGCGGTCTGATATAGGGATTATGGTCGCCTGCACCGGCGACAACCATACCGGGAAAGCACCGCCATAGTGTTCTGTGAGACAGGCCATGAAACGCTCCATCGCACCAAGAACTACGCGATGTATCATCACTACACTATGGTCCAGACCGTCCTCACCAATATAACAGACATTGAAGCGCTGTGGCAAATTGAAATCAACCTGGATGGTCGGACCTTGCCAGACGTGCCCTAAAGCGTCCTTGAGTTTAATATCGATCTTAGGTCCGTAGAAAACACCCTCGCCGGGATCCACATCGTAATCCAAGTCAAGTTTCTCCAGAACGTCTTTCAATGCCCCTGTGGCCTCTTCCCACATTGAAACTGTGCCAGCATATTTCTCAGGACGGGTTGATAAGAAGACCTCGTATTCATCAAACCCGAAGCTAGACATCATGAATTGCACGAAGTTCACGACTTTCGTCACTTCCTCTTCAACCTGGTCAGGACGGCAAAAGACATGGGCATCGTCTTGAGTGAATCCCCTGACCCTAGCCAGGCCGTATAGTACACCAGTCCGCTCATACCTATACACTGTGCCCAGTTCAGCATATCTCAAGGGCAAATTACGATAACTGCGCAATTGGCTTTTGTAAATCAAGATGTGTGCCAGGCAATTCATAGGCTTGAGCATATACTGCTGCCCCTCGATTTCCATCGGCGGGAACAGATAATCCCGATAGAATTCCCAGTGCCCGCTAGTCTTCCACAAATCTATCTTGGCAATGTGAGGAGTGTAGACGATGTCGTAGCCTCGCTTGATGTGTTCTGCTCTCCAGAAGTCCTCGATAATCCGCCGAATCAAGGCGCCTTTGGGATGCCAGCAAACTAGACCGGGACCGATCTCTTCGTGCGTGCTGAAGAGATCGAGTTCCTTGCCTAGCTTTCTGTGATCGCGTTTGGCAGCTTCAGCCTGCAACGATAAATAGTCGTCAAGCTCTTCCTGGCTCTCAAAAGCCACACCATAGATTCTCTGTAACATAGGTCGCTTTTCGTCACCACGCCAGTATGCTCCAGCCAGATGAGTGAGCTTAAATGCCTTCACTTCGCCTGTTGAAGAAACGTGAGGACCCCGACACAAATCGACAAAAGAACCCTGTTCGTAGATAGTTACATTACTATCGGCTATCTCGTCGATAAGTTCCAGTTTATAGGGCTGGCCAGAAAAGAGCTTACGCGCCGCACTCTTGCTGATTTCCTTGCTAGCAAATGGTACATCCTGACTCACAATCTCTCTCATCTTGCTCTCAATTACAGGCAAATCCTCTGGTGTCAATGGGCGCGGCAGCTCAAAGTCATAATAGAAGCCATTCTCAATGGTCGGTCCGATGCCAAATCTAGCTCCAGGGAAGAGATGCTGTACTGCCTCAGCCATGACATGAGACGCGGAGTGGCGCATCCGTTCTAATTGTTCATCATTGTTTCCTGATTTCATCTCGCACTTACTATCATGAAGCCAAAATCAAACCCGACTCCACCAAAAAATGGGCGGTACTGGACTTGAACCAGTGACCTCTGCGATGTCAACGCAGCGCTCTAACCTCTGAGCTAACCGCCCACCCGACGATTTTATCAAACACAGCTACTT
Source organism: Chloroflexota bacterium (assembly GCA_037444365.1). Taxonomy (GTDB): domain Bacteria; phylum Chloroflexota; class Dehalococcoidia; order GIF9; family AB-539-J10; genus RBG-13-51-36. The sequence continues at coordinate 24,010 of JBBIMO010000018.1, forward strand.
AGGGCAAACCTTCCGTAGTATGGCACAAGAATAGACATATCCACCGTGGAGTGATTCGGAAACCAGACATGGCCAAAATAGGATAGGTGCTCCGGCTATTCTGTGCCTCGCAGCCTCACGCCGCTGGTGACATTGATCTGTACAGTCTGACCGCAATTGGGACAGGTCACTTCTATCACGAGCGGCCTTCCCATCACCCTCTCTATGAGAGACGTTACTATAGAATCTATGTTGTCCAACCTCTCATCTAAGATATCCAGGCGCTTGATCACCTGCCCGATATCCCGATCCTGGCTGACCTGTTTGCCCAGTCTAGCTCTGTCTTGTGCAACCAACTTAAAGGCTCTTCTCTACGACGCCCAACGATTCTAACTCAGTTCTGTCTTCCTTCATCAGCTTCTCTATTTGATCAGAGACGGTGCGTTCCAAATACTTACGAAAGGCTTCCCTTGCTGCCGGCGATGACCTTACGGCATCCTTCACTCTCTGCCATTCACTCGCAATTACCTCGTTCACCTGCTCAACACTTATGGGCTGTTTCCCCTGCCACAATTCCTCTATCCTATCCAGAACCCTACTTGTCATAGCCCTTCTAATGCGGTCGAAGGAAAGTATCTCCTCCGGGCTATACGGTTGCGTCACCTTTCTTTCAGGCCTGTCAGTCATGGTACACTTCCTCCCGTTAGATTTATTTGACTTACTATCATAAGCTTAGCACCACAACTTGTCAAGGTATTGTAAGCTCTATGACGGAGTACATGCAGGAAGAGCCTGCGAGAAGCTGCAGGCGAGTGCCACCCATGTGGTCAGCCACAACACATATTTGCAATATCGCGGAGGCAAGTTTATAATACACGCCATACTTAGGCCGGAAGGCAATCTCCCCCACAGGAATTTCAATTGAGTGAACAGAACCTCGAGAAGAAACGTGACTTTCTGCCAATAGTCATAGTGGGCATAATTCTGGCAGCCCTCTGTGGCATCTCATTGTACATACGCATAGCCTTGCCATATCGTCACATTTTTGTGGGTGACGCGGTTTGGTTTCGAGAGACCGATGCCTATTACTATATGAGGCACATAGAGACTGTCGTTCGCAACTTTCCCCACTTCAATACATTTGATCCCTATCAACTTTTCCCCGGCAGCGGAGGAGGGCTTGCTCGGCCATTATTCGCTTGGTTCACTGCTGCTATTATTCTGCTCATTAGCGGGGGCGCACCGAGTCAACATCTGATGGAAGTGGTGGCTGCATATATGCCGGCCATTCTTGGTACACTGACGATTATCCCCGTTTACTTCATCGGCAAGGAACTATTCAACCGCTGGGTGGCCGTAATCGCGGCTGCCCTCGTTGTCATCATACCCGGCGAGTTTCTGCATCGCTCGCTACTCGGCTTTTCCGACCATCATGTAGCTGAAACTCTGTTTAGCACCGTTTGCGTGCTGTTTCTGATAATGGCTATCAAACGGGCTCGAGAAAGAGAGATTTCATTCGCCCACATTCTAGGTAGAGACTGGTCAACCGTAAGGAAGCCACTCATCTACACCCTGCTCGCCGGCGTCTTCCTGGGCATCTATCTCCTTAGCTGGATAGGCGGACTGCTGTTCGTATTCGTCATTCTTGTCTACCTGGTGATTCAGTTCATTCTGGATCACCTCACCCGCAGGTCAACTGACTATCTGTGCATTATCGGCACCCCTGTTCTTCTTATTGCCTTCCTCATGCTTCTTCCCGTATTGGGCACTGACCACATGGACACCATTTATCGTGTATCCTTTCCGGTTGCCATAGTAGTGCCCGTAGTTCTGACCATTATCTCCCGGCTGATGTCAGGCAAAGCTTTGAAACCTGTTTACTATCCTTTGGCATTGCTGATACTGGCTGGAATCGGGCTTGCTGCTTTTCACGCCGTCAACCCCTCCCTCCTGCAGTCGATGCTCAGTAAATTCTACATCTTCACCTCGGCCGGCGCTGCTGCGCTGACTATCATGGAGGTAGCACCTCTTCTGTTCCCCAATGGCCAATTCTCTCTGCAAATGGCATGGGTTAACTTCAACGCCTCCTTCTTCATCGCACTTGTTTCGATTGCCATGCTTACCTATTTCGCCATAAAGGAAAAGAGTGGTGACAAGACTTTGTTGCTGGTATGGAGCGTAATAATGTTACTGGCGGTCTTGGGACAGCGCCGCTTCGCCTACTACTACACCGTCAACGCTGCCTTGCTGACCGGATATTTCTCCTGGAAAATGCTGGACATCGCTGGCTTACGCAAATTGCTGACTAAGTCTAAGGAAGCAATGGTAGCGGTCAGGAAATTCAAGAAGCAGGGAAAGAAGACCAGAGAAAGCGCGAAGCCCAGAACATTTATGCAGCCTAGAGGTGTTTGGGTGAATGTAATCTTTGTTGGGGTGGTCTTGTTCGCCGTTGTTTTCCTGCCCAGTATCTTCTCAGCCAGAGCACTTGCCAGCTCACCAAATGCTATCATGGATGAGGGATGGTATAACTCACTTCTGTGGCTGAAGGATAACAGCCCTGACCCTTTCGATAACCCCGACTTCTATTACGAGCTATATCCACCGCAGGATGAATTCGAATATCCGGAAACAGCCTACGGTGTGATGTCCTGGTGGGACTATGGCCACTTCATAATGCAAGTTGCCCATCGCATACCCAATGCCAATCCCGGCCAGGCCGGGGCCCGCGAAGCTGGCAGGTTTTTCACCGCCCAGAACGAGACGGCGGCTAACGCACTTGCCGATGAACTGGGTACCAAGTACGTGATGATCGACTATATGATGGCGACTTCCAAATTCTATGCCATGGCGCAATGGGCAGGCAAAAACGCTGATGAGTTCTTGGAACTCTATTACGTGCCGATGCAAGATGGTGGGCGATGGACATATTTGTTCTACCCTGAATACTACAAGTCCATGGTTGCCCGGCTCTACAACTTCGGTGGCAGAGCGGCGGATGCTACGCAACCCATAGTGGTATCTTACGATGAGAAGGAATACAAAGGACAGAGGTATAAACAGGTCACCTGGGCAGACTATTTCCCCAGTTACGAGGATGCTCGGGCTTATGTCGCCAGTCAGCCGTCTGGGAACTACAGAGTAGTGGGCGTTGACCCCCTCGTCAGCATCGTGCCACTTGAAGGACTGGGCAGCTATGAGCTAGTCTACCCGCTCGGGGGTACCGTCAACGCCACAACTGTTAGGATTTTCAAGTATCACGGCTCAAGTGCGTCGTGAGCGGTAACATCGCAATCACTGCCATCTGGAAAGCCTTCTGGGCGTTCATGTCGTCCGGGTTTGCAGACACAGAAACCCCGGTGCAAGGTGATATAATATCTATACCCGCAGGGTACAGTACTTGAAATGAAGTCATTGATACTGGCTGGCGGTAAGGGAACCAGGCTTAAGCCACTGACCAACACCATGTCTAAGCAACTCATTCCGGTGGCAAATAAGCCGATACTCTACTACGTTTTGGAACAGGTTACTGAGGCTGAAATACAGGATGTTGGTATCATCATTTCGCCAGACACAGGGCAGGGTATTAAGGAAGCGGTGGGAGATGGCTCAAGGTGGAATGCTCATATTACCTACATCTTGCAGTCCGAACCCTTGGGTCTGGCTCACGCCGTCAAGACAGCCCGAGGCTTCTTGGGCGATTCCTCTTTCCTGATGTTTCTGGGCGACAATCTCATTCAGGGTGGGGTTAAGGGCTTCGTCAGAGAGTTCACCGCCAACAAGGTTGATGCACTTGTTCTGCTTAAAGAAGTTCCCGACCCTCGCCTCTTTGGCGTCGCCGAACTAAACGACAAAGGCGAGATTACCAGGATTGTGGAGAAACCAAAAGAACCGAAGACAAACTTAGCAGTGCCCGGTGTTTACCTCTTTACCAAAGACATACACCATGCCATAGATAAGATAAAGCCATCATGGCGAGGCGAACTTGAGATAACCGATACCATTCAGCAGCTCATTGATTCAGGCAAGAAGGTGCGCAGCCACATCCTGACAGGCTGGTGGCTGGATACCGGAAAGAAAGATGACCTTCTGGAAGCCAACCGTGTCGTGCTCGATGAATTTGTAAGGCGAGATGTGAGAGGCGAGATTGATGCTGCTAGCCAGGTGGCAGGCAGAGTCGAGGTCGGGAAGGGGACCATTGTTGAACACAGTACCATCAGGGGACCAGTATCTATCGGCGATGACTGTCACATCAGGGACTCATATATAGGTCCTTTCACCAGCATTGCCACGGGAACGACCATTGAGCGGTCCGCCATAGAACACTCCGTAGTCCTGGACAACTGCTCCATTCGCAACATCGAGCGTTTGAGTGACTGTGTCATTGGTCGGTCCACAGTGGTGAACAGGCGGGGAGACAGTTTCAAGACAATCACTCTCTTTGTAGGGGATGATGCCAGGGTAGAGCTGTAGAAGTAAGGGAACGACATGCCGTTTGCTTTCAAGAGGCTGGGAATCCCATCAGTAGTTCTGATAGAGCCGAAGGTGTTTGAGGATGAGAGAGGCTTCTTCATGGAAACATACAAGATGCCGGACTTTGCTGCTGCTGGCATAGAAGGAAATTTCGTCCAGGAAAACCACTCCCGTTCGGCCAAAGGAGTCCTCAGAGGATTGCATTATCAGAACCCACCCTTTGCACAGGGAAAGTTGATCAGGGTGTTGAAAGGCGAGATATTTGATGCCGCTGTTGACATAAGAAGAGGCTCGTCCACCTGGCGTAAATGGGTGGGGGTAATCTTGTCGGAAAGAAATAGGTACATGCTCTATGTTCCGGCAGGCTTTGCTCATGGTTTCTGTGTCCTTTCAGAAGTTGCCGAGGTCTTATACAAGACCACCGCCGTTTACACCGCTGAATCTGAAGCTGGTATCATCTGGAACGACAAAGACTTGAACATCGAGTGGCCTGTTGAGCAGCCCATTCTGTCTGAGAGAGATCAGAAATGGCCTGCTCTGAGCAATGCGGACATCAGGTTTTGCCACGAAGAGGCGATAATATGAAGCTACTTGTGACCGGTGGCGCCGGCTTCATCGGGTCCAATTTCATTCGGCATGTCTTGCAGGAGCACCCTGATTGGGAGGTAACCAATCTGGACAAGCTCACCTATGCCGGCAATCTGGAAAACCTGAAAGATGTAGAAAGCCAGCCCGGCTATCGCTTCGTCAAGGGAGACATAGCTGATAGAAAGCTGGTTGACGAGCTACTGAGCCAGGGATTTGACGTCCTTGTGAACTTTGCTGCCGAGAGCCACGTTGACCGCAGCATTCTGGACGCGTCACCGTTCATCGAGACTAATGTTAAAGGAACTCAAGTGCTCCTCGAAGGGGCAAGGAAACACAGGATTGAAAGATTCATTCAGGTATCCACTGATGAGGTGTACGGTTCTACTGATAGAGGTTACTTCACGGAAGAATCGCCTCTGTCTCCTAGCAGTCCGTATTCCGCCAGCAAGGCTGCTGCCGACCTCTTATGTCTCGCCTATTTCAAGACTCACCGACTGCCCGTGATTATCACCCGTTGCACCAACAACTTCGGGCAATACCAGTTTCCGGAGAAGCTGATTCCCCTGGCTATCACGAACGCCCTCGAGGGCAGACCAATCCCAGTCTATGGTGACGGATTGAACGTCAGGGACTGGATATTTGTGAGCGACCACTGCCGGGCTCTGGATGTCGTCATTCAGAAGGGCCAGCCCGGAGCGACATACAACGTCGGCAGCGGCAATGAGAAGACCAACCTGGACCTTATTCGCAGGCTGCTGGAGTTGCTGGGCAAGCCACAGAGTCTGATACAATTCGTTACTGACCGTCCTGCCCACGACCGTCGCTATGCCCTGGATTGCGCTAGGATATCCACAAGACTGGGTTGGAAGCCAGCCTACTCGTTTGAGCAAGCCCTGAGCGCCACTGTCGACTGGTACCTCAACAACGAGCCCTGGTGGCGATCAATCAAAAGCGGCGAGTATGCCAAATACTACGAGAAAATGTATTCTGGTAGATGAGAGTCTTAGTCACGGGCGCTAATGGACAGCTAGGTACCGACCTTTGTAAAGTCCTTCGGAATTTCGAGCTGGTCCCTCTCACTGACAAGGACATCGAAATCAGCGACATAGGTTCGGTGAAGCAAGCGTTCAGCAGACACAAGCCCAACATAATCATAAATACCGCTGCTTATGTTCGGGTTGATGACTGCGAAGACGAACATGATAAAGCCTTTTCGGTAAATGCCCTGGGGGCTCGCAACGTCGCCGGAGTTGCTCAGGAACTCGGAGCCAAGCTAGTCCACCTCAGCACCGACTATGTCTTCGGCGGCGAGGCTGAGCCGCGAACCATTCCCTACACCGAATACGATACACCTATTCCACTGAGCATGTATGGTAAATCTAAGCTTGCCGGGGAAAACCTTGCGCGCCACTTCTGCCTCCGTCATTTCATCGTCAGGACTTCAGGTCTCTTCGGCGTTGCCGGCTCGATGGGTAAAGGCGGTAATTTCATCGAGACTATGCTCAGACTGTCCAGAGAGCGCGGTGAGCTGAGAGTGGTTAACGACCAGGTCTCTTCGCCAACCTACACCCTGGACCTAGCCCGGAAAATAGCCCAGCTCATGGTCACAGAACACTACGGCATATTTCATATTACCAACAAAGGCGCCTGTTCCTGGTATGAGTTCACTACTGAGATACTTAAGCTGGCAGGCATAAGGACTCCTGTCGTCCCCATAGCTTCCGACCAGTACCCCCAGAAAGCGCGGAGACCCCGCTACTCGGTTCTGGACAACTCCCACCTGCGACTCCTGGGCATGGATGATATGAGGTCCTGGCAGGAAGCGTTGAAAGACTATCTTCTGGCCAAGGGGCATATTGTTTGAAGACAGCCAGTTGTATATGGATGTAAGGCCTTGGTTGTGCCATGACATGGCTACTGAAGGGATAGATGGACACCTCTGAGGTAATCATTATCGGCGCTGGTGTTGTCGGCTGCAGCGTCGCCTACCACCTGGCAAAAATGGGCTGCCAAGATCTCATTGTACTTGAGAAAAACCTCATTGGTTCAGGTTCAACGGAGAGATGTGCTGGTGGCATCCGGCAGCAATTCTCCACACAGGCTAACATCAGGCTTTCCGTGGAAAGCGTGCGTTTTTTTGAACGCTTCGATGAGGAAATAGGTCATCCCGCTGATTTCCGCCAGAACGGCTATCTCATACTGGCAACCAGTGAGGAGGAATTTGAGACCTTCCGTCAAAACGCAGATTTGCAGCGTAGGATGGGAGTGAAAACCGAGCTGCTTGCACCGCAAGAAGCCAGGACAATAGTCCCGCCGCTTAACATCACGGATGTTGTTGGCGCCACCTACTGTCCCACTGACGGTTATGCTGACCCCTATTCAGTAGTACACGGTTTGGCTTCTGCCGCCAGGAGGCTCGGGGTGAAAATACACCAGGACGCGGAGGTTACCGTCGTCGAGCGAAGCGGTGGCACCTGGTGCGTAGCTACTTCAAAGGATAAGTTCCAGTCTCCCATCCTGGTGGTTGCTGCTGGTGCCTGGACCGGCCAAATTGGGAAAATGCTTGGTGTGGATATTCCGGTCCACCCTTTGCGGCGGCATATCTTTGTTACCGCACCAGTCCATCAAGTCGCCAAGAATGCACCGATGGTCGTTGAACTCCACAACGGCTTCTGGTTCCGACGGGAAGGTCAGGGCCTGATTTTTGACTTGAGAAACCCGGAAGAACAGGAGAGCTTCGATACAGGCGTGGACTGGAGCTTCTTGCCAACTGTAGCCGAGGTAGCTTCCCATCGCCTGCCTTTTCTCAGAGACATTGGATTGGCGAGAGCTCAGGCCGGTCTTTATGAGAATACTCCGGATGCCAATGCGATCATCGGCAAAGTCCCTGAAGTGGAGAGCTTGTATCTTGCCTGTGGATTCAGCGGTCACGGCTTCATGCACTCACCGGCAGTGGGCAGGATGGTAGCCGAGCTTGTCCTGGAGAAGCTGCCTGTCTCAGAGCTAGTGCCTTTTGCACTGGAAAGATTTGGGTTTCAAGCATGTCAGAAGGAGCGATGCTACATCTGATAGACTTGTAGCCGCGGGATTCCGCCCTCGCGAGAACGCATTTCCCGAATGAAGAGACGGATGTCGCTGGTGTCATCGGCGCCGGCGTTACTGGTTGCAGTATCGCCTAGCACACAACCGCACCATCATTCCGAGGCCTGTTTACCACGTTGTTGGGAGCGAAGCGCGGTAATCTCATTGCTTCGACCGATAGTGCTTCGGCTGGCGAAGCCAGCCTCGCGATCATAGTCGCCCGGTTGGCAAACGACCCGAACAATCATGGTGATGCAAATGTGATAAGATTCAATACACGGGTGTAGCATATCTCTCAAATCTGTGAAGAGGAAAGAACTCACAACACACATGATTTAACAGGGTGCAGTTCTTTCAAAGGGAAGTGCGCAGACACAGCATGTATCAAAAAGGCAAATACGGGAGCCATATTCCGAGGCATACGGAAGTAGTCGACGAACTGGCAAGGGAAGGCGTGAGGCTATCGTCTGTTGTCATTGCCAGGGCGAGCCGAAGCCCCGAGCCAGGCGAGGGGGAGACAAGGTGGCAAACCCAGGCAGGTCAAAGAACTCCAAGATTTCAACAAACCCAATGAGCACAGCAGACTCCAGGAACTCAAGCAACCATTAGAAAATGAGCACCGTTCAGAGAATCGCCAAAAACACCGCTGCCATGTTCATTGCGCAGGTCTTGAGCTATGTAGTGGGCTTTTTCTCGGTGATGCTCATGGCTCGCTACCTCGGCGCAGAGAACTACGGCGTGCTCTCATTCGCCCTCGCCTTCACCGGCATCTTCTCGATACTCGCCGACCTGGGCATAGGGACACTCGCCACCAGGGAAATTGCCAGAGACAAGTCGCTTACAGCCAAATACGTCATCAATCTCAGCACGATTAAGGTGATTGCTGTCGCTGTCACTTTTGCCCTCATTGCCCTCGTCATCAACCTCATGAACTACCCGCAACAGACTATCACCGTGGTCTATCTGGCAAGCCTGTCTGTCGTCATCGCTGCGTTCAGTCAGGTATTCTACAATGTCTTTGTGGGCCATGAACGTATGGAATACCAGTCTCTCGGCCTGTTGATAAACGCCGTCGCTATGCTGTTGGGGATTCTGGTTGCCATAAGGCTGAACCTTGGGATAGTAACGTTCGCCATCCTGTGGTGCCTTGCGAGCGGAGTAGTGTTGTTGTACTGTATCGCCGTTTACAGGCTGAAATTTGCTCGGACAGGGGTCCAAAACAACACACCCAAGGCAAAGGTAGACTGGCCCCTCTCCAAGTCTCTGATCAGGGCAGCGTTGCCCCTCCTTCTGGCAAACACCTTGGTATGATAGCTTATCGAATGGATATGGTCATGCTCTCGCTGATGAAAGGTGATGCTGCCGTGGGGTTCTACAGCGCAGCCTACAAGCTGATTGACGCCCTCAGCTTCATCCCTATGGCATTCTCGACTGCTCTTTTCCCCGTATTGTCCCAGTTGCACATCTCAGCTCAGGACTCGCTGAAGCTTGCCTATCAGAAGTCGTTCAAGTACTTACTGCTGGTGGGGCTACCCATAGCAGTGGCCACAACATTCGTTGCCGACAGGATAATTGTAGGCATATACTCCGCCGGATTCAGCGAGGCAACTTCCGTGCTCAGGATCCTTATCTGGGGAATCCCGTTCAGCTTTCTCAACTGGCTGCTTTGGACTATGCTGGTAGCCACAAACAGGCAGGGCTTACTGACTAGGGTCACTCTTATCTCCATGGTGCTCAATGTCGTAGGGAATCTGCTATTGATACCGAAGTACAGCTACACCGGGGCATCAATAGCCACAGTGGCGACAATCGCCCTCGCTTGTACCCTTTATCTCTATTCTGTCTCCAGACTGGTGTGCAGGGTGGAATTCCGCAGACTTATCTCAAAACCGGCGATAGCCTGTGGTGTCATGGCTGGAGCTGCAATAATTCTGCAGCGCCTGAATCTGTTTGTTATGCTTCCAGCGGCTGCTGTGATATATCTGGGTATTTTATACATAACCAAGTATATATCCAGTGAAGACATAGCATTGCTTAGGCAAATGGTGAGAACCAAGTAGGCAGGTGTTTGTTTATCAGATGACGAAATGGACCAGACTGAAGAACACGGCATACAGCTTCGCCGCGAGGCTCGGCGAACGCCGTCCTGTGGCATATGAATTTCACTTGCTCTGTTGCGGTTCCGTGGCATGAGATGTGGAAAAGCCCTCGTGGCAGCTTGAGACGTCCGTGAAAAGGAACATGGCAAGCAGAGCGGTTGAGATCCTGAGAGAGAAAGGCATACGGTCTTTTTCCGGGAAAGCTTCATCTTACATCGCAGCAAAGCTGGAATTCTTCGCTTTGCCTTATGCTTTGCTTGCAATCAAGAGGCTAAAGACGGATTGCGCTTCAGATGAATTAGTCAATTTTGCCTTCAATGATTGCGCAGGATTGATTAGACCTGCACAAGTTCAAAGTGAGATTGCAGGACTGCTAGAGAGAATCAATGAAATCAAACCGAAGGTGATTCTGGAAATAGGGACAGCTAATGGCGGGACATTATTTCTTTTCTCCCGCATAGCCCCTGAAGACGCAACCATTGTTAGCGTTGACTTACCCGGTGGAGGATTCGGCGGAGGTTACTCTGCCTGGAGGACACTTCTTTACAAAGCATTTCCCCTCCGAGGGAAGAAAATGCATCTGTTTAGGGCAGATTCGCACAAAAACGAAACGTTGGAACAAGTTAAGGTTGTTCTGGATGGGCAGCAAATTGACTTCTTGTTCATAGATGGCGACCACACATATGAGGGCGTAAAGAGGGATTTTGAAATGTATAGCCCTTTGGTCAGGAAGGGTGGCATGGTAGCATTTCACGACATAGTTCCACATCTAGCTGAGGCTGGCTGCGAAGTGACTCAATTGTGGGAAGAGATGAAGTACGGATATGACCACATGGAACTGGTAGAGAATCAGAGCCAGAATTGGGCAGGCATAGGTATTATCTATATGTAGTTCTGAGCTAGGCTGAGGCACTTACCCCCGGGATCCGAGATATTCATGGGAGTAGAAGAACTGGTTTCGGAGCACGGGTCATCATAGGGAATGGAAACATGAACCGCCAGGTCAGAGACGTTGTCCTTTGGTTTCCGCCTTTCCGTAGTATTCACGTTATGAAAGACCCCGGACAAATAGCTGAGCATCTGGCGGAGATAGGCTACAATGTGAAGATAGTTAGGTATCAGGACCGCCTGCAAGCCGAGTGCCCTGCCAGCATAGGCAAGGCACAGGTGGAGACGCTTCAATGCACCCATAGATTGTCTCGACTTCTGGGTCTTCCTTTCTACTGGTATCTCATCAAGAATCGGGGCACTATCCATTGTCTCATCTTGTACTTCGCCAGTCTTACGAGCGCGGTCACGTCGCTTCTGTTCAAGCTCTTGAACAGAGGCGGGATCTGCATTGTGAAGATGGATTCAGACGGCAGGCTGTACAGATCCTCGGGCCTCCTCATTAAGCAATTACGTTCAAAGCAAGGTGCCATTGGTTATGAAACAAGACCGTATCGGCGCAATCTAGGGATAAGAGTTCTTTCCCGCCTCATCGGAGAACTCAGGTTCAGGATACTAGCATATACGACAGACCTGCTCACAATCGAGTCGCCGGAGGCTATGGAAAGAGTACTCCAGGCACACCCATGGCTGCGGCGCAGAATAGCCATGCTCCCGAACGGAGTGTGCACCAAGAGGCTTGATGAACTAAGCAGATCTCTGTGCGTGACCAGGGAGAACAAAGTCCTCTTTGTGGGCAGGATCGAATATGCTAAAGGGATCGATGTGCTCATAACAGCGTTTTCGAGGTTGAAGGATAAGTATCCCCAGTGGCAAGTAGACCTAGTGGGCGAGGTGGTACCAGTATTTGAGAGAGATGTGAAGGAGTTGATTTGTTTGAAAAGCCTTGCCGACAGGGTTGTATTGAGCGGTCCTGTTTATGGTCAGGGCCTTGCTGAAAAATACCTTCGTGCGCAAGTATTCTGTCTGCCATCAAGGAAAGAAAGTTTCAGCTTCATAGGCGTTGACTTCAAATCCAATTCCGGCCCAAGGCCAGTCATCTGGCGGGAGGCTTCACCTATTGCGCTGGTCGAGGCGATGTACTTTGGCAATGCAGTAGTTTCTTCGGATGTCGGAGCGGCAGGATATGTACTGGACTACGGTAACGCAGGCATGATATTCGAGAGTGAGAACGTGCAACAGCTAACAACATGCCTTGACAACCTTATGGGCAATGAACAGCTGCGAACAAGATTAGCAGCCGCTGCGAGGTCAAGGTGCGAGCGGCTGTTCAATTGGGATAGCATAGTAGAAGAGCTGAACCACCATATTTGCAGCATCTATGCCAGGAAACACCCACGCGCTCGGGCTACTCCAGAGGAGTGAGTCATGTGCACAACGGGTTACAAGTGGTGAGTGTAACGAGCTATAGCTAGGATAAGGAGAGGAAGTTCAGATGAATGTCTTGGTCACAGGTGCCGCTGGCTACATAGGAAGCATCATAACTGAGAAGCTGATCAAAGAAGGGTATGATGTTGTCGCCATAGATAACCTAACGCAGGGGCATCGAGAGGCTGTTGCTTCTGAGGCTACCTTCATCCGACTTGACCTCGGTGATGTCAAAGGAGTTGAGCACTTGCTTGAGCATCATAAGATAGAAGCGGTAATGCATCTAGCCGCCGAAAGTACTGTGGGACATTCTGCGACCGACCCGCGGAGATACTTCCGAAGCAATATCATTTATAGCTTACAGCTTCTGGATGCTATGCTGACGCACGACGTTTGCAAGCTTGTCTTTTCCTCCTCCGCCGCGGTTTATGGTGAACCTCTAAGAGTGCCCATTGAAGAAAACGCCCCAACTATGCCAGTGAATGCTTATGGCGAATCCAAACTAGTGTTCGAAAGGATCTTACATTGGTATGGACATGCCTACGGACTGAAGTCTATATGCCTGCGCTACTTTAATGCTGCTGGAGCTAGCAGTCGCTTTGGTGAGGACCATAGACCTGAAACGCATCTTATTCCTAATGTCCTTAAGGTTGCCTTGGGACAAGCTGAACATGTATCCATATTTGGTACTGACTACGCTACCCGAGACGGCAGCTGCGTCAGGGATTATATACATGTGTTGGATATCGCCAAGGCGCACATTCTTGCCCTAAAGCAACTTGAGAAGAGCAAAACCAACAGAACTTACAACCTAGGAAGCGGTGAAGGATACTCAGTAATCCAAGTGATTGAAACGGCAAGAAAAGTCACTGGTGCAGAAATTCCGACAGTGGTCCGCCCGCGGCGACCAGGAGATCCAGCAGTGCTGGTAGCAAGTTCGGGATTAGCTAGTTCGGAGTTAGGATGGCAGCCTGAGTACCCTGATCTTGAAAGTATTATTGATGGCGCCTGGCAATGGCAAAGGAGACATCCTCATGGATACAGAATGTAAGACTTATCCCAGAGTCTCCATCGTAATCCTTAACTGGAACGGGCTTGAGGACACCATCG
>JBBIMO010000019.1:0-11127 GCA_037444365.1 Chloroflexota bacterium
GGCAGCAAATCCCAGAGCACTTCTTTTTCCATGATGGTAAACAAATTAGCACACTTGTTCTATAAGGGCAACAGGATTTTGTCACGGCGCCCCCCGGACCTTTTGCCTGAGGTAAGAGGATGTTAGAAGGCGCTACGAAGAGACCCTGTGGCCATAACCCTGTTCGTCCCCATTGCCTTACGGGGGAGACCAGCGACGAAAAGGCCGCCTCCGGGTGCAACGACGGAGGTCGCAGTGCCTGGTCTCATACCCGCCCTCCCCCGGCGCAGGTGAACTCCGCCGTTGCGTTTCACTACGTGCGTACGGGACTTCAGCCTCATGCCGCGGGTCCTTATTTCCTTGACGGGCAAAGGCAAGCAATGGTAGACTTCAATCGCTATGCAGGCTGGATAGACGGAGCATCTATGCGAACTATAGAAAGCGAATATAGTTACACCGTAGTATTGGAGCCGGAGACTGATGCCGGATTCGCCGGCTACTATAATGCCCGAGTGCCAGCACTTCCGGGCTGCTTCAGCTATGGCGCAACCAGAGATGAAGCATTAGCCAACATAAGGGAGGCTATCCTCTGTTATCTCGAGGACCTCAAACTCCATGGTGAGCCTGTACCACAAGACGTGCCTCCTCCTTGCCTGGAAAGAGTCAAAGTAGCCTTATGACCAGGTTACCGAGAGTTACAGCAAGGGATGTAGAAAGAGTATTACTGAAAACTGGATTTCAACCTTCCCACAGGAAAGGCAGCCATCGCTCCTACGTGAAGGGTGGCCAAAGAGTTATAGTGCCCTTCCATGGTAACAAGGTAATCCCACCGGGAACCCTGAGGAACATACTGCGACAGGCAGCACTACCTGTTGGGGAATTCCAGGGATTACTCCGTTAGCTGACGGCTGATAGCTGGATGCTCTAATTGCATTCATGCCTCTCTCTTGTCCCCATTGCCTTACGGGGGAGACCAGCGACGAAAAGGCCGCCTCCGGGTGCAACGACGGAGGTCGCAGTGCCTGGTCTCATACCCGCCCTCCCCCGGCGCCCGCGAACTCCGCCTGCGCCCGGTTAGCCTGATAAATGAGGCAACTACCCATTCGAGCATCTTTGTTCCAGGATGTCTTCATTTTGATCTGTCACTTTGACATCGGGCTTGTGGCTTTTGAATCAATCTGCCATTGGGGCTTTGGGCTTTGTTTGAGATTTGGGCTCTGGCATTTGTCATTTCCCCTTAGCCGTATTGACAAACCGAAGCCGCCTGCTATAATAGGTTCAAGCTATTTTGGCAGAATGGGCGGTTTACCTATTGACAAAATAGACATAATAGTTTTAGACTATGGGAAACCCGTGAGACGGGGCGGCTGTTGTTTGCGGTGCTGGGTGAGGAGAGGGGAACGTTAACAATTGAATACCGGCTGATATAGCAAGCGAATATAGAAAGGAGGTGATGCCTATGGCAAAATCCCGAAGCGGGTCGCCATCGCGACAGGCAAAGGGGAACGGGACAGTGCCTGGCCCGGGCATGAGATAAACACCAAATCCTGAACACCAAGCCCCAGATAGGCTCAGGGGATTGGAAACTGGGGTCTGGAATTTCCGCAAGGAAATGGGCAGCCTGAAATGAGGCAGGCTTAAAACCAGGTTTACTGAAAAAATGTTTCCAATAGCTCGAGCCCAAAGAAGTCGAATGCGGGCGAGAGCGAAGATAAGTTGGATACCTGATAGAGGAGGAAATAGATAATGACTAATGCAAGAGCGTGGCCAGTGCGGGCGATGTATATGCTCATCGCTGCGGCACTGGTCATCAGTCTGTTTATTACAGCGGCACCCGCCCAGATGGTGAGTGCCCAAACTGCCACGGTCAAAGCCGAGTGGAGCAGAGTCTCTACTCCCACTTATGAAGGCTTTGTCCTGGCACCCGAGTCCCTGCTCATTGACTACGCCCTGGCTTCCGAAGGAGAGGTGGCCTACGCCATCGTGGAAGCGTACTACAAGGACGAGCAAGAGGGCTGCGCCTGGAATTGTTCCGGTTATCGCCTGCTGAAGTCGGACGACCACGGCGCCACCTGGGATGATATCACCGATGCACTGGATAAGGTGATAGACCCGGATGACGAGGACGAAAACTACATACAGGAACTGATGCTGGTCGCCACCGACTGGGATGACCCCGACTTCGTGGCTGTCGCCCTGCAGTGGTATGACGACGACGAGCAGGCGCGCTACATCAGCGTGTTCTTCTCCACCGACGGAGGCGACACCTTCATAGACGCCGGCGAAGTTGAGGCTGGCGGCCGTTACTTCGATGACACGGACGGTGTTGTCGACCTGATTGTCTCGCCCGAGGTGGGCGGCAAGCGCGACATCGCCATCGGCGGTATGGGTGCCGATGGTCTTTCTGCGATTTTCCGCTGCACGGTTACCGGAGATTCAGCCGGTGCCTGGAAGGACGCCACCGAGTATGCCGGCTGGGATGACGATGCTAACCTGCTGGGGACTAATTACACTTCCTACCTCGTGACCGACCTCATCTTCTCCCCCAACTACGCCGACGACAAGACCATCCTGGCTGTCACTGTCTGGTGTTTTAACCAAACCGACGGTTACTGGTACGGCACCGTCCACCTGCAGTCGGGAACCTTTTCAAAGACGAGCGGAGCCTGGAACGAGGCTGCCGACTTCCCCAAGGCTGTGCCCGTTAAGCAAAATGTGTATTTCCCGGTCTGGCTTACGGACTTTGACGCCAGAGCGATAGCGGGCGTAGCCCTGCCCAGCGACTACCTCGGCACTGACACCAACAGGAGATTTGCCTGGGTCTGGGTGAACTACTTTGATGAGACTATCCCCAGGTCACAGGGCGAGATTCTCCGCGTCAGGAACGCGGCTGTTGACCCTGTGGACACGCAGATCTACGGCATGCCCTGGCTCACCAACGTCTCTTACTGGGGCACCATCGCTGAAGGCAAGGCTATCGCCGGCGTGCTGGCTTACTCGAGTCAGGAAGCCCTTTATGATGGTGACCTGATCAAAGAATGCTGCGAGGGCGTCCAGGTCTATCGCAATGCCGGCGTCCAGCAAATGGAAATCTGCTGTCTGGAGTGGGACCCCGCCTGCAAGCCGCCCACCGGACGGATTACCGTGGCGGTATCCTACGCCAGCGAAGACAAGGCTTATGCGGTTGCCCTGGGCGGGCGATTCAGTTATGATGAGGGCGCCTGGTCCTTCACCATGGATGACGGAGACACCTGGAACCAGCTCAGCCTGATTGACACCCATATTGACTACCTCTCGGATGTCGCCGTGTCCCCCGACTGCAACAAGATGATGCTGGTCAGCATTAACCTGCAATCCGGTTGCGAGTGCGACAGCGTCTGGCTGCGTGCCGTGAACCTGCCCGAGGCTCCCGAATACAGCGGCAAGTGGCTGAGGACCTGGTCCGGCAGGCTGGTCGGCACCGACTGGAAATACTCGGAAGGTGGCATGCTCAGGCTGGCTCCCGAGGAAACCACCGGCGATACCGTCTATCTCTTTGACTACGGCACGCCTACCATATACTACAATGACCTGGAAACCCTCAATTGCTGGAAGAAGAGGAGCACTGCCGCCGCCGGCATAACGTCCATCGTGGACCTGGCGGTGAAGGACAAAGCCACCATCTACGTCCTGGATGCAGATGGCGACGTTTCTATGTCCGATAATTATGGCGCTTCTCTCAGCTGGACCGACCGCGTGAAAAGCAAGGTTGCCGAGGGGCACACCATCGCCGTCTGGAATAGCCACGTGCTGGTCGGCGGCGCGGACGGACGGGTTTCCTACTCCGACGATGGCGGCCTGACCTTCACCCTGCTGGATGAAGAGCACCCCTTCGAAGGCAGAGTCACTGTGGCTTTTGATACCTACTTCAACCAGAACGACGCAATCTACGCCGCCGTAGATGCCGGCTACAGCGGTGGTGGCATCTACCTCTGGATCATCGGCGAGAGCGAGGAATGGACAGACCTCGACGCCTATCATGGATACGCCTACACCGGCATAGTGCTGGATAGACCCAGCCCCGCCAACCCCATGACCAGCCCCGAGACCGGCGGCGTCCTCTACGCCAGCTACTACCAAGAATGGGACGGCTGGACTGAGACTGGCGTGGCCCGCTGCCTGACGCCTATCGTGGAGATCTGCTGCGGCGTCGGAAAGACCGAGTGGGACTACCTGACTGAAACCAAGCCCGAGGGGTGGTTCTACGGCCAAGTGCAGTTCACAGTGTGGCCTGACGCTCTCAAGATTTGCGGCTGCCTCACTCCGGATAGCAACAGCAAGCTCTTCGCCATTGACGGCCTGTATCGGTACGACATGGTGGACCACGAAGACGGCGCAGTCTGGACGTTTGAGGACTGCTACGCCAAGAAGGCTGTCACCCTGAAATCTCCGGCTGACGGCTTTGTCGTGCCCCCCGACGCCTGCGACTGCTGCAACGCACCGTTTACCCTCAAGTGGGACCGCCTCTGCGATGCCTGCTGCTACGAGATCCAGTTCGCCTATGACCAGGAGTTCACCGACCTGTTCGACCCCGACGAGCTAGAGACGGCGCAGAACGGTCTAAATGATGGTCCTTATGAAGATGGAGTGTTCCGCGCACTGACGCCAATGAACCCCAGCCAACACATAGGCTGCTGGTTCAATCCTGAATTCACCTACTACTGGAGGGTCAGGTCCAGAGTGGCTGAGACCGACCAATGGATACGCAGCTGGTGGTCTGAGCCGCGGAAGTTCACGGTTGCTCCTGTGGCATCCGCTGCCGCCATCACCCTGGGCTCCCCTGTGCCGGGCGCCCTGAACCAGCCCGTAAAGAACCTGGGCTTCAGCTGGAACCTGCTGGCGACTGCCGATAAGTTCGACTGGGTGCTGTCCAAGAACGCCGACCTCACCAGCCCCGTCGAATCCAAGGTCGGGTTGACCAGAACAGCCTACACCTGCACCAAGACGCTGGACTACGGCACTACCTACTACTGGCAGGTGACTGCCTACAAGGGCGGCGCTGCCATAAGCATGAGCGCCGTTGGCACCTTCACCACAGCGGCGCATGGCGCCTTCTGCTGTCCGCAGTGCGGCCTGTGCTTTGACACTCAGGCGCAACTCCAGGCACACGTCGCTGAGGCGCACGGACCACCCCCAACTCCGTTCTGGGTGTGGGTGGTTATCGCCATCGGCGCTGTCCTGGTGATTGTGGTCATAGTCCTCATCTTCAGGACTCGCAGGGTATAAGGATGCCCTCACCTTGCCTCACCCTGACCCTCTCCAGCCAGTGGAGAGGGAACAGGGGAGAGAGGAAAAGGTGATTTCAAGGGGGGGCGGCTTTAGAGCCGCCCCCCTCTTCTATCCCTCGTCGGCGTCTTCACGCAGTCCGAGGTCCCGACTCTTTCGGGGGGGCTGGATAGAATCGGCACTTCAGCCTCGTGCGGGTGGATACGGCACGACCCCAGAAGGGTGGCACTACGATATGCTATAATCAGGTGAGACCGGGATAGGGGTATGACAGCAGAAAACGTGGAACGGTACTTCAGTTCAAATAAGATGAGACATTAATGCCAGCAGTGTGGCGACACGGCGGTCACCGGTTCTTCTTCTTCAGTAACGAGGGGAACGAGCCGCCTCATATTCACGTTGAGACTGGAGAGAAATACGCTAAGTTCTCGTTGAATCCAGTTGCTTTGGTGAAATCCGCGGGCTATAATGCCAGGGAGCTAAGAAAACTTAGAGAGCTGGTTGAGGGAAATATGCGTTTGTTCACGGAGAGATGGCATGAATACTTCGGCAGTCAGGGCAATCAGCGTTTTGGCTACTAGCATCCGATTTGATGCAGAAAGGATGCATGTCCAGCTATCCGATGGACGTGAGATGTCCGTTCCATTGGAATGGTTCCCCACTCTGCGGAGTGCTACTCAGGAGCAAAGAAACAAGTGGCGGCTTATTGGCAAGGGGGTAGGCGTCCACTGGGAAGAGCTTGATGAGGATATTTCGGTGGAAGCACTGCTGCGATAAGCAACCCTGGTGTGGGTGGTTATCGCCATCGGCGCTGTCCTGGTGATTGTGGTCATAGTCCTCATCTTCAGGACTCGCAGGGTATAAGGATGCCCTCACCTTGCCTCACCCTGACCCTCTCCAGCCAGTGGAGAGGGAACAGGGGAGAGAGGAAAAGGTGATTTCAAGGGGGGGCGGCTTTAGAGCCGCCCCCCTCTTCTATCCCTCGTCGGCGTCTTCACGCAGTCCGAGGTCCCGACTCTTTCGGGGGGGCGGCTTTAGAGCCGCCCCCTTCTCATTTCCCGGTAGATGCAGTGCGGGGCTTCAGCTTCGCACAGAAGCGGACGGGCACAAACATCCAGCACCAGGCTCTGGCCCGATGCACGGGGAACGGCACGACCCTCAAGGGTCGCACCACAGTGCCGGGCGTCAGTCGCCGGCTACAGGGCAACCAGAGCTGCCCACTTTTCGTTTTTCTTTTGATGCTCTTTTCCTCTATAATGGTGCGGAAATGAAATCGCTGCCGAGACTGGGCGTTGTTCTAATCCTCTGCCTTATCTCCACCGTGATGTCAGCCGTGCCGGCGCAAGCCGCATGCCCGCCTTACACCATTGAGCTCTCCCCCAAGTCCGGCTCTCCCGGAACAAACGCCTCCATCTCCGGCTATCGCTTTGCGGCGAGCAAGCTCGTTGACATTTATTATGATGGGAGCCGAATAGCCTCAAGCTGGACTGACAGGAACGGCGATTTCACAATCAACTTCACCATCCCTGAAGGCTGCAAGGGACTCCATGAGGTAAAGGCTGACGTGGGATACGTCACAGTACACACCTACTTCAGCGTGAAGCCGGCGTTGACGGTAAGCCCGGCCAAGGGTCCCAGAGGCACCAATGTCACGGTAATGGGACGGGGATTTGCCAGCAATGAGGAAGGCATCGAGCTGGTGTACTACATCACTGACAACTACCGAACCGTACAGAAGAACATCAAAGCCAATGCCCAGGGCAGCTGGCAGACGAGTTTCCAGATTCCTTCTTCCACCAGGGGCGGGCACAAGATAGACGCCTGGGGCGCCGTGAGCAAGGATTACGAGGTCAAGGAGGCGGTATTCAGAGTTACGGCGGAGATAAGTACGGATGCTTCATCAGGCATTCCCGAAGACACCATAACCGTGACGGGCAACAGATTCGGGGCTTACGAGAAGGACATCAAGATACTGTTCGGCGGAGAGACACTGGTCACAGGCATCAAAGCCAGCTTCGACGGCGAATGGAGTGCCCGTTTCACGGTGCCGCATATGCCCGCAGGCGTGTATAGCGTCACCGCCGAGGGAAGTCAGACAAATAGAGAAGACATCATTGCGCTGAGCTTTGAGATAAAGCCGGAGATCGCGCTATCGTCCGCCGAAGGCAATGTGGGCATGAACCTGACGGTCGTGGGACGAGGATTCGCCGCCAACCAGGAAGTGACCGTAGCGTATGATGGCAGCCAGGTAGCATCAGCCATGACCAGCGACGAGGGCAGCTTCGAGGCAGTCTTTTCTGTACCCGAGAGCAAGCATGGCGAACACAGGGTAACGGTTGGGTATGCCGGAACGAATCATGCCGCCAGCCTTTTTGCCGTCGAGTCAGTCCCCCCGCCTGTACCGACACTCCTTTCCCCCGCCATGGGAAGCCGGGTGGGATTCACCAGCCAGGCAACTCCGACACTGGAGTGGTCCCCGGTGTCCGACGACAGCGGAGTCCGCTATAGCCTGCAGATAGCGACCAGTGAGGATTTCGCACCGTCCTCTGTAATAGCCTCGCTCACAGGTTTGACCGAGGCGAGCTACACGCCGACAGGAGCCCTGCCCAGCGGCACCTACTACTGGAGGGTGCAGGCTGTGGACAGGGCGGAAAACGAAAGCAGCTGGACAGCACCGCGTTCTTTCCGTGTGGGAACCCTGCCCAAATGGGGGCTTATCGTCGCCATAGCACTCAGCGGAGTCGCGCTTCTCGTCTTCCTGACCAGGGCTCTGGTGAGAAGGCGAGCCATATATTACGACCGCTGGTAGCAGGAACCTGAGATCACTGGTCAGTAGCCAGCAGCCACCGGACAGGGGACTGCTCTGCCGGATTCGGGATTCAGATACTGCGACGCCCGTACACTTGAGAGGCGCAGTCTGCACTCTGGATTCCGCCACCCGGGATTCGGGCAACAACGCACTTACTTTTCAGCGTCATTTTCGTCTATAATACCAGCAGGGAGGTGAATAAAATGGGCCTGTTATCTCGAACGATCATCGTTGTTGTAACCTGCCTGTTAGCCGTGCCATTGCTGGTCATGCCGGCACAAGCCCAGGGCGCAGACATAAGGCTCTCCCCCGACTCAGGAGTGCCCGGAACAGAGGTTACCTTAAGAGGCTACAACTTTACGCCGAATGAGTCGGTTGATATTTGCTATTGTCCCACCGCCGCTTGCCCGGCCATTTCCAGGATCTGGGTAGCCGAGGAGGTTGACACCGAAGACGGAGAGTTCACAGTCAGGTTCACTATTCCCGAAAGCTACGCGGGAGCTCATGAGGTGCGTGTGTACATAGGCGCCAGCCTTCAAGCTGCTAGGAACTTCACTGTGAGGCCTGCGGTGACAGTAAGCCCTGAAGAGGGACCCGTGGGCACTAATGTTACCGTGAGAGGCATCGGGTTCGCCGGGAACGAAACGAGCATCGAGCTGCGGTATTACCTGAACGGTAACTCTACGCTCGTAGCCTCAAACATCACTGCCGATTCTGCCGGCAGCTGGCAGAGGAGTTTTCAGATTCCTGCGTCTGCCAGGGGCAGCCATAAGATAGATGCCAGGGGCAACAGCAGCAGCTTCGCGGACGTCCAGGATGCCTTCTTCACAGTGACGCCTGTGATAAGCCTGGGTAAGTCGTCAGGCAGCGTGGGCGAGAACATCACGATGACGGGCAGCGGATTTGCGGCTAACGAGCGGAATGTCACCATATCGTTTGCGGGGCAAGAAGTGGCAGCAGATGTCAGGGTTGACGCTGACGCGCTGGGTCGCTGGGAGAAGAACTTCCAGGTACCGCAGAAGCCCAAAGGCACCTACAACGTCACCGCACAGGGGGAATCCACCCCAAGAGCTGCGGTCAGACCGCTCAGCTTCGAGATAAAGCCGGGCCTGGTGCTATCTTCACCCCAGGGACACGTGGGCATGAACCTTACAGTAACTGGGGGCGGTTTTGCCGTCAGTGAGGATGTGGATGTGATGTATGACGCCAGCAAGATAGCGGCTACCACGACCGACGCCAAAGGCAGCTTTCAGGTTACCTTTGCAGTGCCTGAGAGCCAGCACGGCGCACACAATGTGACAGCCAGGGATGATGTCGGCAACAATGCCACCGCCATCTTCACCATGGAATCAGAGCCACCGGGCATACCGGAGCTCCATTCGCCAGCCGATGGAAGCCGGCTGGGGTTCATAAGCAAGGTAATGCCAGCATTCAACTGGTCGGCAGTATCGGATGCAAGCGGCGTCCGTTACAACCTGCAGATAGCCACCAGCGCCAACCTCACTGCCGCAGGACTGGCAAACCCCAGACTGTCAGTCCCCGGCATAGCCGCCACAAACCATACCCTGAACAGGACACAAGCCCTGCCTCACGGCACCTATTACTGGGTTGTACAAGCCGTGGATAGGGCAGGTAACGCGGGCAACTGGAGCGCAGTTTACTCCTTCAAGGCCGGAGTCCTGCCCCTGTGGGCATTCATTGTTATCATCGTGGCAGCAGTGGCACTCGCCGGCACGCTCGTTTACTTCTTCATAATAAGGAAACGAATATACTACTACTAAAAATGGGGTCAACTCTATTTTTCCCGGCCCTCTGGGTGCGTCTGGCGGCCAAGAGGAAAAACATAGCTGGCCCCATTCAAGGAGGGGAAGAATGAAGTTAACAGTTATTGGACTGGGGCAGTGTGGTTCCCGTATTGCTGACCATTTTGCCAGGCTGAATCTCAAGGCGCACGTTCAACGCAAAGCCACCATAGCTCCTACCGTTGTCGCCGCAAATACAGATCAGGCAGACCTGACCGGACTGAAGTTCATCAAAAACGATTATAGACATCGGGTGCTCCTGGGGTTGCGCCGGACCCTAGGGCATGGGGTAGGCAAGATAAACGAGCTGGGCGCACAGCTAGCCAAGGAGGACGGCGATAAGGTGCTGGATGCCATAAAAGCCAGCCCGCAGTTCTACGAGACCCACGCCTTTTTGCTTATAGCTGGAGCTGCCGGCGGTACCGGGTCAGGGTCGCTGCCCATAATGGCCCGGGCAGTCAAAGATAGATACGTTGGCAAACCGGTCTATGCACTGGTAGTTTTGCCTTTTGAGCATGAGCAGGCCACGGAGTCCAGGAGCACGTACAACACCGCTACCTGCCTGAAATCCACTTACGACATAGTTGATGCCATTTTTCTCGCCGACAACCAGAGGTATCTGAGGAAAGATACCAGTCTGGGAAGCAACATAGATAGAATAAACAGGATGATTGCCGAGCCGTTCTACGACCTGATGTGTGCCGGCGAGGTGACCCGGGCCAAATACGTAGGTTCACGAACAATAGACGGCGGCGACATAATTGCCAGCCTGGAGGGATGGACGGCTATCGGTCTGGGGAGAACTGAGCTTCCTTCATTTCGCTTCCCCTGGGAGATAAGGAAGAAGACTTTCCGAGAAAAGGCTCTGGAAAGCTTCAGAGGAACACAAGCCTTAGACGCCACCATTTCGGACCTTTCGCTAACCTGCGACCCGAAACATGCAGGCAAAGCCATGTATATCGTATCCGGTCCAGAGAAGGACATGAACATGGACATGGTCAAGAACATCAGCGAGTACATCAAGGAACTGTCACCCAATGCCCTGATTCGCGGCGGCGACTTCCCCGGGGAGAAGCACTTCATTGACGTAGCCTTAATACTATCCCAGTTATCTTTCGTGCCGAGGATCAAGGACTTCTATGAACAGGCGACGCGGTATGCCCAGGAATACAAAGGACAGCTGGAGGAAACCAAGAGGAAAATTGAGTCTCTGGCTGAGATTGGCAAGGACCTGCCCAAGCTGGAGTGAAACATAGGAAGTCAAAAATCAAA
>JBBIMO010000019.1:11227-36706 GCA_037444365.1 Chloroflexota bacterium
GTCAAAAATCAAACTGACAAGTCAAAACGCAAGTTTTTTGACCCATGCTGCGTCATTTTGCGTTCTGTTTTTGCTTTTTGCATTCCAGGGGCTTCGCCTAGACCCTAGAAATCAGGATTTAGCTGCAGGGATTGCCACGCCTGACTTGTCGAGAGTCACAATAACACCCGCTGCCTGTCATTGCCAGAAGCCCGGATGAGTCGAAGCGACGAAGCAATCCCGTGGCGGGGCAAGGATGTTGCCACGCTTCGCTCGCATTAACACCCAGTGGAACAAGCCCGGCCTTCCCCGAGATAACCCCTGGCTTCTCTTGGCCGCAGACCTTTGGCGGCCTGGACCAGCAAGGCCAGGCTCACCAGAAAGTCATCGTGTCCCTCCTGAGGGTCAACATAGAAGTTCATAGTCTGGTTGGGGCGATACTGCGCCCTCGCCCTCTCCAGCTCAAACAAGGTCTGCTGATACTCCGGCGAGCCATCCTGCCTGTAGAGTTTCAGCCTCCCGGAATTGACAAAGGACAGTAGCTCAAAGCCCATGTCCGACTTGCTCCTGGAGGTGATGACGAACGGAATCACCTTGCTTCCCAGCGCATCTCTGAGAAAGCTGGCTACAGGCTGACCAATGCCGGTGGCATCCACCACTACTCTGTGGCAGTTCCAGACGTCCTTCAGGACATTTATCATCTGAGAATGAAGCTGGCTATGTGGCGTTCCCGTCCACCGGTATTGCTCCACAACTCTCAATACGGGCTGTGTTGGATTGGTTGCATCCACATCGGCAACGGTGATTACTGTGGCATCACACCCCTTCGCCCTATGCTTGCCGAAAACGTCCTCCCCTGTTATTTCGGGCTCACATTCGCCAGCCAAATCTACGCCGGCGACATAGGTCCTCCTTCCCTCGGGCTGCGATTGCCTCGAGTGCTCTCCCAGCACCAGAGCTATCTGCTGCCGAGATAGGAAACCCCCGCCGTGCGTAATAGGCAATAAGGCATATTGAGTTCGGAACAGAGGATGGTTTTCGCCCAGTCTTTCCCTCTCAGCCTGGACGAACCTGACATAGTCAGGGTTGTACTTCCCGACCTCCTGCCAGTCATATCTGAAGTGACGTCTGATGCCGTCCTTCGTCTCCAGTTCCAGATTAGCCTGCTTAATCTCTTCCAGCAGGGAACTATCATCCCAGGTAGTGCCGTAAAGTATCGCCGTCACGTTGGCAGCCGAACCCATGGGACGGAATTCTCTGGTGTACTTCTCCCTGCTAACGTCCTGCGATTCATCAATCTCCAGAAGTATGTCGGCGGTGTGTCCCACCACTGAGGACGAACTCTCAGCCGACAGAAAGATGACCCTGGCACCGCCCAGCTGAACAATGTATCCCATCTGGGGGCGATAGAAGCCATCAAAGCCGAAGTCATCCAGCCTCTGCTTCAACCTTTCCATGGAAATGATGGTCTGAGGCTTGAAAGTTGGTGAGCATTTTATGAGATTGCCCCCTTCTGCCATATACAGCGTCAGCAGCAGCACCTCCAGATGTGCGGAAAGCTCGTTTTTGCCTCCCTGCCTGGCAATCTCCACAGAAAGCGTCCGCCCCATTCCCTTGTGGACGGAGTCCATAGCCGCCCGGGCCACTTCCAGTTGATAAGGTCTTAGCTTCACAAGAATGCAGAAGGTAGAAATCAAAGTGCCAAATGACAAAGCAAAGGTGAAATCTTTGCATTTTAGATTGTCATTTTGATATTGGACCCTGGGTTCTTGATTTTCCGCGTTGTCTGGAATCCAGTGCTTATGATTTAAGCTGTAACATGCTTACTTGCTCGCTGCCTTGATTCCGATAACAACCCCCAGAGGCACAGCGACTTCGGTCAACACCTTCTGGATAGCTTCCCTGAGCGACTTTTTCTGCTCCCTGGTAATCTGGTACCGGGTCTTGACGAGCCTGGCTATGATATTGGCGGCTTCAAAGTGCAGGTCAATTCGCTCCGGCTGCTCCTGCAGGAGTTCCCTGAGCTTGAGTCTGAGCAGGGCAATCTCCTCGTCAATCCCTTCGACACGAAAAGCTTCCTCCAGCTCGAGCTTCTCTGCCTCATCCAGAGCCCGGCTATAGAAACTCCGTAGGCTATCCTTTCTCGTGTTCTTTCTTTTTGTTGCCATGACGATTCCGGGGCACCCGAGACTTCGCAGAATTCCCAGGGTTACTTACCGAGGCTTTGACCAGGCCATAGACGAGGATATGGGCCGCCAGGACGTAATCCTGCTTCTGAAGAGCCATCGACAATAGTTTCACCTTCAACCTACCTTGTGGACAACGTTCAACCGCTTCTTACGTCACTTAGAATATTTCGCTTTCCGTCATTCTGAGCCCCGACCTATCGGGCGAAGAATCTCATCCTACAGCGGACTCCATGAAGGGGAAACCTACTATTTTTCATACCATCCATCACTTAGGTCCTTCCATTCTGGGTTGACTCTTTCAATCAAAGCAGTCTTCTTCTTCCGTAGCCATCCTTTAATTTGCTTTTCCCTTTGGATCGCAGCTTGTACCTCACCAGTGATTTCATAGTACATCAGCCTCGTGGTATTGTATTTTTGAGTAAACCCCTTAATAAGTTTCTCCTTATGTTCATATACACGCCGCACCAAATCATCAGTTACACCCGTGCAAAGTGTTCTGGAACTGCTGGTCATTATATAAACGTAATATTGCTTCATTACGCTAGCTTTGGATTGGATTCTTCGTCGCTACGCTCCTCGGAATGACAACAGAATAAACCAACACCTTATTACTACTTCAATGTCCAATGTGGATAGCTTATCATAGCACGAATGTTCTAAATGGGCAAAGGGGTTTTGTCGCTCTAGAAAGCAAGCTGCAGCAGTGATGCTACCATCCAGCCGAGAACACCGCATATCGGGAAGGTCAGAATCCAGGACAGCACGATATCCCTGGTTACCCCCCACCTGACTGCGGAGAGGCGCCTGGTGGCACCTATGCCTATTACGGCGGCGGTAGCACAATGAGTGGTGCTTACAGGAATGCCCAGGCGTGAGGCGGCTTCAATGACAGCAGCCGCTGAGAAGTCGGCAGCAAAACCATGAATCGGTTGCAGAGCGGTAATTCTGAACCCCATTGTTCGGATGACCCGCCACCCACCGATGGCCACGCCCGAACTGATGGCTAAAGATGATACGATTATTACCCACCACGGGATATCGTCCCACAGCCCACGTTGCCCGGTATGAATCACCAGAGCCATGGTGATAATACCTATGGGCATCTGTCCATTATTCTTGCCAAGGCTATAGGATAGAAAGGCGGTAGTAAGCCATTGCAGACGGCTAAAGACAACCCTTACTTTAGATGGAGCGCTCCGGCGACACGCCCACAGCAGGACGAGCGTAAGGGCAAAGCCACCAGCAAAGCCCAGGGCAGGAGCCGCAGCCACCGAGATCAGCGGAGACTGCATGACACGCCATTGTACCGCATCGCTACCTGCAACCGCCATGCCGGCTCCCGCCAGCCCGGCAAGAAGGCTATGGGTTGAGCTTACCGGCAGACCCCAGCGAGTAGCTATGCTGACCCAGATTATGACTGCGGCCAGAGCAGCCAGCAATGTGAAATATGAGATTGCCTCAGGGATCAAGATTCCCCTGCCGATACGTTTGGCGACCTCCAAGCCACTAGCAGACCCGGCCAGGGTGAAAAAGGCAGCCAGTATTATGGCACTTCTAGGCGAGAGAGAACGAGAGCCGATGGAAGCAGCCACGGAATTGGCAGCGTCGTTAACACCATTAACAAAGGCAAAACCAACGGCTGCCGCAATTACCAGAACCAGCAGGGCAAGCTCAGGCATTCTTCAGCACTATACCTTCGAGAACATTGGCGACATCCTCACCCCGGTCGGTAGCGTTTTCCAGGTGCTCATAGATTTCACGCCACTTGATAACACCGCATGTGTCAGTAGGACAGCCTTCGAACAGCTCGGCCAGGGCAGCATGAAACACGTCATCAGCCTCATTTTCCAGGGTATTGATTTCCACGCACTGCTTCGTAATCCAGGGGAACTGGTCACGGTGACGCAGGCGAGGCAGCACCTCGTTCAACTTGATAACTATCTTGCGCACTATTCTGGCTAACTCCCTGGCCCTCTCCGTGGGCTGAGCAACACGATAAAGGTAGGCTGTTCTGCCCGCAGCCTCAATGAAATCCATGACATCATCCAAGCTATGGGCCAGGAGAGTGATGTCTTCTCTGTCAATGGGCGTCACAAAGCTCCGGTGTACCCTCGCTATTATTTCATGTGTTATGACGTCGCCCTGGTGTTCCAGAGCCTTCAGCTCCCTGGCTCTTGCTTCTACGTTTTCGTAGTGCTCAAAGAAGTCCACCAGCCTTTCTGCGGCAACAACCAGATTAGCCGTCCCCTTTTCGAACAGGTCGTAGAATTCCGTATCTCTAGGGGTGAAGAAGAACTTAACCAAAGCACACCTCCATCAATGTATACCTTCCATCTCGGGGGTTTCGCAAGTCCGCTTCGCATTATAGCACGCCACAGCGAACCTATGCTATACTTCATACCCCTTCTTGTGCCTCGCCCCACCACTTTTTTAGCCTGTCAGCAATCTCTTTCTCATAGCCCTGACCACCAGGGACGTAATAGCGTCTTCCCCGGAGCGAGGGGGGCAGATTCTCTTGCTTCACAAAATGATCAGTATAATCGTGGGCATATTTGTAGCCTTTCCCATGTCCCATCTGACGCATCAGATCAGTCACCGGGTTACGCAAATGCAACGGCACCGGTTCATTGCGGCCCTGCTGTACATCCTTCTGAACCCGAGAATAGGCCTGGTACAACGAGTTGCTTTTGGGAGCAGTCGCCAGATATACCACGGCTTCAGCCAAAGCCAGATTCCCTTCGGGCAAGCCCACGAAGTGCACTGCCTGCTGTGCAGCCACTGCTACCACCAGGGCTTGAGGGTCAGCCACGCCTACATCCTCAGAAGCAAAGCGCATCAGGCGACGGGCGATATACAGCGGGTCCTCTCCAGCCTCAAGCATGCGCCCCAGCCAATACAAAGAAGCGTCAGGATCGGAGCCGCGGAGGGACTTGTGCAGTGCCGAAATCAGGTCGTAATGCTGGTCACCGCTCTTATCGTAGAGCAAAGCGCGGTGCTGTAGCGATTCCTCAACAGCCGACAGGTCTATTGAGCGCAAGCCTTCGCCGTCAGGCACGGTAGCAGACGCCGCCATCTCCAGAGCATTCAAAGCCACCCGGGCATCCCCGTTCGATATGGTCACTAAGTGGCGCAAGGCCTCATCACTTATGCTGATACGCAATTTCCCCAGCCCTCTTTCCTTGTCCTCAACGGCTCGCTCCACAATAAGCCTGACATCCTTGTCGCTCAGCTGATCTAATCGAAAGACCCGACATCTGGAAAGCAGTGGAGAGATGACTTCGAAGGATGGGTTTTCTGTGGTGGCTCCGATGAAGGTCACTGTGCCGTTTTCCACGAAAGGCAGTACGGCATCCTGTTGCGCCTTATTGAAACGGTGAAGCTCATCAACAAAAAGAATGGTTCTCTGTCCTGATGATTTCAGCCTCTTCTTAGCCTCCCCAATGACACGCCGCAGGTCAACCACGCCAGCACTCACGGCGCTGAGAGGGCTGAAGTGCGCTCTGGTAACATTGGCGATAATTTGAGCCAGGGTTGTTTTGCCACTGCCCGGCGGCCCCCAGAACACTATAGAAGGCAGGCAGTCCCCTTCGATGCACTTGCGGAGAACACGTCCCTCAGCAACCAGATGCTCCTGCCCCACGAACTCGGCAAAAGCCCGTGGCCGCATTCTTGCCGCCAGGGGCATGCTCTGGGGTAAGCCATCCCCCTCAGGCAAGTCGAAAAGCGGCATTCTGTCCATCATTGGTGGTCACAACCTGTCACTTGAATCTTCTCACCTGGAACCGATAAAGATTAACCGGCTCGCTGGATGATATCCCTGCCTTCAGGCGACAAATAGCAATCTGCTCCTCCACGCTATCCACGCCCTCCAGGTCAGGCAACAAAAGACCCCTTCTCCAACCACTCTCCACTATAACACCGTATTCTTTAGGATCAAGCTGGTTCAGATCTGTGACAAGCTCAGGCTTGGTCAGGATATCCACACTATACTCCAAGTCATCAAGCTCAGAGGCCACCACCGGCGGGAAGCGAGGGTCAGCGGTAGATGAGCTGATAGCGTTGGCAATGATTTCTTCAGCCACATTAGGCTTGGTTGGCTCAAAGGTGCCGATACACCCCCTCAGCTGTCCACGTTTATGAATGGAAACAAAGACACCGGCGCGTTCCTGCATCTCAGGGGTTAGCTCCCCCAGCTTGGGTGTCTTGCCCCTCCTTACATAGCTTTCAACAGCCTCTCTAGCCAGCTTCACCACAGGATGAAGTTCACCTTCTGCCATAAAACACCTCCCTCAGACCCGAAAATTAAGCTCGGCTCCGCAGAATCCACACTTCGAGCCATCCAGACCCACTACCTGGGTATCATAGCCGACACGATGAACAGCCTTTCTGCCGCAGGCATAACACACGGTGTTTTCGTACTCATGCCCTGGCACATTGCCCAGATAGACAAACTTCAACCCGGCCTTCTTTCCAATCTTGTGAGCCTTCTCCAGCGCGGACAATGGCGTAGCTGACAGACCAGCAAATTCGTGCAGCGGGTGGAAGCGGGTCACGTGCCAGGGAGTGAGGTCGCCCAGGTCATCCCGAATCCAGGCGGCAATGTTCCCTAGTTGCTCCTCATCGTCATTCATGGTGGGAATTATGTTGGTTACCACCTCGACATGCATATGCCATTTCTCTTTAGCTCTCCGGGCAACGTCCAGAATGCCCCGCCAGTGGGGAATTCCAGCTAGCTGGCGATAAAGCCCATCGGTAAAACCTTTGACATCTACTCTCCAGGCATCCAGCCAGGGCCCTATGGCATCCAGAGCCTCAGGCGTAGAATACCCATTGGTCACATAGACGGTGTAAATACCGCTGTCTTTGGCCAGTCTGGCTGAGTCCAGGGTATATTCAAGCCAAATTGCCGGCTCATTGTAAGTCCAGGCAATGCCTTGACAATTATGTCTTCTGGTTAGCTCTATTTCACTCTCAGGCGGCAACTGCCGGGAGTCTCTGGGAACATCAACACAGGAAATCTCCCAGTTCTGGCATCCCTTGCAGCGAAAATTGCATCCCCAACCACCCAGAGAAAATGCATAGGTGCTCGGAAAGAAATGAAATAGAGGCTTCTTTTCAATATGATCAGGCGCCATCGAGGACACTTCGGCATAATTCAGGGCAAAGACTTTGCCATCTCGATTGATGCGCACACGACAGACCCCAAGCTTACCAGGGTTGATCAGGCATCTCCACTGGCAAACATGACACCTCGCTCTACTACCAGGGAGTGTCTCATAGAGCATCGCCTCCCTTTCCATCCTTTATCATTATACCACCACGAACCACTCCGACGTAGCTATCAGGCTGTTTGGTTATGCCTTGGGCAAAGACAGACCCCAACCCCAGTCTCAAAAGCCCGAATCCCAAGCACTATGTCCCTCTGAAATGCAACGTGACAAAGCAAGGCGCAGAATTCTTCTTGCGTTTTGACCTGTCATTTTGATCTTAGCCCTTTTGTTTTTCAATTTCTGTATTGCCTGGGATTCAGAGTCTGGAGGGCATTTAGACCTTGTTGACGTACGCCTTGCTCAGGTCGGGAATTCCCAGGGGGTTGAGCCCATAGCCTTTGACATAAGGCCTGACAACAATATAGTTGGTGCCATGGAACAGGGGAATGCAGGGGGCGTCATCCACTACGACCTGCTCGGCCTGCCGGTACATAGCCAGACGCTCTGCCTTGTCCTGTTCTATGGCTGCCTGGTCGAGCAAAGCGTCCAGTGTGGGGTTGCTGTATTCGAAGATGTTGTTTTCGCTTCCTGTGTAAAAGAGAATGTCCAGGAAATTGTGCGGGTCGGGGTAGTCGGCTACCCACCCCAGCATGAACATCTCATCCTTCTCTTGTTTCAAGTTATAGAGAAACTGCTGTGTTTCCAGTTGCCTCACCGAGACTTCCACGCCAAGGTTCCGGCGCCATTCCTGAATGATAGCGCCCAGATAGCTGGGGATGCCATTGCCATAACCTTCCACAGTAAGAGTGATGGCAGGTAGGTTCGAGACATCACCGTATTTCGAAGCGGCAATGAGTTGCCTTGCCCTTTCCGCATCGAAGTCCAAACCCTCAAGAGCCTCGTCATAGCCAGGCATACCCGGCGGCAAAATACCATCGGCTACGTTCACCATGTCCCTCAATATCACCCTGGCTATACGCCTTTTGTCCACGGCCAGGCAAAAGGCACGGCGGACATCAACATCATCGAAGGGCGGTGCAGCAGTGTTGAAGCCAACATAATAGAGGCTAAGCTCGGGCGTAACTGCCAACTCCTCATGAAGCGGGTTAGTCTCATCACGCACCTGGTCAACGTAGCTCATGGAAACAGCAGCGACGTCAATCTGCCCTATCTCGTACAACGCCATGGGCGGATAAGGGGAAAGGCGATAAGTTACCTGCTCCAATCGGGGGGCTGCGCCATAATAGACTTCGCTGCGCTCCAAGATCAGCCGCTGCCCCGCTCTCCATTCCTTCAACTTGAATGGTCCAGTCCCGTTTGGCTCCCTCCACCAACCTTGCCCGGACGCCACATCAGCCCTGTCCACCACGAAGGCGGTGGGATAAGCCAGCTTGTTCAGGAAATAGGCCCTGGGAGCATCAATGGTAACGCGAAGGGTGTACTCAGCAACGGCTTCCACCCCGGAGAGTTCCCCCGTTTTTCCCGCCAACATATCCTTAGCGCCAACGATATCGCCCAGATACGTAGCGGCTGTGCCAGAGCCAGTAGCGGGGTCGCAAGCCCGTTCCCAGGAGTATTTGAAATCGGCTGCTTTCACCTCCCTGCCGTCATGAAATCTAACTCTCTGGCGCAGGTAGAAGGTGTATGTCTTGCCATCAGGGCTTTTCTCCCAGCTTTCAGCAATATCGGGCACTATGTTTAGCTCCTGGTCAAGACGAACCAATCCAGAGAAGATGTGCATGACGTAGCTATGGGAAGACATATCGGCAGAAATCGCCGGGTCAAGCGTCAGGGGGCCAGTGTCCCATAAATACAGTATGTTTTGTTCGTTGAGGAGCAACTGGCAAGAAGCAGAAAGCAAGACTAGTGAAGCCAACAGAAGAAAGGTCAACAGTGCAAGCTGCCAAACTTTTCTCATTGCGCACCTTCAGCGAAAAAATCCTGCAACGCTGCCAGCAATTGAGAAGGCTTTCGACAACTTGCTGCCAGCTTCTCGAAAGGACACAAGTCCGTGCCGTCGTAGTTGGGGCTGTGAGGAACTACGTTCTTGCTACTGACGGCCACTTTCTTCTTCTTGAGCATGCCAAGCGCTTTCCGGCTTCCTGTGTCGGCATACACCGAAGCTATTCGAGCGTGAAGACAAAGCATCGCTGTAGCCGAGCCGTCGATTCGGTCAGCAATTGCAGCATTATGTAAACCCTCCCCCATAGTCTCAATAGCCTGAAGAAGAGGGGCTACTCGGCGCTCCTTAGAAGTCAAGAGAGTCTCTCCCTCTTTCACTATGACGAGATTCCATTTATCTTCCTCCAAGACACGGCGAGCCAGCTCGATATACTCCACAGTTACTCCGCATAGCAACTCCAAGCAGCGGTTAAGTCCCAAGAAACATCCAAGCTCAAGGATAAAGAGACAAAGTTACAAACCGGAATTCCAAGACAAGAAACCCAGGCTCTGCCTTCTATCCTTGCTTTCTGCATCTTGATTCCCTATTCAACGTCGCTCTGGCATTTCGCATTCTGCATTCTACATTTCGCTATTTGAATCTTCCTGTATCTTGATGCGCTGACATTCAATCCACTGTACGTAGTTGATACTCTGTACTTCCCAAGCCCAGTTCCTGGGCGGTCATTATCTGAATCAGGCTATCGGTGCCATTTATCTTGCCCAGTATGTCGGGAGAGACGATGCTGGCAAATCTCCCCAGAGGTTTGCTCTGAGCAATCAAGTCCAACGATGCCTTGTCAATGGCTACCGAATCTGTGGAGGCGAGGATGCCAATATCAGGCACTACTGGCGGACCTGACGGCGCCACACAGTCACACAACCGCGTTACATCCTGGACGAAATTGACAAATGCCGCCTTGGACCGAAACCGGCTTAGTGCCCCCGCAGCAGCGTGAGCCAGGAAGACTTGAAACCTCTCCTTGGCTCCGGGCGGCAAAGAGTAAACGCCTTCGGCACACACAAAGAGACAATGACTGCAATCCATACACTTCTCGTCATCACGGACTATTCTCTCATCAACCAGCGACAGCACGTTGAATGGGCATGCTTCAACGCACTGGCCACAGCCGTTGCATTTCGAGATGTCAATGATGGCGCGATGCGCCCTATGTTGAGCAGCCTTTGACTCTTTGGTGACGCAGCCCATAGCCACATTCTTGATAGAGCCGCCGAAGCCAGCCTGCTCATGCCCCTTAACATGAGAAAGAACTATCAGACAGTCGGCATCGAAAATCCTCTTGCCTATCTTAATCCTATCCAACGGGCAATCAGCAACCTGCCTGGGGATATCCACCCACTCTCCGTCATACCCTTGCTCCCCATCGGCGATGACCACAGGCACTCCCAATGATTCCTCCGTAAAGCCGTTGCGGGCTGCCGTGGCCAGATACCTGCTGGCAGTAAATCGCCCCGCAGCATAAAGAGTAGTGGTATCTGTGACAAATGGCTTACCTCCGGCTTCTTTGATCAAATCACATGCCCGGCGCACTATCGGCGGCTGCAGATATGCACTGCCGCCATATTCCCCCATGTGAACCTTCACCGCCACCGAATCGCCCACAGACACAACCTCGGCTACCTCGGAGAAAAGAGTCCTCAACCCTTTGAGGAAAGCCCTCCCCCTATCATAGGAGAAAAAGAAAACCTGGCTTCTTTCGGCAGTCTTCACGATGGTCACCTGCTCAACAGCATATCCAGGAAATCAATATGCACTGGACTCACCTAGAATAAATTCCTGGCCTTCAGGCTTACGTAACTCTTATCGCAGACAACGATGTGGTCAAGGACATCAATGCCCATGATCTCGCCGGCCTTGGCTAGCCGCCTGGTGAGCTCAACATCCTCTTTGGATGGTTCAGGATCGCCGGAAGGATGATTATGAGCAAAGATTATTGAGGCAGCACAGGAAGATATCGCTTCCTTAAACACTTCACGGGGATGAACGATGCTTGTATCCAGGCTACCTACGGAGACTAGCTTGCAGTCTATCATTCTGTTTCTGGTATCCAGACAAAGCACCAGAAAGTGCTCCTTCCTTTTCCCTTTCAGCCGACTCGTCACCTCAGCAGCCACGTTGTCCGGGGATTTCAGGACCGGCTTCGGTTTGTCACCCTCATCGGCTTCCAGCCTCTTACTCAATTCAAGGGCAGCTTTGATCTGTGCCGCCTTGGCTGATCCAATACCGTTGATCTGAGTCAACTCTGCCACAGAGGCACCGGCAATGCCTCTGAGATTGCCGAACCGGCTTAGCAGTTTCTGACTGGTCACCATTACAGACTCACCTCTAACCCCTCGACCCAGGATTACAGCCAGAACCTCCTGAGCAGAAAGAGCTTCAGCGCCCAACTTGAGCAGCCTCTCCCTCGGGCGCTCACTGAGGGGCAGGTCGTGAACAGTAAAAGAGTGTTTCATGGCTTAGGTAGCGTAGTTGATGTGGTACAGGTCCTGCTCTTGACTCGCCTCCTCAGAGCCGGAACACCCCACAAACTCAGTCCTGTGGCTAACGCCGCTAACACGGCAATCAAAGCGGGATGCAATCCTGCCCTTTGGTCTGGAACCGGCGGAGACGCCAGAGCCGCTCGCCATCGAGCATCAAGACCATTTATATCAAAGTCATAGACCGCAGTCAAAGCTTCGTCGTAGGTATTGCCCTGCTTCAAAAGAGTCAACAGAGCAAGCATCTTGTCCTGTCCGTAATTATGCAAAAGGTACTTCACCAGGCTATAGCTTTGAGCATAGGCAAGGCGGGCCTTTTCAGAATAGACAGAAAAGGGGCCACACAGGCTGCGCACCGAAATGAGCTCGTCTTTCAGGATAGCATCTTGCAGGCAGGAGCGGAGAAGAGGGTCAAGTTCGCCCTCGTTATTCATAGCCAACCCTTCGTCAAGCCAGAGCGGCAGCTGCCCATAAGGACTGAAGGTCGCCTGACGCACAACAAGATGCGTCAGTTCATGAACCAAAGCCCTTTTGCCCCACTCAACTTCGCTCGATGGAATACCAATAGCTATTATGCCAAAGTCTGTGAAGGCAACGCCGCCAGTCCATTCCTGAGAGAAAACCATGGCGCCCTTCAGGTCACTGGTGGATGCATAGACATATATCTTGATGGGTTTTTCCGGATGGGCGCCAATATCCTCAGTCAACCTGGCAAGTCCTGCCTGACAAGCATCCATCAATTCCCGGGCGAAGGAATCACCGCCGGCATACCAGAAAAGGGTCATTCCTCCGCCATCAGGTGCGCTACCGTTCAAGCTCTGCCACGTAAAGCGACTATCATCGAAGGGCATTATCTCGGGTAAGGTCTCAACCCTATTACCATCTTTATCCTCAATCAGCCACCAATACCTCACCTGAGCACCGGGGGGCAAAGCGCCATTCGTCATATCCCAAGTCCAGCTAGCCTCTATCCTGCTTGCCGCAGTGAAATCAGCCCACCCTTCGCTGACGACTTCGGCGTAGTTCATCCTATCCACCTGGTAACAAAGACGGGCATCCACAATGTCAGCATGGCTTTCAGCCTCAATAGTGAACACAACTCGGCTTGGGAAATCTACCTCTACACGACCGGCTACAACTGCAATACCCGCATCGGCGGCGACGAGGGAGGGACTCAGAAGCCACAGAAGCGCCAAAATTGCCAAGGCGATGCTTCTAGTCATTTCCCCACTCTGGACCGAAGGTAGGCAGTGATGAAGCCGTCCAGTTCTCCATCCAGTACAGCTTCGGCATCATGAACCTCATAATCGGTGCGGTGGTCTTTCACCATTTTGTAAGGGTGAAGAACATAACTTCTGATTTGATTGCCCCAGGCCGCTTCGATGCGCTCACCTTTCAGCTTGGCTCTCTCTTCCTCACTTTTCCTGCGGTCAAGCTCCAGGAGGCGGGAATAAAGGACTTTCAAGGCAGCTTCCTTATTCTGGTGCTGAGACCTCTGACTTTGGCAAGTAGCTATCAGACCTGTGGGCAGGTGAGTTATTCTGACGGCACTGCTCGTCTTCTGCATATGTTGCCCGCCAGGACCACTGGACCTGAAAGTATCGATTTTCAGATCTTCCGCATTTATTTTGATATCCACCGCCTCCTCAGCTTCAGGGAGGACTTCCACAAGAACAAAAGACGTGTGTCTGGCATGGTCAGCATCAAAGGGAGACAGACGCACTAATCTATGCACTCCATGCTCGCTTTTGAGATAGCCAAAGACGTAATCTCCTTTAATCTCGACGATACCGCTCTTGATGCCAGCCTCCTCTCCTGGCGAGACATCCAAGACTTCCGCCTCATAATCATGCCGCTCTGCCCATCTTAAATACATCCTGAGCAGCATGTTCGCCCAATCCTGAGACTCCGTGCCACCAGCACCGGCATGAAGAGAGAGCATAGCATTTCGACTATCATAATCACCGGTAAAAAGCTGTTGGCTTTCCAACTGCTCAAACTGAGCGTTGAGCTTCCTTAGCTCCGCTTGTATCTCTGTCTCAAGAGACGCGTCCTCCTCCTCCATAGCCAGGCCAATCATTTCCTGAAGGTCGGTTGCCTTCTTCTCCAGCCCGCGCCAGGCACTGACCAGCTTCTTCTTGCTCCTGAGCTCCCGCATGACAGCTTGAGCTTTGCTGGGGTCGCGCCAAAAATCAGGCTGGGCCGACGCAGCCTCTATGCCGGCAATTTCCCTTTCCCTGCCAGGGACGTCAAAGATGCACCATGATATCTGAGATCTGGCGAAGCAAGGCTTCTAGGTTTTCCTTCTCTTCTTGCATCTGAAACACTCCTCAAATCTAATGACTTCTATCGGTAACTCGGTTGGCAGTGCAGCATCTCTCCAGCAGCCAGGTGGGCCAAGCGGATGGGTTCAGGAAGTCTATAGCCACGGCAGCAATTCGTGACCCATCGCAGAGCCGATGCCAGGTCAATCCTGTGGCCTACGGAAACATATAGTGGCTTCACACCAGATTTGGTCCTTAAGGCGGCGCCAATAAGCTCACCATCATCGAATAGTTCGGCATGAGAGCCAGCCTCTTCTCCCACGGGCGCATGTTCACCACAAAGGATGGATTTGGCACAGCCTATGGTAGGCAAATCCAGGAAAAGTCCCACATGTGAAGCGAGCCCCAGCCTCCTGGGATGAGCAATTCCCTGACCATCAATCAGAACAAGGTCGGGAATATCACGCAGTTCTTCAAAAGCAGCCAGAATCAAGGGACTCTCTCGAAAAGACAACAGGCCGGCAACATAGGGAAATGCAACCCTGCCTTCAGCAACCTTTGCTTCGACCATGCTAAGCTCAGGGTAACGGAGAACCACCACTGCGCCTCGAGCTATGCCCTGAGCATCGGGAGCAGATATATCAACACCAGCCACAAGGTGTGCGTCAACAACTCTGTTTTCAGTCACCACACGTTTGGCCAGACTCAACTGTATTTCTCTGGCGCGGGCAGTGCTCACCTCCCATTCGTGCAGTTCTTTCACTCTCATATCCTGAATTATAAAGCATTCCACTCTAATAACAAACCTTGAGGTTGCCATACACGAGGAGTGCTGATTCCCACCAGGAGTACCAGCTTGCGAAAGACAGACCATCCTGTTATAATCACAGGCGTAATCGATCGCCAGTTGGCGAAATGACTATCCGCTCCAGTAACATAACACTCTATGGCCAAAGAAATCACGAGTAGTGTAGAAGCCCTCGAGGGCGAAGCCGAAAAGATACTCGCAAGGGCAAAGACCAGAGCCGGCGAAATCCTCCTTGAAGCCAGGGAGGAAGCCAGGAGGGTACTTTCCTCTCAGTTGCCTCTTGATCAGGTGAAGACCGAGGCCGACAGGATTGTGAGCAAAGCCAGGGCGGAAGCCCAAAGTAAAATCAGGGATTCTGAGAGGCAGGCGGCTCAAATCAGCATCAGTGCCGATAAGAAGATAGAAGAGCTTACCAAGCTGGTAGTGAATATCGTCAGGGGGGAGAGAGTGGCGTGATACCCCTGCTCGTCAATACACCTGACCCCATGATCAAAGTCAGGGTAATGACCACCAAGGATTACTCGACCAAGACTCTCAAGGCTCTGCATAGTGCTGGCGTGCTTCACGTTGAGGAAAGCCGAGAACTGAAGCCTGTAGACAAAGAAGCCATCGAGCAGGAAAGAAGAAAGGTCAACGAGCTACTAACGTGCATCAACGATGTGTTGGCCTATCTGCCAAAGGGAGAGAAGGTGTCCTTGGAAGCGGATGTGGAAGTTGTCTATGCCAAGCCACTTGCGGAGATTGATGGCGAGGTAAGAGCACTGTGTACGAGGCTTGGCAAGATGCACCAGATAGCAGCCAGGCTCAACCAAAATATCAAAGAGCTAACCGACCTGAGCAAGTACCTTGGCCCTCTTTCCCAGCAGGCCAGCATCAGGTTGAGGGATTTGAGCTTTACCGGGGGGTACCTGTTCTCGCGGGTGTTCATCATTCCCAGCGAGCTGTTTGAGACTCTTCACTCCAAACTTGCAGAGCATGCGCTCGAGAATGTCGCCGTCCAAACAGAA
The DNA here is from genome assembly GCA_037444365.1 of Chloroflexota bacterium. Lineage (GTDB taxonomy): Bacteria > Chloroflexota > Dehalococcoidia > GIF9 > AB-539-J10 > RBG-13-51-36. The sequence continues at coordinate 27,125 of JBBIMO010000019.1, forward strand.
AACGAAACTGTCCTCTACGCTATCGCCCGAGTTGAACATAGAGAAACCATAGAGTCCACAGTTCGATATGCGGGTGGCAGGATTCTGCAGATACCGGAAAAGGACATGACTTTGAGGCAATTCCTCGAGACAGCTGACGGCAGTATTCGGGACTTTCAAGAGCAACTGGCGAAGCTGCAAATAGAGATTGAGAACAAAACGCGCGAGAACTTGAAGATACTCATACTCTTCCGGGAGGCGTTGTCGGCGGAGACGGAAAGGCTAGCAGTTCTGGCCAAAGCCTGTGAGGCAAAATACGTCACATTAATCGAAGGGTGGATTCCCGAGGCTAGCGCTGAGGATACCATTTCTGAGATTAAAGACAAAGTAGGTTATGTATTTATTGATACCATGAAGCCCCAGGAGGTTGAGGAGCCTCCTACCAAATTCAGGAACTCTCTTCCCCTCCGTCCATTCCAGGTTGTGATAAGGCTGTTCGGCGTCCCCAAGTACAGGGAATGGGACCCGACACCCATAATATCATACTCTTTCCCCTTCTTCTTCGGTCTGATGATGAATGACGTGGCATATTCGGCCATACTGCTTTTGTTCGCTAGTCGCGGATTGAAGAGGTTTGTTGATGACCCTGAAACCGAAGGTTTCAAGCTTTTTCAGAAAATGCTCTACATAAGTGGCGGCGCTGGCGTCGTCTTTGGGTTGCTTACGGGCAGCTATTTTGGGAATTTTGTTCAGCTTTTCGGCATTGAGAGTCTGGCCCTTTCCGGGTGGATTCAGTCGCTGCTTGGGAATCCCATACGGTTCATAATTCTCTCAATACTCATCGGCTTGATTCACGTAAACCTAGCACACTTGCTGACACTCATTAAGGGGGTGAAATCAGGCAGTAAGGGCACAGTGGTCAGTAAAGCTGGTCTGTTCGCACTTGAAATTGGCGCGATCCCCTGGATCGTGCACAAAATGCTTCATGTAAACATCCCCATATTGCCAGACCAAGCATATCCCATCCTGTTGTACGTCGCGGGTGCGGGCTTGATCTTGATCATCATCTCTTATCTCAAAATGAATGGCGCCCTTCTGGGCGGAATCTTTTCCCTATCAGAAGTAACAGGAATACTGGGAGATGTCATGTCGTATTGTCGGCTGGCAGGGGTGGGGCTAGCTACATACTACCTCGCTTACGCTTTCAATTTGATGGCTACTATACTACCTGATTTGATGCCAGCAGCAATCAGGGTTGTTGCCGGTCCCCTGCTAGCAGTGATGATCTTGCTTGTTGGCCATATAATCAATGCCGCCCTCAGCGGTATTTCATGTTTTGTCCATTCTCTCAGGCTGTGCTTCGTGGAATTTCTCCTCAAGTTCTACGAGGGTAGCGGCAGAGAGTATAGTCCGTTCCGATTGAAGCCTCGACTAGCGCTTGTAAAGGCGAAATCTTAGAAAGGAGTGTGAATGGCATTGGAACCAACTGCATTAGCAATCCTTGGTGGCGCCATAGGACTGGCAGGAGGCATGGCCGGTTCAGCGATAGGCGTCGGTATGGCGGCATCAGCAGGAGCCGGCACACTGTCCGAAGAGCCCGGACAGTTCAGAAACGTTATCCTCCTCTCGTCCCTTCCTATGACACAGACCTTCTATGGGCTCATAATTCTTATCCTTATCATAAGCACAGTGTCAAAGAACGTAGCTACCATGGGCAATGGCCTGGCGGTGCTTGGTTGCGGCATTTTCGTGGCCGCCGCTGAAGGTTTCTCAGCAGCATATCAGGGTGCTATATGCGCTTCAGGCATCTCGCTCTTGCCCAAGACAAAAGGGAAACTACTGACTCCTACTATGATATTGGCCGTACTTGTCGAGCTGTGGGGTATACTTGGAATAGTGTTCACCGTGCTGGTGCTAAGCTTGTTAGGACTCTTCTAGGGGCATATGTAACATGGAGAAGATAAGCCAGGCTGTCTTAACTAAGGTAGAATCGGAAGCCCGGAGCATAACGGAGGAGGCTGAGAAGAAGGCGCGGGAGGAGTTAGAGAGGGCTAAGAAACAGAGGGACTCGCGGCTCAGCGAAGAGAGAAACAAGATACTGGGAGAGGCAGAGGAGGAAGCAGCCAGAATTCTGGCGCAGGCGTCTATGAAGTCGCGACAGCAGCTGTCGAGTGCAAAAGCGGACGCAATTGTCAAAATAGTTGACGGGGCGCGGAAGGAACTGTCTCTAATTCCTAGCGACGAGAGTCACCTTCTAGACTTGATCAGGGAAGCTATGGACGGACTTGGTGCGGATAAAGGCAGAATCTACGTTTCTGCAAAAGATGTAAGCACCGCAAGAAAGCTGCTTACGGCGGAGAAAGAACTATCTGCCAGGATACTGGAGGTCAGGGAAGCCAGTTTCATGGGAGGCGTTATGGTTGAGGATACTGAGGGAAAACTCAGGATAGATAACACTTACGAAACGAGACTCGAGACCCTGCTGCCCAAGCTGTTGCCGGAGATAAGTAAGAAGCTATTTGAGGCTCCGTAAGGGAATGTTGTGCTCAACCCAAGATATGCATTCATATCTGCTTGCCTGAAGGCCGAGGAGGCCAAGACTGTCACCTCCGAACATATAGACAAGATGATGACAGCGCCCGACCTTCAGGATGCGCTGGCCATCATCAGGGAGACGGACATAGGAAGCCACCTGGAGGAATTGCCTGTCAAAACCTTTGATGACTTTGATGAATGCCTGTGGCACTATCTCGCGCATCGCATTAGCTATGTAGAGTCGCTCAAGTTCTTGCCCAAAGATATACCGAAGCTATCCAGGGCATATATGGTGAAGTACGATGTCTCAAATATCAAATCTGCCTTGCAGGGCATTGCTACTGGTAAGAAAGCCCGCATGATACCCATCGGGATTATGTACAACAATGGATTGCTAGATGAGCTTTCCAACGCTGAGAGCGCAGATGACCTCATCCAGGTACTTATCAAGTGCAGACTGGCGCATTACGTACCCGCCCTAGAACAGTACAAAACAGATAAGGGTGCAAAGTCAAAGTTCATTGCTGAAGCCAAACTAGACGGCGAGTATTACAGAAGCATGTTAAACGTGGCAAGAAGAATGAAGGATGGCTTTGTACTCGCCAAAGCCTATGGATTAGTAATAGACCTGACAAACCTGCAAATTGTCTCGAGAGCTGTAATTGAAGGCGTGGGACCCGATGCTGCTGAATCTACCATTGCCGGCGGCTATAGAATTACAGACAAAGCCATCAAAGACTTGCTTTCCCTCAGAATAACCGACATACCCGCCAGGCTCGAGGATGCCCAATATGAGGATATAGCCAGCGAGGTATCCACTAATTATGACAAGACAAAAAGCATCACGGCTGTAGATGAAACAATCGACAAACATAAGTTCAGGATGCTCAAGGAAATGTTGTCCCCACGAGTGCTATCGCCGCTGGTGATGGCCTGGTATTTGATCCTCAAAGAGGTTGAGGTCAGGAACTTGCGGCTAGTGCTAAAAGCAATTGTTGATGGTATTCCCGTTCAGGAAATAAGGAATTACTTGGTGCTGTGACGAAATGTCTATCAAACACCTGGGTATAGCTGTCATAGGAGACGAAGAGTTGGTCAACGCCCTGAGATTGGCCGGTATCAGCAAGCATTACGTTACAGAAGGCAATCATAATGTCCGTGAAAGTGTAAGAAGGGCCCTGACTGAGCTGCTAGCTGAGCCTGATGTTGGCATCGTGATTATATTGGAAGATTATGCACAGTATGTTGAGGATCTGGTGACCCAGGTTAGAAAAAGGAGGGCAACGACTCCTGTAATTGTCGAAGCCCCGTCGAAGTTTGGCACAAAGTATCCGGACATCAGGGAATACTACAGAGCGCTTATCAGAGAATCTATAGGGTTCAACATGGAAATCTGAAATTGTAGCAAGAGCAGGAGGTCGAAGATATGGGCAAAATATGGAGAGTTTCAGGCCCTCTGGTTATCGCCGATGATATGAAAGGTTCCCAGGTCTATGAGGTTGTCGAGATAGGTGAAGAAGGGCTTGTCGGGGAGATAGTGGGACTGGAAGAGAACAGGGCGATAATTCAAGCGCATGAGGATACCCTGGGATTGAGAGTGGGCGAGGTAGTGAGAGGAACAGGAAGAGTGTTAAGTGTAGAGCTGGGTCCTGGGCTGGCGGGTTCTATCTACGACGGATTACAGAAATCCCTACTTACCATGGGTGAGAATATTGGTCCATTCATAAAACGGGGTACCAAAGCGTCGGCTCTTCCCCGCGACAGGAAATGGCACTTCACACCCACAGTGAAGGTCGGAGATGCCGTTAGCCAGGGGGACATAATAGGCATAGTTCCGGAAACCAGTCTGATAGAACACAGGATAATGGTGCCTGTGGGAGTCAAGGGCACGATAAAAGAGATACGCCAAGGTGACTACACCGTCGAAGAGCCTGTAGCCTGGATAAAGCATGACGGCGGAGTAAAAGAACTCACACTGATGCAAGAATGGGCAGTAAGAAAACCCAGACCCTACAAACAAAGGTTCGACCCGTCGGGCTTGCTCACTACTGGCATGCGAATTTTGGACTACATGTTCCCTTTGGCTCTGGGTGGCAAAGCTGCAATACCCGGCGGCTTTGGTACTGGGAAAACCGTTGCCTTGCAGCAGTTGGCCAGATGGGCGCAGACACATCTGAACATCTACGTTGGCTGCGGCGAAAGGGGTAACGAGATGGCAGATGTGCTTTTCAGCTTCAGGCAGCTTAAGGACCCTAATACGGGAAGATTACTGCAAGAGAAAGAAATCTTCATAGCCAACACCTCTAACATGCCTGTTGTGGCCAGGGAAGCGAGTATTTTCGTGGGCATCACTATGGCTGAGTATTTCCGTGACATGGGTTACGATATCTTGCTGGTTGCTGATTCGACTTCGAGATGGGCTGAAGCTATGAGGGAAATGAGTGGAAGACTGGAGGAAATGCCGGGAGAGGAAGGATTCCCTTCCTATATGGGCTCCCGCCTTTCCTCCTTTTATGAAAGAGCAGGAATGGTTGAATGCCTGGGCGCTCCTGCAAGAAAGGGCTCGGTAACGGTAGCCGGCGCCGTAAGTCCCCCCGGAGCTGACTTCAGCGAACCAGTAACCCAAAACACGCTCAGAATAATAGATGCCCTGTATGCCCTGGACGTGTCGCTGGCAAACAAGAGACACTTCCCCACCATAAACTGGCTTACTAGCTATAGCCTTTATGTAGACGCAGTTAAGGATTGGTGGAATAAACACGATCCAGGATGGGAGGATACCAGAGCTCAAGCTTTAAGAGTGCTGCAGCAGGAGGCTGAGCTGGAGGAAATTGTGAGACTCGTAGGTCCCGAAGCCCTACCCGAAGGAGACAAATTGCTGCTTCTTGTCGCCAGGATGATACGCGAGGACTTTCTTCAGCAGAGCGCCTACAACGAAGTTGATACCTACTGCACGCCAGCCAAAGCCGGCCTCATGCTCAAAACCATAATGAAGTTTCACCAATTAGCTGAGGAGATATTGAAATCCGGGGCAGGCGTTGACAGCATCCGCTCATCGCCCATGGTGTACAGAATATCCAGAATGAAGGACACACCCAATGAGGCCTTCGAACAGAGAGTCAAAGAATTGTGGTCAGAGATGGAACAAACTATGGTAAATCCTAAGCGCTAAGATGAAATCCTGAACAATGTCAAAACTCAAATCCCGAACGACCAAGGCCAGACAGAGAGTTTCCAGTTTTGGCATTATGATCTGGAATCTGTTTGGGATCTAGAGCTTTGGATATTGGGATTTCTGGAAAGGAGGGCTTTTATGGACTTCTCCCCGCTTTACGTTAAAGAAGGAAGAGCAATCAGCAAGGCTAAGGGGGCTTTGCTCATAGCTGAAAGCATACCTGGCATAAGATTCAATGAGATGGTTGATGTCCAACTTGGCAGTGGTGAGGTGAAAAGTGGTCAAGCAATAGACATCAGTGCAGAAGCAGCCATAATCGAGGTATTTGGTGGCGTCAGCGAAGTGGACCTCATCAGGAGCAGGATAAGGTGTAAAGGTGAAACCTTGAAGCTGCCAGTATCTACGGGCATATTGGGGAGAATTTTCGACGGGATGGGCCAACCAATAGACGGAGGCCCCAGGCTGATTCCCGAAGCTTATCTTGATATCAACGGTGAGCCCATAAACCCCGCCCTTCGCCAACCTCCAGCAGAGTTCATCGAAACTGGAATCTCGGCGATAGATGGTTTGAATGCACTGGTTAGAGGGCAGAAACTGCCCATATTTAGCGGCTCAGGCCTGCCTCATAATCGAATTGTAGCTCAGATAATCAGACAGGCAGCTGTAAAGGGTAAGGAGGAAAGATTCGCTTTAGTATTCGCTGCTATTGGTATAAGCTACGATGATGCCTCCTTTTTCATGAGGAATCTCGAGAGGACCGGGGCACTGGAAAGGACTGTGGCTTTTATCAACACTGCGTCAGACCCCGTTATCGAGCGAATATCAACACCTAGGCTAGCTTTAACCGCAGCCGAATACCTGGCATGGAAACAGAATGTGCATGTATTGGTCGTACTCACAGACATGACCAATTATTGCGAAGCTCTCCGTGAGCTTTCCTCCATGCGTGAAGAGATACCCTCAAGAAGGGGATATCCCGGGTATATGTACACTGACCTGGCCACCATGTATGAGAGAGCAGGCAGGATTTCCGGCAAAGAAGGCTCAGTAACCATAATGCCTATCTTGACCATGCCTGACGATGACATAACACATCCCATACCCGATCTTACTGGCTATATAACTGAGGGCCAGATTGTCCTTTCCCGAAATCTGGAAAGAAAGGGGATATACCCGCCGATAGATGTGTTCCTATCCCTCTCCCGAATGATGAAAGAGGGCATTGGTCCGGGCAAGACCAGAGAGGACCACAACAACGTCTTCATGCAGTCCTATGCTGCCTATGCTGAAGGATGTTATCTCAGAGAGATATCCACCATCATAGGCGCTGAGGCATTGGGTGAAAGGGATAAGATATATTTGACCAGCGCAGACGCCTTCGAGAAAAAATTCATATCTCAAGGTGAGTGGGAGAAAAGAACGGTGGAAAACACCCTGGACATAGCCTGGGGGCTCTTTTCAGCACTGCCTGAAGAGGACTTGAAGCTGATTAAGGAGGAGTTCATCAAGAAGTACCTCCCCAAGTATCGGAGGTAGAAACAGGTGTAGGGGAATGCCGGAACTAATCAAAGTCAGGCCTACAAAAATCGAGCTGGTAAAACTAAAACGCCGGCTTGCCTTAGCCCAAAGAGTACAGAAGATAGTCAAGGATAGGCTTTCCATACTGACCATGGAGTTTCTGCAGACAGCAAGAGATACACTGGAAGCCAAGAGAAGACTCCTTGACGAATCAGCCAAACTCTATAGGGCGCTGTCAATCGCCGCCGGGTACCATGGGTATATAGCTATGGAGAAGGAGTTAATAGCCACCGAGGCTGATTCAAAAGTCGTCGCGGGCTCACGAAACATCGCGGGTGTACGCATTCCGTCCTTTGAGCTAAGCGACGACGGAAAGCCAATGAAGAGATATAGTTTGGCCGACACTTCTTCGTGGTTGGACTGCGCGGCACAACTGTCCGAGGAATGTCTCAGGGCTATTGTGGAATTGGCTGAGCTTCAGAGGAGTTTTGAGTTACTAGCAATGGAAATAAACAGGATAAAGAGGATAACCAATGCTCTAGAGTACATAATAATCCCAAGACTGCAAGCAACGATAAACTACTTGAATATGAAGTTTGAGGAAAGAGATAGAGAGGAAAAAGCACGGCTGAAACGTGTGAAGGTGTTGGTTGCTCGAGAATAGACAAATTCCTGAACCATTACAAGATAGGGAAAGCCAATCTTCTTGTGAAACGGTGCTCCTAGATTGCTTTAGAGGCGAACTCAGAGTAGTGAATGCCGGGTTACCACAAAGCCAGAAGAAGCTGGCAGACCTACTAACCGAGCAGTACCCTCACGTCGTATGTAACGATGGCAGCACTCATTTCTTCAAGAGAAGCGAACTTGCGTATCTGACAAGCATACTGGATACCGAAGATCAACAGGCATTGCCCTTGCCCATGCTCATTGAGCTGGGAGCAAATCAAACTGAGGCGGCTGTAATATGCAAAGGCAAAGTAGAGGAGAAAGTCCTGTCAAAGGCGCTTGATATGCCGGTTGCCTGCGAGGACAGCAGGATCAGAATCTACAGACCACAACTAGCTTTGCTACGGAAGCAATTCAAAACAACAACCGTCTATGTGTTCTGCCCCAGAATCGCGGCATAAGTCGCCCGGCAGCGACATAACGCTGTCGTCTCTTCGCTACAAGCCTGACAGGGTATGCCCTCCCAACCAATGGCCATTGACAAACGCTGGCATTTAATAGATAATCACCGTTAATATGGTAAGAATCAGACTACGCCGTATAGGGAAGAGAAACAAGCCATTCTATCGAGTAGTGGTGACTGATAGACGCTCCCCACGTGACGGTGAGACTATTGATACTATCGGCCATTACAATCCTTTGACAGACCCCGCAACAATCAGCATCAATGAGGAAAGAGCTTTGAAATGGCTTAGACATGGAGCACAACCCACAGATACGGTGCGCAGCTTGCTCGGCAAGCTAGGTATCATGGACAAAATCAAGCCGACCTCAGGCCAAGACTAACTGTTAAGGAGGCGAAATGAAGGACCTGCTGGAATACATCATCAAAGCCATTGTGGCACAGCCTGATGCAGTGAGGATCACCGAAGAAAACAGCGAAGAAGGCCTGCTGATCAAATTAGAGGTTGCCCCTGATGACAAAGGAAGGGTCATCGGCAGACAGGGTCGCGTAGCTCAAGCACTACGGACACTACTTCGAGTCAAAGCAGCAAAACAAGAGACCAGAGTCAGACTGGAAATAGTATAGTCGGGGTTCACAGACATCCTATTCCCAAATCCTGTCCCTCCAGACCGTCAGTCAAGGCTAACTCGCATCCTCATTCGTAGCTACGGCTATAGACCGCAGGGCGTCCTCGCTTTCGTTATTGCAGTTTGTCAAATCCCCCAGCTTTTCCCCGGACGACTCTGCTGTCAATGATAGGACTCAACGGCCTGTTTGCTCCGCCTTCATTATGGATGGAGTCACCACATGCCTCTTGCCCCACCGCTTCCCCGACGCCAACAGCTCCCCGTTGGTTCCCTGACTCCGCCATGAGCACGCCTTGGCCGACATCGCCTGTTTGAAGGGCCTCGCTCAAGTGGTTATAATCACAGTGCTGCCATGAGAATTCTGCTCAGGTTGATGACCTTCACCCGCAAATACTGGTGGCTGCTGGCGCTGGCTTTCGTCTGCATGATGGCTAGCACAGCCTTCGTTCTCATCATACCTCAGTTGATCAGCCGTGCCGTTGACACTGTGCTTGGCCAAAGCAGACACGAAAACCTGATATGGCTTGGCGTCGCTGTTGTTGTTGCAGGCGCACTGCGAGGCTTGTCTGCCTTCGGCAACAGTTACCTAAGCGAGGTAGTATCTCAGAAGACAGCCT
>JBBIMO010000020.1:0-33933 GCA_037444365.1 Chloroflexota bacterium
TGGTCATTACGGGGCCCAATACCGGTGGTAAGACGGTCGCTCTCAAGACGATAGGGCTTCTCAGCTTGATGGCGCAGGCGGGCCTGCCAATTCCGGCTCAGGCGGAAAGCCGTATCCCTGTCTTCGATGGGATATATGCCGACATAGGGGATGAGCAGAGCATCGAACAGACGCTGTCGACATTCAGCTGGCACATAGGCAACATCGTGCGCATCATCAACAATGCCACGGCAAGGAGCTTGGTGCTGCTGGACGAACTGGGTACCAATACTGACCCGGGCGAAGGCTCGGCTCTGGCTCGGGCCATACTGCTCCATTTCCTTTCACAGGGAACGATGACAGTAGCCACCACGCACTATACCGAATTGAAAGCGCTGGCCCACGCTACCGACGGCATGGAAAATGCAGCGCTGGATGTGGATCCTGTTACCATGGCGCCCACCTATCACCTGACTGTGGGTATCCCGGGCGGCAGCAATGCCCTGGCTACAGCATCTCGCCTGGGACTGCCGGAGGAGATTGTGACTCGCGCCCGTGATATGCTTTCCCAAAGTGTCCAGGAGATTGAGTCTTTGCTCACCCATCTGGTGACCGAGCAGAGGAATGTCGAGTCGCTTCGCCACAGCTTAGAGAGAAAACTGGAGGAGGCAGAACGGAATGACGCGGACTTGAGAGACAGGCTCCGGCAGTTGGAAGCAGAGAGACGCAGAGTCATCAGGCAGACTCGTGATCAGATAGCTCGGGAAGCGACCGAGCTGCAGATGAAAATTCGGGAGGCGGCCGCGGAATTGCGTAAGGAAAAGTCCCGGGAAAGAATTGAGCAGGCTAGGCGGGCGCTGGCCGAGACGCAGAAGCAGCTGGATGCTGGAGTATGGCAGACCAGACCGGCGGTTGAGATAGAAGAAATGGAAGCTGAGGCAGGGCCAATCGCCGTCGGTGATACCGTCTGGCTGCAAGATGCTGCAGTGCCGGCGACGGTGCTCTCCGTGTTTGAGGAGCGCGGGCTTGTCGAAGTTCAGGCTGGGAAGGTGAAGATGACCCTGAGGCTGGATAGCGTGGAAAAGCGGGTGCCGTCAACGGGCGCGATGAAAACAGGTGCTGCCCTGATAAGAAGGGAGATGCGCAAGTCCAGGGTCTCTCTTGAACTTGACCTGCGGGGCAAGAGGGCTGAGGAAGTTGAGCCGGTGCTGGACAGCTATCTCAACGAGGCGTCTTTGTGCGGCTTGAGTCGGGTGCGCATCATTCATGGATTCGGCACAGGGACCGTGCGCCAGATTGTCAGAGATATTCTGACCTCTCATCCGCTGGTAACGTCTTTTCAGCCCGGTGAGCAGAGCGAGGGCGGAGACGGCGTTACCATAGTCAACATGTAGCCAGAGTATTCCGTTTTGGTCATCGGCATTATGTTTGTATCAAAGAGGTTCCGTCTCGGCAGGTCGAAGACGCTCGGCTTTCTTGATGAGCTGTCTTCGACGGAGGGCAAGGCCATGTCGTTATACTTCTCACGGCAGACGCCTCAAGCGAGGGTTGAGAATTTGCTGGGGAAGGTGCTTGGCGCTGGCGCCATACCGCCGGGCATAGCTGAAACTGTTGCCAGGTCGGAAACGGGAGCAGTGCTTTTCTGGAGCCCGCCGCAAGCGCAGTTGCTGCTGCCACCGTTCCCCGTTACCGGGGAGTGCATCAGCGACGGCTATGATGTTGGGCCATTGCGTTTCCTGCTCAGTAGAGACTTCCTGGTTGCCCTGGTGCTGGTCCGCCTGGGAGCATACAGCATTGGGGTCTGCCGGGGCACAGAATTGTTAAGCAGCAAGACGGGAACAGGTCTGGTGCACGCCCGCCACAAGAAAGGTGGCTCCTCGCAGGCAAGGTTCGCCCGACACCGGGAAAAACAGATAGAGCAATTTCTCATCAGGGTTTGTGGTCATGTGCGGGAGCATATCGAGCCCCATGCCCGGTCGCTGGACTATCTGGTTTATGGCGGTGCCAGGACTACGATACTGTTACTGCGCAAGCAGTGCACGCTTCTGCATCAGTTTGACGACCGCATCCTGCGGATACTACTGGATATACCAGACCCACGCCAGGCGGTACTGGAAAGAGCCATCGGCACGGTCTGGTCCACCGATATCATCGAATGGTGCGAGGATGACTCCTAGCAGGTATTGTGGGGACGCCATACCAACCGCCGGTTTGATCGGTGACCAGTCAGACCTGCCACAGATCAGGCATTATGTCCCCGGAATACCAAAGGCTATGGTAAGATGGGCGAATTGGACGTCCCACTGCGGCCTGATCTGAGTGGCATCTTGCTCGAGGAATGGTTATGTCTCTAACAAGATTCATCAAGGATTTGCTGAGGAAACCTGAGATAATCCCGACCCCTGGTGCCATATTCTACAATGCCACAGTGGCAAAAGTACTGCGCAAGCCTGAAACGAAAATAGCTAATGACATAGTGGCAAAGATGGGAAATGGGACTGTTCTTGATTTAGGTTCGGGAACAGGCTACTTGGCGACCGAGATTGCCAGGAGGGCACCCAGCCTGCAGGTCTATGGCATAGACCTCAGCCGGCGAATGGTCAAAATCGCCAGACGCCAAGCCAAAGGCGTTGATAATGCCCAATTTGTGTTTGGCAATGCTGCCAGACTCCCTTTCAGGGATACTTCAATAGACTTTGTCGTCAGTACGGGCGCTTTGCATCATTGGAAAATGCCGCGCCTGGTGTTTGAGGAATGCTATCGCGTTCTCAAAGTCGGTGCGCAAGCCTGGATATACGATGGCTGTCCTGAAGTTTTCGTCGATCCGGCTAACAGAGGAAGACTGAATAGTGAATATGGGTTTCTGATTGGCCGACTCGGATATAGAGTCTCTATGCTACATGGTTTCACTATGCGGGAATACCACACGGCAATCAAGGATACTCTGGACGGTACGGCGTTCAAAGGCAACCACCAGATGAAGCTCACAGACATCTGGATGAAGATTACGCTCACGAAACATAAGTAGGCGCTGCGCCAATCCCGGGGACATACTATCCATCGAGTCCATCGCAAGTCAGTCATCGTTTCCTCAGAATACCGCGTAAGCCCCACGGAGTTCTGGCAAGGACGTGTAGTGAACCCATAGCATGTTGAAGCTTTCGCGTTTTGCACAATGGCAAAGGCACAGGCAGCAACTCGCAGTTGTCGCACTAGACTTAATCAGCTTGGTGGGGCTGGCACATATCGGCTATAATGAGGCCGTGCTAGACAAACGGAGAAGGTTGGTATGACAAAAGTAGCATTGGTACGCACAATGGACCGAGGCAAGGGGGTCGGGCAGGTGGTGAACCTTCTTGGAGTGAAGTCTTTTCGAGGCAAGTCCGTGATTCTGAAGCCCAACTTTAACACGGCCGACCCGGCACCGGGTTCCACGCATTACGACACGCTGCGGTCTCTGATTCTGTCTCTTCAGCAGATGGACGCCAAGCAGATCACCCTGGCGGAGCGAAGCGGCCCAGGCGATAGCACCCGCATAGTCATGGAGAAGAAAGGGGTCTTTGGACTAGCTCAGGAGCTGGACTTTAGCATCCTTGATTTGGAAGAGTTGGGTCCCGAAGGCTGGTGCAAGATAGAGCCCGGAGAAAGTCATTGGAGCCAGGGTTTTCTCTTTCCCCGGGTCTATCTTGAGGCGGAATCTATTGTGCAGACCTGCTGCCTCAAGACACATGCTTACGGCGGCCATTTCACACTCTCTTTGAAGAACTCGGTGGGACTTGTGCCTCGCAAAGGCTATCCTTACATGCACGAACTACACTCATCGCCACACCAGCGGCAAATGATCGCCGAGATTAATACTGCTTACTCACCCGACCTGGTGGTACTGGATGGTGTGGAGGCTTTTGTTGACGGTGGGCCCCACCGTGGCACCAGAGTGGAAGCTAAGGTTATGCTGGCTGGCACCGACCGGGTCGCCGTAGATGCGGTGGGAGTAGCTATCCTCCGTCTGTTGGGGACGACACCGGAGGTCAGCCGCGGGCTTATCTTTGAGCAGGAACAGATTGCACGAGCGGTTGAACTGGGGTTGGGTGTATCTTCGGCGAAGCAGATTAAGCTTGTCACCAGAGATGCGGAAAGTGAGGCTTTTGCCGCTCAGGTCAGAGATATTCTGGCTCGGGGCTAGGCGGTGCTCTGCTGGCAAATCTTGCTGCTCTCTGCTCCAATCCGGCAGCTTGTGTCACCATGTTCGTCGGGCTGTATGGTATAATCGAGGTCGAGCTTGAATAAGACCGTGGATCCCAGATTATTGGCACTATACTTTGTGATCGGCGGACTGGTAGTCTCGATCGTAACCTATTTTGGAAGTCAGGGGAAAAGTGAGTTTGCAGTCTTCATTGCTTTCCTGCCCGGTACCACCCTCATAACACTGATTACCATATATCTCGCTGGAGGAACAGGTGCGGCTGTTTCCTATGCTAAGAGCATGTTGATACTGCTGCCTGCCTGGGTGCTCTATGTCGTTGGCGTGATTTTCCTCTTGCCTCGGCTGGGCCTGGCACTGTCGCTTGTGGTGAGCGTTGCCGCCTATCTAGGAGCAGCGTTTCTGACCATGAAGCTGACATAGTTAACTGCTCATTGGGTCGAATCTCCGGAACACCCTACCGGTTGAATCTATTGCAGATTACGTATTATGTCACCTGAATGCAACATAAGTGGGAAGGAAAGAGGATAGCTTGAGCGAAGCCAGGGACAAGAGACGGGACAGGGTGCCTGTGTCAAAGTTGTTCCATGAGCGACTGATGTCGTTCAACAATCTTGATAGTCTGAGCTTTGAGGAATGGATATTTCATCCTGCAATGCTATTCGGCTCAGTTTACAAGTGGTGGGGTGATTCAGGGAGGCGGGAAAGGCCGCACGAGGGACTGGACCTGTGCCTTTATCGGACCAAAGAAGGGAACATTCATCATCTGCCTGGGGAAGCGAAAATTCCCGTGTTATTCAATGGTCAAGTCGCGACTGTCACTGATGATTTCCTGGGAGAATCTGTATTCGTTAGCCATGATGCCTACGATTCAAACGGAAGCCAGTTGTACACAGTCTATGGACACATGAAGCTGGGCAGTCGCGTCCGCCCTGGGGAGAGACTACTAGAGGGCGACATTATCGGCGTCATCGCTGATACGGGAAATCGCGAAATTGCTACTCCTGACCACCTGCATATCTCAGTGGCATGGATACCACATACGGTGCACGTGCCAGAACGGGGATGGCAAGCGATAAGTGACCCCATGAAGGTGGTGCTTCTGGATCCGTTGAGTGTTATTAGGTGGCCGTACTCAATCGTGTCGCAATTCTAGAGACAGCATACGAATTGGGCCTACTACAGATTAGTATTATGTCCTTAGAATGCTCGTGGTGTGATACTGTACCATCGTTGCTTACTGGCTATGACTGCACTAGAATTAACCGAAGCTTAGTTTTGGGTAAAGTCTCATTTTTGGCCACTAATTTTATATCTATTTTCAATTAGGGATAAGGCGCATTTGGTTTTGTATCCAGTTTTAAGCCCTCTGCGATTATACCTCCAAACGTACTCCGCAAGGTAGAGATGCAAACGTTCCTTTCCGGTCCCACCTTGAGAAGCTAGCATTCGTTTTAAGTAACCCCAGAAACCTTCAAGCCCATTGATATGATTTCCCTGACCATCGCTATACCCCTGTTGCTCATGTTTTACCAGACGATGAACATAACCCCTGGCAGCAACCCCAGTATAGCTCTTAAAAGTATCTGAACATACTACTGTCCCGGTGACCACCCTCTGTTTGAGCAATGGCAACAAAGTATCAGCATCTACATTTGGCACTATTTCAGCCCACACCTGGCCATTACGACACAGTATACCAAATACGGCTTGTTTCACCGTGCCACGCCCCCTCTTGGCTCCTTTAGCACGAATATCTTTCCGTTTATTTGTCCAGCTACCTCCCGGATAAGTTTCATCTATTTCTACAATACCCTCAAATACTGGCGGAATATTGTGAGCCATAGCTTTTCTTACCAGAGCTAACGCACGTAATACTTGCTCCCGTCCCAGGTGAGCTTGCTCGGCTACTCTGGCACTGCTCTGCCCCAGCAAAAACCACCGTAACAGACGTTTCCATTCGGCACGCGATAGGTGTAGAGGTGATTTATTGGCTCGCCATTCATATCTACAAGCTGAACATCTCCGCTTGCCACGTCTTATTGACCAGCTCCTTTTGTTACCACATTGTGGGCATTTCTGTGAATTTGCCATGCCACCATTCTCTCATATTGTGGTGGCTATTTTGGGACTTTGCCCTCAAAAAAGAAATGCCGTTGAAGTACGTCACCATATCTCCTGGAGAGCCCGCGCAACTTGTAGACGGAGTCAAAGAGCGGCTGGAAGATTCCCAGTAAGAGCGCCTGCGACTATCTCCGCACGAAGGTTATGCAAGAGTCCAGAGGACACACCGGAGGTGACAATCGCCTGGATTGTCATTTCCGGCATAATAACATGGCAGACGCTGCAATCGGCATAGAGTTCATCCTCTACTGCAGCGGTCCAGGATGATGGCCGGCTGCGCTATAACACGGCTTCAATGTCAACCCTGCTTCAGTAGCCTGCCCCTGCTGACACTTGACAAATATATCGCTGGTGATATAATGATACTGTGAAGATAACGCAGGCCTGGCGAGCAGCCGTCTCCGCTGGAGGCTCAGCGAGGCTAGTATTGCAGCGGGCTGAATCGATGTCAGCTGGTGCTGGCTCCATGGATCCCGCTGCAGCAGTACCCGGGCTCTTCTGCGACATTCTGACGAACGTGGGAACAGAAGGCAGTGTTTGCGAACAGGGAACAAGGCCGTGAAAAGCAGAAGATTCCCGACCATATTGGGCATATTGGTGCTGGTTAGCGTGCTTCTTGTGGCGGCGGGCGCAGGTAGCGGCGAGACGTCGGAAGATGACCGGCGGAGACTGGCTGCTGCTGTTCAGGAGATGCAGGAAGAGTATGGTCATATAGGCGAAATCGTGTACTTTCGCAATGGGTGGTGGGAAGGCCAGATCATGCTTGACACAATCAATGCAGAACACGCAAGATACGTTGAAGGGGTGGTGCCTCGCTATTACAAGGGCTGGCCTGTCGTGGTGAGGTATCCCGGAGATGACTCCCGGAGACTATACGCTGCTGCCGAGGAGATGTTGGAGGAGTATGGTCATATACCTGAAATCGGTGACATCACCGACCTGTGGCCGGAAGGCATAATCATAGTCAGCACACGGAGTCAGGAGGACGCGAGGTACGTTGCTCTCAATAGGTTGGTGCCTCGCTCTTACAAGGGCTGGCCCGTCCTGGTGACCTATAGAGTGTGGTCGACAGGGTCTCTTGACAGTCCTGAGCCCTTTCGTGCGCTGGCCGCCCTCGGTGGCCGTGGCCTGTAAGCCCCAACCCTGCTAGATGGCAAGTAGTCAGGCCGTTGGTAGCTGGCATAGCCATATCGCGCTATGCCGAGTCTCCGCCACCTGGAGGCGGAGGCGGAGGCGGTGGTCCCGGTGGGCCAGATTACCCCCATTTGCCGATATCGCAGACGAGTGGGGGATGGTCCTTCGGGTCCCTTGGCCTGGTGACCTACGACAATGTGGTCCTGTCGGCTGCTCATGTGGTAGCAATGGGTGCAACAGGGACGTTCCTGCCCGTGGGAACGCCTATCCACCAGCCTGACGTCAACGATAACCGGATAGGCGAACTCAAGGCACATATCCCCATTGACTTCAGCCCCGGTGCTGTAAACTACGCTGATGCCGCCATAGTGAGCATAGACGCTGGCGTTAATGTGTCCCAGGGCAGGGTATTCAGCGAAGAGGGTGACTACACGATTGACGGCTGGACTACTGTTTTTGTGGACGACGTCGTTCGTAAGTCTGGACCAACCACTAATCTGACTACAGGTTGGGTAAGGCACACAAGTAAGTCTATTACAGTGCAGTTTGACGGCAAGGCCGCCAACTTTGCCGACCAGATTCAGGTAAGGCTGGGAGGTGCCTATTTTGCGCTTTGGGGAGACTCGGGCTCGCCGGTGGACAAGGGTGGAAAGCTGGTTGGCATAGTGGTATTCATAGGGTTTGAGACCGGCTGGTGGGGAAATCCCACGGCAAGCCTCGGTTTCATCAGCAAGGCTCAGCATATCATCAACGGGCTGGGTATCAACCTGAACAAGCCTATAGGTGGTGGAGGTGGTGGTAGTGGCAATCCGTCCCCGGAGATGATGGGTGGAGGTATCGAGCCTGTTTGGGAAACATGGGGCGGAGCATCATGAGCGCTATCAGCGAGTGAGAGTGCTCACAACCGGCGCATACGTTGGCAACGCAGCGAAGGCTCCAATAGCAGTCGGCCTGTAGTACGGACGTCACAAAGCCAACGTAGTTATGGGGGTCTCCTAACACCTGGGCTACGGTTGACTGCGACACGCCGTTGACTCTATCCTGCGCACGATCAGGGCTTTCTCGCCGTCCAGATCGACGACTGCCGATATAAATCGTCTGGGTCGTTTCAATAGTATGTGCCAGCGCTCAAAGCCGTAAATGTAACATATGCTCGTGTGAATTGCGGGGACACGATCGGTCGCGCGGCGAAAGGTCAGGACTACTACAAATCAGGCGTTATGTGAGATAGGCCCGTCGGGCAGTCTACACTGAGCGAACCCAAGTGCTCTCTCAAAATGACGAATAATAGCCTGTCGTCATTCGGGTGATTCGGGCTGCACTCTGGACTGGGTCCTCACTGGTAAGCCCCAGATGTGGATGAAGCCAGGGGAGGCACTCTGATCAAAGGCATCACCCTTATCGTAAGTAGCCAGGTTGTAATCGTAAAGGGAATAAGGCGACTTCCTCCCCACTATCTGGTAGTTGCCTTTGAAGAGCTTAACCCTGATGGTGCCGGTGACGTACCTTTGTGTGCTTGCGACATAGGCGGCCAGGTCTTGTCGCATGCTGGCAAACCAGAGTCCGTTGTAGATGAGGTCGGCATACTTGGCAGCAACCATCGCCTTGAAACGCAGCTGCTCCTTGGTCAGCACGAGGTCTTCAAGTGCCTGGTGAGCCTTCAGCAGGACTACGGCGGCCGGTGCCTCGTAAACCTCCCTGGATTTTATGCCTACCAGCCTGTTTTCCACATGGTCAATTCGGCCTACGCCATGTTTCCCGGCCAGGCTATGAATCTTCCGGACGAGTGAAAGAGGCTCTATCTGCCGGCCGTTAAGCGCTACAGGTATCCCTCTTTCAAAGCCAATCTCCAGATAAGCAGGCCGGGCCGGTGTTTTCTGCGGCGGATTTGTCCACAGGAAGACCTCCTCTGGTGGCTCGTTCCATGTGTCCTCCAATACCCCGCATTCAATACTCCTGCCCCACAGGTTTGCGTCAATGGAATAGGGACTGGCTTTGGTGATAGGGACAGGAATGTTGTGAGCATGGGCATATTCGATGGTTTGCTCTCTGTTCATCTTCCATTCCCGAGCTGGAGCTATTACCTTCAACTCGGGAGCTAGAGTGGCGACGCCGACATCAATTCTCACCTGGTCATTACCCTTGCCGGTGCAACCGTGAGCGACCAATCTGGCCTTTTCCTTCCTGGCCGTTTCCACCAGGAGTCGGACGATCAGAGGACGTCCCAGAGCCGTGGACAAAGGATACTGCCCTTCATAAACGGCACCGGCCTGCAGGGCTGGGAAGACATACGACTCGATGAAGGCCTCTTTGGCGTCAACGACCAGTGCTTTTGCAGCACCGATCTTGAGTGCCTTTTTCCGAATAGCCTCGAGGTCGGGGATATTGCCGATATCCACGGTGAGGGTGATGACCTTCAGGCCGTATTTCTCCTCAAGCCACCTTATGGCCACGGAGGTATCCAGCCCACCGCTGTAAGCCAATACTACTCTATCTGCCATTTCTATCTCCTTTGGGGAAACCCCATATGAAAAAGCAAAGATAGGAAGTCAAGACTGCAATTCAAAATACAAAAAGGCTTGGCTAAACCGACTTTTGACTTTTGCCCTTAGCATCTCGTATTTCTCCCAATGCGTCTTCCAGAATGGCTATCGCCTTGTCCACCTCCTTTTCGGTAATGATGAGGGGTGGCATAAAGCGCAAGGCATTGGGCCTTAGTCTGTTGACCAGCAAACCTTTTTCAAGGCAAGACAACAACAACTTGTCACCGATCTCTTGGTTGAATTCCAGGGCTATCAAGAGCCCGCGGCCCCTAACATCGCTAATGAAATCAAATTGCCGTTTCAGGCTTTGCAGTTTGGTCAGAAAGTAATTCCCGACTCTCCTGGCCTGTGCTGGTATATTGTGGTCAATCTGGTACTTTAGAGCGGCGTGAGCGGCAGCACAAACCAACGGATTGCCGCCATAAGTAGAGCCGTGTTCGCCCGGGGAGAAGACAGACGCGCTCTCCTTGGCTAAGAACGCACCGATGGGCACCCCGCTGCCCAGTCCCTTGGCCACAGCCATGATGTCCGGCTCGACCCCAAATTGCTCGTAGGCGAAGAGTGTGCCGGTCCGACCGGCCCCAGTCTGCACTTCATCCAGAATGAGAAGGATGCCCTTTTCCCGACACCAGCTCTGCACCTTCTGGAGATAATCATCGCTGGGAATGTTCACGCCACCTTCTCCCTGGATCGGTTCCAACAATACAGCGCAGGTCTTCTCACTGGTAGCCTTCTTGATTGCATCGATGCTGTTGTATTCCACGTTGATGAAGCCGCCCGGCAGTGGCGTGAAAGGGTCTTGAAATCTGCTCTGGCCTGTGGCGGCAGTCATGGCCAGAGTTCGCCCATGGAAAGAGTTGAGGGCGCTAATCACTTCATAGGCACCGTTGAGTCGAAGCTTGCCATACCGACGTGCCAGTCTCACTGCACCTTCGTTAGCTTCAGCACCGCTGTTGCAGAAGAAAACCCTGTCTAGACAGCTATGCTCAATCAGGAGCTGCGCCAGCTCTAACTGGGGCACAGTATAAAACTGACTGGATGTCTGCATCAGAGTTCCAGCTTGTCTTTGCACAGCTCTTACTACTGCGGGATGACAGTGCCCCAGGTTGTTTACTGCCCAACCGGCGGTAAAGTCGAGATATTCGCGTCCCCGGTCATCCCACACTCTGACTCCTCGGCCACGAACCAGGGTGACCGGCGTCCTCTTGATAGTGCGCAGAAAGAGCTTTTCCTCCAACTGTTGCCAGTTACTCTGAGACAATTGTTGTACCTCCTAGTTTGGTCCGCCGAGCCTTTGCCGTGACTTCCTCTAGCAGAGCGTGTGAAGCCCGTCCATTCATTATGCGCACAACTCTTGTGGTAGTCAAGGCTCGGAGACCGGCTTCTATTTTGGGAACCATTCCTCCCGAAGCTACTCCAGAAGCAATCATAGCTTTCGCCTCAGCCAGGCTGAGCCCGGGTACTGCTCTGCCCGAGCTGTCATGAATGCCATCAACGTCGGTGAGGAAAATGAGTTTGTCTGCGACCAGTGCGGCGGCAATCTCGCCAGCCGCCGTATCTCCATTGACATTGAGCAGTGTGACCCTGCCTTCCACCGAGCCAAAGCTTATGGGTGCGACCACTGGCATATAGCCGGCCTTAAGCAGGAGTGTCAGAGGGGTGGGGTCAACAGCAACGATTTCGCCAACATAACCCAGCTCGGGACTCTTGACGCTTGCCCACAGCAAGTTGCCATCACAGCCGCTCAGTCCCACCGCTTTCCCTCCCAGAGCTTGTATAGCCACCACCAGCTCCTTGTTGACCAGGCCGCCTAACGTCGCAGCTACCACTTTCAAACTCTCGGCATCGGTGACTCTTAAGCCATCTACAAAGCTGGTGGCAATGCCCAGCTGCGCCAGCCACTCAGTGGTCACCTTGGCACCGCCATGAACGACTACCAGCGATTCACCCTTCTTCTGGAGCTCCACCAGGTCTTCTAAGGTAGTATCGTGGCTGCCCAGGGTGCTGCCACCAATCTTGACTACAACGATTTTCCTCTGCATTACGTGGTATACGCGCTGTTAATGGTAACATATTCCTCAGAGAGGTCGCAGCCCCAGGCGATAGCTTTGCCATCTCCCAAATGGAGGCATAGCCTTATGAGCACATCGTCGCTGTTGTTCAAGGCCGATGCCACTTCTGCCTTGTTGAATGGGGCTGGGCGACCCTGCTTCATGACGCAAACATTGTTCAGATAGACATCCAGTGTGTCTGCCCTGACTCTGGCTCCACTGCGTCCCAGGGCAGCCACAATACGCCCCCAGTTGGGGTCGTTGCCATGGATCGCTGCCTTCACCAGCGATGAAGTGGCGATGGTTCGTGCTGCCTGGCGGGCCCAAGTCTCGTCCTCTGCCCCTTCTGCAGTGACTTCAATGAGTTTTGTGGCTCCCTCCCCGTCACGGGCTATAGACTTAGCCAGATGAGTGCAGACTGTGTTCAGTGCTTCCTGAAAAGCACCGCCATTGTCGAAGTTGACAGGTTCATTGCGGGCAAGTCCGTTGGCTAACAGGAATACAGAGTCGCTGGGGCTGGTATCGCCGTCAATGCTGATCATATTAAAGGAGCAGTCCACCGCCCGATGCAACGCTGCATGCAGGAAATCAAGGCTCACGAGGGCATCAGTAGCGATAAAACAAAGCATGGTAGCCATGTTGGGATGAATCATGCCTGCCCCTTTAGCTACTCCGCCTACTGTGAATTCACTGCCGTCCCGGTCTATCTGGACAGCTATTTCTTTAGCTCTGGTATCTGTAGTCATTATTGCCCGACAGAAATCATGCCCACCCGTTCTGGTCGGCTTTATCTTAGGAAGCGCAGACCTGATTCTGTCCATGGGCAGTGGCACGCCGATGACGCCGGTACTGGCGACAAGGACTTTTTCGAGAGATATGTTTAGCTTGGTGGCGGTTAGCTTTGCCATTTCTGTGGCATCTGCCAGTCCCTGTTCGCCCACGCAGGCATTGGCGCAACCGGAATTGGCTACCACAGCCTGCGCCTCTCCTCGGGCGATATGCCTCTGAGACAAGATGACCGGAGCTGATCTAATCTGGTTCGTGGTGAAAACGCCGGCAGCTATACATGGAGCCTCGGAATAGAGGATGGCCAGATCAAGCTTGTCTTTATGCTTTATGCCGGCGCGCACTGCCCCGGCCAGGAATCCCGGAACCGAGGTAACATTGCCTGAAGGGACTATCGCTAACACAGGATTCAAATATAACAAGAATTGGCAGTAACGTCCATGTCCGTCGATATTGCAACACAGGCAACGTCGGCCGTGAGGAGGCGCGGAAAAACAGAGTTGACCCCATTTTCAAGCAACCCTGAAGTTGCCCTCGCCCACTATGTCGCTCAGTTCACCGGCCAATTCAGGGCAATAATCGACTGTTACGCCAGGCATGTCCAGGTTAGTCACTTCGCCGTCGCCGACCACGCTCAGAGAAACCTTGTCCTGGCCGGGATAGCTCTTGAGGATGTCCACAACCCTGCGAAGGCATGCGATGTCTCTGTCGGCGTCGCCCGATTGGTTCACTTCTATCAGAACGTGGCGACGGGGGGACTCCTTCAGCACTTCCTGTCTGACAGGTAAGAGCATGGCATCTTCACAATTTAGTTGCACGTCCCCGTCCCTGACCTTCACCACTCCCTTGATGCTGAGAATATTGCCCTCCTGCCATATAGCCCGCGTGCTCTCGTAGAGTCTGGGCCAGGCGATGACCTCGATACTGGCATCCAGGTCTTCGATTGAGGCGACAACAAATGGGCGGTTATCTCGGGTGTGAGCTTGGCGCACCGAGACGACCATTCCCCTGATCGTCACCGTTTCGTCCACCATGTCCCGGTTGATTTCACCACAGGAAACGACGCCTGGCGAGGACGATTCTCTAGTGAGGAAGTCAAGGGGCTGCGAGAAATAAACCCCTAGAAGTTCTCTTTCCCAAACGAGCTTTTGCTTGACGGATACATCTTCCTCGGGCCGCCGATAATCAACACGAGGCTCGGCAGCAGTCTGTCCCCATAAATCGAACATGCTGACCTGTCCCGATTCCTTGGCCCTTTGCTTTGTTTGAGATAGGGAGATGATGCTGTTCAGGGAGTCGAGGAGCGCCTTCCGGCTGCTCAGGGAATCAAAGACACCGACCTTGACCAGGCTCTCCAGGACTTTCTTGTTGATATTGCGGAGGTCGATCCGATAGCAGAAGTCTTCTATGGATTTGAAATCGCCCCCTGAGTCCCGGCCGGACAAGATCAGCCCAATTGGTGAGAAACCGACGTTCTTTATAGAAGCCAGCCCGAAGCGGATAGCGACTTCGCCCTTGCCCTCTCCATTTACTGGAGAGGGAGCCGGGGGTGCGGTCTCGATGACGAAGCTGGCATAGCTCCTATTGATGTCGGGTGGCAGGACTTTGATGCCCAGTCGCCGACATTCGGCAATTGCTGAGCGCACCTTGTCCATGTTATCTGAATAGGTATTGAGAAAAGCGGTCATATACTCTACGGAGTAGTTTGCCTTAAGATAGGCAGTGCAGTAGGCGATGAGACCATAGCTGACGCTATGGGCCTTGTTGAAGGCATAACCGGCAAAAGGTTCAATCAGAGAGAAGACTTCCTTAGCCAGATCTGCTGATATGCCCTTCTTCTTCGCTCCGGCGATGAAATTCCGCTCCTCTTTCTTCATCACCTCAGGTATCTTCTTGCCCATAGCTTTGCGGAGAATGTCAGCCTGTCCCAGGCTGTAGCCGGCCAGAGCTTGGGCGATGAATATGACCTGCTCCTGATAGACGATGACTCCGTAGGTTTCCTTCAGGATTTCCTCCAGAATGGGATGGGGGTAATGGATAGGGGCAATTCCCTGTTTCGCTCTGATGAAAGTGGGGATTTGTTCCATAGGTCCGGGGCGATAGAGCGCCACCATAGCCGCTATATCGCTGAAGTTAGTGGGCTTGAGTTCCTTGATATAGCGGCGCATTCCAGCGCTTTCCAGCTGAAAAATGCCCTTGGTTTCCCCTGACGCCAGCAATTCAAAGGTCTTGGCGTCGTCGAGCGGAATATGCTGCAGGTCCAGGGAGATGCCGCGATTCTGGGCAATTATCTCTTTGACATTAGCCATGATAGTCAGATTAGATAGTCCCAGGAAGTCCATTTTCAATAGTCCCAGGCGAGCGATGTTGCCCATATGGAACTGGGTCATGACAGTGCGCTGCTCACCCTTTCCCAGCAGCTGCAGGGGCACATATTCGATCAACGGCTCATGTGCTATGACCACGCCCGCGGCATGAGTGCTGACGTGTCTGACCATTCCCTCCAGTTTCCTGGCCGAATCGATGAGGTTACGTATTGCCGCATCTTGGTGGCAAATGTCATGAAGCTCCTGGCTCTGTGCCAGCGCTCGTTCTAGGGTAATGGTCGGTTCCAGCGGGATGAGTCGAGCTACCATGTCAACCTGGGCATAGGGCACGCCTAGAGCGCGTCCGGTGTCTCTTATCGCAGCCCGGGCTCCCATGGTGCCAAAGGTTATGATTTGAGCTACGTGGTCGGAGCCATATTTCCGGTTAACGTAAGCCAGCACTTCATCACGACGGTCGTCCTGAAAATCAAGGTCAATGTCCGGGAGCTCGTGGCGCTCAACGTTGAGAAATCGTTCGAAAACAAGCCCGTATGCTAGCGGGTCGACGTCAGTGACACTCAGACAGTAAAGAGCCAGGCTGGCAGCAGCACTTCCCCGCACACCAAAGTAGATGCCCTGTCTTCGAGCAAAGGAGATTATGTCCCATACAACGAGAAAGTAGTCGGCAAAATTCGTCCTCTGAATGACATCAAGTTCGTAGGCAAGCCGTTCTTTAACGTCCGAGTCTGGCTCAGGGTAACGTTCGGCCAGTCCCTGCCAGCAGAGCTCAGCCAGGAAGTCGTCGGCCTTCCGGCCCTGAGGTAGTTCCACGTGTGGCAGATGCAGCTTGGTGAAGTCCAGTTCCAGCTGACACATGTCAGCGATGGCTTGAGTATTCTCCACAGCCTGCGGTAAGTCAGCGAATAGTTGGCTTGCCTCTGCAGGGCTTTTGAGATAGAAGAAGTCGCCAGCCAGCTTCAGCCTTTTTTCGTCATACACAGAGGCATTGGTCTGTATACACAAAAGCAGTTCATGGGCTGGGGCGTCCTGTTTGTCAACGTAATGCACGTCGAAGGTGGCTACGGGAGGGATATTGAGTCTGGTAGATAGCGAAACGAGCTCCTGGTTGACTTGATCCAGTTCGGGGATGGGGTGTCTTTGAATCTCCAGGTAGTAGTCGTCAAAAACCTCCCTGTACCACGCAGCCGTTGTGGCGAGCTCGTTCTTTCGCCCTTCGAGGATGAGCCGAGCTAGTTCGCCGTGAGCACATCCCGAAAGAGCAATAAGCCCCTCGTGATGGAGCTTGAGAAGCTCCTTGTCCACCCTGGGCTTATAGTAGAATCCATCGAGGTGGCTTTTGGTGACGAGTTGGAGCAGATTGCGATAGCCCTTTTCGTTCTTGACCAGTAAGGTGAGATGATAAGGGGTCTTGTGGGCCGATTCGCGGCTACGGTAGTCGGTCTCGGCGACATACACTTCGCAACCGATGATTGGTTTTATCCCTGCTTCCTTGGCTGCTACGTAGAAGTCAATGACGCCATACATGGCGCCGTGGTCAGTGATCGCCAGGCTGTCCATACCCAACTCCCTGGCCCGGGCAATAAGCTGGGAAATGCGACACATGCCATCGAGCAGGCTGTATTCGGTGTGGACGTGAAGGTGGGCGAACTTCTGTGCCATCGGTTAGATTATAGCACTTGAGGTGAGGCCTCCAGATGAGCGAATTCCGGCCATCTGTCAGGAAAATCCTTCACTGTGGCAGGAAGAGTTGCTGGCTGCTTGCTCTTGTCCGAGCCCTATGTTTGAGGTTGGACGCTGGCATGGTGTATCAATGTGCAGAAGCAGATTGACACCAAAGGCGAGAACGGAGGATTCTGGCCCTGTGGTAAACTTTGGGAAAGGACGAAATGAGATTTTCAGACAAAGGAAGGAGTCGGCGATGATTACTGCTCGCTTAAAGAAGATTTTTGAGCCAACGAGCATAGGTCGGATGCAGGTGAAGAACCGCATAGTCATGCCGCCAATGGGGACCAACTATGCCGAAGCAGGCGGGGCTGTCAGCCAGAGAATGCTTGATTATTATGAGGCAAGAGCCAGGGGCGGGGTAGGATTGATTATCGTGGAGGGAAGCGCTCCCAGTCTGAAGTGCACCACGTCTCTACAGGGATCCCCATCTCATCAGGCATCTCTGGGAGACGACAAGTTTATTCCGGGATGGCGAAAACTGACGGGCACTGCTCACAAATACGGTGCCAGGATAGCTATCCAGTTAATGCATGCTACTCTGGAGAACTGGGATGGCAAGATAATGCAGGTTGGTCCATCCTCGGTCGTAGTGCCCTCCAGACTTATGGGCATTCTGGGAGGACCTCCTCACGAACTCACTGCAGCAGAGATCGCGGAAAGGATAGGGTGGTTTGCTGCGGCTGCCAGACGTGCTAAAGAAGCTGGCTTTGATGGAGTGGAGATACACGGTGCTCACCAGTACCTTGTTGCTGCCTTTCTCTCCTCGGCTACCAACCAGCGCCAGGACAAGTACGGTGGCCCGGTCGAGAACAAGGCGAGATTCCTGGTAGAGATACTGCAGGCTATCAAAAGGGAATTAGGCCCCGAGTTTCCCACTTGGGTCAGGTTCAATGCCCGGGAATGGGGAGTGGATAGCGGCATCACCGTTGAAGAGACCAGACAGCTAATACCGCTGGCGGTTACGGCAGGTTCTCAAGCGCTTCACGTATCGGGTTACGGCGCTGGGTCTTACATTACTACTGCTCCAATACCGGATACGCCGGGCCTTTTGGTGCCGCTGGCTGAAGAGGTGAAGAAACTAACTAACGTGCCGGTAATTGCGGTGGGCAGATTGGATCTTGAGTTTGGTGAGAAGATCATTGCGGAAGGTAAGGCTGACCTTATAGCCATTGGTCGGCGCTTGTTGGCTGACCCGGACTTGCCCAACAAAGTAGCTGAAGGAAGGCTTAGTGAAGTCATCGCATGCATAGGCTGTATGGAGTGCATCGAGCGGCTGGCTATTGATGAGGGCGGTGAAGGCCTCAGCTGTGTCGTCAACCCCACTCTGGGCAGAGAGAAGGCATTGCAAATCAAGCCAGCGAGGAAGGCTAAAAAGGTGCTTGTCGTTGGTGGTGGTCCAGCGGGCATGCAGGCTGCCATTGTGGCAGCACAGAGGGGTCACAAGGTTACCCTGTTGGAAAAGGATTCGAAGCTAGGTGGGCAACTGAACATAGCTGCTCTACCCCCGTTCAAAGGCGATATCGTCCCCTGGACAGACTATCTGGTAAATCAGGTCAAGAAGGCAGGAGTCGCAGTTCAGCTCAATACGGATGCGACAGTGGAAATGATTGTTGCAAGGAACCCCGATGCTGTTGTGGTAGCCACAGGAGGCACTGCAACCATGCCTGACATCCCCGGCATTGATAACTCGAACGTGGTTACTGCTCAGGATGTGCTCTCGGGCAAAGCCAAGGCAGGGCAGAATGTGGTCATCATCGGTGGGGGTATGGTAGGCTGTGAGACGGGACACTATCTGGCAGCGCAGGGAAAGACGGTGACCATCGTAGAAATACTGAAGCGGATGGCTAGCGACATGTTTTTCATGACGAGACGACGGCTCATGGATGGCTTGAGAAGCAAGAAGGTGAACCTGCTGACCAGCGCCACCTGTGACGAGATAAGAGAAGGCAATGTCCTCGTAAATACGGCGGATGGTAAGAAGGAGACTATTCCCGCCGACACAGTCGTTATAGCCGTTGGCTGCAGGGCGAACGACCACCTTTACAAAGCACTGACAGGCAGGGTTCCTGAGATACACTGCGTAGGTGATTCCGCCAGGCCGAAGAGAATACTGGAAACCAACAGTGAGGGATATCGGTCGGGTCTGGCTTTATGAAGGTTTTGGGCACACCGATTGCCCAGGCTACTACCTAGCCAGACGGCGTTCCAGAGTATATCTGAGAAGAATGTTGCACACTGGACTGGTCGGTGCACGCTGAGCAATGTTGCATCTCAGCTCTCGAGTAGGTGTTGGATGCCACAATGCCTTGACAGTGCAAAAAGGAATGGCGTAATATTCGCTGAGGTGTTTGGAAAAGCTCAGATTGATCCCCTTGTGACATTCGAAAGAAATGCTACCCAACGTCTGATGGAATCCGGGACAGA
This sequence comes from Chloroflexota bacterium, assembly GCA_037444365.1. Taxonomy (GTDB): domain Bacteria; phylum Chloroflexota; class Dehalococcoidia; order GIF9; family AB-539-J10; genus RBG-13-51-36. The sequence continues at coordinate 19,295 of JBBIMO010000020.1, forward strand.
ATCAAATGCCCTTGGGGTGGAGATAAAAGGATGCCAGTCTTAAGAAGCCACCTGGACACCAAAAGCAAGGAATATCAAGAGAACTTTGCCCACCACAAGAGATTGGCTGACGAACTTAAGGAGCGCCTTGCTGAAGTGCAACGAGGCGGTCCCGAGAAAGCAATCCAGCTTCACCGAGCGCGCAACAAGCTACTGGTGCGCGAGCGAATTTCCCGGCTTCTAGATTCAGGTTCACCTTTTCTGGAGTTGTCTACCCTGGCCGCCTGGGGTGAATACGGTGATGAAGTGCCTGCCGCTGGGATTGTCTGCGGCATTGGCCTGGTGGAAGGACGGGAAGTGATGATTATTGCCAATGATGCCACGGTCAAGGGGGGAACTTACTACCCGTTGACGGTGAAGAAGCACTTACGGGCGCAAGAGATTGCAGAGCAGAACCACCTGCCGTGTATTTACCTGGTGGATTCCGGTGGGGCGTTTCTGCCTAGACAGGCGGATGTCTTCCCAGACAGAGACCATTTCGGCCGCTTCTTCTATAATCAGGCTAGGATGTCGGCTAAGGGCATCCCTCAGCTGGCCATTGTCCTTGGCTACTGTACTGCCGGGGGCGCTTATATTCCGGCGATGGCAGATGAGACGGCGATTGTGAAGGGCACCGGGACAATTTTCCTGGGTGGCCCCCCGCTGGTGAAGGCAGCTACAGGCGAGGAAGTCAGCGCTGAAGAGCTGGGGGGTGCTGAGGTGCATTGTCGAGTGTCCGGGGTCTGCGACCATTATGCTGTGGACGATTCCCATGCCCTTGAAATTGCCCGTTCCATGGTGCGACACCTGAAGCCCCCAGTGAAGTACCCTCTGGACATCCGCCAGCCTGCAGACCCACTATACAGCCCTGAGGAGATTTATGGGATACTCCCCAGGAACACGAGGAAACCATTCGATGCCCGTGAAGTCATTGCCCGGCTGGTAGATGGGTCGGAATTCCATGAGTTCAAGGCACTTTATGGCACTACCTTGGTGTGTGGTTTTGCTCACGTAATGGGGTATCCGGTAGGCATACTGGCTAACAACGGCATTCTATTCTCGGAGACAGCATTGAAAGGCACGCACTTCATCCAGTTGTGCAGTCAGCAGCGTATTCCACTAGTGTTTCTGCAAAACATTGTTGGTTTTATGGTAGGAAGGGATTACGAAAGGGGAGGGATTGCCAAAGACGGAGCAAAAATGGTGATGGCAGTGGCTAATGCCGACGTGCCCAAATTCACCGTCATTATCGGCGCCTCCTTCGGTGCCGGAAACTATGGGATGTGCGGTCGGGCTTACAATCCAAACTTGCTATGGATGTGGCCCAATGCCCGCATCTCCGTGATGGGTGGGGAGCAAGCAGCCAATGTGTTGCTCACGGTGCATTTGGAGGGGTTAGCCCGAGAAGGCAAGTCTCTTTCTCCAGAGGAACAAGAGGCATTTAAGAAGCCGATTCTGGAGAAATACGAGAGAGAGGGCAATGCCTACTACTCCACCGCTCACCTCTGGGATGACGGTATACTGGATCCACCGGACACGCGCCAGGCGCTGGCTTTAGGCATCTCAATATCGTTGAATGCCCCGCTTCGCCCCGCCCATGAGGGAACGAAATACGGGGTCTTCAGGATGTAAGAGGAAGAGGGCTAATGAGTCGTTACATTCAAACTGAGCGAAAGGGCAAAGTCCTGACCGTTACTCTGAACCGGCCTGAGGTTCGGAATGCGTTCAATGAGGAATTGATTGGAGAGTTGACCGAATGCTTTCTGGCTATTCGTCAGGATGTGGAGATAAGGGTGGTTGTGCTGGCTGGAGCTGGCAGTTCATTCTGTGCTGGCGCTGATCTCCAGTGGATGCAGAAAATGGTGCGATACTCAGAGGAGGAGAACTATGCCGATGCCCGGCGGCTGGATCACATGTTTCACACTATCTATACATGCCCCAAGTCTGTGGTGGCGAAGGTACATGGAGCGGCGATGGCAGGCGGCATTGGGCTGCTGGCGGTCAGTGACCTTGTCGTGGCGACCGTAGACGCCAAGTTTGGTTTCACCGAAGTCAGGCTTGGTCTCGTCCCCGCAGTGATCTCCCCCTACGTAGTACGTAAGATTGGGCTCAGTTATGTTCGTGCATTGTTCCTGACTGGTGAGAGCTTCTCGGCCAGCCGGGCCAAGGAAATCGGTCTGGTGCACCAGGTTATCGAACCGATCTCCCTGGATGAGCAAGTGGCACAGTGCGTGGAAGAGATTCTCAAAAGTGGCCCGACTGCGCAAGCTGAATGCAAGGCGTGGCTACGAATACTGGCGGAGAGCGATCTGGAAGAGGCCAGGCAGCAGAGCACACGCTTGATCGCCAGACTTCGGGTCTCTCCGGAAGGACAAGAGGGGACAAATGCCTTCCTCGGGAAAAGAAAACCGGCCTGGGCAGAAGAATGATTGCCAATCGCCGGACTGCAGGGCGGCTATAGGTTTACCATCGCAGCTGTAGTTGACTACGGGGATAGAAGATGAGTGCTCCCGAGTATGTGAAGATCGTGGAAGTGGGACCACGGGACGGCCTGCAGAACATAAAAGAGATAATCGCCACTCAGGACAAAGTTGCCTACATCCAGATGCTGGCGGAAGCAGGGTGCACTCATATTGAGGCGGCCTCTTTCGTGCATCCGCGCTGGGTGCCGCAACTGGCTGATTCCGCCGAACTTTATGCCAGCATAGTGCGGAAGGAGGGAGTATGCTACTCTGCACTCGTTCCCAATGCCAAGGGAATGGAACGCGCTGTGGATGCCAAGGTGCAGGAAGTAGCTGTGTTTGTCAGTGCTAGCGAGACCTTCAGCCTCAAGAACACCAATGCCCCCGTTGCTGACATCCTCCAGCAACTCCAGGAAGTAATGCACATGGCAAGAAGGTGCAATATTCCGGCGCGGGGATATATTACCACCAGCTTTGGCTGTCCCTTTGAGGGGCAGGTGTCTGTTCAGAAGGTTGTTGACTTGACCGGGCGACTATTCGACTTAGGTGTTTATGCGGTGTCCCTTGGCGATACTATCGGCGTGGCAGCACCAACCGACGTGGAACAAATGCTGGAAGCAATTCTGCCCCGGTTTGGCGCTGAACGAATCTGCCTGCACATGCACGATACCAGGGGCACAGCCCTCGCCAACGTCGTAAGGGCACTGGATTTTGGCATCACCACCTTTGATACTTCAGCCGGCGGCTTGGGAGGGTGCCCCTTTGCCCCAGGTGCCACTGGTAATCTAGCTACGGAAGACCTGGTCTATGCCCTCTGTAGAATGGGAATTGAGACAAACATTGACCTTGAGAAACTGGCAAGAGCCTCCAGGTTTATGGAGCAGGTGCTTGGACACCACCTACCCTCCAGGTGTCTACAAGCGATGAAGGCACGTTGCCAATAGGGGTGGGGACCGTCATGGAGCTATATACGGGGAAATCATGAAGTTACCTCTTTGGCAGCCATCGGGGGAGCGCAAAAGGAATGCCCATGTAACCCGATTTATGGCCCTGGTTAATGAACGGCACGGGACCAGATTTGCTTCCTACGGTGAGCTTTACGACTGGTCCATAAACAACCTAGCTGACTTCTGGGCACTGGTGTGGGATTTCTGTGAGATTAGGGCATCAAAGGCCTATGATACCGTCATCGTTCCTGCCCAGCGGATGATGGACGTCAGGTGGTTTCGGGGAGCCCGCCTCAATTTTGCCGAGAACCTGCTTCGGCACCGTGACGGTCGAACTGCTCTCATCTTCAGAGGAGAAACACAGAGAACGACCAGGATGAGCTATGCGGAGCTTCATGACGCAGTGGCACGCCTAGCCGAATCTCTCCGTCAGATAGGAGTTCGCTCCGGTGACAGGGTGGCAGCTTATATGCCCAACATGATCGAGACAATCATTGGCATGCTTGCTGTTGCCAGCATTGGTGCTACCTGGGCCTCCTGTGCCACAGATCTCGGTGTGGAAGCAGCAACTGATCGCCTTGGCCAGATAGAACCAAAAGCGTTGTTAACCGTTGATGGATACTTCTACAAGGGAAAGCATTTTGATTCCCTGCCCAATGCCGCTGACATCGCAAAGAGAATGCCGTCGATTGAAAAGGTGATAGTTGTCTCATACACAGGGCAAAGAGCTGACATCCGCCATATTCCTAACGCCGTACATTACGATGATTTTCTGGCTAAAGATAAGGGGCTCAGAATCCGGTTTGAACAGCTGCCCTTTGACCATCCACTGTACATTATGTTCTCCTCTGGAACCACCGGTAAGCCCAAGTGTATGGTTCAGGGAGCCGGAGGAATCCTCATCAATCACTTGAAGGAGCTTATGCTCCATACCGACCTCAAACGGGAGGATGTTCTGTTCTACATTACAACTTGTAGCTGGATGATGTGGAACTGGATGGTAAGCTCTCTGGCTGTAGGAAACACTTTAGTCCTGTATGATGGCAACCCCAGTTATCCTGACAGCGGCGCCATGTGGAAATTGATCCAGGACGAGAAAGTGACCGTGTTTGGCTGCAGCGCCAGTTACATCAACTACCTCAAGAGTGGAGGGGCACAACCTAGAAAGGACTATGATCTGGCATCCCTGCAGGAAATATCTCAAACTGGCTCAGTCCTTTCAGCCGATGGTTTCGCGTATGTCTATCAGGAAATCAAAAAGGACTTGTGGTTTAATTCTATTTCGGGAGGGACAGACATTAACGGCTGCTTCTGTGCCGGCAATCCTATTAGTCCGGTGTACGCCGGTCAGCTCCAGGGCCCTGCTTTGGGCATGAAAGTGAACGTGTACGATGAAAAAGGGAAGCCGATAGTTGATCGTGAAGGTGAGCTTGTTTGTGAAGCGCCTGCGCCATCCATGCCGCTCTATTTCTGGAATGACCCTGATGGCAGAAGATACCAGGAGGCTTATTTCGGAGTGTACCCAGGCGTGTGGCGTCACGGTGATTACGTTGTGCGTCATAGTGATACAGGTGGGTTTACTTTCTATGGACGTTCCGATGCCGTGCTGAAACCGTCTGGGGTCCGCATCGGCACAGCAGAGATATATCACCAGGTGGAAAAACTGGATGAGGTCGCCGATAGCCTGGCGATAGGGCAGAGCTGGGAGGGAGACCAGCGCATTATCTTATTCGTTAGGCTCGCCGAAGGGCACGGGCTGACGGAGGATTTGAAGAACAAGATCAGAAGAGTTTTGCGCGAGAATGCTTCGCCCAGACATGTTCCAGCCAAAATCATCGAAGTGCCCGATATACCATATACTCTGAACATGAAGAAGGTCGAGAGCGCTGTCACAAACATAATCCATGGCAGGCCTGTTACGAACAGAGATGCTCTATGTAATTGCGGATGCCTCGATTACTATGAGGAACTCGTTAGAAAAGGGGCACTCGAAGCTTGATCTACTCCTATGAGAAGCGAGAAGAGCCAGGGAGTTGGGAGCAACCAGACCCGGTGCACGTATTAGTGTTGCTTCCTGTGCACACGAAACAGAGGGTATCCCGGGAATGGAGGTCTAATGGACTTTGATTTGAGTGAAGAGCAGAACCTGACGCGCCGGGCGATTCGGACATTCGCTGAAAAGCAAATTGCCCTGGTTGCCCGATCGTTAGACGAAAGGGAAGAGTTTTCTGTTGAGCTAACGCGCAAGATGGCGGAGCTGGGGTTGTTGGGTTGCTTCGTCCCAGAAAAGTACGGCGGCTCGAATATGGGCTATGTTTCGTATGCCATTGCAGTTGAAGAACTGGCGAGGGTGGACGCTTCCCAGGCCGCTACCATTGCAGCCGGAAACTCCTTAGGAATCGGCCCTATCTACTATTTCGGTGACGAAAAGCAGAAACAGGAATGGCTTCCCAGGCTCTGTTCAGGAGAGTGTCTGGCTGCGTTTGGCCTGACGGAGCCCGAGGCGGGCTCCGACGCTGGAAGCTCTCGAACCACCGCAACGCTTAAGGAAGACCGCTGGACTATCAACGGGCACAAAATCTTTATCACCAACTCGGCTTGTCCATTAACCGGCGTTATTATTGTCCAGGCTGTCACCGGCAAGCATGAGGATGGCAAGCCAGAGCTTAGTTGTCTTATCGTTCCCAGCGATACACCTGGCTTGACGGCTAAGGAAATGAAAGACAAGATGATGTGGCGGGCATCCAATACGGGTGAGCTTTTTTTTGATGATTGTGTCGTCCCCGGGGAAAACCTCCTGGGGAAGAGGGGAGATGGCTTCCGCCAGATGCTTTCCACGCTGGACGGTGGACGTCTTAGCATCGCTGCCATGGGATTGGGTGGGGCTCAGGGGGCTTTCGAACTGGCTTTGCGATACGCCAATTCGCGTATTCAGTTTGGACGACCCATCGCTTCCTTTCAGGTCAACGCTTTCAAGCTGGCCGATATGGCGCTAGAGATTGAATTGGCCAGGAATCTGCTCTACAAGGCCTGCTGGCTGCGGGAAAACGGACGTCCCATTACTAAAGAGGCGGCCATGGCAAAGTTGTTTTGTTCCGAGGTTATGCGCCGCTGTGTCCATCATGCCGTGCAACTGCACGGGGGATATGGCCTGATGAAAGACTATGAAGTCGAGAGACTACATCGAGACCAAAGGATTCTGGAAATCGGCGAAGGTACGTCAGAGATACTGCGCATCGTGATCGCTCGTAACATCGGCGTGGTGGGAAGGGCAATCTAGAGAAGGGAGCCACGAAAGAAGAGAAGGCAAAGCACCGGATTGCTGTCAGATTGAGTTGTATGCGGGACATATCCGTAATCGGTGCTCCTTCTCAGCTTTTCACTCAGCCTCTTGGTAGCAGGAACGCCGGCTTTCCTCAACCGCTCCCTAATAAAGAGCTACCCTGGTGAAGATCTGCTGGTGTAAGCACTCCGGCTTCCTGCCGATGCGACGAAAAGCTGGACAAGGCGCTTGACAAGGCAGTGGCAGGTGATGCAGTATGAGCCAAGGTTCAGGCGAAACCAAATTGCCACCAATGCATTGTATTATCAAGGACACGCCTATTCTTCCTGCTGGCTAATATGGATCTGAGAGAAGAAAAGGAGCTCGTCCGACAGGCACAGAAGAGCCCTGATGCCTTCGCCAGGATTTACGACCTGTACTATCCCAAGATCTTCGGCTATGTTTTGAGGCGAAGCGCCAATCTCGAAGCCGCCCAGGATATTACCTCAGAGACATTTCTGAAAGCGTTGAGAAAGCTCTGGCAGTTTCACTGGCGCAATGTTCCTTTTTCCTCTTGGCTATACAAAATCGCCACCAATGAGGTCAACCAGTATTTCAGAAGGGCCGAGTACAGAAGATCCGTATCGCTGGAAGAACTACAGGAACAGGGCTTTGAACTGATGTCGTCTCGCAACCCCGAGAGCGAACTAATAGAGGCTCAGGAAGAGCTGAAACGGCATGAGGAGTTTCTGGAGATCCAGAGGAAAATCAGGCGGCTCCCTGCCAAGTACCAGGAGGTCGTTGCGCTCAGGTTTTTTGAAAGAAAGCAGATCAATGAGATCGCTGAGATCCTGGGCAGGAAAGAGGGGACGATAAAGTCCTGGCTCCACCGGGCGGTAGAGAGACTAAGAGAAGCAGAAGAGTAACCCACCGCGCGAAACACACAAGGCTTCTCGGTTCCAGACAATGCAACTTTTTTCCACATCCCGCATTTACAGTAACAGAAGGAGGAAAGTACTATGAAATACAAGGACTTAGTCAAGAAACTGGAAAACCTTGAAACCCCGGAAATTGAGCTTTCCGGGCACAGGCGAGCATTGAGAATGGCTTTGCTCAGCTCTCGCCACTTTAGGGGAAGAGCCAAGCATGTTAGGGAGAGGCCACTTCTGGATTGGAGAAGAGTGCTAGCTCCCGTCACTGCTGCCCTGCTCCTGCTGGCAGTAGTCCTACCTCTTGCGGTGCCTGAATTCGTGTCCCTGGGAGGAAACGAAATCGGCAAGTTCTCGTCCTATGGGCAATTGCAGGAATTTGTGAAAACGAATGCGGGGTATAAGCAATTCCGCTGGGGACTCTTAGGAGGAAGTGCCATACTTGCACCGGCGGGTGCGGAGGATTCCGCCAATGTACCGTCTGTCACAGGTCACTCGACCACCAATATCCAGGTTGTTGGGGTGGATGAGGCTGATATCGTTAAGACCGACGGCGAGTATATTTACTTCGTTTCAGGCAACAGGACTCTCATCGTGAGGGCATATCCTCCAGAGCAAGCCCAGGTTGTGTCCAGTGTGGAGGTGGAGGGAACGGTGATAGCGGTGTTCATCAATGGAAACAGGCTGGTTGTGTTTGCACAGGAGACGCCCTATTATGGCGGCATATGGCGGGGTTCTGCAACAGAAAGAATCTACATGCCTTACAAATCGCCCGAGACATCTGTCAAAGTATATGATGTCTCAGACAGGGCAAACCCACTGCTGCAAAGGGAGATTTCCGCCGACGGTCAATACATCAGTTCCAGGATGATAGGCGATTATGCTTATCTGGTGATAAATGAGCCTGTATATGAACAGGACGGTGGGGTGAACCTTCCTAAGATTTCTATTGGCGATGAGGAGAGGAAAATATCCGCCGAGGAAATCTGGTATTCGAATGTCTCTGATTACTACTACATGTATACCACTATCATAGCCATAAACGCGCAGAACGACGCTGAGGAACCAACATATGAGACAATCCTGCTGGGGGCCTCTAGCACCCTGTATGTCTCTATGAACAACATTTACCTGACCTTCCCGGTTTGGGGAGGAGGTGTGGGGGACTTTCAAAGAACCTCTATCCACCGGATTCGTATCGCTGGTGACGAAATAACACCCGTCGCCAGTGGCGAGGTGCCGGGCATGGTGCTCAATCAGTTCTCCATGGACGAGCACAATGGGTACTTCAGGGTAGCTACCACAGTCCACGGCGAAAAACCCATCAACAAGGTGTACGTCTTGAATTCGGCCCTAGACATCACCGGCTCAACGCCAGATCTGGCTCCGGGAGAAACCATCTATTCCGCCAGGTTCATGGGAGGGAGATGCTATCTGGTGACTTTCAGAAGTGTTGACCCTCTATTCGTGATAGATTTGAGTGACCCATATAATCCCACGGTTCTCGGTGAGTTGAAGATAACCGGCTATTCAAGCTACCTGCATCCATACGATGAAAACCATATTATAGGTATAGGTAAGGAGACGGTGGCGGAGCGCGATGACTTTGCCTGGTATCAAGGTCTGAAAATATCGCTCTTTGATGTCAGCGATGTAAACAAACCGAGGGAGATATCCAAGTATGAAATAGGGGACCGGGGAACAGATTCGCCGGTTCTGTGGGACCACAAGGCATTTCTGTTTGATAGGTCCAGAAACCTGCTGGTGATACCTGTTCTAGAGGCGAAGATAGATCCGAGAGACTATCCTCAAAGCGACTATCCTGAGGGAATTCCTACGTGGGCTTACGGCAGGCCCATCTGGCAGGGAGCTTATGTTTTCGATATATCTCCTGCAGGTATTGCACAGAAAGGCAGAATCACGCATGTCGAGGGCAGCCCCGACCCGGAACAAGGTTACTACTATTACTCTCCCTTTGCAGTGGAACGATCCCTATACATCACGGGGGACCTCGGGAATGTTCTCTACACTATTTCGCAGGCTAAGATTAAGATGAACAGCCTGGAAACCCTGGCTTATATCAGCGAGGTGAAGCTTCCGTATGAAACCTGGATGCCTCAAGAGGTCATCCCCGGTGAGACGGGGTCCGGCGAATCATCTGAGGATGGCGAGCCTGGAACTGCAGAGCCTGAGAAATAGGCGGAACGGAAATATAGGACTGAACAATCCCGGAGTGTTCATCTGAGGAGAATGGAATGAAGAAGAAGATAGTAATCATCGTGCTGGCTCTGACGCTGCTGGTGCCGGTAGTAGTCTCTATTCAGCTGGCCCAGCCGGCAGCAGGTGAAGTACTGAAATCCGATAAACAGCGTATTCCTGAGCCGAATGTCAGCACAGATGACCGGGGATTGCTGGTCGAGGGAAACAGCGCCTTTGCCTTTGAGCTTTATCAGGCGCTCAGAGGGGAGGAAGGCAACATTTTCTACTCGCCCTACAGCATCTCACTGGCGCTGGCTATGACATACGCCGGGGCACGTGGGGAAACTGCTCAACAGATGGCAGAGACCCTTAAATTCATGCTGGAACAGGAGGGACTGCACCCGGCATTTAACTGGCTCGATGCCCAACTTGCCAAAAGAGGCCAGGGTGCTCAAGGCAAAGATGGAAAAGGATTCAGGCTCAATGTTGTCAATGCCATCTGGGGGCAAAAGGATTATGAGTTCCTGCCTGCATTCCTCGATGTCCTGGCTGAGAACTACGGTGCTGGGCTGAGAATACTGGACTTCATAACCGAGGCGGAAAAGTGCCGTGTCGCCATTAATGATTGGGTCAGCAACCAGACTGAACGTCGCATCAAAGACCTAATCCCGCCAGGAGCGATTACTCATCTCACCCGCCTTGTGTTGACCAATGCTATCTACTTCAATGCTGCTTGGGAGCACCCTTTCGAAAAGCAAATGACGGCAAATGGCCCGTTCTACCTGCTCGGCGGCGGGCAGGTAATGGTGCCGATGATGAAGCAGACGGAATCATTCGGCTACACCGAGGGGGGAGGATACCAGGCAGTCGAGCTGCCATATGATGGCGGTGAACTATCAATGGTGATTCTGCTGCCTGAGGCTGGCACATTCAAGTCCTTTGAGGCGGGACTTCAGGCTGAGCAAGTCCGTACCATCATAGAGAATCTGCAACCCACTCGGGTCGCCCTCACCATGCCCAGGTTTGAATTCGACTCGAAGTTCAGTTTGAAGGACGTCCTCATCACGATGGGTATGCCAGATGCCTTTTCTCCTGATGATGCCGATTTCTCGGGAGTGACGGGAAAGCCGGAGTTATTCATATCCGATGTGTTGCACAAGGCATTTGTGGCTGTGGATGAAAAGGGCACCGAGGCTGCTGCTGCCACCGCAGTAATCATTGGGGTAACGTCAATGCCCACTGAGCCCCCGGTGCAGGTCACCATAGACCGCCCCTTCATCTTCCTGATTCGGGATATTGAGACAGGCGCCGTTCTCTTCGTGGGGCGCGTCCTGAACCCGGCGTTCAGGTAAATGCTGTTCGCGTTTCCCGAGAGGCCGACAGGCGATTTGTATGGGGTAGGGGCTGGATATTCCGACACCGGGGAAGTCCAGCCCTTCTCGTTTACCTCTGTGCACGGCACTTCATAGAGTATTCCTTCAGTTGGCTCTCATCTTTCGGCGATAACCCGAATCCATCACCTGACTTGCGCGCCTTTCTGTAGCGGTGGCCCCTGCGGAAGCTATTGGAGCATGAGACAACCGTACTCTCTTACCAAAGTAGGATTACCAATGGGTGATTGACGGCAGTGTAACGTGGCCTTAGACTATATTCAGTTAGTTTTAGGGGGTGTTGCATATGCCTGTAAAAATTAATGGTCGGATGTATTATAGAACCGCCGAGGTTTGCCAGATAGTAGGCATAGGTAAGAGCACTCTTTTTCGCTGGATCCGGCAAAACATCGTACAGGATGCTGAATATAGAGACAGGAAGGGGTGGAGGCTGTTCGCGGAGGATGAACTACGCAGCCTTGAGGCGGAGACCAAAAAAATTCAGAAGAATCATGTGGGCGCAGCGCAGGAGGCATCATAGATTCTTGGGAAGAGGTTCCAGGAGGTGTATTATGGCAACGACAATCACGAGGAATCCACAAGCCAGGAAGGTGGCGGAGAAAGACGGGGAAGGAATTGTTGAGCTTCCCTCTGAGGTCTCTAAGGAGGATAGGGATGCTCTTGATGAGTTGATGAACCAGGCGCGAGCCGCCTATGAGTCCTATCTGCAAGCTCAGAGAAAAGTGGCGGCAGCATATCAGGAACGCCAACGCCGGGTGGAGGCGTCCTTCAAGGACGTTGAAGAGCACGCCGCCAAAATATGTGCGCTCGCCATAGAAAAAGCTGCGCGGGCTCTGGAAAAGGCCGAGCAGGAAGCCGACGTGACGTATAGGAAAGCGAAAATGAGCGCTACGCAAATCTATCAGGACAGCGTGAACGAAGCATTGAGAGTACGCAGAGAGACGGTTGAGCAAGCTTGGGAAGAATCTAAGAGGACTTCAGAGAAGATATGGAAAGTCTTTCAGGGGGAAATCAAGGCATAGAAACATGGTGGAAGCTCTTGAAATAGAAAGGGGGACCGACGCACTGCACTGGTAGATCTGCAGCGTTATTGAGTCCTGTGCAAAAGGCAGGTGACACTATGGGTATTATGGGTAGTAGTTCTAAGGATGATGTTGTTGTGTTGGGTGGGCATGAGTTCAAGCGAACAAAAAACGGGCTGGATGAGGATCAGATAGCATCTTTTGTCGAGGACCTTATCAAGGAGCGGGATAGATTGGCTCAGTCGCAGGACCATATCGCATCTCTCAACAGACTGGCGGAAAGGGCTGTTGTCGAAGCAGATAAGCTCGCTGTGCAGATCAAGACCGAAGCTACAGAACAAGCCAGAGCCGAAAGCGCTGCTATTATAGATAGAGCCAAGGAACAAGCCCGACAGATGTCGGAAAAGAAGATCGCTGAAGCTGTGGAGCTCGCCAACGAACAGGCGAATGTCATCAAGGCCAAAGCCGAGGAGGAAGCAGCTATCCTGCTGGAGAACGAAAAGAATAGAATCCGCAACGACCTGCGCAACCTTGTAAATCAACAGTTCGGCTACTTGCTGGAGGAGCTTGAACACCTTAAGCAGCAGGCAGCGGCAATACAGGCAGAGTTTGAAAACGGGGCACCGGTGCTGGGCCGGGCAAGGAACGCCGTGCCTGCGGGAATCAGGGAAGACAAAAACGCTGCAACAATGGAGGCTGCGAAAGCGGGCAAAACTGTAGTCGCTCAAGATAGCCGCAAGACGATTGGCGAATATGTGGAGCCCGCCCGGGATACGGCCTATACCAAGAAAGACTTCACATTACCCAACCTTCTCCAGGTTGAGGGGCTGCCAGAGTCTGGCACGCCACAATGGGAAGTGGAAATCCTGCCTCCATTTGAGATAGCCGAAATCATGGCAGTCGTGTCCTTCCTCGATCAACTACCCGAGGTTGCCAATACTGAGATGATTGTACCTCAGATTGATGTGCCTTTGATTATGGTCTTCCTACGTAGGCCAATGAATGTTGTTGAAGTGTTGCAGAGAATTCCGGCGGTGGCCTATGTTCAAGAAGTTGCGGCTGACAAAGCTGCCACCAATGGCAAACCAAGGAAAGTCCGCATAGGTTTGGCAAAAGATAGGAAGTCCTGAGATAGTCAAATAGAGGGCACGCATCTCTGCAACCGCAAACGGCTGGGATTTCCTCAGGATTCGACTTACCACGCGACTGTCGTGCAATTTGGATGGGTGGAAAAGGCGGTAGGCTTGAGAGGTATCATCGGGCAAAAGGTTTCTGTTGTCGCCCGGTCCGTCCATCATGCCCCTGAATAGCCATTCGCTACAGGAAACAGTCTTCACGGAGGGCCTGGCTCTGACCGCTGACTTCGAGTGATGCAGTGACTAGTTCGCGTAACAGGATTGGAACCAATCCTCATTGGTGTCACGGAATTCCTTGGATAACATTCAAGATTGTCATGCCTTCGTGCTATGATTTAACAGATGTTAGCGCGAGGAGAGGCCAGGAATTCATAATGGCATTTGAGGTGGGATGCAGTACTACCGCTGTGCGGTAATGACTCATGGGGATGAAGAGTGGGACATGAAGCTTGCCTTGAGCCTGTATATCCCGTTCTGGCTCTGGCTTCCCAAAGTGAGCCCGTATGAAGATGTGTGTGGACAAGGCTCTCTGAATTTCCTGGGCATAGCCGTTGACTTTGACAAAGGAAGGTGAGTGCCAGGTGTCCAGCTCTGAGGAAAGGGTGGTGGGGAAGGCGTTGGTCTTCTTGCCGGAGCTCTCACGGATACCGAGAGATATGTACGTCGTATGAACAGGAGGGCAATATGAGAGTATTAGGCATTATGGGCAGCCCGAGAAGACAGAGCAATACCGAAATCCTTCTGGATAAGGCGCTGGAAGGCGTCGGGAAGGCTGGGGCCGAGGCAGAGAAGGTGCTGGTCTCCAAACTCAAAATCTCGCCGTGCCTGGAAATATATGCCTGTCGCAAGGATGGCGACTGTGCTATTAAGGATGATATGCAAGCGCTCTACAGGAAGCTTCTAGAAACAGACCATATCGTTTTTGCTTCACCGATATTCTTCTACGGGGTTACCGGCCAGGCGAAAGCCATAATAGACCGGTGTCAGGCGCTTTGGATAAGAAGAAATGTTCTGGGCATGGGCAAGGAAGATAAGCGGGTGCGGAAGGGGCTGTTTATCTCGGTTGGCGCTACTCGGGGTCAGAAGCTCTTTGATGGCGCAGTGCTCACAGTGAAGTATTTCTTTGATGCTATAGGTGTGGAGTATTCTGGTGACTTGTTGATCAGGGGCATTGATAACAAAGGACAGATCAAGGAGCATCCTACAGCTCTGGAGGATGCATTTCGCCTCGGGCAAGAGCTTATCCGTGGGAAGGAGACACGAAAGTGAAGGC
>JBBIMO010000021.1:0-30939 GCA_037444365.1 Chloroflexota bacterium
ATCTACTTCGGTGGACGTCAGGTGTTGGCGGGGGAGATGACTGCCGGTGTGCTGGTGGCGTTTATGCTCTATGTGCGGCGCTTCTTTGAACCTGTACTCGAACTAGCCATGGAGTATGTCGAAATCCAGCGAGCCATGGCATCGGGAGCGCGCATCGTTGAACTGCTTGATGTGAAACCTGAAATAGAGGATGACACTCGGGCGATTGACCTCCCCCCGGCAAAGGAGATCAAGTTCAGGGAGGTCAGCTTTGGCTACGCGCCTGGCGTCAAAGTCCTGCACGACATAGATTTGATCGTCAATCCCGGGGAAACAGTGGCCATAGTGGGCCGTACTGGGGCAGGTAAGAGCAGCTTGGCTAACCTGATAACCCGCTTCTACGAAGTTGACCGGGGTGAGGTGACCATCGACGGCCATAACGTGAACTCAGTCACCCAGCAGTCGCTGAGACGTCAGATAGGCGTCGTGACTCAGGATCCCTTCCTCTTTTCCGGCACCATCGAGGATAATATCCGCTACGGGCGCCTGGACGCTAGCCGCGAGAAGGTTATCGAGGCAGCCAAGACCGCCCGTGCTCACGATTTCATTTCCCGTTTGGAGCGGAGCTACAATACCCAGGTAGGTGAGAGGGGCGAAAACCTCAGCGCCGGACAACGCCAGCTTGTCTGCCTAGCCCGTGCCGTCTTAGCTAGTCCACCTATCATGGTGCTTGACGAAGCTACCTCCAACGTTGATACCAATGCCGAACGCCTCATGCAGGAGTCACTACGCCGTCTCATGAAGGGGCGCACCTGTCTCATCATCGCCCACCGTCTCTCCACGGTGACCAATGCTGACCGCATCGTAGTTCTCGACCAGGGAAGAATAGTTGAGATGGGTACCCACAAGGAACTCCTGGCCAAAAAAGGCCTCTACTACGACATGTTCGGGGCTCTCAGCGCTCCCGACTTAGACGCACACGCTGCTTGACCAACGGGGCGGACTGCTCATTCGCCAACTCATCCAGGCAGCGAAGGCACAACGGCCACAATACAGCCCAATTAGCCTTTTGACAATTCCCTCTGCATAGCCTAAAATAAGGCGCCGCATCGAGCGGCATTGTCACAGTGTCTTCAAACCGAAGGAGGTGCATATGAACCTTGCCCTTACAGACGAACAAAAAGCTCGTAAACAGGAGTTCTACGAGACATGTAAAGAACTCGAGAAGAAGAGACCCCCGAATTTCCTGGGCTTTGAGACCATCTATGAAGACGACAGGTGCTGGGAGTACAACCTGCATTGTGCCAAGGAATTTGCCAAGAAGGGTTGGCTGGCTCTGGGCTGGCCAACGGAATATGGCGGCAAAGGCGACATGATGGATCGCGTCCTCTTTGCAGAAGCCAGGGGATACTATGGCATTCCCGGAGTGGATATTTTTGGGGTGCAAATGCTCGCCCCAACCCTATTACAGGCCGCAAGTGAAGAAATAAAGAGAAAATTCCTGCCACCTATCGCGCGGGGAGAGGTTATGTGGTGTGAGCTGTGGAGCGAACCCAATGCTGGCTCAGACTTGGCCTCTCTGTCCACAACTGCGATAAGAAAGGGCGAGGAGTACGTCATAAACGGCCAGAAGACCTGGAATACCGGCGCTCATAGGGCTGATTGGGGCTTCGGCGTATTCAAGACAGACCCGGCTGCTCGAAAACATCACAACATGACCTTCATTCTACTCGATATGAAGACGCCGGGGATCACGATAAGGCCAATTCCATACTTGGACGGACATGCTCCTTATTGCGAGGTTTATTTCGACGATGTCCATGTGCCAGCCAGGAATATTGTCGGCCAGGAACACGAAGGTTGGGCTGTTGTAAATCTTTTGGCTGGCTTCGAGAGATCAGGCATAAACGAGATCATGGCCATGATCCGGGGACTGGAACAACTGGTGAGATACTGCAACGAGACCAAGCGACACGGGCAGCCGCTGGCTAAAAACCCGCTTGTCCGTAATCGGCTGGCTGAGCTTGCCTGTCAATTGGAAGCAGCCCGTGCCCTGGCATACCGTGTCGCTGATTTACAGAACAGAAACGAAATGTCCCTGATGGACGCCTCAGCGGGCAAGATCTTTTTCAGTGAACTGGGCGAGCGTTTTGCTTTTGTGGCTACGGACATCTTGGGCCCCTATGGTCAGGTCAAGACCTCGCGATGGGCTCCACTGGACGGGGTATGGGAGAGGATGTTCCACGAGCATTTCATCACCACCGTATCCATGGGAACAAACGAGATACAAAGGAATATCATCGCCTGGTACGGCCTCGGCTTGCCCAGAATAAGATAGACCGAGCTTCGATTTCAATAAGGAGGAATCATGGACCTTAGATTTACTGAAACACAGGAAATCCTGAAGAAGATGGCACGGGATTTTCTTACCACAGAATGTCCCAAAACACTGGTAAGAAAACTCGAACAGAGCAGAGAAGGACACTCTCCTGAAATCTGGAAGAAGATGGCTGAGCTGGGCTGGATGGGCCTCATCATACCTGAGGAATACGGTGGTATGGGGTATAGCTTCCAGGACCTTGTGGTTCTCTTGGAAGAGATAGGCAGAAATATCCTTCCGGGACCGTTGATAGCTACCATGACCAGCACGTTTCCCATACTCCAAGCAGGAACTGAGGAACAGAAGAAGACCCTGCTGCCCAAGATAGCTCAGGGCGAGCTAATTCTCACTACAGCCCTCCTCGAATCTGAAGGTGTCTTCGATGCTTCCGGAATCTCCGTCAGGGCAACGCCAAAAGGAAATGACTTTCTCATAAATGGCACAAAGCTCTTTGTGGAGATGGCTCACATCGCTAACTCCATTCTCTGTGTCACAAGGACGAAGGACAGCGGCTCCGGTGAGAAGGGAATAACGCTGTTTATTGTTGACGCCAAGACTCCTGGGATAAGTTGTGAAGTAATGCCCACAACTGCCGCTGACAAGCTGTGCGAAGTGCGATTCAAAGACGTCAGTGTGCCCAGGAAGAATATGCTCGGTAAGATAGATGAGGGATGGCCCATTGTGGAAATGATGCTACGCAAAGGCGCCATCGCTAAGTGTGCCGAGTCCATAGGCGCCATACAAACCTGTGTGGAAATGACCGTGGCGTATTCCAAAGAAAGGGTCCAATATGAGAGGCCCATAGGCGCTTTCCAGGCACTTCAACACAAGATGGCTGACATGTGGACGGCGATGGAAACCAGCCGTTATCTGGTTTACGAGGCAGCCTGGATGGAGTCGGAGGGGCTTCCCTGCGCCAAAGAAGCCTCTATGGCAAAGGCATATGTCAACGAAGTCTACAAGGATGTTAGCAAGTGGGCAGTGAGACTACACGGCGCCATTGCTACCAGTGCTGACCACGACATACCGCTCTATTACCGCAGGAGCAAGGCCGCAGACATTGCTTTTGGCAACACTGACTTCCATAGAGAGATAGTGGCTCAGAAAATCGGACTGGTCTGAAATCCTGCCACAAGACAACTGGCCCGATAGGCCTCATCCGCGGGTCGAGTCTGCGTCAGTCTGTTGTCTGGTGGGTCAAGAGACCGGAGGTTGCAGAACCTCATCCGGTGCAGCCGGCAATCAATGCCAGTGACAGACATCAGGGACCGCGACGCTGAGCCTTGTATCTGTACAAGTTTGATAGAGCCCTGATTGAGGCACCAAGCGCGGCATACACGGGAAATCGCTCGCCTTCGAAAGCTCTCTTTGCCAGGAAGTGGTATTCTCTGTCCCTTTCATCCTCCGAGTAGGCATCGAGTGCAACACAGACCATAACAGTCTTACCCATCTCATCTCGGGCATATTTACAGCCCTTGACCATAATCTGCACCAATTCCTTCAGGAAGCCTTCAGTTGCTTCTCCAAGCACATTCCTCAGGTAACGAACCTCGTCGAAGTGCAATACTATAGAATGAATATTCCTGTCGCGAGATAAGATCTTGATAGCGTCTTCAAGTGTCCCCTTTCCTCCCGGCATGTTGTAGTATATCGGCCAAGCATCTAGCGGATTGTTTGTGCTTGTTCCCGCTATGGGAACCATCTTGCGCAATTCAGCTATCGTCTCCTGCGTGAACTGAGGCACCTCCAGTCCCGCGCCTACACACAAGTCAGTCTCGAGCACACTGAAACCGCCGGAGTTGGTAATGATGGCAGTTCCCTTACCCACAGGAAGAGGAGCGCAGGATAACGCCAGAGTAGTATCCAGTAGCTCATCGAAGTCACGCACCTGAATTGCTCCGGCTTGCCGAAAGAGGGAACTCCAGACTTCCGGTGAACCCGCCAGTGACCCCGTGTGAGAAGAGGCTACCCTTCGTCCATGCTCAGTTACCCCTCCTTTGAGTACGACTACTGGCTTCATCTTCGCAGCTTCGGTCAGCGCCGCTGTGAGACGCCTGCCATTTCTGGTGCCCTCTATGTACAAAGCTATGACGTTGGTTTCAGGGTCATGTGTCAGGTACTCCAGAAAGTCGGGACAGTCGAGGTCTATGGCATTCCCGTAGCTGACAACCTTACTGAACTTCACATTTCTTAGCTGCCCAACAGAAAGGAATTGTTCAGCGAAGGTGCCACTCTGTGAAATCACGCCAACCGGACCTTCCTCCGTCAAGACATCCGGAACAAAGGTTAGGCCAGACTTAGGACAGCATATTCCCATGCAATTGGGACCAACCAGCCTGACCTTACCTCTGGCTATCTTCCGTACCTCGTCCTCCAGAATCCTTCTTTCCTCTAGCCCAGTCTCACTGAATCCGGCTGCAAAGATGTGAACCGCTTTCACTCCCTTCTCTATGCATTGGACCAAGACTCCGGGGACAAGTGATGCAGGCACCGCTATGACAGCATAGTCAATCTCTTCTTCTATGTCCGAGACGCTGGCATAACACCTCTTGCCGTGAAGTTCCTTATGCTTGGGATTGACCAGGAACAGATTGTCCCTGATCTTTGTGCCCATCAGGGCCTTTGAGAAGCCGTCGCTGTCGGAAGCTCCTATTACAGCTACCGCTCCTGGGTTGAAAATGGTGTCGAACCTTGCCAGTTTGTCTGTGTCCAATACACGCCTCCTAACTACGGTGTGAACCGCGAGACTTTAGACCGGGTTACTCACTAACCTGCAAAAAGGCTAATGCGGTTACGCACTCCAAAATGCAAGTAATCTACCAAATCTTCATCAACCCATCAAACTAACCTACCGAATCCACTTTCCGATAGGACCGCCGAATAGCTCGCACCAGGTGAAGCTCCATGCTCTAGATTAGCATTTACAGCCCGCAGGCTCTCTGCTATACTTCGGCGGAAATGGCGTTGCCTTGCTCGTCCACGCAATCGAGCAGCATGCCAATCTGAAGATGTTGATGGTGACAATTGTCGTTCGCACGCAGCTGCAACCATGAGATTCCTTTGCCGTGAAGCTGGTTCACGATCCACCTGAGCAAGCAAAGTATTACTGACTAAGGAGTATGAACAATATGCGTCAGCAGAGTTTGGATTTTCTGTTTCATCCCAATTCACTCGCCCTTGTGGGCATCACAACTGCCAAGACTTGGCACTGGACTCTCACTTTCCTGGAGGGCCTTATGGAGATCGGGTTCGACCGTCCCCTCTATCTTGTGAATCCCAAGGGAGGGGAAATCAGAGGCCATAACATCTATACCAGCCTCAAGGATGTGCCTGGCAGCATCGACTACGTAATCGGGCTGGTTAATGCTCAGGTCGCCCCTGGGCTAGTGGAGGAGTGTGCTGAAAAGGGCGTTAAGGCAATTCACTTCTGTACCGCCGGGTTCAGCGAGACCGGTGACGCAGACCGGGCAAAGCTGGAATCCCAACTGGCGGAAATCGCCCGCAATAAGGGGATAAGAATTCTCGGTCCTAACTGCATGGGCATCTACTGTCCCAAATCGCGCCTGTCCTTCAGTCCAGCTTTCCCCAAAGAGAGTGGCCCAGTAGGAGTCATCAGTCAGAGTGGCGGCAACGCCATCTTTCTGGTGAGGCAAGCAGCACTGCGGGGCGTTCGCTTCAGCAAAGTCATAAGTTACGGGAACGCATGTGACATCAACGAGAGTGATTTACTTGAATACCTTGTCAATGATGCCGACACCAGAATAATCGCCCTCTACATCGAGGGAACTAGGGATGGCAAACGCTTCCGCAGAGCAATGGAGGAGGCAGCGAAACAGAAGACTGTGATACTGCTCAAGGGAGGCGCCACCGAGGGAGGAGCTCGGGCTGCTGCCGGTCATACTGCATCGCTTTCAGGAAGTCGGACTACCTGGGACGCCATCTGTAAGCAATTGGGAATCATTAGCGTCACCGGCATCGAACAGATGATAGATGTATTAGTCACGCTTTTGTTCCTGCCCCTTCCCAAAGGCAGGAACGCGGTGCTGTTCGGTGCTGGAGGTGGAGCCAGTGTCCTCATCGCCGACGAGTTCGAAAGCAGAGGCCTCAGAGTCCCCCCACTCCCCCCGGAGACCATTGCACAGCTCCGCGAGTTCACTCCAGTCGCAGGCAATATCCTACGAAATCCCGTGGATTATTCACAAGCTGTGCTGGACCTTGAGGGCGTAATCAAAACCTTTGGCATACTATCAGGGTGGGAAGGGACTGACTTCATAGTCAACTTTGTCAGGACAGGGCAATTCACAACTTCTCGGATTTCGCAAGACCACCTGAATCAACTGATGAGCAGATATTCGATGAAGCAGGGCCTCTTCCCTAAGCCGGTGGCAATGGTCCTCGAACCCAGTATCCTGCCCAATGAGGCTGAGGCGATACTAGCTGCCATTCGTGCCTGTATTTCGTCCGGAATACCCGTGTATTACTCCTTTGCCGCCGCTGCCAGTGCCATCAACACAGTGTTGAACCACGCTGAGAAGCACTCCAGAAAGCCCTAGAAGAAAGAGTACGCTTACTGCTCTCAATTGTGGTTGCCGAGCTGGCGAGAGTATAATATCAGAAGGAAACGTGACAGCAACACCGAAGCGCCCTGCTATGCTCGGCGGAATCACAACACCTCAGAATAGAGGTTTGAACTTTGGGTTAGACATTTGGATTTGTTGACGGCGCGGTGTTCAAAATCTGGGGCTTAACGTGGGCACGTCTAGAAACTATCAAGCACAGGGCATCATCGTGAAGCAGGCCAGGTTGGGCGAAGCCGACAAGATCGTCACCATCTATTCAGCAGAATTTGGCAAACTGAAGGCGATAGCTAAGGGAGCTTGCCGTCCCGGGAGCAAGTTGGGCGGCAGTGTGGAACCTCTCACATACAGCTTAATGTTGCTGGCCAAAGGACGCAATCTAGATATCATCACCCAGAGCCAAACTCTAAATGGTTTCCTGGCTCTCAAAAGCGACCTGTGGCGCATGGCGTGCGGTTTCTATATTCTGGAGCTTATTGACTCCTTCACCATCGAGGGCGGTGAGAATCGTCCTTTGTTTGCCCTGTTGCTGGAGGTCTTGAACCAGTTAGGCGAGCCCGATACCGATGAGACTGTATTGCGCTATTTTGAGTTACATCTTCTTCACTATCTTGGCTACCGTCCCCAGTTGCGACGCTGTGTAAACTGCAATTCATCCCTCAAGCCAGTAGTAAATTTCCTCAGCCCCAGCAAAGGAGGGCTCTTGTGTCCTCATTGTGGTTCTGAAGATGATCAAGGTTGCCAGCAGATCGAGGCAATCAGACTCACACCCTTCTTCCCCGTCTCGGTTGAGGCTTTGAAGGTCCTTCGTCTATGGCAAAGCTGCAACTATGCCACTGCAAGGCGAGTCAGAGTAAAGCCGGATCTATCCCGGGAGCTGGAGCAGGTATTGCAGCAGTACATAAGATGCATTCTACAAAGAGAGCTGAAATCCCTGACCTGGCTGAAGGAGTTCAGAAAGGAAATTGCCAGCCGGTGAACGCAATACTGTTGCTATCCAGCCAGAGTGTCACCCTAGTTGTTCTGCGATTTTGTCACCCCTTATCGATGTGCAATCTGAAACGCCTTCCTCATGGATGATCTGGGGCAGGCTTGTCAAGGACGACAGGGGTTTGCTCTCGCCGTGTTGCTGCCACGCAGAGCCCAGGCTCCCGGAAACCGCTGGCCCCACGTGTAAAGCAGGCTGAACTTCTTATTCTAAGCAGCCGAGCCTCCAGCGACGGATGCCAGGTGATAAGGCATTGTCCCTGGTGGTACACCGCCCAAAACTCACGCTAGTTGACAGCCCAATTGCCGTGTGCTAAATTACTAAGTTGGCGTCTACTATAAGGTAAAGACTCAAAGAGTTAGAGAGCCGGCTGGCTGAAGCCGAGCAAATTTTTCCTAGGGTAGACCGGCAATTGACCAGGCGGCTTTTTGATTGTCTAAATAAGAGGAGAGTATAAGGAATGCCAACAGTCAGTCAACTGGTGCGTAGAGGGCGGCGAAAGCTGGGAAACAAGAGCAAGGTCCCGGCGTTGCATTACACCCGAAATACAATGAAGGGGAAAATTGACTGGGTCCGAGGGGCGCCTCAGAAAAGAGGTGTGTGCATCCTGGTCAAGACGGTCACACCTAAGAAGCCCAACTCAGCGTTGCGCAAAGTGGCTCGCGTCCGGCTGACTAATGGGATGGAAGTAACCGCCTATATTCCAGGCGAAGGACACAATCTGCAAGAACACTCGGTAGTTTTGATTCGTGGTGGCCGAGTTAAGGATGTTCCTGGCATTCGTTACCATATTATCCGTGGCACCCTGGACACTGAGGGAGTAGCTAATCGCAAGCAAGGTCGCAGCAGGTACGGAGCGAAGGCACCGAAACAGTAGGGACGTTAGATGTCAAGAGGAGAAAGAAAAACAACAAAAAGGATACCACCACCGGATGCCAAGTATAACAGCGTCACGGTGGCGAAATTCATCAATAGGCTTATGCTACGGGGGCAGAAGGCTACAGCGGAGCGCGTTGTCTATAATGCCCTGCAAATTGCTGCTCAGCAGGTGAACAGCAATCCTGATGAAGCCTTAGAGCGGGCAATCAAGAGTGTTGCGCCATTGTTGATGGTCAAATCACGGCGTGTTGGTGGTGCCACCTACCAAGTTCCCACAGAGGTAGGCGAAGACCAGGGACGTGCCCTGGCCATTAAGTGGCTGATCACCTCAGCGCGAGCTCGCAGTGGCAAATCCATGGAAGAGAAGCTGGCAAGTGAGTTGGTTGATGCTGTTAATGGTCGAGGGGCAACAATCAAGAAACGTGAGGATGTTCACAAGATGGCAGAGGCTAACAAGGCCTTTGCTCACTATCGCTGGTGATAAATCGTGGTGAAAGCAGTACTTGAGGCAAAGGATAGGCTGATGTCGCGGACCTTCCTGTTGGAAAGAATACGAAATATAGGGATCATCGCTCACATAGATGCTGGCAAGACCACATCTACGGAGATGATTCTTCATCATACCGGGCGTACCTATAAGGTTGGCAGCGTGGACGAGGGGACTGCGGTGATGGATTGGATGGAGCAGGAGAGGGAGCGGGGTATCACCATAACTTCGGCGGCTACCACATGCCATTGGCGCGAACATCGCATAAACATTATTGATACTCCCGGACATGTGGATTTTACCGCTGAAGTGGAGCGCAGTCTGCGCGTACTAGATGGCGGTGTAGTGATTTTCGATGGCGTAGCTGGAGTGGAAGCTCAATCAGAGGCTGTGTGGCGCCAGGCGAATAAGTATGGCGTGGCCAGAATTTGCTTCATTAACAAAATGGACAGGGTTGGCGCCGATTTCGATAACACGGTGAACATGATTAACGAAAGGTTGCGAAGCAAGGCGTTGCCTGTACAGGTCCCTGTGGGAAGTGAGAAGGATTTTCGAGGCGTTCTGGACCTCGTGGCAAACAAAGTGATTGCTTTCTCAGAGGAATCTGGTGCAGCTCCCATTGAAAAGCACACCCAGTCTTTGCTAGCCGAGCATCGTCAAACACTGATTGGAAGCCTGGCTGAACTCGATGAAGAGATTATGATGCTCTATCTTGATGGGCAGGATGTTTCCACATCTCAAATCAAGGGAGCTATTAGAAGACTGACGGTTTCCAATTGCATAGTGCCGGTTCTTTGTGGCAGTGCGTTGAGAAACAAGGGCATTGAGTTACTGCTTGATGCCATAGTAGATTATCTGCCTTCACCTCTAGATGTTCCTCCTATCTCGGCTACGGACCCTGAGAGTGGAGGGAAGATTACTCGTACGGCAGGCGATGATGAACCCTTTTCTGCTCTGGCGTTTAAGACTGTTTTTGACCCGTTTATGGGCAGACTGGTCTACCTGCGTGTATACTCCGGCAGGGCGAAAGCCGGAGCGCAGGTCTTGAATTCCAGTACGGGCAAGAAGGAGAGACTGGGAAAATTGTATGTTATGCATGCAAATCACCGTGAGGAGATCGACCACACTGATACCGGTAGCATTGTAGCTAGTTTGGGGCTCAAGATGACCTCGACAGGTGACACGCTTTGCGACGTTGCCCGGCCAGTGCTACTCGAGCCGATACGATTTGCCGAGCCGGTGCTTTCTATGGCGGTTGAGCCCAAAAGCAAAGTGGACCAGGACAAGTTAGATGATGCTCTGGCTAAGCTTGCCATGGAGGATCCTACCTTCAAGGTCTACCATGACAAAGAGACGGGTCAGACACTGATTTCGGGGATGGGCGAGCTTCACCTCGAAGTTCTGATGGAACGCATATTTCGTGAATACGGCATGAGGGTCAATGCCGGCAAGCCTCAGGTTGCTTACAAGGAAACAATCACTATTCCCGTGGAGTCTGAAGGAAAGTTCATACGTCAATCTGGTGGTAAGGGACAATACGGACATGTGTGGCTCAGAATTGAGCCGGGCCAGCGTGGCAGTGGATTTCAGTTTCGCGATCAGATTCGGAGTGGGGCTATACCTAAGGGATTTACTCCTTCAATAGAAGCCGGCTCTAAATCAGCCTTACAGAGCGGCGGGCTAGCCAGTTACCCTGTAATAGATGTAATGGTGACTTTGTTTGACGGCAGCTTTCACGAGGTCGATTCTTCAGATATGGCTTTCAAGATGGCAGCCTTCATGGCTATGAGGGAGGGAGTACACAAGGCCAAACCTGTCATCCTTGAGCCGATTATGGAAGTGGAGATAACGACTCCTAATGAGTCTCTAGGGGACGTCATTGGCGATCTGAACTCCCGCAGAGCTCATATCGAAGGGATTGAGAGCCGCGCTGATTCCTCTGCCGTCCGTTGTCTTGTTCCTCTGGCAGAAACATTCGGTTTTGCCGGAGATTTGCGATCGCTCAGTCAAGGAAGAGCGAGTTACACCATGTGTTTTCATCGCTACGAGGAATTACCTCAGAGCTTGGCTGAGCAAATTGCGGCTAAGGCGGGAAGAGCTAGATGACTGAGCAAAAAGTTCGTATCAAAATCAAAAGCTTTGATCACAGGCTGGCAGATCAAGCAGTAAGACAGATAGTAGATGCAGTGGAGCGCACCGGGGCGATCGTGGTTGGCCCCGTGCCTTTGCCCACACGTATCGAGAAATTCTGTGTTATCCGTTCCCCCAATATTGACAAGGATTCCAGGGAGCAGTTTGAGATCAGGACTCATAAGAGGGTAATTGATGTTTTGCAGCCAAGTTCCAAGACTATAGATGCCTTGAGTCAGCTTGACTTAGCATCTGGAGTGGAGATAGACATTAAGTTGTAGTTAGAGCCATGTTTCCAGGGATTATTGGTAAGAAAATAGGC
Organism: Chloroflexota bacterium; assembly: GCA_037444365.1. Taxonomy (GTDB): domain Bacteria; phylum Chloroflexota; class Dehalococcoidia; order GIF9; family AB-539-J10; genus RBG-13-51-36. Next base: position 11,743 of record JBBIMO010000021.1, read on the forward strand.
ATGACCCAACTGTTTCAAGAGGGCAGAGAAACAGTGGCGGTAACCGCTATTCAGGCCGGGCCTTCCGTGATAACTCAGATAAAGAGCCGGAACAAAGATGGTTATAATGCTGTCCAGGTGGGCTTTGTTGAGAACAAGGTAAAACAGTCCAAGCTTAGTTCCCCTCAAAGAGGACACCTGCACGACTTAGAGAATGTTCGCCACATTCGGGAGTTCAGAACTAACGATATTGGCTCACTCAAGCGCGGTGACAAAGTGGATGTTGGCTTTTTGAAGCAAGGTGACCTGATAAATGTTATTGGCATTTCTAAGGGCAGGGGCTTTGCTGGTGTGGTTAAGAGGCATCATTTTTCTGGCGGGCCAAAGACACATGGTCAAACTGACCGGCATCGTGCCCCAGGTTCAATCGGGTCTACCACTTTCCCTGGTCGGGTGCTCAAAGGGCTGCGCATGGCAGGGCACATGGGGAATAAGAGAGTAACAGCACGTAACCTCGAGGTCATGCAAGCTGATCCGGAGCGAAATCTGCTTCTGGTGAAGGGCGCTGTACCTGGAGCTGTCGGCGGGCTGTTGATAATTGAGAAAGCAAGGTAACAGGAAATGCGGGTGCCGGTTTATAGTTTGGACGGTGAGGTCATTGAGCAGATGGAGCTCAGTCAAGCAGTCTTTGGCATTTCTTTCAATGATTCAGTAGTGCATCAGGCGATGGTGAGGCAGTTGGCAAATGACCGTCAAGGCACTGCGTCTACTAAGAGCAGGGGAGAGGTCAGCGGGAGCACAAGGAAACTGTACGCCCAGAAACATACTGGCAGGGCGCGAAGGGGGGACATTAAGTCACCCTTGTTGAGGGGGGGTGGAGTGGTTTTTGGCCCTAAGCCGCGCACCTATCGTCAATCGATGCCCAAGAAGATGAGAACATTGGCTTTGAAATGCGTTCTCTCGTCTAAGGTTAGAGAGGGAAATATTAGACTGGTGCAGGAATTTGGTTTCGAGGAGCCAAAGACGAAAGAGATGTTGAAGATTCTTTCATCGCTGGGGGTTGATTCTTCCGCTTTGATTCTGACTGGCGAATCCACACCCAATGTGGTTAAATCAGCGGCTAATTTGCCGGAAGTCAAGGTGCTGCCTTCGGCATTAATCAACGTAGTGGATCTGCTTTCCTATGAAACGCTGGTGGCCACTGTACCAGCAATACGCAATATTGAGGAAATTTGGGGTAAATAGATTGGATCTTTACGAAGTTCTGCGGCGTCCTCTAGTTACAGAGAAGGCCACTTCTCTTAAGGAAAGAGACAAGTATATCTTTGAAGTGGCGAGTAGGGCTACAGAGCCTCAGATCAAGGAAGCGGTAGAACAGGCTTTCAAGGTGAAGGTGAGCAGAGTAAACGTGATGACGGTGCCCGGCAAGACCAGAAGATTTGGCAGGAGACAAGTAACGGGCTCATCCTGGAAGAAAGCAGTCGTTACCTTGGCGCCGGGACACAAAATCACTTTTTTTGAGGGTGTCTAATGGGTTCAGTTACCAAGTGGAGAAAAAAGAAAATGTCCAAGCACCAGCATAAGAAGCTTCTTAAGAAGACTCGCTGGCAAAGGACGCATAAGTAAGAGGCGATTAGTGGGAATAAAGACTTATGGGCCGACTTCTCCAGGCAGAAGATTCATGTCTGGCGCTACTTTCGACGAAGTGACCGGCGTAGCTCCTGAAAGATCTCTGCTGGTGCCACTGAAGAAGAAGGCAGGACGTAATAGTCGGGGCGTGATAACCGTGCGTCATCGTGGTGGCGGCAGTAGACGCAAACTTCGCCTTATCGATTTCAGAAGGGACAAGACCGGAGTGCCAGGAAAAGTGGCTTCCATTGAATATGACCCCAATAGGGCAGCTCGCATTGCCCTGATTCATTATGCTGATGGAGAAAAGCGCTATATCCTGGCTCCTTTGGACATCAAGTTGGGTGATACCATACAGGCAGGCCCAGACGTTGACATAAGACCAGGGAATGCTCTGCCTTTGGAGTCCATTCCTGTCGGTGCTCTGGTGCATAATGTTGAGTTTGAACCAGGCAAGGGGGGCAAGCTTGTTCATAGCGCAGGGAGTTCTGCCCAGATTATAAGCAAGGAAGGTCAATATGCAGTGCTCAAACTCCCTTCGGGCGAACTGCGCAAATTTCATCATAAGTGCTGGGCTACTATTGGGCAGATAGGCAATGTTGACCACGAGAACATAAAACTAGGTAAAGCTGGAAGGTCAAGATGGTTAGGTTGGCGGCCTACCGTTAGAGGTGCCGCTATGACTCCCCGTGACCATCCGCATGGAGGTGGGGAGGGCAGAAATCCGCGAGGAATGCATCCGAAGACTCCGTGGGGGAAGCCAGCTTTGGGGGCTAAGACACGTCGGCGTAAATCCTCGGATAAGATGATACTTAAGCGGAGGAAACAGAATGTCGCGATCGCTTAGGAAAGGTCCTTTTTGCGACCCTAAACTGCTGAAAAGAATTGAAGCACTCAACACCTCGGGCGAGAAAGCAGTGATAAAGACATGGTCTCGTGCTTCTACTGTTCTGCCCCAAATGATAGGTCACACTATCGCGGTGCACAATGGGAGGAAACATGTGCCCATTTTCATCACTGAGAATATGGTCGGGCATAAGCTGGCGGAATTTGCGTCTACCAGGACTTTTAGAGGCCATGTCACCAAAGCCAAAATAACCGAACAGGCGGTGAAACAGTAAGACGCAATGAAGATAAAGGCAGTCGCTAACGGCATTGGCATTTCGCCTCAAAAGGTTCGTTTGGTGATAGATATGGTTCGAGGCAAGAAAGTTGATGAGGCGTTGAATATCCTCAGGTTTTCACCTAGCCCGACAGCCAGGGCTGTAGCCAAGGTAATCAAATCAGCGGTAGCCAATGCGGAAAACAACTTTCAAATGTCACCCGCCGAGCTCAGAGTCACCGACATATTTGCTGATCAAGGGCATACGTTGAAGAGATTTCGCCCTCAGTCCAGAGGGAGAATTAGTCCTATATTGAAACGGTCCAGCAATATCACGGTTTTCGTGAGCGAAGAGGAGGAATAGTCTTGGGACAAAAAGTTCATCCTTTGGGTTTCAGACTGGGTCTTAACGAGCACCAGTATTGGCGCAGCAGATGGTATGCTGAGAAGAACTATGCCCGGTTTTTGTTGGACGATTTGAAGTTACGCAGCGTCGTGGAGGAAAAATGCCGGGGAGGCGCAGTGGCCCGTGTGGAAATTGAACGCCCGGGAGACGAGGTACATTTGACTCTGTATTCAGCCCGTCCTGGCATCTTGATCGGCCGGGGTGGACAGAATGTAGAAGTATTGAAGTCGAACTTAGAGAAGGTAAGTGGAGACAAGGTCAGATTGACCATCAGGGAAGTCGAGCACCCCGAGTTCGAAGCTGTTCTGGTAGCACGAAGCATAGCTGAGCGGCTTGAAGAAAGAATTCCCTTCCGCCGGGCTATGAGACAGGCGGCCTTCCGCACCTTGCAGGCCGGAGCCAAGGGCATAAAGATAAAGTGCAGTGGAAGACTCGGTGGGAATGAAATTGCCAGAAGTGAGACAATCCGTCAAGGCCAAATGCCGTTGCACAAACTACGTGCCAATATCGATTATGGTTTTGCTGAAGCTCATACTGTAATGGGACGTATTGGGATTAAGGTCTGGATTTACAAGGGCGATATTATACCTGAAGCTAAGGAGAGGAATGTTACAGCCGAAACGAGTGAAGTACCGGAAGGTGCATAGGGGAAGACGAAAAGGCAGTGCCCAGAGGGGGGACACTATTGCTTTTGGTGACTTCGGTATGAGGGCCGAGGAAGCGGCATGGCTAACGGCACGGCAAATTGAGGCGACCCGTCGCGTATTTGTGCGACAATTGCATCGCGGCGGCAAACTGTGGATACGCGTTTTTCCTGATAAATCTGTGACAAAGAAGCCAGCAGAAACAAGGATGGGCGGAGGCAAAGGCGCGCCGGAGGAGTGGGTAGCGGTGGTTAAGAGAGGCAGAATCCTCTTTGAACTGGCTGATGTGAAAGAGGACGTGGCTTCGGAGGCGGCTCGTCTCGCTTCCTACAAGCTTCCCATCGCTACTAGCTTTGTTAAGAAGGAGAAACAAAACGTTGAAGACTAGCGAGATTCGTGCTCTCAACGACGAAGAGCTATTGGCAAAGCTCAAGGAAGCGCACGAAGAGCTTTTCAACCTCCGTTTTCGCCTGGCCACTAGACAGCTGGGTAACCATCGCGAGGTCCCGAGGGTAAAGAAAAGGATTGCCAGAATAGAGACTATCTTAAGAGAAAGGGAACTGGGCAAAACAAAATGAGTCATCTCGAGAACAGAAAGGTGAAAGAAGGTTTGGTGGTAGGCCACAAAACGGACAAGACCGCTGTGATCTCCGTGGAGACCAGGAAAGTCCATCCGCTCTACAAGAAAGCGATGAGAGTCACCAAGAAGTATATGGCTCATGATGACAACAATGCCTGCAAGGTTGGAGACAAGGTAAAGATTATTGAGAGTCGCCCCCTGTCCAAGAAGAAGAAATGGCGGGTGACGGAGATAATGCCTGCGAAGGAAGTGATTGAAACAGGGTCAAAAGGATAGCGATGATTCAGGCTTATACTAGGCTCAAAATAGCGGATAATACGGGGGCCAAACAAATCATGTGCATCAATGTCCCTGTTGGGGCAAGGAAATATGCCCATATAGGTGACATTATTGTAGCCACGGTGAAGAGAGCCATACCGCATGGAATGGTGAAGAAGGGTGAAGTAGTCAGGGCTGTGGTAGTGCGTGTGGCTAAGCCCTATCGCCGCCCCGATGGCTCCTACATAAGATTTGATGAAGATGCAGCGGTCATTCTCGGTGACAAGGACAATCCTAAGGGCAGCCGCATTTTTGGCCCTGTAGCCCGAGAACTGAGAGACAAGAACTTCGCTAAGATAATATCCTTGGCCCCTGAGGTCTTATGAAATGAAAATCAGGAAAGAAGATACCGTTATTGTAATTGCCGGCAAGGACAGAGGTAAGAAAGGAAAGGTTCGGCGTGCTCTTCCTAACGACGACAAGGTGATAGTGGAAGGGCTCAATATGATCAAGCGCCACTCGCGAGCGCGCAGGGCTACCAGGCAAGCTGGCATAATTGAGCTCGAAGCTCCAATTCATATATCCAACGTAATGTTGGTATGCAACAAATGTGGCAAGCCCACCCGAGTTGGTTTTCGCCTTCTGGATGATGGCAAGAGGGTGCGAAGCTGTAGTTCATGCCATGAGGTGATTGACTAAGGGAGTCTGTTATGAAATCTCGCCTGGAGGAAAAGTATTTGACTGAGGTGGCTCCTCAACTCAAGGCCCAACTTGGCTACAGCAATGTGATGCAATTGCCCAAATTGAAGAAAATTGTCATTAACATCGGTTTGGGCGAGGCAACGCAGGAGCCCAAGGCTCTGGAGGCAGCTGAGAAGGACCTGGCTACGATTTCTGGGCAACACCCGGTGACGACACGAGCGAAGAAATCTATCTCCGCTTTCAAATTGAGGGCTGGTGTACCCATCGGGATGATGGTGACTCTGCGAGGTAAGCGGATGTACGATTTTTTTGATAAACTGGTTAACGTTGTTCTGCCCAGGTTTCGGGATTTCCGCGGACTTTCAAGGGATTCCTTTGATGGCAGGGGAAACTACAGCCTCGGCATGAAAGAACAAATAGTTTTCCCTGAGATTGACTATGATAAGGTGGACAAAATCCGTGGCCTTGAGGTAACCATCGTTACTACGGCTAGGAACGACGATGAAGCTAGGACATTGCTGGAATTAATGGGGATGCCTTTCAGGAAAACGTAATATGGCAAAGTTATCTAAGATTAACAAGTCAAAGCGGACACCGAAGTACCCGGTGCAACAGCACAATCGCTGTCAATTGTGTGGCAGGCCGCGTGCTTATATGCGGAAATTTGGATTATGTCGGATCTGTTTCCGGGAACGTGCTGTAACTGGCGTGATACCCGGGGTAAGAAAGTCGAGCTGGTGAAAAGAAATGACGATTGGTGACCCTATCGCTGATATGTTGACCAGGATGCGCAATGCTATCATGGCGGGCCATGAGAGTGTGCTTGTGGCCTCGTCTAAGATGAAGCTTTCCATTGTCAAGATCCTTAAAGAAGAAGGTTATATTGACCGTTACGAAGTGCTCAAGGGAAAGCCGCAGCCAATGATAAAGATTCATTTTAAGTACACAGACGAGCAGCCTGCAATTCTGGGGCTGGAGAGAGTGAGCAAGCCTGGCCTCAGGGTCTATGCCGAAAGGCATGAGATCCCACGCGTCTATGGAGGCCTGGGCATTGCCATTCTATCCACATCCAGAGGCGTAATGACTGGTCAGGAAGCGTGGCGGCAGCGTCTTGGCGGTGAAATTCTGTGTTATGTGTGGTGAACCAACTCAGGAGTTGTGAGCTATGTCTCGTATAGGATTACTTCCCATTGCGATCCCTCGGGGTACCGAGGTAAAGATCCAGGGGAGCGAAATACTGGCAAAAGGAAGCAAAGGTGAGCTGCGCCGTCGAGTTCACCCTGCTATGTCCGTTGCCTTGAAGGACGGGAGCTTGACTGTAACCCGGCCTAGTGATAGCAAGATGCATCGCTCTTTGCACGGACTCACTCGCAGCCTTTTGGCAAATATGGTCAAAGGGGTAAGCGAAGGGTATGAGAAGACTCTGGAAGTCAACGGTGTGGGCTACAGAGCGCAGAAAACCGGTGACAAGCTGTTGCTTCAGGTGGGATACGCCAATACTGTGGAGTTTCTCCCCCCTCCCGGTATTGCCATAAGCGTTGAGGGCACGAATCGTATCCGTGTGACTGGGATTGATAAGGAACTGGTTGGAGAAACAGCCGCCAAAATTCGGTCGATCCGGCGCGCTGACTCATACAAAGGGAAAGGCATTAAGTACGCGGATGAGAAGCTACATCTCAAGCCTGGCAAATCGGGCAAAGTAGGCAAGAAATAGTGGCCATAATGAGCGCGCAAGATTCCAAGGCAATCAGAAAGATACGGCATAAACGGGTGAGGCAGAAAATAGCGGGGACGGCATCGCGTCCTCGATTATGTGTCTTCCGCAGCTTGAATCACATTTACGCTCAGATTATCGATGATTCCGGTGGCCGGACTTTGGTCTCGATCAACAGTCTGGACTCTCAGGCAAGGAGCAAGCTTGATGGCATGGGGAAGATCAAAAGAGCCGAAATTGTGGGCGCTTTGCTTGCTGAGAGAGCATTGGTCAAGGGGATCAAGCAGGTGGTTTTTGACCGCGGTGGCTATAAATACCATGGCAGAGTCAAGGCTTTGGCCGAGGCTGCCAGGAAAGCTGGATTGGAATTCTGAGGGTTAGCGTATGAAGGCTGTTACTAAGTCAAGAGAGAAGAGGGCAAAGATCGATATCGCAGAGCTTACTCTCGAAGAGAAACTGCTAGGTATCGACCGTGTAACCAAGGTGGTCAAAGGTGGTAGGCATCTTCGGTTCAGAGCTTTGGTGGTGGTTGGAGATGGCCAAGGACATGTCGGATTTGGTCTAGCCAAAGCGGCAGCAGTGCCTGAGGCAGTTCGCAAGGCAGGCGCTATGGCGAAGAAGGGGCTAATTGAGGTACCCATGAAAGGTGGCACCATCCCTCATGAAATTATGGCCAAGTTTGGTGCCTCCAAGATCTTGCTGAAGCCGGCTGCGCCGGGCACGGGCTTAATCGTGGGCAGTACCGCCCGGGCAGTACTTGGACTGGCAGGCATAAAGGATGTCCTTGGCAAATCGTTAGGTGGACCGAGCAAAATCAACGTAGCTAAGGCAACAATGCTTGCTCTGGCTAACTTGAGGAAGAGCGACGAAGACGGGACCCAGTCCTTACCTACCGACGTTGGTGCTGAGGAAACTCAGGAAGAAAGCACAGATGAAACAAAGTGAATTGAAGCCCCCGGCAGGTGCTAAGCACAAGAGGAAGGTCGTAGGTCGAGGGAATGGCAGTGGACATGGCACCTATTCCGGGCGTGGTTGCAAAGGACAAAAATCGCGCTCCGGTGGTGGCGTACGCCTTGGCTTTGAAGGCGGTCAGCTGCCTTTGATAAAACGGCTGCCACGGAAAAGAGGATTCACTAACGTTTTCAAGATTCAGTATAGTATTGTCAATGTAGGGCAGCTAGCTGTTTTTCCCCCAGACGCTGAAGTGACTCCTCAGGAATTGCTTCGGGCGAGGCTGATCAGCACTACTGATCAGCCGATCAAGATTCTCGGCACTGGCGATGTTAAGCATCCTTTGGTAGTTACTGCCAACAGGTTCTCTTCATCAGCGGAGAAGAAGATTCTCGCTGCTGGGGGGAAGGTAGAAAAGATCTAGAATGGAGCGTAGGACGACCCGACCACGCCTCGTCCAGGCAATGATGGACATATGGGCATTGCCTGATTTGCGACGCAGAATTCTTTTCACCGTAGGCATCCTTATCGTTTTTCGCTTCATGACTCATGTTCTCTTGCCGGGTGTGAAGCCCGGTGCCATTGAAGAGCTGGTAAAAGGAAACCTGCTCCTGGGTATGCTCGACCTCTTCAGCGGTGGTGCTATGGCGCATTTCAGCGTGGCTGCCCTGGGCGTTTATCCTTACATCACCGCGTCCATAATTATGCAATTGCTGGTACCGGTAATCCCTCGCCTCCAGGCAATATCTCAAGAGGGAGAACTTGGTCAGCAGAGAATCAATCGCATTACTCATCTGATAACGCTACCTTTGGCTGCCCTTCAAGGCTATGCCATGATAGTCTTGTTACGTGCCCAGGGAGTTACTTTTGAGCCGCTGGGACCATTGACCATAGCCACCATAATAATAACAATGGTCGCTGGCACGGTATTCCTTGTGTGGCTGGGTGAATTGATTACCGAGCGTGGTATAGGGAACGGGATATCAATAATAATTTTTGGTGGCATCGTAGCTGGAGTGCCTGCGATACTAGGTGGCGGTATTGTCGAAGCTCAAGCTGGAAGGCCCGGGGGGCTGATCGCCTATATTATTCTGGCCTTAGCTATGCTGGTGCTTATCGTCGTATTTGTTGAAGCTCATCGCCGTATTCCTGTGCAGTACGCTCGGAGCACTTTTCGTGGTGGCCGTATGTATCGCCAGTCAGGTTCAACCTACATTCCCCTGCGAGTCAACACTGCGGGCATGATACCCATTATTTTCGCCATAGCGTTAATGCAACTTCCGGGTACGATAGCTACATATTTCATGAACCCGACGGACCAGGATCCAAATTTCTGGAACAGAGTCCACACTATTTTTCAGTCCAACACTGTGCTCTACCAGGTGTTGTATTTCGCCTTAGTGATCGGTTTTGCTTTCTTCTACACCATGGTCATATTTGAGCAAATGAACCTGCCTAAGACTTTGCAGCAGCAAAGCGGCTTCGTCCCTGGAGTTCGGCCCGGCAAGGCGACGGCTGACTACTTGAATGGAATCATAAAGCGCATTACCTTCGGTGGCGCCCTCTTTCTAGCTATGGTGGCGGTCATGCCTTTTGTGGCCCAAAGAGTAACCGACGTGGCAGCATTGACAATCCAGAGCACTGCCTTGCTTATAGCGGTTGGTGTAGCTCTGGATACCATGAAGCAATTAGAGGCTCAATTAACCATGCGCCGCTATGAGGGTTTCCTCAAATAATGTACATTGTCATGCTAGGCGCCCCAGGGGCAGGGAAGGGAACTCAGGCGGATATCCTCGCCAAGGAAATTGGCCTGGCTCACATAGCTTCCGGAGACCTGTTTCGTCAGGCGTTGGAAAAGAGGAGCGAACTTGGTCTCTTGGCCAAGAACTACATGGACAAAGGGGAATTGGTTCCAGACGAAATAGTGACAAAAATGATTCTGGAAAGGATTGACCAACCTGACTGTGCCTCTGGCTGCATTTTCGATGGATTTCCTCGCACTTTGCGGCAGGCCGAGGTCCTGGACAAAGCGCTTAAGGAACAGGGCAGGAGCATTGATAGGGCAGTATACATTGAGGCACCTAACGAGGAACTGGTGAAGCGACTCAGTGGAAGATGGCTTTGCCGCAAGTGCCAGACGCCATATCACGTGGTAAACTCGCCACCCAGAACGCCGGGAAGGTGTGACAAGTGCGGTGGTGAACTATATCAGCGCTCTGATGACAGGGAGGAGACAGCAAAGGACCGGCTTAATGTTTTCCTCGTTCAGACTGTTCCCATACTTGATTATTATGAAAAACAAGTTAAACTAATTAGGGTCAATGGTAATCAAGGTATGCAGGCGGTAGCTAGAGAAATAGTCTCTGCACTCAAGGCAGGGATAACATAAATGGTGATCACAAAATCTGACGAGGAAATAGTCATCATGAGAAAGTGCGGCAAGATCCTGGCCACTATTCTGGATAGGCTGAGAGGGGAAGTGAAGCCTGGAATTACAACTGGCAAATTGGATCTTATCATGGCTGAGGAATCGAAGAAGCGGGGAGTTATACCGTCCTTCAAGAACTATCGCGGCTTTCCTGCAAATCTATGCGTTTCGGTAAATGACGAGGTAGTCCATGGTATTCCTGGTGAACGAGTACTTCATGAAGGAGACATCGTCTCTTTGGATGTAGGGGCAAGGCTTGATGGCTTTCATACCGATGCCGCTGTAACCATTGGCGTGGGGCGGATAAGCAAGAAGGCTGAAGAACTCATCGCAGTCACAGAAGGTAGTCTAAGATCAGGTGTTGCTCAGGCACTGAGTGGTGCATGGGTCGGAGATATCTCATCTGCTATTCAACATTATGTTGAGTCAAGAGGGTATTCGGTGGTTAGGGAATATACCGGTCATGGAGTGGGCCGGGATTTGCACGAAGAGCCCCAAATACCTAATTTCGTGGTTGGGAGAGGTAGAGGTCTTCTGCTTCGTAAGGGCATGACTCTGGCAGTTGAGCCCATGGTGAATGCCGGAGACTGGCACACTGTAGTAGCGGATAACCAATGGACAGTGCTCACTGCCGACGGAAGTCTGTCAGCACACTTTGAACATACTATTGCCATAACCGATGGCGAAGCTGAAATACTTGTCTGAGTCACATACAAAAAAATGGCTAAGAGAGAAAGGATAGAGGTCGAAGGCAAGGTGCTTACAGTCTTACCCAATACTATGTTTCGCGTCGAGTTGGCCAATGGACACCAGGTGTTAGCTCACATTTCAGGCAAAATGAGGAAGCACTACATCAAGATTTTGCCGGGGGACCGCGTTCTGGTGGAACTATCGCCCTATGATCTAACCCGGGGCAGGGTTACCTATCGGCTCAAATAGTTTGACAGGTTCACTCAGAAAGTTTATCATAGCAGGGTTTTGTGTGATTGGTGATTGGATATGAAGGTTAGAGCTTCAGTTAAGCCTATATGCCGAAAGTGCAAAGTCATCAGGCGGCAGGGCGTGGTCAGAGTTATCTGTGAGAATCCAAAGCACAAACAGAGGCAGGGGTAATAGACAGTGGCACGTATCGCTGGTGTAGATCTTCCTAAAGAGAAGCCGATTTGGGTGGGCTTGCAGCGTATCTATGGCATCGGACCTGCGTCAAGCAAGCGCATCATAGCCACTGCTGGCATTGACCCTGGCATCAGAGTTAAGGACCTTGCTGAGGAACAGGTTGGCCGGATTCGAGATGTTATTGATAAACAGTACAAGGTAGAGGGCGATCTTAGAAGAGAGATTCAATCCAACATAAAGCGGCTTGTTGAGATTAGTTGCTATCGAGGCACAAGACACCGTATGAGGTTACCTGTCCACGGACAGAGAACGCGCACGAATGCCCGAACAAAGAGAGGACCTAAGAAGACAGTGGCCGGTCGAGGTCAGAAGCGCGGCGTAGCCAAGAAGTAAGGAGCTTGTTTTTCACAAATGCCAAGGAAGAAGAAAGCCCATAGGAAAGTTAGCGAAGGTAAAGCTTATATCCAATCTACCTTTAACAACACCGTTGTTACTATTACCGATATGGAAGGCAATGTCCTCGCCTGGGGGAGTTCTGGTACCGCAGGGTTCAAAGGTTCCAGGAAAGGAACCCCTTATGCTGCGCAAATAGCTGCCAGAGACGCGGCACACCGGGCAATGAATGACGGTTTGCGCCGAGTCGAGGTGTATATTAAAGGCCCTGGCAGTGGACGAGAGGCAGCCATTCGCTCCTTGCAGGCTGCCGGCATTACCGTTACAGCTATCAGAGATGTGACTCCTATCCCCCACAATGGCTGCCGTGCGAAAGGGAGGCGAAGGGTATAAGATGGCGCGCTATACAGGTCCAGCTTGTCGCATATGTCGTCGTTTTGGAGACAAGTTGATGCTCAAAGGGGAAAGGTGCCCTACGGCCAAATGTCCCCTGGAGAAGAGGAATACCCCTCCCGGCGGACGTCCGCCGGCTCGTGGGCGTGGTGGAGTTTCCGACCGCGGGATTCAATTGCGCGAAAAGCAGAAGCTTCGTTTTAGCTACGGCGTACTGGAGCGGCAATTTCGCAGGTTTTTTGAGGAAGCCAAGAAGAGCCCCGGCGCTACCGGGGAAACCCTTCTCATATTGCTGGAACGGAGGCTGGACAATGTTGTTTATCGCTTGGGCTTTGCTGATTCCCGCGCCCAAGCCAGACAAGTAGTTCGACATGGCCATCTAACAGTCAATGGTCGTAGAGCAAACACTCCTTCCCTTCTTGTGAAATCGGGGGACACCATAAAATGGCGCGAAGGCAGCAGGAAAACGGACTACTACAAGAGATTAGCGGAGGAAGTTGAGGAAAGATCTATCCCCAATTGGTTAAGCCTGGACAAGGAAAGCATGACGGGTAGAGTGTTGAATTTGCCTGGCAAGGATGATGTTGAAACCAGGTTCAATGTGAAAACTGTCGTTGAATACTACTCGAGGTGAGGCATGCCCGAACTATCTATTCCCACTGTAACCTGTGCTGAAAGCGGTGCTGACTACGGCCGTTTCCTGGCTGAACCCATAGAGCCGGGTTTTGGCGTTACTCTGGGGAATGCCTTGCGGCGTGTACTGCTCAGCTCTTTGCCTGGTGCCGCCGTAACCTGGGTCAAAATCGACGGCATTCAGCATGAATTCTCTGCCATTCCCCACGTCAAGGAAGATGCCATGGAGTTTCTACTGAATGTGAAGCAACTGAGACTCTGTGCCCTTTCCCGTCAGCCCGGGCAGTTGATCTTGGACGTGAAGGGGGAAGGCAAGGTCTGTGCATCTGATATCAAACCTTCGACCGATTTTCGCATTGCCAATCCCGAGCTTCATTTGGCTTCTCTAGACTCATCCAAAGCCAAGCTTTACGTCGAACTGAATGTAGAGTTAGGGAGAGGCTACGTGCCAGCCAGGTCAGCCAATGGTCTGCCTGTGGGAGCGCTGCCAGTGGATGCCATCTTCACACCGGTGCGCAAAGTGAATTTCTCCGTAGAGTCCATCAAGCCTGGCCAGGAGGACAGTCCAGAGAAGCTCATCCTGGAAATCTGGACTGATGCTACCATTTTGCCGTGGGAGGCGCTTAATCAGAGCGCCATCATCTTAATCAATCAGTTTTCCTCGTTCAGGGACTTCGAAACGCCCATGGCTAGAGCGTTGCCAATTTTGCCTGAGCAATATGATACTCCTCTGGAAGAACTGAACTTGTCAACTCGCTCGTACAACAGTCTCAAGAGAGCGGGTGTTTTCACCCTTGGGCAATTGATGGAAAAGGGAAGGGAGGGTTTGCCAGCTTTGCCGGGATTGGGTGCGAAATCCCGGGCGGAAGTAGAAGACTTGATGGCGAGATTAGGCTCTCCCAACCGCGAGAAGAAGTAACAATGAGACACAAGGTAGCAGGACGGAACTTAAGCAGGTCGACAGAGCACAGGTTGGCTTTGTTTCGCAATCAGGTTACTGCGCTCCTGGCCCACGAAAAGATCGTCACCACGGAAGCTAAGGCTAAAGAAGTTCGGGGTTTGGCAGAAAAGATGATTACGTTGGCCAAAGAGGGCAGCCTCGCCTCAAGAAGGGAAGCCTTAGCTTTTGTCACTGACAAGAGTGTGGTTGACAAGCTATTTGCTGAAATCGCTCCAAGCTATGCTGGCCGTAACGGGGGATATACCAGGTTACTGAGGTTGGGACCTCGTCTGGGTGACGCCGCACCTATGGTTCAAATTGAACTGGTCAAGTAAGTTTGTTCTACTCATCGAGTATGACGGTACCCGCTACTATGGCTTTCAATGGCAAGTTGGCGTGCCTACCATTCAAAGTGAGCTTGAGCAAGCTATAAGGCGATTTTGTGGGCAAAGCAGCCGGGTAATAGCAGCTAGTAGGACTGACGCCGGCGTACATGCCAAGGGACAAGTGGTGAGCTTCTGGACGCGATCCACAGTGGATACCATGACTTTAGTTCGAGCCCTGAATCATTACTTACCTGAAGACATTGCGGTGAAAGCGGCTTACAGGGCTGGCGACGATTTCAATGTCCGGCGCGATGCCCTGAGCCGGGAGTATCATTACAGTGTTCTGGTTAGCAACACCCGTTCGCCATTCAGTCGAAGGACTGCCTTGTTTATGCCCAGGATATTGAACATACCGTTGATGAATGAGGCCTGCCAGTTTATCAGAGGTGAGCATGATTTTGCCTCGTTCGCCAGTTCTCTGGACGTCAACAAGAGCACGCTGCGCAATGTCTACGAAGCGGGAATCGAGACAAAAGGGGATTTTGCTGTCTTCCGTATCGTGGCTAACTCGTTCTTGCCTCATCAGGTACGAAGTACAGTAGGTCTCTTGTTGAGGCTGGGCCTGGGCAAGATAGGCATCGCAGATTTTCGTGATATAATGGAGGCCAAAAGGGTAGGTCTAGCCGGTCCACTATCTCCTGCCTGTGGATTATGTCTCAGGCAGGTCAACTATCCTAAACCTTTGTGGAGCTAAACCTGTTCCGAGTTTATAGAAGGAAGTTTATCGAAGGAAATGAGAACTTACAGTACTAAAGCCAAAGATATCGAGCGACAGTGGTGGGTGATTGATGCTGCGGATAAGACTCTGGGCAAGGTAGCCACAGAGGTGGCCAATCTGCTAACGGGCAAGCATAAGCCGCTCTATGCCCCTTACATCGACACGGGCGACTATGTCGTGGTAGTTAATGCTGCCAAAGTGAAGGTCAGTGGGAAGAAAGCTGAACAGAAGACTTACTATAGATACTCAGGATACCCGGGCGGCTTGAAGAGCGCAAGCTTCAAGGAATTATTCAGCAGAGACCCTGCTCGTGTGGTTGAGCTCGCGGTCAAAGGGATGTTGCCTCATAATCGCCTGGGCAGGGCTATGTTCAAGAAGCTGAAGGTCTATCCTGGAAGTGAGCATCCTCACCAGGCACAGGCTCCTCTTCCCCATCCTGAGCGAGGCGAAGGCGCATAGTGACCGGGAGCAAGGGAAGCAAAATACTGCCGAAGGAAAGGTGATGTCTTATGAGCGAGGAAAGTTACATTTGGGCAACTGGTAAGCGGAAGTGTGCCATAGCCCAAGCCAGGCTCTTCCCTGGCAAGGGGGAGATAGTTGTCAATGATAGGCCCTATCAGGAAGCTTTTCCTCGTGTCGAACATCGCCGCATGATTGAGCATCCTCTGCAGGCTACCAATACTATGGGCAAGTTTCGTATCACCGTGAAGGTGACGGGCGGCGGCCTCAGCGGTCAGGCTGGAGCCATTCGTCATGGGATTGCTCGAGCTCTGGCTAAAGAAAACGAGCTATTCAAGCCCATGCTACGTAAGGAAGGATTACTTACTCGGGATCCCAGAATCAAGGAACGCAAGAAGTACGGGCTCAAGCGAGCTCGCAAGGCGCCCCAGTATACCAAGCGCTAACACTACGCCGGCCCACTAGTTGGCGACAGGGCATCACTCTTGGGGATCTTCTCCAAACCCAGGTTTGTGCGCAGCGTCTTGTTGCCCCAAGCAAGAGGAGCAGCTATAATATGAACACGCTGGGGATTAGTCTAGCGGTAGGACAGCGGGCTCTGGACCCGTGAGGCCAGGTTCGAATCCTGGATCCCCAGCCAGTGTGGCGCATTCGTCTAGAGGCCTAGGACACCTCCCTCTCAAGGAGGAGATCACGGGTTCAAATCCCGTATGCGCTACCAGTCCTGTTTATACTCAGAGCTATATTCAAGGGAGTTCCACCCTCATCAAGGCGTACCAAGAGGGGGTACAAAAGCCGTTAGCTGTGATGTGTATCTGAATTCGCTGAAATAGTGATTCGGGCACAATGTGTGACCAGGAAGGATACTATGCCGCCACGGAAAGATATGTTCAAACACAACTATGCTGATGTCAATAACATACGCCTTCACTACGTAACGGCGGGCAAGGGCAAACTAATCATGTTCCTCCATGGGTTTCCTGAGTTCTGGTATGCATGGAGGAACCAGCTTGCTGAATTCGGACGAGACCATCAGGCTGTGGCTCCGGATATGCGGGGGTATAACCTCTCATCAAAACCCTCCGATGTAGAGCAATATCGAATCAAGTATCTTGTTGAAGACATACGTGCTTTTGCCGAGCATCTTGGACACAGGAGATTCATATTAGTGGCTCACGATTGGGGAGGTGGTGTAGCTTGGCCATTTGCCATGCGTCATCCCCAGTATCTGGAGAAGCTGGTGATAATAAATGCGCCTCACCCCATAATCTTTGTGCGGGAGCTCCGTGATAACCCGGCCCAGCAGAAAGCCAGCCAGTATATCCTGGTGCATCGCAGTCCTGAAGCTGAGCGCATACTGGCAAAGAACAACTGCGCACTGCTTGTCGGCAGCCTTATGGAGGATGGTATGAAGCAGGGCTACTTCAGCGAAGAGGACAGGAAGGCATATCTTGAAGCCTGGTCTCAACCGGGCGCACTCACAGGGGGCTTGAACTACTATCGAGCCGCCAGTCTCGGCCCTTTTACAGGCGAAGGCGACGAAAGTCTGTCCGCAGACCCTTCGCTGTTTGCGGTCAGGGTCCCAACGCTGGTTATCTGGGGAGAGAAGGACAGATGGCTGCTCGCAGGCAACCTGGAAGGTCTGGAGAAATACGTACCGAATTTGACCATCAAGCGCATTCCCGACGGCTCGCACTGGGTCATTCATGAAAGGCCCGCGCTGGTCAATTCCTACATCAGGGAATTCATCGTAGGCTGAATCCCCGCCAGTCTTGTTACCCGTTTCTTCTATATGCTAGACTTCTGCACAAACAAATGAGAAAACGCGTTTTCTCCGGCGCGCGCCCCACTGGCCGACAGCACATCGGTAACTATCTGGGAGCCGTCCAGAACTACGTTGCCCTCCAGGATGAATATGACTGCGTTTATTGCGTGGTGGATATTCATGCTCTCACTACTCTGGAAGCCACCGAATCCCTGCGGGAAGATGTTCATGAGATGGTGCTGGACTGGCTGGCGGCCGGCATGGACCCCCAAAAGAGCATCATCTTCGTTCAATCGCATGTTCCTCAAGTAATGGAACTCCATGCCCTGTTCAGCATGGTTACTCCTTTGAGCTGGCTACTCCGTGTTCCGACATTCAAGGAAAAGGTCAAGATGCAGCCGCACAATGTAAACTACGGGCTGGTGGGTTATCCGGTGCTCATGACTGCTGACATTGCCCTTTATAAGGGGGAGGTCATCCCTGTGGGCGAAGACCAGCTTCCTCATCTGGAATTGGCCCGGGAGATAGTGCGTCGCTTCAACTCCATTTTCGGCGCTGTCTTTCCCGAGCCTCAGGCAAAGCTCGCCAACTTCCCCTTGGTTTTGGGCCTGGATGGAGTGCAGAAGATGAGCAAGAGCTCTGATAACCATATCGAAATATCCGCCTCTCCTCAGGAAATCACGAAGCGAGTCATGACGGCTGTTACCGACCCGGCGCGGAGATACCGCTCTGACCCCGGGCATCCTCAAGTATGCAATGTCTTCCGACTCCACAACTACTTCACCCAGACCCGTGTAGAGGAAATTGGCTCAGAGTGTCGCAGCGCTCGCGTGGGCTGTGTGGACTGCAAGAAAATACTGGCCGAGAGCATCAATTTGAATCTGAAGCCGTTTCGAGAAAGGCGCACTGCTTTAGCCGCCAGGCCTGGTCATCTCGCTGAGGTTCTTGCCGATGGAGCCAATCGTGCTGAAGCCATAGCTGAAGAGACTCTCAAAGAGGTCAAGGAGAAGATGAAGCTGCTTCAACGTGCGGATTTGGGGCGACGCGGGTAGCGCATATCAGTCGTTACCGACCATCTCCAGTTTCATGCATCTGATGTATCTGGCAACAAAGCCGCGCTCCCACTGACGTTGTTCAGGGAAGCTGGCCAACATTGGTAATTGGCAATCCTGCGATCAGGTATATGGCAACAAAAGGCTGGGTTTGCGAAGAGCATAATAAAAGCATTGCCGAAGCGATTGCTAGGGCTTCCGGGGGCTCTCAGGTGCCTCTGAGGGCATTTTGGCGCGAACGGAGACTCGGATTGCTTGAAGGCTGGCCAAGTGCAAAGCGAATCTATTGCTGCTGGTCCAATTGCTACGCCCTTGCGCGTATGGTAAAGTTAGTATGCCTTGATAGATAGCCGCCATCAAATCGGAGTATGGGCAGTTGGCTCAGTGGTTAGAGCGTCGGTTTCACATACCGAAGGTCACAGGTTCAAATCCTGTACTGCCCACCATGAAATGAGGGGGAAAAGAAATGGCATCTAACGGCGATAGAAGAAGCGGGCTGCTTACGGCAGGCGGTGTCCTGACCATAATAAGCGGGGCACTTGAGACGATCGGTGGGCTGATTATGGTTCTTGTGGGGGCTGGCGTCAACATGTGGTGGAGGCTGGCAATTCTTCCATGTCACCGAGCCGAGTGGTTTGAAAGACATGTCATGCCACTCATCCCGGCATTGCTGGTCATTCTGGGAGTGGTTATCCTTGTTTTGGGTATAATCGCCATAGCAGGTGGCGTCTCGGCGTTGAGAAGGAGGATGTTTGGCCTGGCCCTAGCTGGGGCCATCTGTTCCCTTCCTTTGCGTCTTCTGGGGATACTGGCAATTATCTTTATCTCCGTGTCGAAGAAGGAGTTTGGGGCAGAGAAATAGAGCCGAAGTGGCGGAATGGCAGACGCGCTACGTTCAGGGCGTAGTGTCCTTAAGGACGTGAGGGTTCAAATCCCTCCTTCGGCACCA
>JBBIMO010000022.1:0-30625 GCA_037444365.1 Chloroflexota bacterium
AGTCCAGAGCATCGGTCCTCTCACGCACCTCGGGTGGTAATGCCGCCTGAGTGGCAATGCCTCCGGCATTGTCAGCTATAGGTCCGTAGGCGTCGGTAGCCAGCGTCACGCCGAGGGTGGACAACATGCCAACGGCAGCCATGGCGACGCCGTAGAAGCTGCCGAACTTGTAAGCTACGATAATAGCTAAGGCTACCAGCACTATCGGGGGCCAGGTGCTCATGAGCCCGGTAGCGAAACCGCGGATTATGGTTGCACCGGCACCGAAGGTGCACGCGCCAGAGATTTCCTGAGTGGGTTTGAAGGCGTAAGAAGTGAAGTAGTTAGTGGCTTCCCCCATCAAGGCACCAGCTACAAGGCCGGCCAGCATCGCCCAAAAGAGACCCACACTAGCCTGAAGAAAATGAATCACCAGAAAGCCAAACACTGCCGCCAGTATGGTGGCGCTCAGCGTGCCGCGACGCAGGGCCCCTAAGAGAGCCGCCATCTCCACCTTCTCCCCGACCCTGACCAGAAAACAGCCAATCACGGAAGCCACGATGCCGGCGGCCATGATGAGAAGGGGCAGCCACCAGGCGCGCTGAAGGGCAACCTCAGGGGAAAGGGTGGGGAACAAAACTCCCTTGAGCCATGGCGCCAGCATGACACCGACCGTGGTAAGCGTCATAGTGGCAACAACGGTTTCCACATACGATTCAAAAAGGTCGGCACCCATGCCGCAGACATCTCCGACGTTATCGCCGACGTTGTCGGCTATGACAGCGGCGTTTCTGGGGTCATCCTCTGGTATGCCCGCCTCCACCTTGCCCACCAGGTCGGAACCGGCATCGGCCCCTTTAGTGAAGATGCCGCCTCCCACCCTGGCAAAAAGAGCGACCAGCGACGCACCAGTGCCATAGGCCGGTATGATATACAGAAACTCGTAATCAGGGAGGCGATGCCATGCAAGGTAGAGGATAGATAGCCCGATGATGCCAATGCTCACCACTGTGAGTCCCATAACCGCCCCGCCCCGGAAGGAAACCCTCAATCCCTGATTCAGGCTCTTCTGTGCGG
This sequence comes from Chloroflexota bacterium, assembly GCA_037444365.1. Classification (GTDB taxonomy): domain Bacteria; phylum Chloroflexota; class Dehalococcoidia; order GIF9; family AB-539-J10; genus RBG-13-51-36. Next base: position 1,057 of record JBBIMO010000022.1, read on the forward strand.
CGGCGCAAGTCCGGCTGTTAGTCCTCAGTGCCATATTCATGCCGGCATAGCCTGCGCCCATGGAACATATGGCACCGAAGACAAAAGCTACCGCCATTCTCCAGCCCAATGCAACCACCAGAATAATGGCCACTACAACTACCACAATGGCTAATGTGCGATATTCCCTGTGAATAAAGGCGAGCCCGCCTTCTCTAATAGCGGCAGAGATTTCCTTGAGCCTGGCTGAGCCCTCATCCTGCCGCAGCACGTACCGCACAAAGTAAGCCACTACTGCTGCTCCCACCAGCCCCACGATTATGCAGATCCAGACCAAATCCATAGCACTACCTCCTAGATAGACATAAAACTAGGGCACTCAAGCCAGGTCCCGGTGCCCTCTCCTCTTGCAAAGACATGCATATTAGAGACGTCAGTTTAGTATAAAAGGTCTTGCCAGTCAATGACGAAATCATCTGTGTTGGGATTGGGATGCAGGCAAGCATTGACCGTGGTTGAGTGCGGGTAGTACAATCAGCCTTAGAAGCAAACAGAGATAGGCGAAAGTGACCGACAGCCTTGAAGGCGGAAGAGCCCGGGCATGATAGGAGAAGCAATGGCAGACGGTTGCTCCGCAACGAGAAAGGTCCCGAAATAGGCTGTAAAGGAGAAGGAAATGGATTTCGAGCTTACAGAAGACCAGAAGATGTTCCAGGCAATGGTGCGGGATTTCTGTGCCGGGGAAATCGCACCCCACGCTGCCAAATGGGATGAGGCGGAGGAGTTTCCATATGATGTTATCAAGAAGATGGCCGCCGCGGGCTTGTGCGGAGTGCACTTTCCTGAGGAATATGGAGGGAGTGGAGACGAAGTGACCTTCGCCCTAGCCACTGAGGAGATTGCCCGTGCCTGTGCCGGTATAAGCGTGGTGTATCTTGTCAGCCTTGGCTTGGGCATGTATCCCATCGTGATGCATGGCAACGATAAACAGAAGAGGCACTATATCCCGCGTGTAATTGATGGGGCAATAGTGGCTTTCGGCTTAACTGAGGCTATGGCAGGCAGTGATGTCGCCGCTATGGAGACAAAATACGTCCGGCAAGGCGACCACTATGTTTTGAATGGCCAGAAGATCTTCATAAGTAATGGTGCTGAAGCTGAGTTTGTGACGACCTTCGCTACGAAGGACAAATCGCTGGGCTATCGTGGCATCAGTGCCTTTGTGGTGGACAAGGGTACGAAAGGCTTCTCTGTAGGCAAACTGGAAAGAAAGATGGGGCTGCACCCTGCTTCGGTAGCGGAGCTCATCTTTGATGACTGCAGAATACCTGTGGCTAATATGCTGGGAGAGGAAGGAAAAGGCTTCAGGATAGCTTTGGAAGGCATCGACGCCAGCAGGGTCAGCATAGCTGCCCAGGCACTGGGTATTGCCCAGGCTGCTTATGATGCCGCCGTGACCTACGCCAAGGAAAGGAAGCAGTTTGGTGCCGAGCTCGCTCGGCTTCAGGCAATCCAATGGATGATAGCCGATATGGCCACAGAAATAGACGCATCCCGGCTGCTTATCTACAGGGCTGCCTGGTTGAGCAAGAAACAGGGGCATGCTCCTCCTAAGGAAGCGGCAATGGCCAAGCTATTTGCCTCCGAGGCAGCTCACAGGGTTTGTCACAAAGCGGTTCAGATATTCGGTGGCTATGGCTACACCAAAGACTTTGCTGTGGAACGCTACTACCGCGACCAGAGAATAACTGAGATTTACGAAGGAACCTCGGAGATGCAGAGGTGGACGGTTGCCCGCCAGGTACTGGGTGTAAAGTGATGGGTTAGTCATGTTTACAGATAAAACCTTGCAAGATGTGCAGGAAGGCCAGAAGAGGTGGGAAAAAGAGGTGGGGAAGGGAAGGCAAAGAACTGAGAGGAAGAAGAGGTTTTCCACGGTCTCCGATCTGGAGATAAAGGCGATTTATACCCCGGAAGACATCAAGGACCTGGACTTTGCCAAAGACATTGGCTATCCGGGCCTTTTCCCTTTTACCAGAGGGTGTCAACCCACAATGTATCGAGGGAAGGAATGGACCTTTCGCATGTTTTCCGGCATGGGCAGTGCCGAAGACACTAACCAGAGATGGCATCACTTGCTCAAGGAAGGGGAGACCGGGCTGAGCACGGCCTTCGACTTTCCTACTTTGATGGGATACGATAGCGGTTCGCCCCGTGCCAGGGGTGAGTGCGGGAAATGTGGCGTGGCCATTGACACCTTGAGGGATTTTGAGATTCTGACCCGTGGGATTCCTCTGGACAGTGTCACTACTTCCATGACCATAAATCCCCCTGCTTCCATACTGTGGGCTATGTATCTGGTTGTCGCCGAGAAAGCAGGCATAAGCTGGGACAAGATCGGGGGCACAATTCAGAACGATATGCTCAAGGAATTCATTGCTCAAAAGACATTCATGCTCCCGCCCGAGCCGTCAATCAGGTTGATAAGCGACACCATCGAGTTTGGTACTCTCCACGTTCCCCTGTGGAATACGATAAGCATCAGCGGCTATCACATCCGGGAGGCAGGCTCCACCGCTGTCCAGGAACTGGCTTTCACCCTGGCTGACGGGATAGCCTATGTCCAGGATGTGATGGACAGAAAGAAGCTGGATGTTGATTCCTTTGCTCCTCGTCTTTCCTTCTTCTTCAATTCCCATCTCGATTTCTTTGAAGAGATTGCCAAGTTCCGGGCAGCCAGAAGGATGTGGGCTCACATTATGAAGGACAGGTTCAAGGCTAAGAATCCTCGCTCCTGGTGGATGCGGTTCCATACTCAGACTGCAGGGTGCTCGCTGACGGCTCAACAGCCTTACAATAATATTGTCAGGACCACCACCGAAGCACTGGCTGCGGTCATGGGCGGGACACAGTCTCTGCATACCAATGCTCTGGATGAGACACTGGCTTTGCCCTCTGAGTTTGCCGCTACGATTGCTCTGCGCACCCAGCAGATCCTCGCTGATGAGACAGGTGTCACCAATACCATAGACCCCCTGGCTGGCTCCTATTTTGTAGAGTCTTTGACCAAGCAGATAGAGGAAAAGGCCTGGGAATACATCAATAAGATAGACGAGATGGGGGGCATGCTTGCTGCCATTAACAAAGGTTTTCCACAAATGGAGATTGCCGATGCCGCTTATCATTACCAACGGCAAATAGATAAGGGGGACAAGGTTGTGGTGGGGGTGAACAAGTATGTTGTTGAAGAAAAGGCGCCTCCCGAGATACTGAGAATAGATGAAGCGGTTGAGGAGAAGCAGATTGCCAGGTTGCAGCAAGTCAAGAAGGAGAGAGATAACCGCAAGGTGGCTCATATTCTCAATGACTTGCGCGCTGCTTCCAAAACGGACAGAAACTTGATGCCCCACGTAATAGAGGCAGTAAAGGAATACGCTACCGAGCAGGAAATCTGCGATGTCTGGAGAGAGGTTTTCGGAGAGTATCGGGACCCGGGATTTTACTGAGTCCCGCTCCCAGAACTTCCCCCTCCACGCGATGGAGAGGGTTGGGGCGAGTCAGTGTGAGGGTGCAGTTATGTAGTGCCAGGCTCCTGCCCGTCTCACAGCTTTGGCTCGCTTGCCGAAGTCTTACGGCGAGCAGGCGGGTTAGCCTAGTGCAGGCGATACTGAGTAGTGGCAGCTTGTCCCCGCCTGAAAATGGACTACCTGGAGGTGAAGGCGATATGGTGAACTCAGGGAGAAGGATACGGGTCTTAGTGGCCAAGCCCGGTCTTGACGGACACGACCGGGGAGCCAGGGTCATAGCCAGGGCTTTCCGGGATGCCGGGTTTGAGGTGGTATATACTGGCTTGCACCAGACGCCGGAGCAAATCGTCGCTGCGGCGTTACAGGAGGATGTTGACCTTATCGGTTTGAGCATCCTCTCCGGGGCTCATATGACTCTGTTCAAACGGGTGCTGGAGTTGCTCAAAGCCAACAAAGCAGATGATGTAATGGTCGTCGGCGGCGGTATCATTCCTGAAGATGACGTTCCCAAACTAAGGAAACTGGGCATCAAAGAGATATTTTTACCAGGCACCTCTCTTGATAAGATAGTGGGCTGGGTGAAAGACAACGTGAAGCCACGCTGCTGAGGCCAAACTGACAGCGTAGCTCCTTTTCCTGTTTACCAACGTTAATGTTTGAGGTAAAATAGATTCAGTCTCGCGGGAGTAACTCAGTGGTAGAGTGCCTGCCTTCCAAGCAGGTCGTCGCGGGTTCGAGTCCCGTCTCCCGCTCCACAGAAATTCGGTTGCCATGAAAGCTGAGGCTTTTCGTGGCTGAAAAAACGGGCTCGTAGCTCAGGGGCAGAGCGGCCGGCTCATAACCGGTTGGTCGCAGGTTCGAATCCTGCCGAGCCCACTTCGCATTAGACACGGAAAGGCTCAGGTAGAGCCTGCGGGCTCGGCCAGATAGTCTTTTCCTTCCTGTGCCTTCCATCAGGTGATGCTAACGGTACTAGGATGTTGACAATAATCGGAGGCTGTGTATAATTTACTATACATAGTATACCGATGTATGGGGAATGGGGCAGATGCCGGATAAAGCTATAACGTATGCAGAACTAACACCGGGTTACAAGTTCCCTCCTGCCACTTATGAATTGAGTGCCTCTTTCATTTCCAAATATATGAAAGCTGTGGATGCCGCTGGGGATGGATTTGTGCCACCTTTGGCCATTACGGCTTGTGCCATAGCCGCCATGACAAAGTCTATTCCTCTGCCACCCGGCACTATCGCTATACATGCCTCACAGGAGTTGGAGTTTCTCAAAAAGGTGCCCATTGGCGCCACTGTAGAGTGTCGCATAGGAGTGGCACAGAAAATAGGCCGGGGCAAGATGAGTATGTTGGTCCTGGACATCGAGGTTTTTGATAAGGACAGGGAGAAGGTGCAATCAGGGAAGGCAACTATAGCACTGCCCGCCTAAGGACGGAATACTAACAGATATGCAAGCAGGGAAGGCTCTTGATCCAGTGGTGAAACACATCACCCAGGAGAAGATCAATCTCTATGCTGAGGCATCGGGTGACTTCAATCCCATTCATATAGACGAAGCTTTTGCAGCCAAGACTCCTTTCGCTGGAACTATTGCGCATGGCATGCTTAACCTGGCTTATGTGTCAGAGATGATGACTTCGGCTTTTGGCCAAAGCTGGTTGTCAGGCGGCAAGCTGCGAGCCAAGTTCAAGGAAGTGGCCCGTCCCGGGGACACTTTGACTATCAGCAGCAAGATTGATTGCATTGAGCAGAAAGATGATGTATCATACGCAAATTGCCCTTTTGAGTGCCGTAACCAAAAGGGAGAAGTGATAGTCGTGGGGGAGGCAATAGTCAAACTACCGAGTGCTAAGAAATAGAAGCATGGTGCATAATGGCAGAATAAGGGTGGCTGTGGATGCCATGGGTGGCGATTATGCTCCTGAGGAAATAGTCAAAGGGGCAATGCTTGCAGCCCAGAAGGACGATGTTGAAATCTTCCTGGTGGGTGTCGCGAACGTTCTGGAGGGGGAACTGACCAGGCACAAATCCACCGCCAATGGTTCAACGATCCATATTGTCGGGACCAGCGAGTATATCAAGGAGAACGAGTCGCCAGTTGACGTGATTCGCCGCAAGCCTAATTGCTCTGTGGCTGTGGCGGCGAAGATGGTGAAATCAGGCGAGGCGGATGCGGTGTTGAGTGCCGGGTCCAGTGGAGCAGCCGCAATAAGTGCTATTCAATATATCGGCATGTTGGAGGGAGTGTACCGTCCGGCACTTGTCGGCTCTCTAGGTAGCTTCGCACCGAATACTGTGATGGTGGATCTGGGAGCGAATGTGGATTGCAAGCCACACCAATTCCTGACCTTTGCCATTGCCGGCTCGGTGTACGCTAGGAAGTTTCTTAACATCGCTGACCCCAAGATAGGCTTGTTGAGCACAGGGAGCGAAGAGACCAAAGGGAATGAAGCAGTGCGTGAAGCTTATTCCCTTCTCAAGAATAGCGGGTTGAACTTTGTAGGTAATGTGGAAGGCAGCGACGTTCTGAGTGGCAAGGCGAATGTCATTGTCTGTGATGGCTTTGTAGGCAATGTTCTTCTGAAGTTCTATGAGAGCATTGCGGGTCATGCCCAAGTTTGGGCTGAGCGAAAGCTGGAGAAACACCCACCTCTGCGTACCTTAGTCAGATGGGTGTTCGGGAGATTATTCCCGGCAACCAAAATGTCTCATGAAAGTGAGAAGCAGTGCGGTGGTATTCTGTGGGGTGTTGGCGGGGTGGTGAAGATAGCGCACGGAGCCAGCCGGGCTCCTCAAATAGCTAATGCTATAGAAAGCGCTAAAGAGGCGGTAAGAGCAGGGGTTGTGGAAAGCCTGAAATCGGAGTTAGCCAGATTCAATCAGGGAGGTAAGTTATGAGCATTGAAGAGCAAGTAAAAGACATCTTGGCCAGGATTACTCGTGTTGATAAGAATATTATCACTCGAGAAGCTACATTCAAGGAGATTAAGGCCGATTCTCTGGATGTGGTGCAGGCCTTAGTGGCAGTGGAAGAGACCTTTGGGATCGAAATTCCTGACGAGGAAGCCCAGAAGTTTCAGAACTTTGGCGACTTCGTCTCTTTTGTAGAGAATCGGGTGGCGCAGAAAGAGAAGGTCTAGGCATGTCTGTTGAAGGGAAGCTGGCTTTAGTTACAGGCAGCGGGCGAGGCATTGGCCGGGCAATTGCTTTGAAGCTCGCTTCCCAGGGGGCTGACATCATTGTTAACTTCTTCCGCCACCGCGAGAGTGCAGAACAGACAGCCAGGGATGTTGTGGCTCTGGGAGCCAAAGCCGAAGTCATCCGGGCCAATGTGGGCGACCCGGAAAAGGTAAATGAGATATTTGATGTGATTGGCAACAAATTTGGCCACCTGGATATCCTGATCAATAATGCTGCTTCAGGCGTAGGTCGCCCTTTGGTGGACATAGATGTCAAAGCCTGGGAATGGACCATGGATATTAATGTCAGGGCCTGTCTACTCTGCGCTCAGAGGGCAGCCAAACTGATGGAGGGCAGGGGTGGTAAGATAGTTAGCATCTCGAGCCTTGGTTCACGCTTCGTCTTGCCCAATTATACCGTCGTCGGAGTCTCCAAAGCCGCCCTGGAGGCTTTAACTCGTTACCTGGCAATAGAGCTAGCGCCTCAAGGTATTTGCGTCAATGCTGTGGCTGCTTCTGCCGTGGAGACAGAGGCTTTGAAGTTCTATTTCAAGGAGGGACTAATAAAGGATAGTCGTCAGGCAACGCCAGCGGGGAGGATGGTAATCCCCGAGGACGTCGCTAACGTAGTTGCTTTCCTGTGCAGTGAAGAGGCATTTATGATACGAGGACAGACCATCGTCATTGATGGGGGCACCTCTGTAGGGCTTTTCACCCTCGCTGGAAAAGGAGAATAGTGGATATGGCTGGAATTCCTGGAACCTCGATGAATTACCGGGGCCTGATGGATATGCCGAAGGTCGTGGTCACCGGTATGGGCACTATCAATCCTCTGAGCCTAAGCACCAAAGCGTTTTGGGAGGGATTGGTGGCAGGGAAATCAGCCATTGGTCCGATTACCCGTTTTGATTCGAGCAAGTTTCGAGTAAAAGTGGACGCCGAGGTGCGTGACTTTGATGCTGCTAAATACATGGACTTGAAGGTAGTTGACCGGACTTCAAGAACCATTCAGTTTGCCATTGCGGCCGCCAAGGAAGCAATACAATCAGCTTGCCTGGATATGGCAAAGGAAGAGCCTGAGAGAGTGGGTGTTACCATTTCTACCATGACAGAGCAAGGCTATGTTGTCAGGGGATGGGAGCTATTTCAGAAACTAGGGCCAAGAAGAGCCGACCCTCTCTTTATTACCAAGTCAACTGCCAGCGCAGCATCCATGCAGGTGGGGATGATGTTGAGGGCAAGGGGCCCCAATAGCAGCGTAAACAGCCTGTGCGCCAGCGGCGCCGACGCGATAGGCACAGCAGCCAACTTTGTTCGTCTGGGGTATGCTGACGTGATGATAGCCGGCGGTTCAGACGCCAGTCTGGAGCCAGTTGGCATGGCTGGAATAGATCAGTTGGGAGCTCTTTCCCATGAACCCGACCCGGCCAAGGCTTGCCGCCCATTCGACCTCAACCGGAGTGGTTTTGTGTATGGTGAGGGTGCCGGACTCGTTGTTCTGGAGAGCTATGAACATGCCAGGAGGCGAGGTGCACCTATCCTGGTTGAACTTGCGGGCGCAGGCTGGTCTTTTGACGCTTATGATGCAACAGCTCCTGCTCCTGAGGCTGAGGCTTATGCTATGAGCACTGCTCTGCGAACTGCCGGAGTCAAGATTGAGGAAGTTGATTACATCAATGCTCATGGCACCAGCACCAAGCTGAATGATGCCTGTGAAACCAAGGCTGTCAAAATGGTGCTCGGGGAGCACGCTTACAGAGTTCCCATGAGCTCCACCAAGTCCATGATTGGGCACTGCATTACTGCGGCTGGCGCTATTGAAACCATCGCTGCCATATTGGTTATGAACAAGGGAATCATCCACCCGACCATAAACTATGAGACACCCGACCCTGCTTGTGATCTGGATTATGTGCCCAATGTAGCTCGCCCGGTTCAGGTCAATGTGTGTCTGAAGAATAGTTTTGGCTTAGGTGGGGAGAACTGCTGCTTGGTGCTTAGGCGCTTTAACGGGTAGAGGACAGCAATGGAACTAAAGCGAGGGGTATTGACAAAAGACATCTTTATGTTCATAATACATCGTATTACGATACAAGGATATGTTAGGGATAGTCTGTGTTTTGTCCATTTCTCCTCATTACTGTTCCCCTGGAAGGGCGATACTTCCCATGAGAGAGGCGTCCTGACAGAACCTTGGAGCAGCAGCTTTTGATACTGAGGCGTTGACAAGAGATTTTTTTGCATTCATAATACATCGCATCACGATATAGGGAGTGGTTTTTCTGGATTTGAAGAAGGACGCAAAGCGGGCACAGGTGGCTAATATTGTGCTAACATTGTTCGCTATAGTGGAGTAGTATGCAGTTATTAGTTCCGACGAATTGGGATCCAGAGTTGATATCGCCGTTGAGCAAACTCGAAGCTGATATCCACTTATATGGGGTATTGCCTACGTCCATGATAGGAAGTGGCGGGTCGGGTCCTGATAGGGTGCGCATGGTGGAGAATCAGGTGGAGGAATACATTGAAGAGGCTCACTCAGCAGGTCTGAAGTTTGACTACCTCTTGAATGCTCCCAGCATGGGCAACATGGAATGGGACGAAAATACCCATCGGGAATTGCTGAGACATCTTAATTGGATTATCAGCATCGGCGCGGATAGCGTTACGGTAACCATCCCTTATCTGGTTGAGCTTATTAAGCGTCAGTTCCCGCAACTGCAGGTAAGAGTATCAACTATTTCTCACGTAAACAGCGTTGCCAGAGCCAAGTTTTTCGAATCGTTGGGCGCCGATTCTATAACTCTGGACATCAACGTAAATCGCAGCTTTGGGGCGCTCAAGGCTATCAGAAACACGGTGAGCTGCGAGATCACTGTGCTACTGAACAATCTTTGCCTGTATCAGTGTCCGTACGAATACTACCACCATGATGGGCTGGGACATGCCAGTCAAAGCTATAACCCTGTCGGCGGCTACTATGTAGACTATTGTGTGCTTCGTTGCACTTTGGACAGGCTCCGTGATGTTTCCCAGGTCATCAAGTGTCGCTGGGCAAGGCCGGAAGACATTCATATCTATGAAGAGATAGGTATTGATGGGTTCAAAATCAGTGGCAGGTCAATGCCCACCGAAAAGATCTTGCGTGCTGCCACAGCGTATTCGTCACGGCACTATCAAGGCAACCTGTATGATATTCTGCACGTCATCAGCCCGGGAACTGGTTTTGTCAACTCTACTCTGCCGGGTGAACGAAGCAGTGGTATCGGAGTGCCGCCCAGATTCCACATCGACAACCAGGCTCTGGAAGGCTTTATGGATTTCTTCAGGAAGCAGGACTGTTCGGCAGGCTGTAGCCGATGCGGTCATTGTCAGCGAATAGCCGACAAAGTCATGCAGTTCGATAGGGACGAAGTTGATGAATATGTAGCTGCCCTCGAGCAGTCCCTGGACAATCTATCCAGTAGCAGGATTTTCAAGGTCAAGGCAGGGGCAAAAAGGCGCCTGCGTTAGCGACAGAGCTCTCGAAACATCATAACCAGTCCATTTGCCCTGACAAATCATGGCTGTTTCCGTCTTGCAGGCATCAGGCAGAACTCTTTGGTGGCTTTCGCGAGAATACTGCGATGTGAGCACCTCCTGCCACGTGCTCCGGGAGAGGTGATTCTGTCGTTTCTCCACTTGATCTAGTATCAGCAACCTTCAATGTCCAATCTTAGTCAATGTCACCCTCTCCTTAACGGTGACACTTTCCCCTAACACTTGAGGCTGATACGATCGTAAAACATCAACACCGGAAGAGACCAGCACTTGACAACCATATTGGGGCAGGCTATAATCGCTCGATGCTGAAAAGCTGTGGAGTAGCAAAGTGTGTGTATGGAGAGTGCCGTAGCATTCTGAGTCAACCTCCAGGTTTGTTTGCTTCTTGATCAGAAGCTCACTTTTTCGCCGCTAGTTCTCTAGTTCATGGAAAGCTTGGCAGTATTGACTGGCTATCGAAGATAAGCAATGTACATAGTGATAGCAGGGCTGAGTGATATTGGGAGGAATCTGGCAGAGCTCCTTGCCAAAGAAGGGAATGAGGTGCGAGTCATAGACCGGGACTCTGCCAAGTGCACTGCAATAGCAAAGGATTCCGAGATCATCGCGATCGTAGGAGATGCCAGTCAGAAGGCCACGCTCGAAGAAGCGCAAGTCAGGGGCGCCTATGCCTTTGTGGCTGCAGCCGGCGACGACTCGGAGAACTTGATGATTTGTATGATGGCGAAGGAGATGGGCGTCAAACGGGTGATTTCTCTTGTAGACGCGGTAGAACATGCCGAGACATTCAGGCAGGCTGGGATTAACCTGCAGGTCGTCCCGGACATGGTAGCCGCCAAACACATTCATCGTATGATTTCACAGCCATATGTCAAGGACTTCCTCTCTTTCGAAAAGGCCGACATATTCGAAATAGAAATCGAGGAGGGCATGAAGTGTGTCGGGCGAAAGGTTGCTGAACTGGCAACCCCGCTCGGGGTGAAGATCCTCGTGGTGCAACGTGGGGAAAGATATCTGGACGAGGGCAGGGAGCTTCGGCCGAAAGACTGGCTGACTCTCATTGTGAATCGGGAAGTTGTCAAACGGGGAACCGAATTCATGAATAAATGGTTCGCCAAAGGGTAAGACTGACCCTACACATAACTGGCTCACTTCTAAAGTACTTCGCTTTAGCCTATCTTCTCCCTTTGATCGTAGCTATTTCTTACGGCGAGGCGGAGTGGCACATCTACTTATATGCGCTGCTTATCACCCTGGGCGTTGGGCTAATTCTCGAATTCGGACTTAAGACCCAGAGGGAGATAGAACGTGCCGACGGCTTCACCATAGTAGCCTTCGCCTGGCTTCTGGTTTCTCTCTTCGGGGCACTCCCTTATGTATTTCTGAAATTGGGTTTTCTCGACGCCTTCTTCGAGGCCATGTCCGGCTTCACTACCACGGGAGCTAGCATCCTAGACAACACAGGGACGGGAGCATTCTTTGCATTGCCGCATAGCGCATTGTTGTGGCGCAGCCTTACCCAATGGCTAGGGGGGATGGGGGTGATTGCCCTCTTTGTTGCCATATTGCCCAGACTTGGAGTAGGAGGTTCCCAGCTGTTTGATTGCGAGTTTCCCGGTCCGCTCCCCGAGAGGCTTCGCCCCAGATTCAGCACCACCGCCAGGATCCTCTGGACCATCTACGCAGCGTTCACCGCTGTCCAAATAGCGCTGCTGCACTTCCTGGCCAGGCTTCCGCTCTTTGACGCGGTCTGTATCTCATTCTCGACGCTGTCCACGGGCGGATTCACGCCCGCTATGAGGAGCATAGAGTTCTACGGCAATCCTCTGGCGGAATGCATAATAATGGTCTTCATGCTTCTGGCGGGCGTGAGCTTCATAATTCATTATCACGTCCTGCGCAGAAACTGGAAAGCGCTTAAGGACGATGAATTGAGGCTCTATGTCACCATTGTTGTGATTGCCATCTTTCTGCTAATACTTTCGCAGAACTTCGGCTCCTATAGACCGGAGGTGTTCCAGGCGATCTCAATCATGACCACCACTGGGTTTGTCACTGCTGACTTCGGCATCTGGCATTCAGGTGCCAGAATGGTGCTCGTGGCTTTGATGTTCATCGGGGCATGCGGTGGCTCCACCGGAGGGGGAATCAAAGTAGTGCGGGTCCTAACCCTAATTAAACACACCAGGGTAATGATGAAGAAGGCTATTTTCCCAAACGCCGTGTTTCCATTGAAATACAACCGAAAGCCTCTGCCAGAGGGTATAGTCCGAGACATAGTATCCTTCTTTTTCTTCTACATTCTCGTTGCCCTTGTCGCCTCCGTGGTACTTTGCTTTTTGGGGCTCAACGTGGAGACAGCGATCTCAGCAGTGGCGACTACCCTGGGAAACGTCGGGCCGGGTCTGGGTGGTGTGGGGCCGACCTTGAACTATGCGTGGCTCCCCGGCGCAGCCAAGATCATCTTGATGTTCTGCATGTGGCTAGGGCGGTTGGAGCTCTTCACGGTGTTCATGATCTTCATGCCCCGTTTCTGGAGAGGTTGATCAAGGCATAGCTGTGGCCGCGGGAGGTTTGAGCCGGACTTTGCAGTGGTCTAAATGGGCACAGCTGCTCTTCAAGAGGAGAGAGGCGCTTTCAGCGATGATGCTGCGGCAGGTCGTTCTGGCAGCAGCATTGACTACCTGCCATTCATCCGGCTGAAAGAGGTTTTCGAACTTGCATCACAGGATAAGGTCTGATTCCGGGTAGTCTCCCTCTGGAGAACTTTGAGGCCGGCAGTATCAGCGAGACGTACGACCTGTTGTAGGCATGTCTTCAAGTTGTCTGAAGCCATTTGACGGCTTGGAGTATCATTTCGGCGCGGCGTGGCAATCTCATGGGGTTGCTCACACGAGTTGCCTTTCCTGGCTCAGGGGCGCCTCGCACTTAGAAGTGACAATCGCTAAGTTGCTCTCCTCACTGCGAAGAGCAGCGGAATTGAGATTAGCTCCATGACGACGGCAAACAGGATTAAGGAGCTGATGGAGAGCCCATAAAGCTGTCCCATCAAGACACCACTTAAGAACCAGCCGGCTCCATACGCCGTGTTGAAGATTCCATAGGCAAATCCTCTTCTCTCCACAGGTGTCAAATCAGCGACGGCAGCACGCATAATCGTTTCCTGAATTCCCATCACCACACCCCATAAGGTCATGCCAGTCATCACCAGAGCATAGCTATGGGAAAAAGCAAGGAAGGGAATGCACACCGTCAACAATGGGACTGCTAACAACGACATAAGCCCGACCCTGTCGTATGTTTTGCCGGCTACAAGAGCTGCTAGGGCATCTACGCCCATAGCAACGGCGTAAATGAGAGGAATTTGGCCATCTGGCACGATAGCCTGGACTTTGAGATGGTAGGAAATCAACTGAAAACTGGCAAAGCCAGCCGTGGAAACCAAAGTAAATACAGTGTAGAGCCAGAAGACTCTGGGAATTTTATGTTTCTCGCCTTGTCTGCCCCTTGTGCTGGCAGCCTCGAGTTTTTGCGGTGAAGGGACCTTCCTCCTGGCTGTCGCCAGAACAACCAAGGCCAGCAAAGCAGGTATCCATAACAGGGCAAAGCCTTCACGATAGCCCCAATGGAACAGAAAGACAAGGGAGAAGACAACAGGCCCGATGACAGCGCCAATCTGGTCCAATGCTTCGTGAATAGCAAACCCCCAGCCCCTCCCCATCTCCTTTGTGGCATAGGAAAGCATGGTATCTCTCGCTGGACTTCTTATCGCCTTTCCCATCCGTTCCAAGATGATAAGCATGGCAGCAAATTGCCAATAGCCAGCGAATGCCAGCAGGGGAATAGAAAGGAGCAGCCCGTAACCAACGAAAGTGAAAAGCCAGTATGCCTTAGTCCGATCGGCAAGATATCCCGAAACAAGACGCAAAGCATAGCCAGCGAATTCCCCGATGCCAGCTACCAATCCGACACCAGCAGCACTCGCTCCCAGTGTAGCCAAGTAGGGGCCGGCAACGCTCCTGGCTCCCTCGTAGGTTATATCCCCGAACAGGCTGACAATTCCCAGGAGAACAATGAAATACACAACAAATCCTTCTCGTGAGCCAAATAGAATTTGGCAACTACCCTCGTAACTTCGCCCTTAGCTATCGGTATGTGGAAAGCAAGGCTTCCGATACAAATCTGGTATCAGACAAGACCGACACGAAGCTACTGCCTCCTTACCACCGAGAAACATCAGAATGGGAACAATAGGCTCAGTCATTCTAATACCTCGTTTACCAGTTCCTTTATTTTCGGCTTAACCTCTTCAATTACTTCGCTTCCCCGGGGAGTTATCTCGTAGTATTTCCTCTTCTTTCCCTGCACGATTTGGCTATCACTTCTTAGAAGACCCTTTTCCTCCAATTCATGAAGAATGGGATATAGAGTTCCCGGAGTTAGTTTGTAGCCATGTCTTCCTAATTCCGCCGTGACCCAGGCTCCATAAATTGGCCTTGCCTTAGCATGGTAGAGGATATGGATTCTTATGAAGCCAAGCACAAAATCCTGGAGCATCTTATCGGATTATGATATCGGATTTCGATATTAATGTCAATATCTTCATAGGTTTTTCGCAAGGGGGACAAATTCAGCGGCGGGGGGGCAGCTATTCCTATAGCTTCGCTCTCAGCCTTTGGTATGTGGCAGCCAAGGCCTCCGATACAACTTTGGTTTCAGCCAACACCGGCATAAAGTTAGTGTCGCCTTGCCACCTGGGCACTACGTGAGTATGGATATGCTCCGCTATGCCAGCTCCAGCGATCTTGCCCATGTTCAGACCGATATTGAAACCCGTGGGCTTCATCACTTCCCTCAGAATCTCCAAACCCTTCTTGACAGTGTCAAAGTGCTCCTTCGCTTCTGCCTCCGTTAGGTCCTGTAGATTTGCTATGTGCCGATACGGGGCAACCATTAGATGCCCCGGATTATAGGGAAAGGCGTTCAGGATCATGAAATTATGCTGACCGCGGTGAAGGATGAAGTTCGCCTCGTCATTGTCTTCCCTGGGCTTCCGGCATAGAATACAGCCGCTTTGTTCAGCCATCAGCAGATATTCGATCCGCCACGGCGCCCAGAGGTGTTCCATCAGACCCGTATAGTATGCTAATTTCAGGCTAAGTGCAACAGGATTTTTGGTTTGAGATGAGGAGTCATGGATGTGGCAAGATGAGTTGACTGTGGGATTCAGGCAGGAATAGAATACTTCGGGGGTAATATGCTTGAAGTTCTCACTCAGAAGCTGACCGCTGTCTTTGATAGGCTTGGCAGGAAGGGCAGGCTTAGTGAAGGGGATGTTGACGATGCCTTACGTCAGGTACGGCTTGCCCTGCTCGAAGCAGATGTGAATTTCAGGGTGGTCAAGGAGTTCCTGGCCAAGGTACGGGAGCGAGCCCTTGCCTCCGAAGTACTACGCAGCCTGACACCAGCCCAGCAGATCATCAAGATTGTCAACGAAGAGCTAATCGCCATCCTGGGTGGACAGCCTGCTCGTTTAGCTTCGCCTACTGGCCAGCCGGCGGTCCTTCTGCTAGTGGGATTGCAGGGCTCTGGTAAGACCACTACCGCAGTGAAGCTTGCGGTTCACCTCAAACACCAAGGACAGCGTCCCTTACTGGTAGCTGCTGATACACGCCGACCTGCTGCTATTGAGCAACTGAAGTTCCTGGGTGAGCGAAATAATGTCCCGGTATACAGTGAAGATTCTAGCTCAGCGGCAACCACAATCTGCCAGCATGCTCTAACACAAGCCAGAGAAGAAGGGGTGAACTGGGTCATAGTGGATACTCAGGGGCGCTTGCATATTGATGAGGTCATGATGCAGGAATTGACTGATATCAAAGCCCTGGTGCAGCCTTCAGAAGTGTTACTCACAGTAGATGCTATGATTGGACAGGATGCCGTAAGGGTGGCTCAGGAATTCCACAGCCGCATCGGGCTCACAGGACTCATCCTGACGAAGATGGATGGAGATGCACGAGGTGGAGCTGCTCTTTCCATAAGATTTGTTACCGGGGTGCCCATAAAGTATCTGGGCATGGGTGAGAAGATGGATGCACTGGAAGTGTTTCACCCTGATCGTCTAGCATCTCGTATTCTGGGTATGGGAGATATGCTCACCCTTATCGAGCGAGCTGAGGCGGCATTTGACCAGCAACAGGTTAGGAATCTCGAGGGAAAGATTCGAAGTGGGGAATTTGACCTTGAGGACCTGCTGGGTCAAATGCGTCAAATACACAAGATGGGATCCCTGGGGCGGCTGGTGGAAATGATGCCGGGTTTTTCCAAATTCGCTTCCCATCTACCAGACGAGGAAGGCGAGAAGCAGCTGAAGAGAATAGAGGCCATTATTCTATCCATGACTTATGAGGAGAGGCGCAATCCAGCCATCATTGACGGTAAACGGCGAAGTCGCATTGCACGGGGGAGCGGCACCACATCAAAAGATGTCAACCAACTTCTCAATCAGTTTCGGGAAATACAGAAGCTGACCAAGTCAATAGCACGAGGCAAGCTGCCGAAGAACATAGGGAATATGCTTAACGTGCCCTTGAAATGACATCAATCTAGATAGCCCTTGAGCTTTCGGCTACGAGTGGGATGACGTAACTTGCGCAGAGCCTTGCCTTCGATCTGTCGTATCCTTTCCCGGGTTACATTGAATTCCTTGCCTACCTCTTCCAGAGTCCGGGCATGTCCGTCTTTGAGTCCAAATCGAAGTTGCAAAACCTTCTTCTCACGCTCGGTGAGCTCACCAAGCACTTTGTCTATTTGTTCCTTAAGCAACTGCTGCGAAGTTGCTTCAGTCGGCGCCAGACTGGCATGATCCTCAACAAGATCGCCTAGACGGCTGTCTTCATCCTCGCCGATAGGCATGTCCAGCGACATCGGCTCACGGAAGAACAGCGCCATGACTTCCTCTACTCGGTCTGGTGATATGCTCAGGCGGTTGCCAATTTCCTCGTAACTTGGTTCACGCCCGAGTTCCTGAACTAACTGCCTCATTGTGCGTAACAGCTTATTGATTGTCTCTACCATGTGCACTGGAATACGTATGGCGCGGGACTGGTCAGCTATAGATCGGGTGATGCCTTGCCTGATCCACCATGTTGCATAGGTACTGAACTTATAGCCTTTCCGGTACTGAAACTTGTCAACAGCCCGAATAAGGCCAATATTCCCTTCCTGAATAAGCTCAAGGAGAGGCATGCCGTGCCCGATGTATTTCTTCGCTATGCTTACCACTAGGCGCAGGTTTGCCTCGGTCAGATGCCTCTCGGATGTCCTTGCCTCGGCCTGGACTCGTCCGAAATAAGCTTTGAACTCGCTGCTATGAGACTCGACTCGAGACAGAAATTTTTCGTTGGTCTGCAGAGCCTTCAGCTTCTGCCATGAAGTCTTGTCTTTAGTCAGGATCTCTATCAATTGCGGGGGCAAAAGCTGGCTGTTTATGGAGAGATTTACTATGGCGTCCTCGGCTGCAGTGGGCCCCTTGCCTAATGCTTTGGCAGTTGACTCTATCAACTGTGCGTCAATGACGTCATCGATGGCCGAGCGTAATCTGGGATTCCTGATCGTCGCTACCACATTGGTAGAGTGGTCTATATCAAGATACGCTGCCACAGCCTGAACAACGGGGTACGACTTGGCTAACTGAGCCATCACGTGAAGCACTGTGTCAACTGGTGAAGGAAACCTCTTGTGTTTTCTGAAATGGTTTTCCTCGACCTCCTCTAAGCTCCTTCCCAGCTCTATCTTACGGCATAACGACTTCTCTTCATTGACATTCAGAAGCGGCACTCTACCAATTTCCTGAAGATACATCCGCGCTGAGTCGTCGGTTATTTCATGCTCTTCCAGCGGTACCGGTGGCTTGACCTCTTCGGCTTCTTCAGCAATGAATTCTTCGCCTTCTTCTTTTTCCTCGACTTCTTCAGCTAAAGTGGTGACCTCATCAACTTCGGCTTCATCAGCGAGTAAGCCTTCAGCCACTACCTCATCGCCATCCAGGTTAATGGCCTTTTCTTTCATTGAACCCATGGTTTCTGTCTTTCTTGATGAAAACTTCCTGCAGCTTCTGCCCGGAATCTAATCCCTGCTCCTCGAGTCTCAACAACTCTGAGCTTACGCCACCCCTTTCCCTTTCGATCTCAAGCGTCGCCTCTTTCTCAGTTTCTAGTCTCCGGGATAACCTTTCTTGTAAGCGGAGAATGCAATTGACCAGATCGCGCCGGCGTGTACGCTCAGTTTCCCGTATAGCTGGTGGAAAATCCTTCTTAGCCAAATAATATAGATGTTCTCGCAAACTAGTGTCAAGTTTGTTTTCAAGTTCCGACATACTGGAGGAACTGCGCCACTTGACGAAAACCTCGCGATTTTCCGTGAATTCGAAGTGTTCCGGCGACAGCTCCTGAGCTGCAGGACGAAGCTCTGGGTATTGAAGAAGGAGAGCTAAGCAGTATTCCTCGACAGGGTTACATATGAACCGGCGGGCAAGCCGAGAACGTTCGGTGGGTTTGACAGGTTGCGGCTTCTTACGGCCGATCTTTGACTCCCACAGGGTCGCCCTTATGGCAGATTCCTCGATTTTCAATTCACGTGCCAGTTTCTTCAGGTAATGCGATTGCTGGACAGGGTCCTTTATCTCATAGATCGCAGGCAGGAGCTTTTGTACAGCCAGAGACTTGTCTCTAGCCCTGTTGATGTCCACCTTACCTACTACAGATTTGAAGGCGAAGTCCATAATAGGCAGCGCTTCTTCCACTAGCTCTTGCCAGAGAGACAGGTCCTCTCTTATTACTTCGTCCGGGTCCTTCCCCGGAGGTAGCAGTATGACATTTGCTTCAGCATTGGAGTAGGCCAGTATCGCTTTGCCTCGCAATGTGGCTTCTTCGCCGGCAAGATCGGCATCAAGTGCCAAGGTTATGTTATTGGTCAGTCTTTTGATGCCTTCCACTTGTTTCTCGGTCAGGGCAGTGCCCATGGAGCCCACCACATTTTGCCAGCCGTGCTGGTGAGCAGTGAGAGCATCCAGATAGCCTTCCACGATTATTACCAAGTTCTTCTTTTTGATTGCGGACTTGGCTTTATCAATGCCGTACAAACTGCTGCTCTTGTCAAAGACTGGTGTCTGGGGAGAGTTGATGTATTTAGGCAGGGAGTCGTCCAGAACTCTGGCTCCGAAACCGGTGACCCGACTCTGGCTATCACATATGGGAAACATCAGGCGGTTACGAAACCGATCGTAACTACCTCCCTCTTCCTTCTCGATGATTAGGCCAGCTTCCGCTAACTCTTTTTCCGTATAACCCTTACCCAGGAGGTAATCCTTGACGGTTTCCCAGGCATCAGGACTGAATCCGAGACGGAACTCCTTCATAGTCTGTGGCGTGATTCCCCTTTTTGCCAAATAGTTTCTTGCCATTTCCCCTGCCTTAGTGCTCAAAAGCAAGTGATGGTAGTATTCAGCGGCTGCTTCATTAATACGGAAGAGCCTCTCTTTCCTCTCATCCTCAGCCTTGCTTGGCGCCTCCAGATGGCCCAAAGTGACACCACTTCTTTGAGCCAGAAGACGAAGGGCCTGGCCGAAGTCAATGCCCTCCCTCTTCATGATAAAGGAGAAGATGTCGCCGCCAGTCCCGCATGCACCAAAGCAATGCCAGCTCTGCTGCTCAGGAAAAACATAGAAGGAAGGATGTTTCTCACTGTGGAAGGGGCACAGGGCTTTGAAGTTGCGCCCTGCCTTCTGTAGAGTGACATACTCTGAAACGAACTCAACTATGTCTAGCTTTTGCTTGACCTCTGTTATCGCGCTCATCGAGTCTCAGTTCCAAATCCTAATGTGTAGATCATAAACAAATCCGGATTTCTGAATTCCAAACCCGCCCTCCTTTAGGTCATTGGGCTCTTTGGTCTTGATATTATTCGATGGTTCGTATTTAGTGCCTGGGATTCTCCTTCTATTCCTCATTTATGTATTAGTCATCCGGATATGTCTTCAGCTAATCTTAGCGCATACTGGTCGGTCATCCCTGCAATGTAATCTATCACTTTGCGCCCTTTGTCGCCTGGCAAACAGGTAAATTCCCGAGGTAACCGGTTCTCATGAGACAGAAAGTAGGAATACAACAAGCGTAATGCCTTCCTGGCTCTTGTTGCATCTGCGCTAGCTAAGCTCGGGTGATAAACCCTGTCAAACAGAAACTGGCGAAACATGTTGGCCGCCCTGACGACTTCGGGGCTCATGCCTATGGTTGGATTAACGAGGTTACCTTTGCCTGCAACAGGCCAGGAGCAATCTATGATATCACAAACCAGAGTATTGATTCGCTGTGAGTGCACATGTCCTAGAGCTGCAACTACCGGTTCAGGTAGATCCTTCTGGGAGATGATGCCAGCTCTAATAGCATCCTCCACATCGTGGTTGACATAGGCTACGATGTCCGCTATCTTGCAGATTTGTCCTTCCAGAGTATGGACTTCTCCCCATCCCTCACCCAGTATATCAGACTGTCCTTTGGAATGATTGAGAATGCCATCTCGCACTTCCCAGGTAAGATTCAGTCCCTGTCCCTCCTTTTCCAGCAAGTCGACTACTCTCAGGCTTTGCTCATAGTGTCTGAAGCCACCGTGACACAATTCGTTCAGAACCTCCTCGCCTATATGACCAAACGGCGTATGCCCGAGATCATGTCCAAGAGCGACAGCCTCGGCGAGATCTTCGTTGAGATTTAGAGCCCGAGCTATGGTTCTGGCTATCTGGGACACCTCCAGAGTGTGAGTAAGCCTCGTGACATAATGGTCACCGAGGGGAGCAATGAAGACCTGTGTCTTATGCTTTAGCCGGCGGAAGGCCTTGGAATAGATAATACGATCACGGTCACGTTGGAAATCCGTCCTTATGGGACATGGCTCTTCCCACTTCAGCCGGCCACGACTGAACTTGCTCTTAGAGGCGTAAGGGGAAAGCGCTTCTTCTCTTTCTTCTGTCTGTTCACGTATATTAGGCTTGCTAACCATGGAATTACTATAGTGTTGCAGCTCAAGGCAAAATCCTCAATCCTACTACAGCGGCACGATCACGCCCTCACGTGCGTTTTGCTTTCTTCTTTGATTGTATTCGTTTCTCCACCTCGGCCACGTATAATCTCGTTGACAATGCCACGTCCGGGTTTAGAGACATTGAATCTATCCCGCACTCAACCAGAAATTCCGCAAACTCAGGGAAGTCACTGGGCGCTTGGCCGCATATCCCGACCTTTCTCCGTGGCTTGTGGCGGTGCGCGGTATATATGAGTTGCTTCACCAGTCTTTTCACCGCTTCGTTTCTCTCATCGAAGATGTGCGCCACAAGTTCAGAATCCCTATCCAGGCCAAGAGTCAGTTGCGTTAGGTCATTCGATCCTATGCTGAATCCATCAAATACGTCAGCGAACTGTTCAGCCAGGATCACATTTGATGGTATCTCACACATCACATATACTTCCAAACTGTTCCTTCCCTGCCTTAGGCCAAACTCTCCCATGGCTTCTATCACTTTCCTCCCTTCTTCGGGCGTTCGGCAGAAGGGAATCATTACCTTCACATTGGTTAACCCCATCTCGTCTCTCACTTTCTTTATCGCCTGACATTCCAGACCAAAGGCGGGCTTGAATCTCTCATCATAGTAACGAGATGCCCCCCTCCAGCCAATCATGGGATTTCTTTCCTTGGGCTCGTAACGATATCCCCCAATCAAATTGGCATACTCATTTGTCCTGAAGTCAGAAAACCGAACGATGACCTCATTGGGATGGAACCCTGCCGCTATTTTCGCTATCCCCATCGCTAAGGTGTCAATGAAAAACTCCTTCTTGTCCTTGTACGCTGTGCTCTTCTCGTCTATCTGTTTGATTACCTCTGCCAATTTCCCGTCAGTACTCGCCGCTTTCTTCAATTTGTCGTACTCTATCAGCGCCATCGGATGTATGCCGATGTAGGAGTTAATGATGAACTCTTCCCGGGCTAAGCCCACGCCATCATTGGGAATTTGACTCTGAATAAAGGCACCGCCGGGAATGCCAAAGTTCATCATTATGCTGGTCTTGGGCCTGGGGAGCTTGGTCACTTCGACCTCATCTATTCGATATTTCAGCCTTCCTTCGAATATCCTACCCTCGCCACCTGAACAATCTATCGTAATCTCCTTTATCTCCTTCAAAATCTCCGTCCCATTGCCGGTGCTGATTACACACGGCACCCCAAGCTCACGACTGACTATGGCCGCATGGCAGGTCCTGCCACCTTTGTTGGTCACTATGCCACTGGCAATCTTCATTATGGGTTCCCAGTCGGGGTCCGTCATATCAGCCACCAGAATCTGACCGCTTCTGAACTTCCCGATCTCACCGCTATCTTCCATCACACACACTTCACCCTGTCCTATCTTCGTGCCCACTGGCTCTCCTCTAAGCAGTAGTTTCCCTTTCTGTTCGAGCACGTAAGTCTTGAGTGCAGGTAAGTCTGCCTGCGAATGCACTGTCTCCGGCCGGGCCTGGACTACAAAAAGCTCGCCGCTTATCCCATCCTTTGCCCATTCAATATCCATGGGCACGCCGTAATGGTCTTCTATGATGCAAGCCCATCTGGCCAGAATCATGATTTCATCATCACTTAGCGCGAACTGCCTTTGCTCCTCGACCTTGACCTCCTTCTGCTCCGCTCCAGACCCATGTCTCATGTAGACCAATTTCCTATCCTTAGGCCCCAGCTTCTTTTCCACAATGGGTCTGAAACCCTGCCTCAGAGTGGGCTTGAAAACATAGAACTGGTCCGGGTCAACAATACCCTGTACCACATTTTCCCCTAGACCATAGGCAGCAGTTATGTACACCACGTCTTTGAAACCTGAATCTGTGTCTATGGAAAACATGACACCAGAGCAGGCCAAATCAGAGCGAACCATCTTCTGTATCCCCACCGAGAGGTAAACACTGAGATGGTCGAACCCTTTGTCTACCCGGTAGGATATTGCGCGGTTGGTGAACAAAGACGCAAAGCAGTCCATCACCCTTTCCATGAGGTCACCTTCTCCCCGCACGTTCAGGTAACTTGTTTGCTGTCCCGCAAATGAAGCCGTAGGCAAATCCTCGGCGGTGGCACTGCTCCTCACAGCGACATCCACGTTCTCTCCAAATCTTTCCTCCATCTTCCGATATGCAAGCAATATCTCCTCTTCCAAGTCTTCTGGGCAGCGGGAATGTGCTATCAGACTCCTGAGCTTCTCTCCCCTGTCTGCCAAATTCTCCATATCGTGTGTATCCAGGTCCGCCAAAATGCCTTCGATTTTCTGGCCGATGCCGGCTTTCTCTATCACATACTTATATGCTTCAGCTGTAATGGCAAATCCCGGGGGGATGTTGACACCCTTCTTGCTCAAATCCCTTATCATCTCGCCAAGCGCTGCGTTCTTACCGCCGACCAGGGCTATATCTTTGGCTCCAATCTCTTCAAACCATTTAACAAACTTCATAATTCCCTCCCCGCTCTGTAGATTACGTGATTATTAAGTGATTAGACTGGCGCATACCATCTTAGTTAGACCCACCTCCTTGCCCCCTGAGACATGAAGAACAAAAAAGAGCAAATTATTATATCATGCCCTATCAGCCGCGAGAAAAGGCGTCCTTGGCTTTCTCCGCCCGCCTTATCGCTGCCAATCTATCCCTTCACCATTTGCTGCAGCGCCATTCTTATCTTCTCTTCCAGGCTCAACCCCTCGGAATCCGGAAGCCTAGACACAGCTTTGGTAGCTTCCGTTACAGAGTAGCCCAGGCCAGTTAAGGCGGTGACCACGTCAATCCTGTCAGGAGCGGAGCGCAATGCCACCTCTTTCCACTGCTTTTCCAGCTTACCTTTCAGCTCAACAATGAGGCGGCCGGCCATCTTCTTCCCAATGCCCGGCGCCTGGCTCAGGAGGCCTATATCTTCGCCAATGATCGCCGTGACGAGCTGCTCAGGATTCCAAGTTGAGAGTAGGGCCAGAGCCAGCTTGGCCCCGATTCCGGATACGGAAATGAGGTTCTTGAACAGAGCTAATTCCTCACTTGAGGCAAAACCATAAAGGGAGACATTGTCCTCTCTCACATGGAGATGGGTATAGAGGAACACGTTGCCCTTGACAGCTCCTAAGTGGCTCAGAGTTGAGCCGGGGACATATACCAGAAAACCTATTCCGCCGACATTAATGATAATGCAGTCGCTACCGCGATATTCCAGTACCCCTTCTAAAGTAGCTATCATCTCTGCGTGTGTTCAGTGAGCCAGTGACTGAGTCGCCTGTGCTGAACGTGGCACATGGCAACAGCCAGAGCGTCGGCGGCATCGCTGGGTTGAGGTAGCTCAGCAAGCCCGAGCTGGACTCTCACCATTTCTTGAACCTGCTGTTTATCGCTTTGCCCGTAGCTCGTTATTTGCTGCTTCACCTTGGCTGGCGAGTAATAGTAGACGGGCAATTCCTGGTTAACTGCTGCCAGGATAGCTATAGCCTGCGCTTTGCCGATGGCAAAAGCTGATTTCACGTTGTGGCCGATGAAGGGCTCTTCAATGGCTACTTCTCTGGGCTCATGTTTGGCGATGATTATGCTTAGCTCACTGTAGAGAGAGCGCAACCTGTGTTCCATAGAGAGCCTGCGCGACACCTTGATTACCCCGCAATCTACCATATGCATTTCCTCCTCGCCATCAACCACGCCATATCCTAGGCTTGTTGTGCCAGGATCAACGCCGAGAATGCGCATGTTAGGTTTGAGCGCGCAGCCTTTCTAAGGTGGTGTCGGAAAAATCGAGATTGGAGAAAACACGCTGCACATCATCTAGCCCTTCCAGTTCGTCGATGAAATTCAGCGCTTGGACTGTCTTGTTCTCGTCCAGTATCACTGTAGTCTTGGGCGTTAGCGAAAGCTCCGCAGAAACCACACGTTCTTTCTCTTCAATCACCTTCCTTATCCTTTCCAAGTCCTGTGGTTGTGTGAAAATCTCCACAAGACCGCTTCCACTCTTAACATCCTCAGCCCCGGCATCGATAGCTCGTAGCGCTATTCCCTCGACATCTGAGGCATTACTTTCTACGGTGATTACTCCCCTATTCTCAAAAAGCCAGGAGACGCAACCACTCTCACCGAGATTTCCCCCGTGGCGAGTGAAAAGACGACGCACATCTTGAACAGTGCGATTACGGTTATCGGTCAAGGCGTCCACCAGAACCGCTATCCCGCTCGGCCCATAGCCCTCGAATCTCACCTCAGCCAAAGCTGCCGCCCCAGCTTCACCGCTGCCCTTCTTGATGGCCCTCTCAATATTGTCCGAAGGCATGTTATTATCACGGGCTTTCTGAACCGCCAAACGTAACCGGAAATTACTATCCAGACTAGGCCCGCCCTGCCGCACTGCGACTATGATTTCGCGAGCAAGCTTGGTAAATAGCTGCCCGCGTTTTGCGTCAGCCGCACCCTTCTGCCGCTTAATGTTTGCCCACTTGGAATGTCCTGACATCGCTATCCCTTACATCATTTTATCACTGCGACCACCGAAAGGCAAAGCCAGTGCTTCCTTTGAAAGGCTCTCATAGGACCGCCAATGAGAAGAATGGGCTGGAGGGACTTCAGTTCTCCAGGTGCCCCGATACAAGTGTAGTGCGAGGCTTCAGCCTCGGGCGAGACGATCCCTAAGAATGGCGCTAGGCAGATCTGGAGCTCACCTTTTCCAGCCCCTCTGTATAAGGCGCCCTTATTATGCCCTTCTCGGTGACTATGGCAGTTATGTGACTGGGAGGAGTGACATCGAAGGCAGGATTGACTGCCCTTGCACCCGCAGGCGCAATGGGTATTCCCTGGATGTGAGTTACCTCCTCAGGGCTTCGTTCTTCAATTGGGATTTGATAGCCACCGGTTAGGGAGAGGTCAATGGTGGTGGTCGGGGCGGCAACATAAAATGGAATACCGTGGACGTTGGCAAGCACTGCCAGGCTGTAGGTACCAATCTTGTTGGCAGTATAGCCATTGGCGGCGATTCTGTCAGCCCCTACAATCACACAGTCGATCTCTCCTCGTTTCATGAAATACCCCGCCATGGAATCGGTAATCAACGTTACAGGTATGTTTTCCTGCATCAGTTCCCAGGTAGTGAGCCTGGCTCCCTGCAGAAGGGGGCGAGTTTCTGTAGCAATAACACTTACTTTCTTTCCTTGCTCTCTGGCAGCTTTAATGATACCCAGAGCAGTGCCATAACCAGCGGTGGCCAAAGTACCGGCATTACAGTGAGTAAGCACTGTGAACCCATCTCGGATGAGATCGGCTCCCAGCCGGCTGAGTTTCTCGGTAGCGGTCGTTTCTTCCTGATGAATCCGCTTCGCTTCATTGATAAGCGACTTTTTGATTTCAGTAACGCCATCTCTCTCGGCAGCCTTCTTCATCCTGTTGATAGCTTGAAAGAGATTAACTGCGGTGGGTCTGGAGGCAGCAAAGGCCTGCATCACCTGATTCAACTGAGCCAGGAAATCATCCTTGCTTGCAGTCTTAATACCAGCCGCCCCCAGAGCTATGCCATAGGCAGCAGCGACCCCGATGGCTGGCGCCCCACGAATCCTCATCGCCTTAATAGCCAGAATTACGTCGCGGTAATCACCCAGGTCAACAAAGATTTGCTCCTGTGGAAGCTTGCTCTGATCCAGTATCCTTAGCTTGCCGTTGAGCCATTCTATTGTCCCCGCCATCATAGCCGTTAGTATAATTGAAAAGACAGACACCGGGAAAGTTTCCGGGAGAGTGTTCAGTAACACCCTCTTGTCTTTCTGAGCGAAGCGACGAATCAAAACTATTCGCTGTTGCTCCCGGTGACAAAACAAACGACATCAACGCGACCGCAGGCTGTAGCTAATTCGCTTGCCGGTGCCACAGGAGCTCTGGATGGCGGACAGGATGCGTACATTAACACCACGTCCCTATTCCCATAAAATCAGCCACGAGTGGGAGCAAATGCCTGCGCCCACAGCTCTGGTATCCATGCCGATGGCGTCCCAGAGGATTCCCGGAACTATGAGCTACGCAGCTTCGACGAAGTGGGTAGAGGTGAACCAGAGCTTGTAGAGACTGGCAGAGCAATATGCTCCGGCGAATACAGCGGAATATCTGGATTCAGACACATAATGGGCCGAATGGCAGTCGCTTTTGAGGATGCTGTGCAAGCTGAAGAGGTTCTGGAACCGGCAAGGTATGCTAATGTGGGAGCGCAGAAGCCACTGGTGGAGGATGAACTACTCTTCATTGCCAAGTATCCCAAGATCGCCAGGGAATTGCTTACACTGATACCCCCAGAGTAGTTTTTCCTTGACATTACGCCAATTACATCTGATAATATAGATTATAGATAGTCGATTGCGGGTGTAACTCAGCGGTAGAGTGCTTGCTTCCCAAGTAAGACGTCGTGGGTTCGAATCCCATCACCCGCTGTGGCGATCGCATGAGCAGTGACAACAGGATTGAGGAATGAGGATCAAGCTGAATAGCGGGCAATTGAAAGGATTAGCACATCAGCTTCCTTTCGAGGTGATAGTTGAAGACCCGAGGGATGTGAAGGGTCTGCTGGAAATACTGGGCCACAATATGCCCTGGGACGAAACGGGCCTCAACAAATATGGGGACCCCCTGAGAAAGCCCAACAGAGTGACCTTCTCTGTGGAGGCAGTGGACGGCGGGTTTGTTTGCGACATTCACCCTGCTTTCGCTATCTATATTTCTAATCTCTTGTCAGTAGAAAAATAGGCTGCACATAGTCTCACCAACTTATGGGCCGTTAGCTCAGCTGGTAGAGCACCTGACTTTTAATCAGGGTGTCACAGGTTCGAATCCTGTACGGCTCAGTCTTCATTCCCTCTACGTTTGCTAATGTCTTGCTAACATCGCCCTCGTGAAGTGGGAAGAGGTGTATAATACCGTCCGCCCTCACCACGCCCTGGGGTATCTTACTCCAGAGGAATTCCTCAAACTCCACCAACAAAACAGAAGGAAGGAGGAGGTGTCACTAAGGTACTGAACGAGTACAACCCATTGACTCTCGTAACTGTCGGGGTTACAATAGTAACCGACGTGAGCACGACCAAAGGGAACAGGAATCTCTCATCAATACTTTTCGGCAAAGCAAGGCGGGCAGTCCTTTCTCTCTTGTATGGCCATTCCGATGAATCTTTTTACCTGCGGCAGATTGTACGAAGAACTGGCATGGGGCTGGGGCCTGTACAAAGAGAGTTGAAACAGCTTGCAGATGTTGGCATCATCCGACGCACCGTGCAGGGACGGCAGGTATATTTTCAAGCTAACCAGGATTCACCAATATTTAAGGAACTTAAGAGCTTGGTAGCCAAGACCGCTGGCATTGCCGAAACCCTGCAGAGTGCCCTAGCGCCAATTTCAGATCGCATCAGCATAGCCCTAGTCTATGGCTCTGTTGCCCGGGGCGAGGAGAATCACCGGAGTGACATAGACCTGCTTGTTGTTGGTAGTGCCTCCTTTGCCGAAGTCGCTAAGCTGCTGCGTGGTGCCCAGGAGACGCTGGGAAGAGAGGTCAATTCGACCGTTTACCCCCTGGAGGAATTCCGCTCAAGAGTTGCGGAGGGACATTACTTTATCCAGAATGTTCTCAATGGACCCAGGATATTTGTAATTGGAGATGAGGATGAGCTTAAGCGACTGGCTGGATAGAGGGTGGCTTATCAAGCACCGGCCTGACCGCCGGGAAGTCAGAGAACTGCTGGGCATTGCCGACCGGGCTATCGCCGATGCTGAGGTCAGAGGAATCAGCCCGGATGCAAGGTTGAGCATCGCCCACAATGCTGCTCTACAACTGGCTACTGCCGCCCTGGCTGCTTCCGGTTATCGGGCAGGGCGTGAAGCACACCACTACCGGGCTATCCAGTAGTTAGCCTTTACCGTTGGCGCCAGTGCTGACCTGGTTGACCAGCTTGATACCTTCCGCAAGAAGAGGAATATCAGCGACTACGAGCGTGCTGGCGCAGTATCGGAGCAGGAAGCCAGAGAAATGCTTGAGCTGGCAAAGTCGCTGCGTGAGATGGTAATCGCCTGGCTGAAGAAGAATCACCCGGAATTATTCCAGGCACATTATAGAAGGGGTAACATTGTCTATGGCTCAGCAACTTAAAGCCGGCTGTATCGTAAAGGATGACCTGCCCCCCAGAAAGCAGTCCAGAAGTAATGTTAGAGTGAAGACTGAGAAAGGGGGGATATTTCGTTGGCC
>JBBIMO010000023.1:0-29658 GCA_037444365.1 Chloroflexota bacterium
TCCCCGTTGACCAGATAAATGCCGACAACAGTTATCTCTGCATGCTGGCAGGACAAACCGGTGGTCTCAATGTCTAGGTACGCATCTCGCCTTGTCAGTTGTTTTGTCTCCTCCAATCTTAGGTCTCTTGCCGATCAAGAAGTAGGGCGATTAGGCAGAAGATCATTTAACAGCATGTCAATATGGACGCATATAATGCGTTCTATGTTCGCCTCATTGAACAGAGCCCAAAAGGCCATGATAGCATTATCGATTCTCTTGGGAACTGACAAGTTCCACCACTTACCATCCCCGTTACTCTGTTTCAATCCCAGCGCGGCAGTTAGCTCCAAGTACTTCCGAAACACGTCTTTGAATCATTCAAATTGCTTTTCTGTCTTCGGAGGTATGTCTCCCTTTCGGAGAAAACGTAGCACTTTGCTGTCGATTGGCATGACGAGATCAGGCAAGAGAAAGTGCAGAGTCTTAGAAACTGCAACAAGCTTGGTTTTCCGGCTCGACGGCACGACTTCCAATGCCTGAAAAAGGGTCCTCAATTCCTCAAACATATCTCCTGGCACTGCGTTAGGATTAACAGCATCCATTCTGTATTGCGAAAGCGCCATCAGCCCTTGCTTTTGAGTCTGTATTGAGTTCAGGAAACTACTGTATGGAGCGAGTTCCGCTCCACGTTTACCCATACCAAACTCCTTCTTCAAACTCTCATAAATATCCTCAATGTGTGTTTTATTGTTGATCAATGCTGCAACGTGATCACTGGTGATGATGGAACCGGTGGAGCCGCCGTTGTCAATCATATAATACCTCTTGATTAAGCTCCCGTAGCGGGGTTCCCTTTGTTCGCCAGTCTTCTCCCTTCCCTGTTGGGCTAGGAAGCGGTCAATCAGGCTCCTGCTTTGCTCTTTAGTCATCCCCTCCGGTGCTTGAAACGTTTCTGTAGCTGGCTTCCCAGATGTTGTGGCTCCCTCTACGGGGGAGGAAGCTAGCGTTCCATACTTGGAGTTGAAGTACTTCATAAGCCTATCGAAATACTTGTGACTACACAGTAAATCAAAGTAAGTTGAAAAAGCCATGGTCTCACCTACTCATTACTCTTAGCTTACTCGTTGTCGGTGACATCTCGTGTCAAAACCGCTACCGTTTCTGATAGACATTCACCATCGCCTTCGCTGTCTTGCCCACGTATTCTCGCAATTCCCTCGGCTCCAACACTTCAACATACTCGCCCCAGCCCAGTATCCAGGACAGGAAGTCAATGGTAGGCGTGACCTTGAGCGTCATTATCATGGAGCCATCTTTCTGCATCTCCAAAACCTGTGATTGATGCCAGAGGGTTTCTTCCATAAGCCGCATGATTTCAGGGTCAGCGGTCTTCAGCCTGACCTTTCTTGCTGCGCCGCCAGCGATAACTCTCCACGACGAACTGAAGAACTTGCCGGCATCAAAGTCAGCAGGAACAGTGTAGGGTCTATCGGTCAACTCCGCTCTTTCTATCCGAGCCATTTTGAACGTGCGTATTTCTTTCCTGACATGACAATAGGCTATGACGTAGCTGTCGTGCTCGGGCGCCGCTGGCTCAATGTAGTAGGGTTCAATCACCCGCTCTGTCGCCGCCTCTGCTGCCATAGACCGATAAGTTGTTTTCAGCATCCGCTGTTTCACCCAGGCTTCAGCTACGGTGGCAAGCACACGCAAACGCTTATCATCTTTAGGCAGTGTCTGCATCCAGTCCACGGCCTTACGCACCTGCCTACCCAGCGGCGGGGGCAGCCTTGAAGCCAGTTTGACGAAGGTGGCGTCTATATTCGGGTCGTACCGGTGAGAGTACCTCAGCATGAGCCGGGCAGCAAGGAAAATATTCAGCGCTTCAGACAGAGTGAACTGTATTGGCGGTAATCTATAGCCTTCCTGGATCTTCCACCGTCCCTTCTCATCCTGGACAGGCACGTGCAAATCAGCTCCCAGCGACAGCATGTCGCGATAAATAGTCCGTATATTCACCCCGAACCTGTCGGCAAGCTCCTTGATGGTGTGGCCCGCCGGGTTATCCGCCAGCAAGATCCATATTCGAATCAGGCGTTCCGTCTTAGCAAGCTTGTCATTCATAACTGCTTCCTCTGAAACCAACCTTGTCAGCATTATTCACCTTTCCGAAGAACAATGTCAATGGTATCCTGGTCCTCAATCGTGCGGCCCGCCCGAAGCTGGTCATTCTTTGACATGATTTGTCAACCTGCCGTGCTAAATTAGCGAGGCGAACACCAATGATAGAGGAGGTTGTGAACAAGCGATGAACGCAGAAGAGAAAGTCTTGCATGCCTTTGAGGAGGAAGACGAGGAGGAAGAGATGTCATCGCATCTAGGTTGGCGGCGGAAACAGCGGCAGAATATCCGCCGAAAGAATCAGGCCACTATCGACGACTTCCTGGGCACAGGCAGCCGGTACAGCTCAGTGGGCATAGTTCCCACCTACTACGCGGAGCTTCTAGTCTGGGCTCTAGATCGTTGCATTAAGAGAGAGGGCTGGAAAGTCGCTGCTGTCTTCGGCTACAGGGATCCCGAGCCTTTCTATGTAGACGTCAACACCGATTACGATAAGCGTGAGAACCTACTAATGCGGGGGCAGTTGCTCATAGAAAAGGATGATGCACACTTTGTCGTCACGGTTGATGCGTTCCCGAGATATCCAGCTAGTGTGCAGGTGCAGGGTCCAGAAGAACAGAAGGACAGAATAAAAGCCTTCGTTAAGGGTGTGATGGACATCGCGGAGAGAGAGAACTTCTACCGCGGCAAGAAGATTGAGTTTGCTGGACGTATCCACTTCTTGAGGGTCACAGGTAAGTCCTGGCATAACATCATACTGGATAGCGCTATCAAGCGAGAACTGAAAGCTAATACCGTTGAGTTCCTCAAGAAAACGAAACGCTGGCAGGAATTCGGGATACCCCAGAAAAGGGGAGTGCTGCTGGCGGGCGAACCCGGCACCGGAAAAACGTTGATTTGCAAAGCCCTGATGTCAGAAGCTGAGGGGATAACCTGCATCGCCACCAGCGCCTACCAGCTAAGTGAAGACGGATATATTACCGGTCTATACGAAATGGCACAGGATCTCAGTCCATGCATCGTGTTCATCGAGGATATTGATTTGATAGGGCTGAACCGAGAGGAGTATCACTATCAACACGGCCCAGCATTGCTTTCGTTGCTCAACGTACTGGACGGAGTTGAGGAAAAGCATGAAATCGTTACCGTGGCTACTACCAATAATTGGGAGGCACTGGATAGGGCCATAAGCCAGCGCCCGTCACGCTTTGACCGGGTAATAAGACTTTCCCTTCCCTCATTGCAAGAGCGCACAGAACTGGTCAGTCTCCTGTGCCAGAAGATACCCATAAACGTGCCTACTCAGGACTACATCGCCTGCAAGGCAGAGGGATGTACCCCGGCTCAGTTGCAGGAGATCGTCTACGGCCTAGCTATAGAATACCAAGACGAATCGTCACAGCCTCCCTCGCTGTGCCTGGACATCAGCAGGGATGACGTTGACCGCGCCATGTCAAGGATAAACGGCAAGAACAAACGGCGCATCGGATTCGAGATTGACAACAACCATCATGATGACAAGGTAGTCTGCCTGAACGCGCGAGAATAGGTTGAAGTTGGGAAAGGCTACTCAAGGGTGTTCTCACTGACATGCTAATTCCACGAGTCTCTATCGCCCCAGAGGGGAGCGATGGAACCGCAGAAGAGGCCACTGCAAACACAATCACCCGGCCGGGCCATGCGTTTTCAAGAGCTTCCCTCGGGAGAGCCAGACTGCCTTAACCTCTATAGATTTGCGAGAAGGAAAACGCCTCGTAAGCCAGGGAACGCGATGGTCCTTCATGAGAGCGGCGATGTGGAGTCGCGCCAGCTTTGTCCTCAAAGTGTTCGGCAGGTCAACGACCTGGAATCCAAACCGTTTGGCGTGAGTGTAAAATGCAGTCCAACCGTATATTGCCACGACGCTGCCATATTTGCCATCGGCCACCTCCTTCGCCAAGAGCTGCAAGCCTTCTTCAAAGTAGTGACCAAATCTCCGTGGGAAATCCCTACTCTCGCACCCTGAGCTTGACCCTCGCTTCTCATTGATCCAGGCATTGTCGAAGTGCAGCTTAATGACACGGTCACCTGGCTTGACCTCGCAACCGTCTTCCAACTTCACAGGGACGCCTTTGTGACGTGTTACCTCAACGCAGATGATGCTGCCCCTCTCCAGAGACTTGATGCCGAACAGTGTTGCGTGGACTCTGTTTATGACAGGCAACAGAGCCCGTATGATAACTATTGCGAGATATAGCATTTATCGCCCGCGAACCCCATTTCCATAGCCTGAAGTCCCCCGCATAGTTTCGTACAGAACACTCTCCCTGGAAGAGAGTTGGCCTGGGTGAGGGTGAATTCCGCCATTACTCTAACTCTCTCCCACCAGGAGAGAGAAGATCATAATGAGCTATGCAGTTAACTATAATCACGCCGCATCTACAGACATAGCTCGCTGGAACGCATGGCAATCCGGCAGCTAGTAATCCGTGGCTATGGCGCCGAATGACTCACGTTGGAGACGATGTTCTTCCATTTCCCCATATGACGGGAGCGGTCTTCCAACGCGGTCACCAGTTCCACACGAATAGCTGGGCGTTCAACTCCCAAGGCATTCAGCTTTCGTGCCAGTTGCTCTTGGACGCCTCTAGCTATGTGCCCATTCCCCTGGCTGAGCATCAGCCGCAAGCAGATGCCGTCCAATTCATGGACCACCTGATACTGCCGTATTTCCGCGAAGCTCTCCAGAACGTTCCAGAAATGGGCAGGATGAACAGCAACCTGTTTCCCTCCTCGCCCTTGAAGATAGAGAACATCGTCATTCCTTCCATTGATGGCCAGAATACGCCGGAACGGCTGGCCGCACGGACATGGCTCGGGAGCCAGCACCATCATGTCAGATATCTCGTAGCGGATGACGGGCTGGGTGAAACCAAAGAGGCTGGTGAACAGAATCTTGTGCCCCAGAGTCCCGTCGGGCACAGGTCGGTTATTCTCATCTACTACCTCAACAATGCCCAAATCTTCAAAGATGTGCATCCCCTGGCCTGGGTTGCACTCCATAGCGCGAAGTCCTTCTTGAGTGCCATAGATGTCAAAGACCGCACTCTTGGGCCAGGCGGTCTGGAGCTGCTTCCGCAACTCGCTGGTAAGTGGTTCACCACCACCAGCAATAATGGAAGGAGTGACACGTAGGTGCCCGTGAAGCTGCTCCGTAACAAGCAGCCCCAGCATGGATGGAAAACCCCGGAGCATGTGGGGCTGAAGGGAATTCAACCGTTCCACCAGCTCTTCGATCGGAGCAGTAGCCGGTAGCACGTGAAAGCGGTAAAGACCGGTGTCCATACTGAGGGGAAGGCGATAACTATCGTGCAGCGGACTATGTGAGCCGATGGTCACAATCGTCGGACGTCTCAGTGAGAAGGGAATCACTCCCATCATGGCGGCAATCCGCATGCTTGTCGCTTCCTGGATGCTCCACTCTCTGCGATTGAATACCACCACCGTTTTGAGCCCGGAGCTGCCTGCTGTGGTCAGCACACGATACTCACCCAGGTAATATTCGTCCCCGGAAATGTGTGCCATGTGCTCTTGTAGCTGAGAGAGACGCAAGCGAGGGTCAGTGACGATTTGGTCGAAGTGTTTCATGTAGGTCCTTTTGTCCAGGATAGGAAAGTCCCGGAGACTGTAAGGCGGACCCAGCCGTTGAGTGCTGCAGAACTCGCGGTAGAAGGGAGACCTCTGAGCTACCCAATCAAGAAGGTCGGCTAGCCGTCGCTGCTGCAACTCCTCGAGCCTCGAGCGGGGCCAGCATTCATGCTTAATTAACGCTTGACGGTAAACGATGGCTCGGGCCAGATCTCCCAAGCGACGCATCGTATGCGGTTCTTTCATTCAGCATAACCCTCGAATTGCCATTAAGAGCCGTGCCAACTCCGCCATCGCCGTGTTCCCCGTCGGCTCCAGCAATTCCAGGTACAAGAACTACATCGCTATGCTAGGTATAGTGATTATAGAGTGGTCACTAGTGGTTGTCAAGTACTGGATGTTTCGAGGCCCGGCTCGACAGATGGAATCGTCAGTTATCCTGGAGAATCAGTTCAACCTCAAAGAGCTTGGGCCACAACTTCCCCGTCACGAACAAGCGATCAGCGTCTGCATCACAAGCAATCCCATTGAGTACATCAACCGGCTGGCTACGGTCTTCTTCAGTTAACAGTCCTCGCAGGTCTATCCACCCAACCACCCGACCCGTCTCAGGTGCAATCATAGCGATGCGGTCAGTTTGCCAGACATTGGCATAGATTGTCCCTTGCACGTATTCCAACTCGTTAAGTCTGGTTACAGGACCACGGTTGTCAAATACCTTAAGCTGACCGATCTTCTCGAAGGTCTCGGGGTCTAGGAAATACAATGTCGATGTACCATCGCTCATGATCAGACGCTCTCCATCATGCGTGATGCCCCAACCTTCAGTCGAATAACTGAATTGTTGCAGCAGATCGAAAGTGTCCTTTTCATATACAAACCCGACACGCTCACGCCAGGTCAGCTGTATGATCCTATTCCCGTACGCTGTTACGCCTTCACCGAAAAACTGAGATGGTAGTTGTCGAACCTGTAGTATCTCCCCAGTTTCCAATTCCACCTTACGCAACGTGGACCGCCCATAAAGCCCTGTTCCCTCATATAGAACTCCGTCTTCAAAAACCAATCCCTGGGTGAAAGCACCGCGGTCGTGTGGATAGATGTTAACTACGTTATACGTATAGACTGGAATGCCATTCGAATCGCAAGAGAAAACAGAAGCTGCTCCTAGCAATGCAAAGAGTGCCGCTATGAATGTCTTGAGGATTCGATTCATGAAAGTCATCTCACTCCCGACTTCCCCACTATCATACTGATGGCGTTGCTCTTTGGGACAAGGTCCTGCTCTGTATTCTGGCTAGCTTCTCTGTTTCTCGCTGAGGCTAGTCCTTCTTCCCGCTAGGCTCCGGCAAAGGATTGTCAAAATACACTTTGGTACGAGGCCACGCTATTTCTATACCCTCAGCATCAAAAGCCTTCTTGAGGCGAAGCCTCAACTCACCCATCACTGCCCAGTGTTCCATAGGTTTAACATCACCCACGATCTTGATATCTATTCCGTTCTCACCCAGATTATTAACCCTCAGCACCTGGGGAGAGCTCTTGATCACTTCACGCCACTTTTCGTCCTCCGCGAGTTCTTTGCCCACCCGATTTATCACGCATATGGCGTGGTCGAGGTCAGTGTTATATGCTACCGATATATTCAGATTCACCCTGGCAAAGCTCTTGGTGTAGTTACTGGCCACCCTGACCTCGCCATTAGGGATATGATGGACAATGCCATCAAGGTCGCGCAGCACAGTTTTCCTCAAAGTTATCTCCTCCACCTGCCCGCCGATGTCAATCTCAGCTATCCTGATCACATCACCAACCCTGTACTGGTTTTCCAGAATGATGAAAATGCCAGCGATAAGATCTCTTATCAAATACTGAGCGCCGAAGCCAATGGCTATGCCGGCGATGCCCAACCCAGCGAGCATCGGCCCGACATCTATCTCCACCTCAGACAGAACCATTACCAGACCGATTATGACAATGAATACTCGCCCCACTCCCTTGACCACCGCCAGAAGGGTCTTTGTCCTTTTCTCTATCTCTGCTTTGTCTTCCTTAGACCCACTTCGTGCCACTCCACGACGCACGATGGGCGAAAGGAACTTATCCAGCACAAACCAGAGCAGTACGCCCACCCCAACTATGATAAGGATGCGCGTGCCATGCTCTATCATCCACTTGGCTACGTCTTCCCATTTCACTTCAAACACTTCCTACCTCTGCTACTCCTAGTTCCCGCTTAGATTGACGGTATGTTATTCTAGACACAATGCAACTCGCTGTCTAGCTGCGGCGTCGATACGAAGGACTGCAGGTCGATCAGCCGCTTTGCTACCCTTCGATAACCTCTCTAGTGCTGGCAACCCGGCCCAAAGTGCGCTCGTCAATACGGGTAGCTGAGTCCAGAGCTCGAGCCAGGGCTTTGAACAGGGCTTCAGCTTTGTGGTGGTCGTTGATGCCACTGAGCACTCTGGCGTGGAGGTTGATTCTAGCTTCAGAGGCGAAGGACGTCAGGAAATGACGCACCAAGTCAGCGTCCAGGTCGCCTATGTTAGTCTCGTCGAAGTCTGCTTCGATTGAGCTGTAAACTCTGCCCCCGATGTCCACTGCTACCACCGCCAGAGCTTCATCCATAGGCACAACAGCATGTGCCATACGAACAATGCCTTGCTTCTTGCCCAGTGCCTGGTTGCAAGCCTTGCCCAGCGAAATAGCCACATCTTCAACTACGTGGTGCTGGTCGGGACCCGAGGCTGAGACCTTTATGTCAAATACTCCGTGCTGAGCTAGCTGACTAAGGAGGTGGTCGAACATCCTTATGCCGGTGGTGATTTGGAATTGCCCGCTGCCATCAATATCCAACTCCACCTTAACACCCGTTTCCGCAGTCTCGCGAACTACCTTTGCCTTTCTTTCAGCCATGTTTAACCTCCGATATCTTATTCCACCCTCACCCTAGCCTTCTCCCATCAAGGGAGAGGGGATGATCGGGATCATTCCGCCTTCCCTTCGTCACGAGATCGCTTCGCTCACAACGACACCCAGTGGGTGACCAGGATGGTAGCTCGAGGAGCGGATCCACCAGTTAGCCTGCGAAGAACAAGGTTGAAGCCAATCCAACATCTTCAGTTCGCCCAATAACCGCTCCCGTTCCCCGACTATCCTGACAACACCAGCGCGTGTACTCCAGAATAGGAGTCCTCACTTCCTGGTAACCCCAGTTACGACAACAAGCCCGGAAGATGTCTTCAATGCGGCGAAGGCGCATATGTCTTCGGGAAGCAAGTCGTACATCCCCTTGCATGTCCGGTTCTTCACACTCAACCTATTCTACACCAAGCTTTGCTCAGCTTCAATGATTGATCTGAGCTTTTGTTGCTTTCAGTTGCTTGGTCTATAATTAACATAAGGGGAATGTGGGATGCTTAGAACTGGACTCAGGGTTTTGCTCATCGCGTGGCTCGTGATGCCCGTGGTTGCGGGCCTAGGAGGCAGTCTGCTTGCTGCCACCAGCCCTACTACTGTGGAAATCCTGACCGTGGACGGCACAATTGTGCCCGTGATAGCGGACTATATCGACCGGGGTATCAGTCAGGCGGAGAGGAATGGCGTTGCTGTCTGCATAATTGAGCTAGATACCCCTGGCGGGCTTCTGGACTCAACCGAGAAGATAGTCAAAAGGATTATGAACGCGGATGTGCCCATCGTGGTCTACGTCTCACCCAAGGGTGCCTGGGCTGCATCGGCGGGAACCTTCATTACCCTGTCTGGTCATATTGCGGCGATGACGCCGGGCACGACCATCGGCGCTGCCCATCCTGTAGCCGGTGGAGGACAGGAAATACCGGAAGAACAAATGAAAAAAATCGTCGAGTTCTCGGCTAAATGGATGAGGACTATAGCTGAGGAGCGTGGCCGCAATATGGAACAGGCTGAGTTGGCGGTCACGCAAAGCAAATCATTCACAGATGTGGATGCCTTAGAGCATAACCTCATCAACCTGCGAGCTGAGAACTTGGCAGACCTCATTTCCCAGATCAATGGCTGGAATGTCACATTAGCAAGCGGTCAGGAAGTTACCCTTCATACTACGAATTATGGTTCAGCCAGAAATGAAATGAATGCCGTTGAGAAGTTTCTGCAGACTATCAGCAATCCCAACATTGCCTATATCCTCTTCACCCTGGCTACCATAGGTTTGATTACCGAGATATCCAACCCGGGGATGGTCTTCCCCGGGGTAATCGGTGGCATCAGCTTACTCCTGGCGTTTTACTCTTTGGGTGTGCTTGATGCCTACTGGGGTGGCATAGCACTCATCCTGCTCGCCGTGGGGCTTTTTGTGGCCGAGTACTTTACCAGTAGCTTCGGGCTGTTGACTGCCGGAGGTATAACCTCGCTGGTTGTAGGTTCGCTGATTCTGTTCAGCCACAGCCCAGGGATAGAGGTAGACAGGGGACTAATTGCCGGAGTCACGGTTGGGTTCACGGCCTTCGCTGTCTTTGTTATCGGCGCCATTGTCCGCGGGCAAAGACGACGCAAGGCCACCGGACCTGAGGGAATGATTGGAATGAGAGCCATAGCCAAAACGGCTCTGGATCCTACCGGCACAGTGCTAGCCGAAGGAGAGTTATGGACAGCTGCGTCAGAGAGCGGCAAAGTGGAGCGAGGCGAAGAAGTGACAATATCCAGAGTGGAAGGACTAAAACTATGGGTAACCAGGAAATCAAAGGAGTAGGAAGGTAGTGCCGTGAAAATAACAGGCCCGATTATCGTAGCCATGGTCTTCGCCGCCGCTTTGATCGCTTTCGTCATCTATGCCATCGTAAAGGGTCAGAAGCTAAAAGTCTCCGCTGGCGTAGAGGAGATGATAGGAAAGGAAGCTGTGGTGCGAACTGCCCTCAACCCCAAGGGCACGGTCCTGGCGGAAGGGGAGTTATGGACAGCCATAGCTGAAGATAGTACAATAGAAGCCGGAGAGGAGGTGATCATAACCAGAACAAAAGGACTGAAACTGTGGGTGACTAGGAAATCTAGAGAAAAGGAGAGAGCATGAGCGTTTTTGTCTATGGTCTTATCGCAGTAGTAGTGATAATACTTCTATCGGCGGCTATCAAAGTCGTTCGAGAGTATGAGAGAGTGGGCGTTTTCCGACTGGGTAGATTCGTGGGGCTGAGGGGGCCAGGTTTGGTCTTGATCATACCTTTCATTGAGACTGTACGGAAGGTTGACCTCCGGGTAATCACCATGGACGTTCCCCAGCAAGAGTGCATCACAGTGGACAACGTCACCGTCAGGGTTGATGCTGTAGTTTACTTTCGTGTGGTCAATGCCGCGGATGCCATTCTCAAGGTACTCGACTATATCAAGGCAACCTCGCTGCTAGCCCAGACCACATTGCGAAATGTCGTCGGACAATCTACGCTGGATGAGTTACTTGGCCAGCGAGACAGGCTCAACGAGAAGATAAAGACGACTGTGGACGAGGGCACGGACCCCTGGGGCGTCAAGGTAAGCATGGTGGAGGTCAAGGACGTGCAGCTGCCACAAACAATGCAGAGGGCGATGGCTGCCCAGGCTGAGGCTGAGCGAGACAGGAGAGCCAAGGTAGTCCATGCCGAGGGTGAATACCAGGCGGCAGAGAAACTAGCCGAAGCTGCTAGAGTCATTTCCAGCCAGCCATCGGCTCTCCAGCTTCGCTATTTACAGACACTGTCCAGTATTTCCACAGAAAAGAGCAGCATTATCGTATTCCCTCTGCCTGTGGATCTGCTGGCTCCCGTGCTGGAGAAGGCTAGTAAGGCAGAGAAAAAATAACACGGTACGCTCTGCATACGTCCTGATAAGATCGCGAAATGCCAAATTCGGGCGGTTCTTGCGGCTGTTCAGATCCTGACGGAGACGCTGAGTCTCTTGCCCGTAGAGATTATGCCTGCATCTGAAAGAGCTTTCTCTGGTAAATTTTTCTAACCCGGGGGTAACTATGGCCGATAAGACTAAGCGGGAATGGCGTGACACTACATTGACTCCGGCTTTGAAGCGCGCCGCCGAGCGCCAGGAGAAGTTTGAAACCAGCTCTGGCGCGGAGATTGACACTGTTTACACACAGGAAGACCTGCCAGATTTTGACTATGCTCGAGATTTGGGTTTCCCGGGAGAGTATCCATTCACCCGGGGTGTTCAGCCAAATATGTATCGGGGCCGAATATGGACAATACGACAGTATTCCGGCTTTGGTACTGCTGAGGAAACTAACCAGAGATACCGCTACCTCTTAGAGCAAGGACAGACTGGCCTGAGCATAGCCTTCGACCTGCCCACACAAATTGGCTATGACTCTGACCACCCCTTGGCCAGAGGCGAGGTGGGCAAGGTTGGTGTTGCCATAGATAGCCTCCGGGATATGGAGATCCTGTTCCAGGATATACCTCTGGATAAAGTGAGCACCTCCATGACCATAAATGCAACTGCCCCAGTTCTCCTGGCTATGTACATTGTCCTGGGCAAGAAGCAAGGAGTTGCACCCACTGAATTAAACGGCACTACCCAAAATGACATACTCAAGGAGTACATCGCCAGGGGCACTTATATCTTTCCGCCGCGTCCTTCCATGAGGCTGGCCACCGATATCTTTGCCTACTGCGCCAAGCAAGTCCCTCGCTGGAACACCATAAGCATCAGTGGGTATCACATACGCGAAGCCGGTTCCACCGCGGCCCAGGAAATTGGCTTTACGCTGGCTAATGGTATCGCCTATGTTCAGGCAGCTATTGATGCTGGGCTTGATGTAGATGCATTCGCCCCCAGGCTGTCATTCTTCTTCAATAGCCATATCAACTTCCTTGAGGAGATTGCCAAATTCAGGGCAGCACGACGCCTCTGGGCAAAGATTATGAGGGAAAGGTTCGGGGCAAAAGACTCACGTTCCTGGATGCTCCGTTTCCACACTCAAACTGCAGGGTGCAGCCTCACTGCCCAGCAACCGCATAATAATATTGTGCGAACAGCCTTAGAAGCCCTGGCGGCGACCTTGGGAGGCACTCAATCGCTGCACACTAACTCCTTCGACGAAGCCTATGCGCCGCCTTCCGAAGAAGCAGTGACCATAGCCGTGCGGACTCAGCAAATCCTGGGCTACGAGAGTGACATTGCTAACGTCGTTGACCCTCTTGGCGGCTCATACTACATAGAACATCTAACCAACAGCCTGGAAAAGGAAGCCGGGGAGTATATCGCCAAGATTGATAGCCTTGGCGGTGTCGTGGCTGCCATAGAGCAAGGATATCAACAGAGGGAGATTCAGGACTCCTCTTACCGCTATCAGCGAGAAATTGAAAACGGAAAACGCACCGTGGTGGGGGTAAACAAGTTCGTCTCTTCGTATTCCAAAATAGTGGGGCTGCTGCGAGTGAAGCCCGAAGTTGAGAAAAAACAAAGGGAGAGGACTGCCCAGGTCAGGAAAGACCGGGACAACGGTAAAGTCAAGCAGACACTTAGGCGATTGGAGGATGTCGCCCGGGGCAAGGACAATGCCATGCCGGCTTTTCTGGAATGTGCGGAGGCTTACACCACCAAGGGTGAGATGTGTGATGTACTGCGCAAGGTCTTCTCTACTCAGAAGGAATTCCTGGTCTTTTGACAAGCGGCCCTCAAGACATGTGCTACTATCTTTGAAGGAGGTGACATGGCCAAAAGAGTTGACCACATAGGTATCTTAGTCAGCAATATTGATGAGGCGATAAGGCTCTATGAAGATTGTTTCGGTGCTGAGATTGAGAAGATTGAAACCCTCACGGAGCGAGGAGTAAAGGCAGCCATCCTCTCCTTAGGGCAGGGTACAAATCTGGAGCTTCTGGAGCCACTTCCCAACAGCAATATGGCCAAGACCCTGGAGAAGAGGGGAGAGGGACTTCACCACATAACGTTTGAAGTGGACGATGTAGATAAGGAGCTTGGCCACCTTTCCAAAAGAGGGATAGAGTTGATTGACAAGAAGGCCCGCCCCGGATTGGAGGGAATGGTAGCTTTCATTCACCCTAGAGCGCTCAGAGGGGTGCTGATTGAGCTTTGTCAGAAAGCCTAGAAGGAGCAGCCTGTGAGCAAGGGTAAGATTCGTGTTCTGCTAGCCAAGCCTGGGTTGGACGGGCATGACCGGGGTGCCAAGGTGGTCGCTAGAGCTTTGCGGGACGCTGGCATGGAAGTAATCTACACTGGTATTCGGCAGACTCCCGAGATGATTGTCGAGGCGGCTATCCAGGAAGATGTAGATGTTGTGGGGTTGAGCATCTTGTCGGGAGCTCATCTAGAGCTCTTCCCATCAATCATAGCAGGGCTAAGGGGAAAGGGCAGAGAAGATGCTCTGGTTATCGCCGGTGGCATAATACCCGAGGACGATATTCCAACCTTGCAGCAGATGGGCGTAAGAGCTGTCTTCGGGCCAGGCACCTCTACAGGAGACATCGTCAAGTTTATCCAGAAGGAAATGTCCCCGCGCTCAGTGTGTTGACTGCCTGGCAACGCCAATAAGGTCAGTGAGATTCTCCACCCCTTTGTCCACCATGAACTGCTTTATCCCTTCCAGTATAGTGAGACAGATGTCAGGACTAGTGAGGCAGGCAGTGCCAATCTGCACAGCAGTCGCTCCAGCCATGATGAACTCCAGAGCATCTTCAGCACAGGCGATGCCGCCACATCCTACCACTGGAATATGGACCACCCTGGCTGCCTCGAATACCATGTAAAGAGCCACCGGTTTCACAACAGGACCGGAAAGCCCGCCCGCAATATTCCCCAGGCAAGGTCT
Organism: Chloroflexota bacterium; assembly: GCA_037444365.1. GTDB lineage: Bacteria > Chloroflexota > Dehalococcoidia > GIF9 > AB-539-J10 > RBG-13-51-36. Next base: position 14,531 of record JBBIMO010000023.1, read on the forward strand.
CCTGCGGTCTATATCAATTGCCATGCCCTTCAGCGTGTTGATCAACGATATGGCGTCAGCGCCAGCTTGTTCCACAGCCAAAGCAATCTCCCTGATATCGGTAAGGTTGGGACTTAGCTTGACGATAACTGGCAATGCAGTGGCAGCCTTAACCGCCAAAGTCACCCGAGCGGCAAGCTTGGGATCGACGCCAAACTCCATCCCCCCCGCGGAAACATTGGGGCAGCTAACATTTAGCTCAATCCCGCTAACTCCAGGCACGCCATCCAATTTCCGGCTCACAGCCACATAGTCGTCTATTGTCTCTCCGGCAACATTGACAATAACTGGAACTTCCCATCTCGCCCATATGGGCGCTTTTCCTTTGATCAGGGCGTCAACACCGATGTTCTCCAGACCCACTGAGTTGAGCAGACCATCAGTAGTTTCCACAAGCCGTGGCTGAGGATTACCTTTTCTGGGCATAAGTGTCGTCCCTTTACAGACAATGGCGCCCAGTTTTTGTATATCAGCGACTTCAGCATACTCTGTGCCATAGCCAGCGATGCCAGAAGCCATCATCACGGGATTGGACAGGACTAGTCCTCTTGGATGCCGTGGGGCCAGTTGCACGCGGAGGTTGGGGGATTTTCTCATCAACCAGAACTTTATCACTGCTGAGGGCAAAAAGGAAAGAACTACTCTATAGGCACAATTTTCGCTTTGCCCCAAACGCCCATGTTGTGACCCACAATAATGACCGCGCCCCGTAGCCCCTCCATACTCTGAGCTCTTTCCATTGCCTCAGGAATATCATCTGCTGCCTTGACTATGTTGCCCAACGCTGTGGCTGCGGCATCAGCCAAAGCTGTCGATGAAGAAAGGACAATAACGGCGTCAGCTTTGCCCAAGCTTAAGGAATGTCCTATGGTCCCCGAAGACGTGCATATGCCCAGTGGTGTTTCCCGCGGCGTAATTTCCAAGGCAATCTTCCTCGTAAAAGCGGATTGTCCGGCATAGATTCCCACCAGCCGCTCCTTAGATACTCTCAGGAAAATGTCGCCACCATTCTCCACAATCACCTCTGGCGAGAAGGCAAGCAAATCCCTGCCTACCGCTTCAGCGATGGCGCCAGCTACCGCTGCCATAGGGCCAACGCCTGTTAACTGAGAGACTCTAGCCATTTCCTTGACTATGGCCGGGGCTTCAACTTCAGCCTGATAAGGCTCCAACGTGGTCAGAAACAGAGGGTGCCGTTCAATGTACGTCTCCAAAGATCCACGATGCTTCAGTACGGAATCGAGAGCTTTGCTTTTCAGATTGCGCCGAGAGCGGATGTATAGGTCCGTTTGCTTCGCCGCTACTTCGAAGGAAACCAAATCGCTGTCTTTGATCCAGTGGCGGTAGAAACGTGGCTCATACATTGCCAGATATGAAATCCTGATGTCTAATCCTGACGAATTATTTCAGAATGCAAAAAGGCAAAAACTGCTGCGTTTTGATTTGTCATTTCTGTTGACCTTTGACTTATGAATTCCTGTGGTCAAAAATACACTATCATCGCTCGAGGAGGACAAGCCTTGACACATAGCCCACAGACAACGCATCTATTGTGGTCAAACAGAACTTTCCTCGTTTTGGGCTCCAGAGTAAAGGCCTCAGTGGGACAGATGGTAACGCAAGCCCCACAATGAGTGCACTTGGCTTCGTCACGCACAACATCCTGACTCAAGGACTGTATTTCTATCCCGGTGTCGGCGAGGTATTTGATGCCTTTGTCGTAGTTCTTCCGCTCACCGCTTAGCTCCAGAACCAGTAAGCCTTCCTGTCCCGGTGATATTGAAGCCTTGATGATATTGAAGGTGAGGCCAAAGTCCTTCACCAGACGACAGACGACCGGTTGCCCTGTCACATTGGGCGGGAAGTGCAGCACTATTCTGCGGGAGACATTCATTTCTATGGCATCCTAACCCGTAAGTAAACCAAGACTACAAACAAGGCCCAAATGCCCCACCTACCAAGCACTAGCGAGCAGTCCAAAAACAAAAAACTCCTCTTTGCCATTTGAGCTCTGTCATTGTCTAAGATATCGGTCTTTCTTTGAGTGACTTAAGGGTTACGCCTGACTCCGCTCCAGGCAGCGGGGCCACAGGCTCGGTGAGCAAGAACTCACCACTCTCTATCCACTTCTTCAGGATACCGGCGATTTCCACGGCTTTGGGATAGCTGGACAAGGAACCTGTGGGCACATCTTTTCCCTGGACTCTGATGCTGCCGCTCTTGAGCTCAGCGTAACTCAGTTCTCCCAAAACGTCAGGCTCTCTTTGGGGATAAGCCTCAGAGTAGTCCACAACAGGAGCCAGAATCTCAGCATCGCTCACTGCAGTATAGCGGAGAATCTCCTCGGACAGTATGGGTATCGGCACACCTAAACCTACAGTCAATGTGCAGCCATAACCAAGCATGCTGGTCCCGACTAACCACTCAGGTCTCATCTGCTTCAAGTCACCAATAACAGCCAGTGTTCCTGCACCCCGCCGCGGCACACCATTGTCAGCCCGGAGAGCAGCTGGATTGTGTTGCGTACCATGCCAAGCTACATAGCCTATGCCACCACCCAGAAAAACCTTCGTCCCCACGCCTATGGTCTCATAACATGGGTCATTCAACAGTGGCGAGAGTTGCCCCGCACTGCAGTAATTGGCATTTCCCAGATTCGGCTTGAGCACACCCATATAAGTATAGCGAATCCTATCGGAGACGTTCACCGCTACATTGTAGTTCTGATAAGCGTTTCGCACATTGAATAGCATAGCCTCGTTTATGTCCTTGACGTTAATCAGGGTCTCCAGCTTCTTCCTGGGATAGCAGTCTGTGCCGTAAGCGGTGGCGGTAAGAACTATGTCTTTCCCCGCTACCAGCTCCTGTATCACGTAGCCACCACCATAATTGAACTCCCCTGGGTAGAACTTATTTCTGGGATCGTCATCGGGAATGGCAGTCGCCCCTAGGAAGACATCCACGGCAGCTATCCCCGTATAGACCGGGACATCGTTGAGATAAACCTTGCCGCCACCAAGTTTCATCCTGGGCTTCGAATGCCCGACGTTGAGAAAGGCACCCGAGGAGCACATTGGACCGAAGGTACCGGTGGTAACGACATCAATTTCCGTGGCTGCCCTGCTTGTGCCTTTCTTTCTGGCGATATCGATCACTTCCTCGGCAGTGACCACGACAGCCTTGCCTTTTCTGATTTTCTCATTGATTTCCGCTATCGTCTTGACCATAGCGAACTCGGTCTTGCTAAAGCAATTTGATAGCCACTCGAGCAGCTTTTTTGCCAGACAGAAGCATGCCACCAAAGATGGCTCCCATCCTCGGAGAACCAAAAACGGCGTTCGCTGTCATACCTGCAACCACTAACCCGGGATAGACCTCCCTGGTATTCTTCAATATCTCCTTCTCACCCTTCTCAGCCCACATGGACTTCTCTCCCATCACCTCACCCGTCTTTGTCCTTAACTTCGGACCGATCTTCTTCACCACGGTAGAGCACACTTCAGCATCATGCCCGGTGGCATCCACAGCCACCTTGCACCTTACAGTCAAGGGGTCCACATGGAGTTTCGACCAAGAGACAGCGCTCCAATTCAAAACAAGCCCGGTTATCCTGTCACCTTCACGAATCATCACATCCTCAACGCTAATCAAGTTGAAAATCTTAGCCCCGGCTTTTATCGCCTCCGAGCAGATAGTGGAAACAGCCGCCAGTGAATCAGCAACATAGTATCCCTTCTGGTATTTCCCGGTTGGCACGCCAAACTCATCCAAGATCTGCTTCCCCTCTTCCTGGAGGACGATGCGGCTAAACATCATCCCTCCCCCAGGCATGCCCCCACCCACGCGAAGCTGTCTCTCGAATACCACCACCTTTGCCCCCTCCTTAGCCAGATAGTATGCGGTAACAAGTCCGGACGGCCCAGCCCCAACAACAGCCACATCAACCTGCATAGCTCCCATGAAGTCCTTCATGTAGCTTTCGACGATGGCACGTGAAATAGCAACTTCATCCATTCTTGATCAGCCTCCTTTTGGTCACCTAAGCAGCTTTGAAAACACGCCAGCCAGTATACCCCCATCGGTAATCAATGTCTAGCCACTTGGGACTTTTGCCAACGGGAGCTCCCCGGTTCCTTGCCGTTGCCAGCCCCGACTTGTCAGGCCGTGGCAATTCCCTGGCTGAATCCCAAATAGAAAAGCTCAGAACCCTGAACGTCTTGAGCCTTTGTATTTTGGGTTTTGATATTGTTCAGGATTTCCCATTTGGAGCTTGGTTCAACTAACCAAAGCCAGCCTCGAAAAGGCAGAGCGTGATTGTCACGGCAATAAGCAGAACCAATTGAAGTCTAGCACCTGACCATTATGATTCCGTTAACGTTCAAAAGCCTGACACTTTCTTACTAGAGGCTAGCGTGGGAAAGACAGCCTCGGCTTCCAAAGTATCGCCGAGTGGCCTACGGCTTGTGGTGGTTGATCACATTCTGTGGTATTACGAGGGCCCTCGTGCCATTGTACGCAAAGTTCCAGCAGCCGTACTGGTCAGTCAAAGCTGCCGTGGCGTTTTGTCCGAAGTACATTGGCCAGACGCCGACTTTCCTCCACCTACCGGCCGTTGCATCCCACTGCCACTGGGCACCAATGCCAGTCAACCGGCCAGGACCATAGACCAGGTCATGAGTGGTATGTGCCGGCATTGTCCAGTCCTTGGCATCATACGTATACGTATGGTTATAGCTACCAAGATCATAGAGCGAGCGCACCTGAGCCTCCGTGAGCGCAGGCCTCCCGGCAGCCGTCGTTCCTGGCCTGGGATAGTAAGTAGCGTTGCCAGTCGTGGTCACCTGGGCATTTGCCGGGTTTTCCAGCCACCTAATAATATCATCAGCCTTCGCGTATGCTTTCCCATTAGTCACATCGTACCACGCCACCGCCTCAATGGCGGCTTTCAGGCAATAAAGAGCATCATGGGTAGCCGCGGTATAGAGTGGGTACTCGCCTGAGGTGGAGTTCATGAACGCGGCAAGGAAAGGTGCCGTCTTGTTGGTCTGACATAGCCCCTCCGCCCAAGTATCCAGTATGACCTCATAGGCACACGCTGGGCCACCGGGGGGAGCTGTGGTAAGGTTAGCACTCCAAGGACTCTTAAGCTGAGCCATCAGGTTAATGCCTACCGACATAGCATCCGGCACATAAGATCGACGCAACTCATCATAGACAATGCCAGCACGCCCCGATAATATTGGGATGACAAACTGGGGATCCAAGCCTGCTATTGACATCAGTACATTCTGCATGCCACCCCCGTTTCCATCTGCATCTACCCAGTATGGGGCACGCACAAGCTGAATATTCATATTCTCTAGAAGTTCCGTAATAATCACCACTTGCTTATAGGCCCATGCCAGATTGTCAGCGACTATGGTGGCATTCAGCGTATAGTTGGCTGCTACCCCCATTTCCTCTCTGAGCTTCGTCGCTACGGCTCCCAGTATCCTTACAACGCTCTGGCCCCAGAAATATTCATTGTACGGCGTGCCCTTGAACCAGAACCGATAACCAGCGTAATCGTTGACCACGCTGTGCTGTAGCGTCTCTGCGGCAGCTCCACAGTTGATGAACATCACCCCTTTTGTCATAGCCACATCTCGATAGACCGCAACTGCTTCTTCTCGCAAACCGCCAAGAATGAAGTCCACGTTGTCTATCGCCGCCGTAAGATTCAGTACGCCGGTGAGACCCGTGGAGTCCACGGTCTCTTCCCCGGTCTCTACGGGAACCAACTCCAGGATGTAGGACACACCACCTATGTCTACCCCACCATTGCGGTTGATTGTCTCCTGGGCCAGCGTAGCGCCCGCCCACTGCATTGTGCCGTGCGTGGAATTCAATTGGCCGACTATGCCGATAATGATCTTTCCGCCTTCGAAGACATAGAGTACAGGCCTGGGGGTTGCTTCGCCACAGCCCGGCAGAACTAGCCCTAACACCAGAAGGCTAGCCACAAGCACTAAAATAATTCGTTTCACCGTTAGTCAGCCGTCTTACTAGTTTCCAGCTGCCCCGACAAAATCGGAGGCAAATTTCCGCGCTGCAACAAACTCATCAACACCCGGTTGCCTCCGGCAACTTCATTGCTGAACACTATATCACAGAACTGTCCCTGGTCTCATTCCTGGACTCCGAATTACAGTAGCTGCCCAGCTACCGGCATGATCCCTTGCTTTCTTGCCATCGCAAGCCAGGACCTGTCAGGGCCTCGCATTCCTTGGAATTCGGAACCCTTTCCCAAGCATTTTCAGATAATATCGACCCATCGCAATAACAGAGGTAAGGCGTCAATACAAAAATCAATCGAAGTGTAGCATCCAAATGTTAAGTTTCCATTAACACTTGAAGACTGTGACAGCTTCCTACAGAGGGCAGGAAAGCAGGGGGCTAGCTAGAATGACTTCTGTGCGCCAGTTTCTGCAATTCTCCACACCCATGAGGGGCAATACCTATCCCTTATGCTTCCACCTCGTTCCTTCAGGGGTATCTTCAAGGGTCACTCCCAGGTCGGCCAATCTTTTTCGAATCTTGTCCGCTAGCTGCCAATTCTGGTTTCGGCGCAAGTCATCCCTGACAGACGCCAGGAGACTTATGAATGCTTCTGCGTCGGGTGTGAGGTATGCCTTCTCTTTCAGAGTTAGCCCGAGGGCGCCTGCCAGCTTGAGCAGGATATGCTGTGCTTCGGTCACATTCACACCCTGCTCAGCACCGCGGTTTATCTCTTTCGTCAATTCGAACAGCACTGCTACAGCCTGCGCAGTATTGAAATCGTCATCCATGGCTGCAACGAATTGCTGTTCAAATAGCTCTGCACTTAGCATGGTGACTCCTGTGCCTGAATTAGCTTCATGATTCAACGCCCGGCGTAATCTCTCAGCACCCCTCTCACTTGCCTCCAGAGCTTCTTCACTATAGGCAAGCGGGCTCCTGTAATGCGAACTCAGGAAGAAAAGGCGGATGGCATCTGGACTGAAGCGTCTCAATACCTCCCTAAGCCCTACTAGATTACCAGTGGACTTACTCATTTTTTGCTTGTCTTGCTGCAATAGCCCACTATGTAGCCAGTATCGCACAAAAGGAACTTCCTCAGTGAAGCTTTCTGATTGTGCTATCTCATTTTCATGGTGAGGAAAGACAAGGTCTTGTCCGCCACCGTGGATATCAACGCTGTTGCCAAGATATTTCAACGCCATAGCACTGCACTCTATATGCCAGCCCGGCCTACCCCTGCCCCAAGGGCTTTCCCAGAAAGGCTCACCAGGCTTTGAGGCTTTCCATAAGGCAAAATCTAAAGGGTACTCCTTCTTTTCCTCATAGGTGCACATCTGTGAAACCATATCCGACAAGTTGCGATGACTCAGCTTGCCGTAGTCCGGAAAATTCCTGACGCGGAAGTAGACGCTCCCATCAGATTCATATGCGTAGCCCTTAGCGATCAAGCCACTGACGATTTCGATAACTTTCGGGATTTCCTGGCTTGCCCGGGGATAAATATCGGCTCGTTCTATGTTTAGCGCGTCCATGTCGGCAAAATAGCGGGCAATGTACCTGTCACCCAGTTCTGCTGCTGGCATTCCCAGCTGGTTAGCACGCTGTATGATCTTATCGTCTATGTCGGTGAAGTTTTGAACGTGTTTGACTTTGTAGCCCTTGAACCTCAGATAGCGCTTTATCACGTCGAAAATCACGTAAGCCATGGCATGCCCGATATGGCAGTCGTCATAAGCGGTAACGCCACAAACATACATGGTCACCACGTCGCCGCGGGGATGAAAATCTTCCTCCCTTCCGGTCAGGGAACTAAACACTTTCATATGCCTCTCCCGTGACGTGACTGACAACTGGCTCATCCTTGTTCAGTGAATCCTATCTCAGGTCAGCTAGTTTATCAAAACTTGACAAGTTTATCACCGGCTGTTATTGTATACTAAGTTGATTATTTTAGTCAACAATCCGGGGCGAGACAAATGAAACTTTCTACCAGGGCAAGATACGGACTCAGGGCACTTTTGGATTTAGCTATCCATCAGGGTGAAGGGCTAATTCTATTAAAGGATATCGCCCGGAGGGAGGAGATTTCGCTGCCCTATCTTGAACACGTGATCGGCCCTCTTGTAGCTGCTGGCTTGGTAAAGAGCACCCGGGGAGCTCGGGGTGGTGTCCAGCTACTTAAGCCGCCCTCGGAAATCAAGCTCAGCGAGGTGATTCAACTTCTCGAAGGCTCCATTGCACCAGTGGACTGTGTCAATGATCCCGCATTATGCCACCGTTCTACTTTCTGTGCTACCCGGGATATCTGGAGTGAGATGAAGAGGGTGGTGAATGGAGTCTTGGAGGCTACAACCTTGCAAGCCTTGATTGAGCGGCAAAGGAAAAAGGGCCAAGCTGGGGCGGAGATGTATTACATCTAGTGTTTTTGCCCCACGAACGCAATGTATTGAAAATTTGCGATCATAAGGAAAACAAAAATGGCAAAGATAACTCAAAAGGTGGAAAAACTGCGGTATAAGACAATAGAGATACCAAAGCTGACCAGAGGGATAGCCAGGGATTCTACTGAGCTAATCGGGAACACACCTCTGGTCAGGCTGAACCGGATAACCGAAGGAGCAGGGGCAGAGGTGGTCGCCAAGCTTGAATCCTTCAATCCTCTGGCGAGTGTGAAGGACAGAATCGGGGTATCGATGATTGTTGATGCCGAAGAGAAAGGGCTGATCAACAAGGATACGGTAATCGTTGAGCCCACTAGCGGCAACACAGGCATTGCTCTCGCCTTCGTCTGCGCCGCCAGAGGATACAGGCTCATCCTGACCATGCCAGATACCATGTCCCTGGAGCGCAGAAAACTCTTTGCCGTCTTTGGTGCTGAGATGGTGCTTACCCCCGGTGCCGAAGGCATGCCCGGGGCCGTCAGAAGAGCTGAGCAGGTAGTGGCGGAGGATCCAGAGAAGTGTTTTATGCCCCAGCAGTTTAAGAACCCGGCGAATCCCGAAATACACCGGCTCACCACCGCAGAAGAGATCTGGAGGGACACCGATGGTCAAGTGGATATCTTGGTCTCGGGTGTGGGGACGGGAGGAACAATCACGGGAGTGGCTGAGGTAATAAAGAAGAGGAAGCCTGAATTTGAAGCTATTGCTGTAGAGCCAACTGATTCACCAGTTCTTTCCGGGGGCAAGCCTGGCTCTCACAAGATCCAGGGTATTGGCGCCGGGTTTATACCCCAAATTCTCAAGCTAGATTTGGTTGATGAAATTATCAGGGTTACCAATGAAGATGCTGGAGTAATGGCCAGGAAGCTAGCTAAGGAGGAAGGGATATTGGCTGGAATATCTTCAGGCGCAGCAGCCTGGGCGGCGTTGGAAGTAGCCAAAAGACGTGAGAATAAGGGCAAGCTTATCGTGGTGGTCTTGCCTGACACTGGCGAGCGCTACCTGTCCACCTGGCTCTTCCAGGAGCTTTGCCATTAGTATCAAGCCCCTGAAAAGTAAGGAGGCGAGCATCTTGTGTAAGACATTCAGAGAAGACATTCAAACGGTTTTTGCCAAGGATCCCGCAGCAAGGAGTACGCTAGAGGTTATCTTCTGCTATCCTGGGTTCCACGCTCTGTGGCTTCACCGCCTTGCTCATCTGCTCTGGCGACACAGGTTACGATTTTTGGCTCGTCTCCTGTCCCATGTTGGTCGCTTTCTGACTGGCATTGAGATCCACCCTGGGGCCAGAATCGGCAAGAGGTTCTTCGTTGACCACGGAGCCGGGGTGGTCATCGGAGAGACCGCCGAGATTGGAGACGATGTGGTGCTGTACCAAGGGGTGGTACTGGGGGGTACAACGTGGACAAAGGGCAAGCGCCACCCCACCATTGCCGATAATGTGGTGATAGGAGCTGGCGCCATAGTCCTGGGACCCATCACTATAGGGAATCACGCTCAAGTTGGCGCGGGGTCGGTGGTCATTAAGTCAGTGCCGCCCGGAGCTACAGCAGTGGGAGTCCCAGGCAGGATTGTCGAACACCGTCGAAAGCCGTTCGTGGATTTGGAACATGGCAATCTGCCTGACCCTGTGGCAGAAGCCATCCGGTCCGTCTTAAGGGAACAGGATCAACAGGAGAAGCGCTTGAGCAAGCTAGAAAGTGCTCTTAGCATGACGTCTCCCGAGAGGTAATTATTTGAAAAGCTGCTGGTAGAAGCGGTATTCAGGCACGGAGGCGGAATATGAGACTTGAAACCATAGCCATTCGCGCTGGTGATAAACCAGAGAGAGCGTTTGGCGCCATATCCACGCCTATCTATCAGACATCAACCTTTGCCTTTGAAGATGTGGGCAGGACAGGAGGTTATGACTATTCACGCACGGCAACCCCAACGAGGGAAGTTCTGGAGGACACTATCGTTCAGCTTGAAGGGGGGAAGGTAGGCTTTGCCTTCGCCACCGGCATGGCGGCTGAGACGGCGGTCATACACCTTCTGAAAGCAGGTGACGTAGTGACCAATATCCATCGCGCTGATCTAAATGGCCATAAGGATTGGGTGATTCTTGAGCTGGAGGGGAAAGGTGAGGATGTCGAGCGTGGAATTGCCGGGGTGATTGACAAAGGGATAAGAGTTGACCCGATCGTCGGAGGTATTGTAGAAGGTTAGATGAGAAGAATATATCTTGACCATGCTGCCACCACGCCTGCCCATCCCAAGGTAGTGAAGGCTATGCTGCCCTATTTCGCCGAGTCCTTTGGCAATCCTTCGAGCATCCATTCCTATGGACAAGAGGCGAAGGCAGTTGTAGAAGAGGCTAGGGCCAAGGTGGCGAAGCTTATCGGCGCTCGGAGCGAGGAGATTGTTTTTACCAGCGGAGGAACGGAGGCGAATAGTCTCGCCCTGATAGGTGTGGCCTATGCTAGTGAGCACAAAGGGAATCACATCATTGCCACCGCCATTGAGCATCATGCGGTGCTGGAGGCGTGCAAGTTTCTGGAGAGAAGGGGGTTTAAGATAACCTGCCTGCCGGTAGATAAATACGGCCTGATTGCCCCTGACGATGTCAGGAAGACCATTACCGCCAAAACTATCCTTGTCTCGGTCATGCAGGCCAACAATGAAGTGGGCACGATAGAGCCTGTGGAAGAAGTAGGCGAGATTGCCAGGGAGGCCGGGGTCTATTTTCATACTGATGCCGTGCAGGCTGTGGGCCATATCCCGGTGAATGTGGATGAACTTAAGGTGGACTTACTTTCTTTTTCAGCGCATAAGTTCTACGGACCCAAAGGAGTGGGGGCGCTGTATGTCAGGAAAGGCACTAGGTTGGTTTCTCTGATACACGGGGGCGAGCAAGAAAAGAGGCGCCGGGCTGGTACGGAAAATATCCCGGCTATCGTGGGGTTTGGCAAGGCGGCGGAGCTGGCCGGGCAGGCGATGGAAAAGGAAGCAGAACAGCAGGTTTATCTTCGGGATAAGCTAATTAGAGGTCTCGTGGAGAGGATTGACCACATCCGCTTGAATGGTCATCCCACAAGAAGGCTGCCCAACAACGTCAATGTCAGTGTGGATTTTGTAGAAGGGGAATCCCTGATTTTGAATCTGGATTTAGAGGGCATCTGTGCTTCTACCGGCTCAGCTTGTAGCTCGGCGAGCCTGGAACCGTCCCATGTGCTTCTGGCGCTAGGGGTTCCCCCTGAGCGAGCTCATGGCTCGCTCAGGTTTACCCTGGGGCGGGAAAATACTGAGGCAGAGGTGGAGCGGGTGCTAGAGGTCTTGCCGGGAATTGTCGCCAAGTTGAGAGCTATGTCCCCACTTTTTAAGAGTACCGAATAGAGAATTGAAGAGGAAAAGGATTGCCTTCGTATGCCTTGAGAACGCGTCTCGGAGCCAGATGGCTGAGGCGTTGGCCAGGAAATTGAGTAACAGGCCCAATATTGAGTTTGTGAGTATGGGAACACACCCGGCACGGGAAGTGAACCCCAGAACATTGGAGGTATTAAAGGAGGAGAATATTTTCTGGCACGGCAAGCCCAAAGGCATTCAGGAAAAGGAGCCAATTGACGTGGTAGTCAATATGGGCTGTGCAGTGGCATGTCCTGCTATCCCTGATGCATGGAGGATTGATTGGGATATCCCAGCCCCCAAGGGGAAAGATATAGAAGAGTATCGTAAGACGCTGGCGATCATAAAAGAAGAAGTTATGGAATTGCTAAAGGAGGTTGATTGAATGGCAGAAGTAAAAAGAAAGATCATCAAGATTGATGAGGAAAAATGCGACGGATGCGGACTTTGCATCCCTTCTTGCCCCGAAGGAGCCCTTCGGATTGTTGACGGCAAAGCCAGATTGGTGAAGGAAAGTTATTGCGATGGGCTGGGGGCGTGTCTTGGTGAGTGTCCACGCGGGGCGCTAACTATCGAGCAAAAGGAAGCTGAGGAATATGATGAAGAGGGGGTAATAGCGCATATTAGAGAGAAACCGCCTGAGCTTCCAGAACAACACATAGAGCATCTGGAAAAGCATGCACGCGAACTTCCTGAATACCATTCCCACACTGGAATAAGCTCCTGTCCTGCCGCCCAAGTGCTGCATTGGGAAAGGCGAGAAGAAGTTAAGCCCGAAGCAAGGATTGGCTCTCAACTTCGTCAATGGCCGATACAGCTTCATCTGGTTCCACCACATGCTCCGTATTTCCAGAATGCGGATTTAGTCCTGGTGGCTGATTGCGTCCCTTTCGCCTACGCTAATTTTCACCCTGATTTGTTAAAGGGAAAAACTATTGCTATAGGTTGCCCCAAACTTGACGACACTACTGCTTATACAGACAAGCTTACCAGAATACTGGAAAGTTCAGACGTCAAAAGTGTGAAGGTTATCCACATGGAAGTCCCCTGCTGTTACGGTCTGGTTCGTGTTGCCCGAGAGGCTTTAAGCAAAAGCGGGAAGGACATTCCGTTTGGAGCCGTTATGATTGGAATAAAGGGTGAAATAAAGAATGCCTGATGTCTGGTCGTTGTACAGCCGCAAAGTGATGGAGCACTTCAGAAATGCCCGGAGCATGGGGGAGATGGAGAACCCCGATGTGCGGGGCGGGTCGGGAATCCCGTCTGCTGCGATATTACGGAGCTTTACATTAGGGTCAACAACGGTATCATTGTTGACGCCAAGTTCAAGACATTCGACTGCGGAGTGGCCACCGCTACCGGTTCCATGGTCACGGAGATGGTAAATGAAGAAGAGCATCAAGAACGCATCAACTGAGAAGAGCGACAGCAAAAAAGTGAGCCAACTCCCTGAAATCGGCAAAATCTCTCCAGAAATCTTTAACGAAATCATATACCCCCGTTTGGGGGCGAAAAGTCAACTGGTGTTGGTGGGACCTCAACACGGGGTGGACGTGGGGATAGTGGAAATTGGGAACAAAGCAGTAGCCCTAACTACAGATCCCGTGTTTATTGTTCCTGAATATGGTTGGGAAAGAGCTGCCTGGTTTGCTATTCATATCCTGGTCTCTGATGCTGTCACCTGTGGACTCAAACCCAAATTCCTGTCTATAGATTTGAATCTGCCCATAGAGATGACCAGGGAGCAACTGGAGATAGTGTGGGAGACCATGCACCTGGAGTGTGAGAAACTGGGAATAGCGATTGTGTGCGGTCACACTGCTAGATATGAAAACTGTCACTATCCTATGGTAGGTGGTGCTACGGTGATCAGTGTTGGGGAAAAAGCTGAGTATGTTACACCAAAATTGGCCAGGATGGGCGATAAGATAGTAATCACCAAGGGCCCGGCTATTGAGGCAACGGGCATATTAGGAACTATGTTTCCGCAACTTATCGAGGAGCATTTTGGTCGTGACTTTAGCCAGAGGGCCCAGAGGATATTCTATAAAATGTCGGTGGTAGAAGATGCAATGACGGCGATCAGTGTGGGAGTTAGGGAAGAAGGTGTTACGGCTATGCACGATGCCACTGAATGTGGTATATGGGGTGCTTTGTTTGAGCTATCGCAAGCCGCCAATTTGGGAATCAAGATAGAAAAGGAGCGCATCGTAGTTGAGGATTGTGTAGAAGACATATGCAAGTTCTTTGGCATTGATCCCTATGCCTCTATTAGCGAAGGAACATTAATCATCGCCTGTCGGGAGCACAAAGCGCAGGAAATGGTAGCGGCTTTGTCCCGGAAAGGGATTTCCTCTTCAATTGTGGGGGAGTTAACGAATCCCCGGCACGGGATGATATTGGTAGAAGAAGGAAAAGAGAGGAAGCTGGAACATCCATTGCTTGACCCCTTTTGGGCTGCCTTCTACCGTGCCCTTAAGGAACATGCCTCAAAGCGAATAAAGAGATGAGCATCGAGGAGAAGATTCTGAACTCCGTTCGCACTATTGCTGTGGTTGGACTCTCCCCGAAACCCGACCGACCAAGCTACAGGGTAGCCAGCTATCTAAAAGAGCAAGGCTACAAGATGATTCCTGTGAATCCGGCGGAAAAGGAGATATTGGGGGAAGTTTGTTATCCCGACCTTGCCTCCATTCCAGGGTCGGTAGACGTAGTCGACATCTTCCGCCGCTCTGAAGAGGTACCGCCAATTATAGAACAGGCAATCAGAATAGGAGCCAAGGCAGTGTGGATGCAGGAGAGAGTGATAAACCAGGAAGCAGCCGCGCGGGCCGGAAAAGCTGGACTAATGGTGGTCATGGATAAGTGTATGTTAAAGGAGCACCGAAAACTACGAAATGGCCGGGATAAGTGATAGCCAAACTCTTCATCGGAGAGGATACGGTTCAGGAGATAGAGCCGCCCCAGAAGCTAACCCTGAAGGCAAAACTAGCTATGATGAGAGACGGTGCCTAGTTCAGCGGCGGTATGATGTGCGGTACGATCAAAACAAGTTATCTGCCAAGCGAATTTCGGTAGAAGCAAATTGGGCTTTACATGCCAAAGCCCAACTTGGGAGAAGAAGTAGATGAATCCGGCCAAATTGCCGAGGACAGGCTGTGAAGGTAAGAGTGGATAGAGATTTGTGTATTGGAGCAGGCAATTGCGTTGTCTACGCGCCAACGG
>JBBIMO010000024.1:0-18501 GCA_037444365.1 Chloroflexota bacterium
TGCTGAAGGCAAGGATGTGATACAGCAGGCACCGGCGAAACCCTCACACAATCTGACGTTTTGTGACCTGCGGTTGCCCGGGGCGCGGCATCTGGGGTAGCTCTCGAAGTTCGTAGGTGGGCGTGGCGGCGTGTGGTTTCACGTTCACAGTAGAACACTCGTGTCAGTTGACGGAGAGCGGGTTGGTCCGTGGGGTGGTGTCTGATGGTCGGGGGTGATGTGCCGTTTATTGACGGATTATTGACAGAATGCTGGCACGCGTGGGGTGACCGCTTGGTGTGGCAGTGGGCTGGCTTTCCTGTCCAGCGAAAAGGGATGGCAGCTCTCATCTTCCTTGTAGTCGCATTGACAGTCGAGGAAGGGTGACTGTGTGCTGCAAACCGCAATTGGGCGATTCCAGCATTTGTGGATCTGCTATACGCGGCTTCAGGGTGTGCTTGGGTTCGCGGTGGGTTTATAACGCCCTCTTTGAAGTGTGGTGGTGTGTTAGCACGTCGTCGATTTTGGTCCAGGTTAGGAAATAGCCATAGGTGTAGTCTCTAGGGCGCCAAACTACACCCCCTCGGCTGACCTTCAAGGTGCCTAGGGTGGCCTCGTCCTTCTTCACGTGAAACTCGATATCCTTGTACTGCGGTGGGCGCAGAGGCACGGTGAACCTTACATCGTGACCCATGTCGTCACCTCCTTTTCAAGATCCCACCATATTGAGTGTCCGATGTCTACGGTAATGAGCTGGGTGAAGACCTCTTACACGGGTAGCAATCAAACTTGGGACAATGGAGCATTTCCACCCATCGTGGCTGCACATTTCGACGCAGAGGGCCCTAGCGGTTGGTGCATTTGGTCGATGGTGGTCTGTGCTTGCCCTTGAGAACCTGTCAGGACATTTGGGGGAGTCGCGTCTGCTCTGGAAGATGTAGTGTATTGTGAAAGTGATGGCGGGTGATTGCTGGGAACGTGGCGTCTATTGGCGAGTTATGATGTTGCAATTTCATGGAAGTTAATACATAATGACATTACACAGGCGTTCGCAAAGCAAGTGGGAAATGTGAAGCTGAAGACTGGGTTTGTAGCTTACGACCTTACCTCCGCAACTTGCAATCGCCACCAGTTGTACGAAATCGTCTTCCCTTGATACATCCTGTGTGTAGTTGTGGGCGGTCGGTTCTCCGTTTGAGTTGGATTTCGGAATATGAAGGAAGTCCGGATTGCAGGCCAGACAGGGCTCACTATCAAATCCGTTACCGGAACAGCCAGGAGTTACGTAGGAATAGCAGAAGAAGGGCTGACTACAGCAGTCACACCCACATCCAGCGACGCGTCTGTAGAGAATGCGACTCGATCTTTGGAGCAACGGGTAGGAACACAACCTGATATGAGGGTGACCTAGCTCCTCGGAGGTGTCTTATGATCGAACTGCCTGAGGCTGCCTGCATTGCAGGCCAGCTTAATGATGCTGTTTTCGGAAAGCGTATTGCCGGTATCATAGCGGTGCACACCCCTCACAAACTGGCATGGTACTATGGAGAGCCATCAACTTACTCTGACCTGCTTATTGGCAGAACCATCGGGAGAACCAGACCGCTTGGCAGTATGGTGGAAATGAACACTGAAAACGTCAATATCCTGTTCGGGGAAGGTGTAAACGTAAGATTTCATGATAAGGGTGATCCGCGTCCTGCCAAACACCAGCTATTGCTTGAATTTGAAGGTCGTTCGGCTCTGAGCTTTTCGATTCAAATGTATGGTGGTTTAGGGGCATTCCCTGAAGGTGAACTGGATAACATCTACTACATGGTCGCCAAAGAGAAGCCGTCTCCGCTCACTCCGGCATTCGACAAGAACTATTTCTATGGAATAGTATCCGGGCCGGAGATTCAGAAGCTAAGCCTGAAGGGCTTACTGGCCAGTGAGCAAAGAATTCCCGGACTCGGCAATGGCGTTTTGCAGGATATCCTCTTCAACGCCAGAATGCACCCGAAGAAGAAGGTCAGTTCGCTCTCTGACGGAGACATAGAGGCATTGTTCAATTCCGTAAAGACGACCATTTCTGCTATGGCGTCCAAAGGAGGAAGGGATACTGAACTGGATCTGTTTGGTTATCCCGGAGGCTATAAGACCATAATGTGTAAGAACACTGTAAGCAAGCCTTGTCCCGTTTGCGGAACGATAATCAAGAAAGAAGCTTACATGGGTGGCAGCATCTACTGGTGTGAGAAATGTCAGGCGCTGTGAATACTTCCAATAGAAGCTAATGGCTACGAAAGATAGTCCCGGACGGCGTGCCTGTAGTGACCTCGCCTGGACCGAATTCACCCTCGCCCCACCGGATGAGTATCCTGAAGAAACAGCGTTGCTCGTCAATGCTATCAAGGGGCATTTGAATCAGCCAAACGAGGTTACAATATCACGGGGATAGACTTATCTGACTCGCAGCTAGCCAGAGCTGGAGAGAAGGCGGCGAAACAGGGTGACTCTGTTTGGATTCGAGGCCGCCTGTGTGTTGCCCGGGCTATGTGAGCTACCGCTGTTGATGTCCTCTATGCTGTGATGCGCGTGCCGGTCTTGCCCTGGAGTGCCGCCAGAGCGGTTTCGGGAAGAGTTATGATGACCTCCCGTTCGCGCCGTCGCTCAGGATTGGCTTCTTCCAGGAACATTATGGCTGCCCGTATCTTTGGCTCCATGCTTCCCTTCCCGAAGTGTCCCTCATCCAGGAGCTTCTTTGATTCAGCCACGGTCAGGTTATTCAAGGCTTTCTGCTGTGGTGTGGCGAAGTCCCGATATACATACTCCACCGCGGTAAGGATAAACAGAACATCAGCATCTACCTCAATAGCCAGGCGAGCCGAGGCATAGTCTTTGTCAATTACGGCTTCAACGCCGCGCAGATTGCGGTTGTCCTCTCTGACGCCGGGGATGCCGCCACCTCCCACGGCGACCACTATCTCGCCCGCATCCAGCATACTGTTTATGATCCTCGCCTGTTGCAGGCTGACGGGCATGGGCGAAGCGACCACGCGCCTGTAGCCTCGCGCGCTGTCGGGGACGATGTGCCACCCTTTCTCATTCCGGAGTTTCGCCGCTTCACTCTCGCTGTAGAAGGGGCCTATCGGCTTGGAGGGGCTTTGGAAGGCAGGGTCGTTTCTGTCCACCACAACCTGACTTACCACAGTGGTGATCTTGTGCGGCTTGCCAGCCTGTCTCAGGCAGTTAGCCAGTGTGTTCTGAATCATATAGCCCATGAAGCCTTCTGTAGCGGCCACACAGATATCGAGCGGCATGGGCGGTACCACAGCCTGCGCCATCGTGCTGGCCAAAAGCAAGTTGCCTACCTGCGGTCCGTTGCCGTGAGTGACTACGATGCGATTTCCGCTGCTGAGCAAGCCAAGCAACTGTTCGGCCGTTTGTCTCAGATTCCCATATTGCTCTTCAATGGTTCCCTTCTGCCCTGCTCTGAGGATGCAGTTGCCACCAAGTGCGATGACAAAGGTCTTAGACTTGTTTCCAGTCATCGTCTCTTCTCTCCCTGCTGCGCGTTTCGACGGGTAGGCGTCGTACCCCGACGCCTGTCATTCCCGGAGACCTGGGGGAGATTGCGATTGTGCACAAACTCAGACAATACGTCCTCTAGATTGGGCTTTCCAACTTCCTGAAGCTCGTATGAAACTCTGGTGCGTGGTTTTCTGATGTCAATTATTCGGCTCAAGTCTATGGGTGTCGCCACCACGACCGCATCACAGTCAACCCTGTTGATAGTCGTCTCGAGATGCTGTAGCTGATGTGTGCTGTATCCGATAGCTGGTAGGATTGGTCCAATGCCCGGGTATTTCTTGAACACTTCAGTGATGCTCTCAACTGCATAGGGCCTGGGATCCACAAGTTGGGCTGCTCCTGCCTGCCGGGCAGCGATGGTGCCCGCGCCATAGGCCATTTCCCCATGCGTCACCGTTGGCCCATCCTCGATGACCAGCACTCTTTTGCCATTGATAAGCTTCGGATCGTGAACTCGAATCACTGATGCAGCCTCGACCACAATTGCATTCGGATTCGCTGTGGCAGTGCTCTGCCGCACCGTCCGCACATTCTCCGGGGTCGCGCTATCTACCTTGTTGATAACCACCACATCTGCCATTCGCAGGTTGATTTCCCCGGCGTAGTACGAGACCTCATGTCCAGGACGGTGAGGGTCTGCGACCGTAATCATCAAGTCTGGCTGGAAAAACGGGAAGTCGTTGTTTCCCCCGTCCCACACTATCACATCACAACCTTCTGGATCCTTTTCGGCAGCTTTCAGAATTGCTATGTAATCGGCACCAGCATATACTGTGGTTCCCCGTATCAGATGCGGTTCATACTCCTCTATTTCCTCGATGGTGCAGTTGTGCTTCTTCAAGTCGCTCAGCTGGGCAAGGCGCTGCATCCTTTGCCTGGTCAGTTCGCCGTAGGGCATCGGATGACGTACAACGATGGCTTTGAGGCCACTCTTCTTTAGAAGCTCTATGACCCTTCTCGAAGTCTGGCTCTTGCCAGCACCTGTCCTCACCGCACACACCGCGACAACGGGTTTGCTGCTTCTGAGCATTGTGTGCTTTGGACCAAGCATCATGTATGTTGCACCAGCCGCATTCACGATTGCACCGATGTGCATCACCTGCTGGTAGGAGACATCGGTGTAGGCAAACACGCAGTCGTCAACATTCAACTCTGTTATCAGCCGGGGCAGCTCCTCCTCTGCATAGACGGGAATTCCCTGAGGATATAGTTCGCCCGAGAGCTCAGGAGGATACCTCTTCCCCGAGATGCCCGGGATTTGCTGCGAACCTGTGAAACCTACTACGTTGTAGCGCTCATTGTTTCTAAAAAAGACGTTGAAGTTGTGGAAGTCTCTTCCCGCGGAGCCTATGATGATGACATTTCTCCTCCTCATGACGATTGTCTCCTCCAGCTTTGGTCTCTCCTCTTCCTGAATGAACCAAATATTACCACATGCCCTGCCCTCGTGAACACCCTATATTCACTCATCACAGGGGAGAGGTCCGGCATTATGACGTGGCGGGAGGCTGCGGGGCATTGATTGTGCCGCGTGGACAGGCCGCGGTGGACATAATGCTCGCCCGTCGGGAGGGTTTTTTTGCTGGCAAACATGCGACGACGTTGTCAGAAAGATGTCTGAAGTCGAAGGCCCCCAGAAAGTGCCTTCGGTAGTGAGGAGGAATGTACATATGCCGCTTTTCGGTAGCCTGTTATGAGTCTCCTTTACATCTGCCATTGCAGAGGTTATTATGTGCCGTATTTAGCGAGCATGGTCTCCGCCCTGGCATCAGATTGAGGACGGCAGAACTGGCTCAAGTATAAAAGGAGTTATTCAGATGTTAAGGGGTAAGAGCGTTCTCCTGCGGCCGGTAAGGAGATCGGATACCTCATGTTTTCTGAAGTGGTTTAACGACCCGGAGGTAGTCCAGTATATTGATCATTATCTACCGATGACTGAGATGGGTGAGGAGAAATTCATCGAGGAATTGGGCACCACGAGGGCGAAAAGCGATGTTATTTTTGTTATCGAAGTCGTTGAGGGTGCCTCAGCCAAACCCATTGGCAATTGCGGTCTGCATCGCATTAGTGCAAAGGACCACAATGCAGTTTTCGGGATTGTCATAGGCGAGAAGGATTACTGGAGCAAGGGCTACGGTCTGGAGGCTGCCCGGCTGCTAATCAACTATGGCTTCCAGCAACTGAATCTGCATCGCATCTCGTCGTCTGCACTTGCTTACAACGAACGGAGCATCAAGCTTCACAAGAGAATAGGCTTTCGGGAGGAGGGGCGTTTTAGAGAAGGGATTTTCAAGAACGGGCAGTATCACGATGTCTTGCAGTTTGGCATTTTGAGGGATGAGTGGAAAGGATTGTGACAGTGGCGTATCAGTGTGATTCGTGATCTCTCCGGCCTGTGACCAGAGTGGTGGGGAGCTTATTGATGGGGTGGGGATAGACGCAGACCTCGGCTCCGTAAACCTTCTTGATATTAGGCGCTGTGAGTATGCGGGCTGGGGTGCCTTCAGCATGAACCTTCCCTCCGTTCAGCATGACCAGCCAGTCGCAGTATTGGGCAGCCAGGTTCAAATCATGCAGAGCGATGATGACGGTCAAGCTTTGCTCCAGGCACAAGCTCTTGACCAGATTGAGAATCTCGACTTGATTGTTTATATCCAGATTGGCAGTCGGCTCGTCAAGGAGCATCGCCCTGGGCTGCTGGGCAAGTGCCCGAGCGATGATAAGCCTCTGTCTCTCTCCTCCAGAGAGCTCGCTCACTCTGCGCTCGGCGAAGGACTGGGTATGCGTTGCCTCCATGGCCTGCCAGGCGATAGCCAGATCGTTTCTTCCCTCATAGCGAAGAAGCCCAAGGTGAGGCGTCCGTCCCATCAGCACCACTTCGAAGGCTGTGAAGGCGGGAGGCAAGACGGGGCTTTGTGGTACGGTAGCCACAAGGCGAGCCAATTCATCTCGCTTGATGCTTTTTACGTCGCGGCCGTCAACGAAGATATGTCCCGAGAATAGGTCGATTACGCGGGTCATACTCTTGATTATACTGGACTTGCCTGAGCCGTTGGGGCCGACCAAGCCCAGTATCTGGCCGGGCTTAGCCTTCATGTTCACGTTGTGCAAGATGACCCGATGGTCGTAGCCCAGGCTGACATTATCCAGTTCAATCACAGTGTTTTGTCCTTTTAGAAGAAAGCCAACCCCCGCTTTCTGCGCAATAGATAGAGAAAGAAAGGTGCTCCACAAAAAGCGGTAATTATTCCCACTGGAATCTCCGTGGGAGGGATTATGCTACGGGCTAGCGTGTCAGCCAGGATGAGGAAGATGGCGCCCAGCAGCGTGGATAGAGGTAGCAGGAACCTGTGGTCCGGTCCCCAGATGAGCCTGACGGCATGAGGCACGACTATGCCCACGAAAGCAATGAGGCCGGTGAAGCAAATCGCTGATGACGTAATAAGGGTGGCAGCCGCCAGGAGTATGAGCTTGACCCTTTCCACGTTGATGCCGAGTTGCTGGGCCTGCTCCTCGTCAAGCTGCATGACATTGAGCGGCCGGGCATGAATCCAGATGACGATAATGCCGGCTAATACACAAGGGAGCACTACCCAGACCTCAGACCATTTAGTCAGGTAAAGCCCGCCCAGTAGCCAGAATACAATTCCCTGTAGTTGTTCACCGGAGATGGTCATGAGGTACGACGTGGTGGAGGAGAAAAGGGCGTTCAGAGCCACTCCAGCCAGGATGAGTGTGGTGACCGGCAGGGTCTTGCCTACCCGAGCCAGCAAATACACCACAGCCACGGCGCCTATGGCACCAATGAAGGCAAACAGGGGCACGGCTCCAAAAGCCATCCAGGCAAGGCTAAAGGGAATGAGCATGGCGATGGTCGCCCCCAGCCCGGCTCCGGAGGCTACCCCAAGAAGATAAGGGTCAGCCAGAGGATTGCGAAAGAGTCCTTGATAAGTGGCGCCAGCTACTGCCAGGGCGGCTCCTACTAAGCCTGCCAGAAGGATGCGGGGCAGCCTGATGTCAATGATTATTGTTTTCAGAATCTCCAGGCTCAAAGGTGTTCCAAAGACCTCGGGAGGAGAAACGGTAATCTGAACGAAGGGCAGTTGAGAGAGGAGGACCCGGAAGGTCGTGGTGAATGGTATGGGAACGCTTCCCACTGTAGTGGCAAACACGACTACGACAACCAGCAGTGCCGCTAGCCCCAGCAGGGAATAGACCCTGCTTTGCCAGCGAATCGTGAGAGGAATAGCTGACTCAGTGAACACTCCGGATACAGCGCGTGCCATCGTTAAGTGAAGCCTACATAGATATCAAAAATCAGAGGGCAGGAACCAGAACTGCAATTCAAAATGCAAAGAGGCCCTACTAAACTGACTTGTGAATTCCTCTTTGTCATTTTGCATTCTGGTTTCTATTCTCTTGTTTTCCTTAGTATTCGATGCCTTTCCGGCTCTTTATGCCCTGATTGTAAGGATGCTTGACCTCCCTCACCTCGCTGACCAGGTCCGCCTTTTCCATAATCTTCTCTGTGGCGCCGCGACCGGTTAAGACGAGCTCCAGCTTTCCTGGCTTTGCCTTAAGAAGGGAAAGCACATCTTCCTCTTTGAGGAAGCCATCGCGCACGGCAATGTTTATCTCATCGAGAACCAGCATGTCCCAGGATGGGTCCTGAAGAAGCTCCTTGATAGATTCCAGCCCTCGTCGGCATTCCAGGCGAACGTCCTCGAGATTCAGTTCCCTGTAGAAATGAGGGTGTTTCCTGGCAAAGAGGAAGGTTTTCACCCCCAGCTTTTCCAGGGACTTGTATTCGCCGTAGCCGAATACATCAGGGTCCTTGAAAAAAGAGACGAAACCAACCTTGAAACCATGCCCGGCAGCACGAACTGCCTGACCGATGGCAGCGGTGGACTTTCCCTTGCCGGCTCCGGTATAAACTTGAATCAGGCCCTTTTCTTTCATTATGAAATTGCCTTTCCATTCATGAACGAGAGACCAGTCATTTGGCTAGTCCTCAGGCTCCTCGAATATCTCGGGGTGAAGGAAATGGGCAAACCATTCCAGGCCCTTGACCAATCTGGGACCTGGGCGCTGAACAAGGTCGTCATTGCATGTATAGATTCTCCCCGTTTGACTAGCATTGGTGGTGGCAAGCTCAGTCGCATTCCTTGCCCAATCATAACACCATAGGCTGGTGATGATTATCTCAGGGTCGCGGGCTATAACCTCCTCGATCGAGATTGTCGGATAGCCGGTGAGGTTCCCGCAGATGTTCACGCCGCCTCCTTTCTCAATCAGCTCGTGGATGAAAGTTCCCGAGCCGGCAGTCCACAGCGGGTCATGCCAGACGATATAGAAGACCCTGGGCCTTTGTTCCAGTTCTGCGGTCTGATTGGTTACTGCCTTAATTCTGCCTTCCATTTGGGACGTAAGTTGCGCGGCCACTACTTCTTTGTCGGTTATTTCCCCTATCCTTCTGATATCGTTAAGCAGGTCATTCAAATCAGTAGTCTTTATGCCGAACACTGTCAAGCCCAAGCCTGCCAGAGAATTGATAACCTCGATAGGGTTGCCGTGCCCGGCTAAGATGAGGTCAGGGTTGAGAGCAACTATCTCCTCTATGTCCGGTGCGGCATATCCCCCTACTTTTGTCTTGTTCAAAGCTTCCGGAGGATAATCGCACCAATCTGTCACTCCTACCACTCTATCGCCTAGACCCAGCGCAAACAAAATTTCAGTGTTGGAAGGAGCGAGAGAGACAATTCTTTTGGGTGTGCCATTTATGGCGACCAGCCTGCCTAGGTCGTCAAATACGTATTGTGTTGGTGGCTGCTCGGCAGTGGTGCAGGCTGTCAGGACAAGAGTTATGCTCAAAAGTGCCACCAGGAACCATTTTGCGCCTCTGGCACAGATTCGACCGTAGAAACTTTTCGTGCGGTTCACTTTCGCCTTCTGTTACACAAAACTACTTGATTTTATGCAAGTGCACTTGTTTTCATATTTTAAATACCGGCGGATAAAATGTCAAGGGGGGTCATTATTTGAGAAAATCCGCTCGTTCCGGGGGCATGAGGACTATGAGGGATGGAGCATGGACTATCTCTTCCTCAAGTCAATGATGTGGTAGTCCAGGTTCTCCTCTTCCAATCTCTGCACCAGAATCGAAACCTTGTCCTCGCTACAGGCAACCAGGGTGCACAAGCCACAATAGGCTGCCTCTATGGCTGCTTCCCGGACACCATGAACGTAATCAGGCTTCACACCTGTCTGCATTAAGGCTACCAGGGCTTCCGTGCCCATTGCCCCCACCAGCCTCGCCTTTCTTATCTCCCTCTCCAATCGGGCAAGGTCGGTGCTCCGGGAACCTCCATCCTGCACATTGGGTATCTTGCCGATGATTACTTTGGCCGGCTCGAGTTCTATTACCCCCTGGATGTTACATATGCCGACATCGTGTCCTTTCTTGGCCTCGGTTACGGTTATTCCTTTAGCCCCTTTGTTCTTGGTGATCCTGGAGGCGAAGAGCAGACCGTCCTTCATATAGAGAGACACTTCGTGGCCAACGGGCAAGTTGCTATCAGCTATGGCAGTGGTGGTGGATATATCGGACACGACTTTGCTCACAAACCAGGCGTAACTGTGTAGCTGGCGCGACATCTGCAAAATCCAGTCTACGCCTTCTTTAGTTACCTTGTAGCGGGAACGACCTTCAGAGGTCAGCCAGCCGTCCTTTATCAGTTCCCTTATGTATTCGGAAACCGCCTGTGAAGTGATGCCCAATCTGGGGGCGATGTCTTTCTGTTGTATGTTGGGCTGGTGTGCGGCTATTTCCACCATTATCTGGAATTTGGTAGCCAGATTTTTGCTCTGTAGTATCTGCGCCATGTTGACCATTATATCACTTGCCGCCAAGGCTAGATCAGCAAAGAGAGCTCGGGCAGATGCCTCTCAGGATGCACACGTTGCAGCGGGGCTGCCGGGCGTGGCATATCTTCCTGCCGTGCTCTATCATATGGACATGAAATTGGTAGACCATGGATGGCGGCACTTGCTCCTGTAGCAAGCTATGTGCCTTATCTGCAGACACCCTGGAATCAATCAGTCCCAATCGTTTGGCTACCCGGAAAACGTGTGTATCCACGGGCAGCGAAGGCTTCCCCAGGGAGAAGAGCAGCACGCAGCTAGCTGTCTTAAGTCCCACTCCGGGCAGACGCATCAAGTAATCTTCAGCTTCAGCCATAGTCTTAGATTTGAGGCTATCCAGGCTGATACGACCCTGTTCCTTCTGGATTTGCTCCAGCACCTGCTTGAGTCTGGCGGCTTTGATCTGAGAAAGGCCGCCGCACTTGATGGCCCGGGCGATATGCTCTGCCGGAGCAGCCGCGACAGTCTTCCAGCTATCGAAGCTAGCTCTGAGAGAGGCAAAAGCTCTTCCCGAATTGGCGTCTGAAGTATTCTGTGACAGTATGGTTTCTATGAGCACGTCAATAGGGTCCCTGCCTGACTGCCAATCGCAGTGACCATATTCCCGTGCTAACAGCCTGATGATTCGGTGAATAGCCACTGGCTAGAAAGTATCATGTCGCGCCTGTTGATGCAAAGGTGTGGGGAATTTGCGGCAACCCGGGCGAATCTGATTGGGGCAGAGTCCCCAAATAGCCGCCAGCTATGAGGGAACGGTGGCGTCACAACTTCACAGGAGTGCCCGCTTGGGGTGTGACCAAGGAGGGCTCGAAATCAGGGACAGGATCAAATGTGCCTCATCCCTAATTTGGAATGAACATAGATCTAGTGGCTGGAGTAAGACTTTGCCCTTAACCTGAATTCTCCTCTGCTGTGTCGCCCCACACTGCTTGATTGTGAAGGGCGACCAGTTTAGCAGGCGCAATCTCATTGCTCAGGGGCTTCTTACTGCGGGCAAGTACTCTGATATAGTTGCTGGTCAGCCCTGAGTAGATGCCGCTGCCGCGACTGGTCTCTTGCTCCCACAGGACTGGCATAGTTTGACCCAGGAACTGCTCACGGAAGCGGCGTCTGGAGTCGTGAGCCAGCTCCAGCATACGCTGGTTGCGCTCTTGTTTGACCCTGTCTAATATCTGACTGGCCATCCTGGCGGCAGCTGTCTCAGGGCGGGGTGAGAATGGGAAGACATGGATGTTGGCAAAACCGGCTTGCTGAGAGAAAGAGTGGCTCTGTTCGAATTCCTCATTGCTTTCGCCGGGAAAGCCGACCATGATATCGGTGGTGATAGCCACTTGGGGCACCTTCTCCTTGATGAGATCCATTGTTCTGTGATATTGGTTCAGAGAGTAGCTCCTCTTCATCCTCTGGAGCACGGTCTCGCTGCCGCTTTGCAGGGCCAAATGGAAATGCCGACAGAGCCTGTTGTCCTGCCACAGCGCGAGAAATTCGGAGGATATTTCCGAGGGCTGTAAAGAAGAGAGATGTAATCTCTGGATGTCAGTGTCGCCAAGAATGCGTTGTAGCAATTCCTTGAGGCCGACGCCGCTGTCCTTGTAGCTGCCAACTTTGGTCCCGGTGATAACGACCTCTTTGTAGCCCAGGGCCACCTTCTGCTTCACCTCGTCAATTATCCGGGAAGACTGCAGGGAATATTCTCGTGGTCTTACGTTGGGCACAATGCAATATGTACAGGCGCCATGACAGCCGTCTTGAATCTTTATGAGGCTACGGGTCCTCAAAGTGGTAGCAGGAACCTCGGATTGTGTTGTTTCACCCTCACCCGGCCCTCTCCAGTCAAGGGCGAGGCGTTGCACACGTGCAGGCAGGTGCTGTTTCTCCGTGTTATCAATTACGAGGTCAGCAAGCCGAGTTAGCTCCTGAGGTCTTCTCTGGGCATAGCAGCCAGTAGCGATAATCAGCGCTCGGGGATTTCTGCGCCGTGCCAGTCTGAGCCAGTGGCGTGACTTGCGGTCGGCAATGTGGGTGACTGTGCAGGTATTGGCAATGCAGATATCTGCCGAATCGCCTGGGGATACAAGCTGAAATCCGGCATGGCTAAGTTGGCTAGCCAACGATTCTGTTTCGGCCTGATTGAGCTTGCAGCCCAGTGTGTAGATGGCTACTCTCATTGAGGTGGATTATAGCAAAATGGGGTCAACTCTATTTTTCTTCCTACACTCCCCCCACCAGAACTGCTCTCGCCTGCCAAAGAACTCTCGTCTGCCAGAGTAGCTGCATGACGAGCAGGTGTTTGACGAGCAGGCCGGCTGACTTCCTTAATCTCGCAGTGAGGGGCGCGGAGAAAAATAGAGTTGACCCCATTTTGCTCGTTTTGCTAAAGCCTTTCCTGTGATATAGTAAACGATTCCGACCAATGGCATTAAGTCAAGGTGCGAAAGTGAGCAAACCGGCTCGGTGGAGAATCCTGCCCCCGGTGCCCGGTGACTACTTGAATTCCTCTGGCGTGTCTCCTCTGGTTGCTCAGCTTCTCTACAATCGAGGTGTCAAGCCGGGAGATATCGATGCTTTCCTGTCTGCCGACCAGAGGCTGGAGGGTAACCCTTTCCTCCTTCCCGACATATCGGAGGCTGTAAGCCGGGTGTACAAAGCCGCGCTTGGCAGGGAAAAGATTGCTGTGTATGGTGACTTCGATGTTGATGGCGTGACAGCCATAGTTATTCTGGTGGAGGGATTGTCGAGGCTGGGTGCCGAAGTTGTTCCCTATATTCCTGACCGTATCAGCGAAGGCCACGGGTTGAAGACTCTGGCGCTGGAGAAGCTTCGTGCCCAGGGAGTCAGTCTGGTCATCACTGCTGATTGTGGTGTAACTGACCTCAAGGAGGCGAAACAAGCCCAAGGCATGGGGATGGACATGGTTATCACCGACCATCACACGCCGTTAGAACACCTGCCTCGGGCTGTAGCTGTGGTTGACCCCAAGCGAAAGGATTCAGTGTATCCCTATCCAGAGCTTGCCGGAGCTGGCGTTGCCTTTAAGTTTCTGCAAGCGCTATTTCATAAGGATAGCCGGGAGAAATGGCTTGCCAGACTGATGGACCTGGTAGTCCTGGCTACCGTTACCGACTTGGTCACTCTCGTCGGTGAGAATCGTTATCTGGTCAAGCAAGGGCTGAAGGAGCTCAACAATAGCTCCCGCGTAGGGATTCAAGAGATGGTCAGACTGGCCGGGCTGAGGCCCGGTGAGCTTGATACTGAGGCTATCTCCTGGACACTGGGTCCTCGCCTGAATGCTGCCGGCAGGATGAACAATGCCTCTACCAGCTACCGGTTGCTGACTACTCATTCGCTGGAAGAAGCTCACCTATTAGGTCTGGAGTTGGAGGCAAGGAATATCGAGCGGCAGAGACTGACCGGCGAGGTGCTAAGCCGGGCGAAAGAGAAACTGGCGGCCAAATTGCACCTGCCAGTACTCATAGAGGGTGACGAAAGCTACGCAATCGGCGTTATCGGGCTTGTTGCCAGCAAGCTCGTGAATGAATTCTACAAGCCTGCCATCATCGTCAACACTGGTCCAGAGCTGTGCCAGGGTAGCTGTCGCAGCATAGCGGAGTTCAATATTGTGTCAGCTCTGGCAGAGTGCCATGACTTGCTTGCCGCCTTTGGTGGCCATCCCCTGGCTGCTGGCTTCACAGTAGCCCGTGGAAACTGGGCACAGTTAGAACAAAGGCTTGTGAAGCTGGCTGCCGACAAGTTAGGTCATCTGGAACTTCGCCCCGAAATAGTCATTGATGCCGAGCTACCTTTGTCTGCTCTGGCTGGAGACACATTCAGCGTTATTCAGAAACTGAACCCCTTTGGTGCGGGGAACCCACAGCCGACGTTTCTCGCTCGGCAGGTCGAGGTGGTCGAGTGTCGTAACTTTGGAAACCAGGGCGATTGGCTGAGATTGAAACTGAAACAAGGAAATGTGACCTGGCACGCTGTGGATTTTGAGTCGCAGAGGAAACGGGAGGAAATCCCATCCCGCATAGATATTGTGTACAACCTGGAGAAAAGTCACTGGAACGGAGAAGAAGTGCTAAGCCTCAAGCTTGTTGATTTTGCGCCGGCTCAGCCTCGCTAGCAGGCTCTGCCGCTGGGACCTGTTTTTGAAATCTGCGCATCCTGATAATGAGCCAGGGCAGGAATATCGCCACTGCCCCGAGGTCAAGCAGCTGGGCCTGGCGCAGACCCCAGAGGACTGGTTTGTCAACACGGAGAAACCTGATGGCGAAGTCACCTGCGGCAAAAAGGCAGATGAAAAAGAACAGAAGGGCACCTTCAGGCTTGAGTTTCCCCCGCAGCCGCCACACTATTGCGAAAACTATCAGATTCCATAACAAGTGGTACATGTTCGCGGGGTACACCGGGACATTCCAGTATTGGGGAGACATGCTATCCCGAGCGGTATAGGTGACTGCCAGCGGGCAGCATTGAAGTGGACTGAACTGGCCAGTGCAGCAGCCGTTTAGCGTACAACCGATCCTGCCGATAGCCAGCGCTAAAGGCGTCCCCACAGCAATGGCGTCGCCCAAACTGAGGAGCGTGGAAAACCGCATTCTGGTTACCCTCATGTAGATCAATGCTGCCACAATGACACCGATAATCATCCCGTTTTGAGCAAGGCCTTGAAAGCCGATAATCTCCCGGGGGCTTGCCACGAAATGTTCCCAGTCATAGACTACGTGTGCCAACCGGCCTCCGACGATCCCGCCGACAATGCCCCAGAAGAAAATGCCGTAAATATCACGCTGGATACCCAGCCTCTTTGTCTCCCTGAGCATCATGACCAACAGCGAGGCAACCGCCAAACCTATCATAATCCCGTACCATCTCACATGTAGCGGGCCAATTGTGAAAGCAACCGGTTCTATAGTTATATTAAGCATTTATCTTCCGCTTTCCATCTAGGAGAAAATAGCATCTACAAAGACCTCAGCATCAAAAGCAGCCATGTCCTCCAGTTTCTCACCAGTGCCAATATAGGAGACGGGTATGTTCAACTGGTCACAGATGGCAAATACTATGCCTCCTCGGGCTGTGCCGTCAAGCTTGGCTAAGAAGATGTCCGTGACGTCCACGGCCTCGGTGAAGTGTTTGGCTTGGGCCAATCCATTTTGCCCTGTGGTAGCGTCCATTACCAGCAGGACCTGATGAGGGGCTGAAGCATCGTGTTTGGCTACCACTCTCTTTATCTTCTTCAGTTCCTCCATGAGGTTAAACTTGGTGTGCAGGCGACCGGCAGTATCGATGATCACCGCTTGAGCATGGCGGCTGTGTCCAGCCTGAACGGCATCATAGGCAACTGCTCCGGGGTCGCCCCCGGGCTGATGGGCGATGACCTCGGCACCTACTTTCTCTCCCCAGTGTTTAAGCTGGTCAATAGCTGCCGCCCGGAAAGTGTCTCCTGCCGCCAGGATCACCTTCTTTCCCTGCGATGTCAAATCGTAAGCCAGCTTGGCAATGCTGGTCGTCTTGCCCGAGCCATTCACACCCACCACAAGAATAACCTGCGGAGATTCCTCGCTTCGCTCGGAATGACTAAGTGTGGAGAGTCTCGATGGGGGGGCGGTTAGCAAGTTCACCATCTCTTCCTTCAGAGCGTCCTTTACCCGGGAAAGGTCTGTCAACTTCTCTGTTTTGCCCCGCTGTTTGACTTTACTGATGAGTTTGTTCGTAGTTTCCGCACCAACATCAGCGGAGACAAGCAGTTCTTCCAGTTCCGCCCACACCTCATCCCCGACGGATCCCCTGTTGAATATATTAGCTATCTTGCTGAACCAGTTTTCCTTGCTCCGTTTTATCCCCAGTTCAGTCTTCCTCAGCAAGTCAGACAAGCTACCTCCGTCATCAAAGATGCGCCCATATAATAGCACAGGCGCAGATTGCTCTTAGCGGGCTAACTCTTGCGCCTCTGGTGTGACAGGTTGCGGACCCCTCCTCACGAATAGCAGAGGGTATACTATGTCGCTAAGGCAGCAGGGAACCCAGACCGCCACAAACAGAATCAGGAAAACAAAAGGAAGAAGAGGAATCCAATCAGCGGTTCCGAACGCGGTCATGAAAAACAGGGACGCCCAGGTGCTCAGTAACACATGTCCGAGGTGCGGAATCTTGGTAGTCTGTCTCCAGTAGCCGATAGCAATGCCTGCCAGGGCAACAAGATTGATCCACCAGTGCTCGATAAACGGGATGTGGAATTCCATTTGGGCACGTAGCAAGACACCACCCAGGTAAGGAATCAGGGCATCGCTTATCGTAGCAATGCCGATGCTGCCTGTCCAGCCAATCAAAATGACGGCCCAGATTTTGGCTTTCTTGTATCTCATATACATAGCTGTCGTTACAAGCGCGCTCAATAACACGTGGAGCGGGTGTAAGGCGTGAAAAACAGCCTCAGAAACATGGTGTGGAGCGTTGGACAAAACTACTATGACCATTAGGATGATTCCCGTAAGAGCGCCCAGGGCAGTGAAAGGGACATGCTCTTTGAGTTCGTGTGCTATGCGTTTGACCATTGCCTTATCTACCTCCTGTTACGCCTGTTGGAGCTATTTCATGTAACACCGGGAGCAGAGTCCAGAAAATTCAGAAAGATGATGCTCGGTATGGAAGCCAAGACTCCGGGCAAACCCGCTTTCCTCTTGACATAATTCTTCATCGGCGAATTCCTGGATGGCTCCGCAGTCCTGGCAGACCATGAACCGATGGCAGCCGGCAGCGGTGTCCAGGCTACATTTGATAAAGCCGCCGCAGGATAGCACTTTGTGAGCTAGATTGAGGTGGCAAAGCAAATCAAGTATGCGGTAGATGGTAACGTGGTTCAGGTATTTGCCCCGGGCGCGAAGAATCGCCTGTATCTCGTAAGGTGAAAGCGGTCTCTCGGTCTCTTCCAGAATGTGGAGCACCAGCTTCCGCGGCTTGGTGGCTTTGTACCCCTGGGCCTGCAAAGCTCGGATTGAATCTCGAAGCACGGTGGCATTCTACCTGATGGCAAAGATAGATGCAACAATATTGCAATTACGCAACTACAGGGTCAATTCCATGTTCTGAGGGCGTCTAGCAATGTCATTGTGAGGAGTCTCGACGAAATTGGGACGACGAAGAATGTCGGGAATTCTTTGCTATGCTCGGGATGAAAAGCGGCTGCTGTTAAGCAGACTCTTCTGCTTACTGGGCTTTGGCCGCCGGCACTGCTCTCACCTGCTGAAGAACTTGCTCGGCGGGAGAAGGTGGGCTGGCTTTCAAGTCCCTCTCCCTCGATGGAAGAGCGTTGGGGTGCAGGGTGAGTGAAGAAGGGTTGACTCCGTCTTTCCCAGGGCTTGCCAGGCGAGCGGGCGAACAGAGAGAAGCAGGGTTGCCCGTATTGAAAGCTTGGGAGGGGGTGATGGGGGGCACCTCGCCATTCACCCCCGTGCATTCGGGCATAAATTGCACTAAACGGGTTGCCAGCTCAGGAAGGGATAGGTTCCGTGGCTAACAATATTCCACATGTGGTCTGTGTTGCGGTCGTTGGGATTATCAACGGCGATTATATCCCACTTCACCTCTTGGAAGGTCCTGATGTCCATCATTGCCGAAGTGGTCTTGCCGGTTCCACCGTCCGAAGCTTTTTGTCCACTGGTTTCGATATCCCAGAAGCAATCGTTTACAACACCCTCTCCATATCCTATCAGACCACCAGTGTAATCGTTGCCGGTTACCCTGCCGGCGGAGTAGGAATTGGTTACCGTGCCACTGTTAACTGCCATCAGTCCGCCGACATAAATGTTACCACTAACACTGCCCGCAGCATAGCAGCTATGCACAGTGCCATAATTGTATGCCATGAGACCGCCAGCAGCATTATGCTCACCAGTCACGCCGCCGCTGGCATAGCAACTTACCACGTCTCCATAACTGTATCCCACCAGACCGCCAACACAATGCTGGCCAGCCACACTGCCTGTAGCATAAGAGTTATATACGGTGCCATAATTGCATGCCGCG
>JBBIMO010000025.1:0-15886 GCA_037444365.1 Chloroflexota bacterium
TCCTCGATTTTGTCTATGACCACCCGGTAGAACAAGGTTTCATTTCGGTCCTGGAGGCTCATGAGGTGAATATACTTTTCCAAATCTGTTGGCTTATTATGGAAATTCCCCATAACCCGCATAACCTGTGTTTCCAGAGAATTGACGTATGGCGGCAAAAGCCCCTCAAGTCCGAGCTCCCTCCGTTCCTCTTCGGTGAACGCTGTCCCCTTGTTCAGAGTGGGGTCACGGAGTAAGTCAACGCCGGTTGGCATGTTAGTCATACGAATAATCTGCTTTCCTTTCTTCAGCTTCCTGTCACGCATAACCAATCCTCTTTCCGGCACTAACCACTAACTGCCCGAACCAGTGCCCGTACTAGACAACAAACGCTATCTATGCCCTAACCCTCCCCCTTATCCACTCCCAATCAATCTCACCATCCCCGAAGAAAGACTTGAAGTTATCCTTCAGCCACTCGTAGTAATCATTCTCAACATACTGGCAAAAGGCTTCTACAAGCTGTTCTTCTGAGATATCCTTGGGGAGTTCTATCTCTAGCTCTTTAAGTTTGCAATCAAGGAATTCTTCGACATCGTCTCTATCAAGCATCTTTTGACTTCCTCGGCAAATTCAGCTCTTCCAGAAAACACTATATGCCCAGTTCTTTTTCAAAGTCTAGATAAGCCCTTTTGCGCTTGTAAAGCTCCTCGACTTTATCCAACTCAATGAATTTGATCCGATGATTGATCTCATGAAAAGTCCCAGATAGCAGACTTTCAACTCTATTGCGGTCTTCTTGAGGTGCAACGATGAAAATATGGCTATTCCATAAATCGAAGGCGTGCTTCAGTTTTCCTAGGGCGTGGTATACATCTCCGCCGACTTGCACCTCAAAGACATAGGTTGGCACGGACCGCTCCACTCTTCTCCACACAACATCGAGCCTCCCAGTATCAAAGACATACTCATCATCGGCAAGATACCCTTGAAGTCGCCCAATTTCCACCAGTCTGTGTTTGAGCCCATCGTGGGAAGGCATAACTAACTCATCCTGTCGGGATTCACGAGCGTCGGAAGGGACAATTTCCTCTACTGGCGTTGGCGCTGGCACTGTCACATGATATTTTTTTGGCGACGGCGCCAGCTTTGACACCAACTGTTGGGCTGTGCTAGGGCTTAGCGCCTGAAAACCACCTCTAGGGAACAGTTCCGGCGAGGTCACCTTGGATGTCTGCCATCTATCAGAAGGTAGGCAGTATTCCACGTTGAATTCGAAGCGCAACGGCCATATAACTTTGCTTTCTGTGATCTCCTCAGGCCACAAGGGCTGGCTCTGGCGGAACTTCATGCGGACAGTGCCATGGCCGACTGCGCCGCTCACGGGGCTCGTAACATAGAAAAGCAGCGTGTCTCGTTCCTCTAGCCTGTCCCAGAGATGGACCTGTGTCTGTCTGAGGCCCCAAATGTTCTTGTGCTCAAAAGCAGTTCTCCAATTTTGGGGAGAACCTACCACTAACCAATAACCGCTCAACGTTACCTCCTCTCTTCCTAATAGTCGACCTCTACACCATCCCAGCAGTCAAGATGACAGGCATATCTTATCTCGGGTTCTGGAACCCCCAAGTCACAGTTTTCCCTAGCAACGGTGCTCAAGCCTATAATAACAATGTTTTGTCCCCCTTTCATAGGCTCTCCACACTTATCGCAGTTGGTTACTCCCAATATCATTCCCATCTCTTACCTCCCTCAGTAATATTCATATTTCCTGCGAGCCCCCTCACTCCCACACTTCGTCTTCGGGGAAGTCACCCTCCGGCCCAATGTCGTCGCCCCCGTCCTCCATATCCTCCATATAATTCATAGGTCCCTCGTGGCTGAGGGACTCCTTCCGTCCTATGAACGGGCGAGAAAACACCTTTCTTATCTCGGCACCACATTCGGGGCATCTCGTCAGTGGCTCATCATTTATCCCCTGTCTGACCTCGAACTTTCCTTTGCATAACTTGCAGTGAGCACCGTTTCTTGATTTATACTCATAAATTGGCATCTTACCCTCCTCTTTCAATAGTGCAGTTTCTCTTCTTCATAACTGCCCCGCCTGCCAAAAAACCTGTTCGGCGGGCAGGCCTACCCCCTCTCATCCTGAGAGAGGAATCTTTGAAATCCCATTATTTTCCGCAGCAATGCTTGTATTTCTTCCCTGAGCCGCACGAGCAAGGGTCATTACGCCCGACCCTCTTGCCCACCGGCACCGCTTCTCTCTTCTTTTGCGGAGTTTCCTTGGCAAGCCCGACGTGGAAAATGGTATGGGCGACGTCGTGCTGAATGCCAGCCAGCAGGGCTTCAAAAGAGGCATGCCCTTCCCTCTTGTAGACCACCAGAGGTTGTTCCTGACCGACAGCCCGCAGGCCTATCCCCTGACGCAAGTGCTCCATTTCAGTAAGGTGCTCCATCCATAACCGGTCAATGACTCTCAACATTACCAGCCTCTCCGCTATTCGCATGTTTTCAGGACCCAGTTCCTGCTCCCGCTGGCTGTAAAGCTCAATAGCATAATCAGCCAACTTCTCCGCAATTTGCTGTGCACTGAGTTCAGAAAGCCCATCGCTTCTGAACTGCGGAGGCAGGGGGAAGATGACGGATACATCCTCAAGTAATCCGGATAGATTAGATTGTTTCTCTTCCTGCTCATAGCCGACATTGATGAGGTGCTTCGACACCAGACTTTCAATCTCATCCTTGACCATCGACAGTATGTTGGATTTGAGATCAGCGCCGCCGAGGATCTTTTTCCTCTCGGCGTAAATCACCTCGCGGTGCGTGTTAACGACATCATCGTATTCCACAAGGTGTTTACGAATATTGAAATGGTAGCCCTCCGTCTGAACCTGCGAATTGGTCATAGCTTTAGTGGCGAACGAATGTTCGATGGGTGTATTCTCATCCATCCCTGCCCACTGCAAAAGCCCCTTAACCCGGTCGCCGCCAAAGCGGTGGACAATCTCGTCTTCCATCGAAGCATAAAAGCGAGAGCTGCCCGGGTCTCCCTGCCTGCCCGCCCTTCCTCGAAGCTGATTATCAATGCGTCGGGCTTCGTGATGCTCAGTGCCTATGATGTGTAGCCCACCCAGCTCTACCACCTTGTTGTGCTCTTCCTGCCATTCCGCCTGGTCACGTCCCTCGGGATTACCACCAAGTATGATGTCCACACCTCGCCCAGCCATGTTCGTGGCGACGGTTACCGCACCCAGGCGGCCGGCTTGAGCAATTATCGCCGCCTCTTTCTCGTGATTCTTGGCATTCAACACCTGATGAGGTATACCATTCCTCTTCAGAAGGTCAGACACAACCTCTGATTTCTCAATGGAAGTTGTGCCGATGAGGACCGGCCTCTTCTGCTCATATAACTCCTTGACTTCCCTGGCCACGGCGACAAATTTGGTCTTCTCGTCCTTGTAGATCTGGTCACGGTGCTCGGTCCGAATCAAGGGCCTGTTTGTGGGAACGACTACCACTTCCAGCTTGTAAATCTTGTGAAACTCCTCAGCTTCGGTGACTGCGGTGCCGGTCATGCCTGCCAGTTTTTGATACATGCGGAAGTAGTTCTGGAAAGTGATGGTGGCCAGGGTCACCGATTCTCGCTGAATCTTCACCCTCTCCTTAGCCTCGATGGCTTGATGCAATCCCTCAGAGTACCTTCGGCCGAACATTAGTCTGCCGGTGAATTCATCCACGATGATGACCTGTCCATCTTTGACCACATAGTCCTTGTCCCTTTTGAACAGGGCATGAGCCTTAAGGGCGCTCTCCAGATGCTGAGTTAGTAAGTAATTAGAGGGGTCGTAAAGGTCAGGTGCCTTCAGCAGACCTTCTCGCTTCAGCATCTTCTCCATCTTGGTCATGCCGGACTCGGTCAGGTGGACTGAACGAGTTCGCTCATCAATTGTATAGTCTGCGTCCTTGCTGAGACGGGAAACCAATTGGGCGAAGACGTAGTACTTCTTGGTCGCCTCCTCAGCAACACCGCTGATAATAAGCGGAGTGCGAGCTTCGTCAATAAGGATGTTGTCCACTTCATCCACGATGGCATAGCTCAAGGAACGCTGCACGCATTGAGATAGATCCCAGACCATATTATCTCGGAGGTAATCGAACCCAAACTCATTATTGGTGCCATAGGTTATGTCTGCCTCATAAGCCTGGCGGCGGGTGACAGGGCGGAGAAGCTTCCACTTCTGATCTTCCGACTCGTAGCTGGGGTCATAGATATAGGAAGGGGCAGGTTGGCCAGTGGCTTGCTGCGCATTGATGCAAGCTACGCTTACACCCAGCGCATGATAGATAGGACCCATCCAGTGGCAATCCCGCTTGGCGAGATAGTCATTAACGGTCACCAGATGGCAGCCCCGTTCCGTGAGGGCATTGAGGTAGAGGGGCAGGGTAGCCACCAGCGTTTTTCCCTCACCAGTCTTCATCTCGGCTATCTTGCCCTGGTGAAGCACGATTCCTCCTATTAACTGGACATCAAAGTGACGCTGCCCTATGGTTCGCTTGGCTGCTTCCCTGACGGCGGCGTAAGCCTCGGGCAAGATGCCCTCTAGGCTCTCGCCATCC
Organism: Chloroflexota bacterium; assembly: GCA_037444365.1. Taxonomy (GTDB): domain Bacteria; phylum Chloroflexota; class Dehalococcoidia; order GIF9; family AB-539-J10; genus RBG-13-51-36. The sequence continues at coordinate 4,597 of JBBIMO010000025.1, forward strand.
TTCAGCCTCGCCTTGAACTCACCCGTTTTGGCTCGGAGTTCCGCGTCGCTGAGCTTCTCAAAGTCAGGCTCCACCGAGTTTATGTGGTCAACCAGAGGCCGAGAGCGCCTCAGCTCTTTCTCGTTGGAATCAATCAGATTGCTAAGCCACTTAAGCATCGCTCATCAAAACCCCAAAATCCTGATTTCTAAGCTCCAAGCGAATTCTCTTGAAAAGCCAAAGGCAAAGAGTTTGCATTCTGCGCTGTCATTCTGACCGCTGACTTCTAACTTTCCGCAGTGCCCAGGATTTGGCCTTTCCCAACCCTTACTCGGATTTGCTGGCATTATGCCTGGAACATCGCACCCACCGATAAGCCGGTGTGGATGCGGTGAATAGCTTCGCCGATAAGCGAGGCTATGGGCAAGACGGTAATCTTGTTCAGCTTCTTATCACCATTGACAGGTATGGTGTCGGTGACCACTACCTCTTTCACCGGACAAGCGGCTATCCTCTGGATAGCAGAACCAGAAAAGACAGGGTGGGTGCAGCAGGCATAGACTTTAGTAACACCACGCTTCAAGAGAGCATTGACTACTCCGACCAGTGAGCCCGCGGTATCAATCTCATCATCAACGGTCAAGGCATGCATTCCCTCAACCTCACCAATTACGTTCAGAGTCTCACTGGCATCGGCATTGCCCACACGTCTCTTCTCCATGATAGCCAGGGGAGCTCCAAGCTTGGCTGCCACATCCCGGGCAACCTTAGAAATACCGATGTCAGTGGCAACCACTACCAGGTTGTTCAGAGCCTTCTCCTTGAAATACTGCGCCAACAGGGGCCGAGCGGTGAGCTCATCTACAGGTATAGTGAAGAACCCCTGAATCTGAGGGGCATGGAGATCCACAGTGAGTAATCTGTTGGCTCCAGCAGTAGTAATCAGGTCAGCAATCAAGCGAGCGGTGATCGGAACTCTGGGCTGATCTTTCTTGTCAGTCCGGCTGTAGCCATAGTAAGGAACAACGGCAGTGATGCGCCCCGCTGAAGCTCGTCTGAAGGCGTCGAGCATGATGAGTAACTCAACCAGACTTCTGTTAACCGGGGAGCAGATAGGCTGGATGATAAAGACGTCCCGTTCCCGGACATTTTCGAGTATGCGTACGAAAATGTTCTCATTGCTGAACTCGAACACCTCAGCCTCGCCAAGCGGTATGTCTAGATAATCACAGACGGATTTTGCCAGGGCAGCATGGGCGGTGCCGCTGAATACTTTTAGTTCGTCCATCATCGCTTTCTCGCTAGCGGAATACTAACTTGATTATAGCATGAAATCATCGGCGTTTCCCGTCACTTTTCTCCTGGGCCGCGGCTCATGCCGGGCTTCGGATTCCCCTTGCAAGGTTACGGCACAGAATTCAATGTGCTGGACGCACAAAGAGACATCACAGGGATTCCTTGTGCTCTACCTCGCTCGGTCCTGCTGCTCTCAACTGGAGATAGATAACAGTAGCGGCTGTGATGCCGAGCGGCTCCACTATCAAGCCACGGAGATATATTCCCACTATCGGTATTTGGCTGATGACTGCTGACGCTACGCCAAAAACCAAGAAGATTGCGAAGACCTTCCACCAATTTCCCTTTACCAGTCTCCAGCTTGTTTTCAACCCAAAGTTGTTTTCCGTGACGCATGCGGGAGCCGCAAGCCGTAGCCTTACGGCAACAAACAGTCCAGCTATGAGTAGAAGGCTCACTACCACAATGACAACAACCATGGAAGAGATGGAGAGTCCAGAACTCTGAACCGGCGCCCCTGTCGTCACAGCCCTGTAACAACTGATCGCCATCATCATACTGGCAATCATTAAGATGTACAGCGCCATGCCCGTGATGGCTGGGATCAAGAGTTTGGGGACTTTTTTTAGTCCTTCAGATAGAGCTTCTTTCAATCCCAGTTTACTTTCCTTCTCAAGTCCCGTTACTTTGAGGATAGCCCCGGCCGCTGCCCATACTCCCAGTAAGAAGCCGACGATAAGATAAGGAAGGAGGATGGGCAGAGGAGGCATGGAAGAAGGAGTTGAAGCCAGTTCTGAAGGCCCTAACATGACCAATAGGACGCAAGACGTCAGGTAGTTGCCAACTATTCTCTCAACCGGAAACAGTGCGGGCAGAACAAAAAGCACTACGATGGTAGGGTCGTTCTTGACAAAGCTGAACGACCTCTTTATCGTGCGGATTACTCTCAATTCGGACATTATCCAGACCTATGACCCGTCACCTCAGCATGGTCAGGAATCTAGCGGTAGCCGGAAACGCAAAGTCAACCACCTCTGTACTTCCGAACACTTCCGCGCCACCGTACTTGCTCAGTTCTATACCGCCCCTCCAGAAGCAAGTAACAAAGACTGGGTAGGGAAGAGGCATCTCACTTGAGCCCGGGGATGGGGAACTGCCGGCACATCTCTCGTACTTCCTGGCGGATTTGTTTCTGTGCCCGCTTGTCCCCCGGCAGGGAAAGCACTCTGGCAATGAGCGAAGCAATGCGCTTCATTTCAGCCGTGCCGAAACCTCTCGTGGTCACTGCCGGTGTGCCCAGCCTGATGCCGCTTGTAATCACCGGCGACCTGGGATCGAAAGGAATGGTATTTCTATTCACCGAGATGCCGACAGCCCACAAAGCCTCCTCAGCATCCCTGCCGCTTATCTTCTGCGCAGAGAGGTCAACAAGAACAATGTGGTTATCCGTGCCCCCGGAAACAATACGCAACCCATATTTCTGGAGTTCAGAAGCCAGGACGCGAGCATTCCTCAGCACCGACTTCTGATAGTCAACAAACTCTGGCTGCATAGCTTCAAAGAAACACACGGCTTTGGCGGCGATGACATGCATGAAAGGACCACCCTGCATACCGGGGAAAACCGCAGCATCGATAGCTGAAGCCAGTTCCTTGCCACACAGAATAAAACCACCCCGGGGTCCGCGCAAGGTCTTCTGGGTGGTAGAAGTGGTGACATGAGCACAGGAAACAGGGGAGGGATGAAGCCCGGCGGCTACTATTCCCGCTATGTGAGCCATGTCAACCAGCAACTTGGCCCCAACTTTGTCAGCTATGTAGCGGAATCTCTCGAACTCGATAATGCGAGAGTAACTACTCGCCCCGCCTATGATCAGCTTTGGCTTGTGTTTTGCGGCTAACTCTTCAATCTCGTCGTAGTTAAGCATCTCAGTTTCAGGGTCAACTCCGTAAGGAACAAAGTTGTACCATCTTCCTGAGAAGTTGACCGGGGAGCCGTGAGTGAGATGCCCACCATGGCTGAGGCGCATCCCCATAACAGTATCTCCGTGTTCCACCAAGACTGAATAGGCTGCCATGTTGGCTTGACTGCCACTATGAGCCTGGACATTGGCATGTTGGGCCTTGAAGAGCTTCTTGGCCCTCCCGACGGCCAGGTCTTCAACCTCGTCAACATACATACAGCCGCCATAATAGCGACGTCCAGCGTATCCTTCCGCATATTTGTCCCCTAGCACCGAGCTCTGGGCCTCAATCACCGCCCGGCTGGCATGGTTTTCAGACGCAATGAGATTTATGCTGCTTGCCTGCCTCTCCCCCTCCAAACGCAGGATTTGACCTAGTTCGCTATCGTGCTGTATCAGAGAAGACGCCTTTGCGGTTCTCATATTCGTGCTATAATAGTACTTAATATCTCATTCTCGGTCAATAAACAAACTCCATCAGGACGGGTTTCCCCAGTATCGTTGACAGAACGTGTTTGTAGTGGTAAATTAATCCACTTAGCAATCAAAGGTAGAGAGTGCTAAATGGCTGCAACAGAAAGAAGACAAACCGTTCTCAGGGTAATAATTGAAGATTATATCACCAGAGCAGCACCCGTATCTTCCAATGCCATCGTAGAGAAGTATGGCTTGAAGGTAAGCCCGGCTACCGTCCGCAATGACACAGCATACTTGGAAAGAGAGGGATACGTCATCCATCCTCATCGTTCGGCTGGAACGATCCCCACTGATAAGGCTTACCGCTACTATGTGGAATTGATAGGGGAAGAGATTGAACTGCCCCGCGTCGAGCAGTATCTGGTTCATCAAATCTCTAAGGAGGCAAAAGAAGAACTGGAGCAATGGTTGAGAACAGTGGCAGCCCTTTTGGCACGTCTCGTCCACAACCTGGTTGTCATAACGACTCCCAAGGCGGTTCGCTGCCGCTTCAAGCATCTCGATTTGGTAGCCTTGCAGGATTTCATGGCTTTGCTAGTCGTCGTCCTGTATGAGGCAAAAGTCAGACGCCAGGTCTTGTCTTTTGGCAGAAAGATGAGCCAGGATGAGCTGACGAAGCTAGCTAACAAGCTTAGCTCTATTAATAGCGGGATGACCAGCAATCAGATACTGGCTAAGAGACACGGCCTTTCTCCGGAAGAGAGGCAGATATCTGAATCTTTGGTGGAGATTATGGCGGCTGAAGACAAGCTGGAATATGGCGAGACCCATCTTGAAGGGCTGCGTCTGCTGCTGAGTCAACCCGAATTTGCCAGCAACCCTAGAATCGTGGGCATTCTGGAAGTGCTGGAAGGGGATGACTGGCTTAGAAACGTATCTTGCCAGGAGTCCAGCAAAGCAGGGGTGAAGGTGGTCATCGGGGAGGAAAACCCACAACCAGCCTTGCAGGACTTGAGCTTGATAGCCAGCCAATACGGAGTACTTAATAAGGCGAGCGGCATTGTGGGTGTGATTGGCCCCAAACGCATGGACTACGCTAAGACTATTTCCTCGCTTAATTTCCTTTCGGCATTGCTGAGCAATTCCGTTGCTGAATACGTCTGAAGGAGGCCCAACGTTGGCTGAAGGTGACGAGGTCGTTGAAACAGGTCCTGAGCAAATTGAGGACATTGAAGCACTCCGGCAAGCTCTAGCCGAGGAAAAAGAAAGAGCAGAAAGATATCTGGCCAACTGGCAAAGAAGCCAGGCAGACCTCCAGAATTACTCGAGACGCTCTGAGCAGGAAAGATCGGAGACAGTCGAGTTTGCCAACAGGATGCTTATCCTGGATTTGCTACCTATCCTGGATGATTTTGAGAGGGCGCTCGCCTCTCTGCCAGCCGAGCTTGATGGGCAAACGTGGCCTGAGGGCGTGAAACTCATCTATAATAAACTAAAGACTGTTCTCGAAGCTCAGGGACTGGCCGAGATCAAGGCCAGAGGAGAGTGCTTCGACCCCTACTTTCACGAAGCAGCGGGGCAAGTGGACGGGACAGAGGGCATAGTAATAGACGAGCTCCGCAAAGGCTATCAATTCAAGGGCAAGCTGCTTCGTCCCAGCATGGTTATGGTAGGCAAAGCTAAAGCGAACAGGAATCTGGAAGAAAGTTCACAGGAGGACTAACATGGCTAAGGCAGTAGGTATTGATCTAGGAACAACATTGAGCGAGGTTGCTGTTATTGAGGGCGGAAAACCGAAGCTTATTCCCAGCTCGGAAGGCTCAAACCTGTTCCCTTCGGTCGTGGCCATCAGCAAAACTGGCGAACGGCTAGTTGGGCAGGTAGCTAAACGTCAGTCTATTGTTAACCCGGAGAACACCATTTATAGCATCAAACGCTTCATGGGAAGAAGATGGGGAGAACCACCAGGGAGGGAATTGCCCGTGGAAGAGGACGCAAAGCGTGTATCTTACAAGACAACCCGTGGTCCTAATAACGAGCTCAAGGTAGTAATGGGGGGAAAGGAATACAGTCCCGCCGAAATATCGGCAATGATACTGCAGAAACTGAAGGCCGATGCCGAAGCGTATCTTGGCGACAAGGTCACAGACGCAGTGATCACGGTGCCAGCTTATTTCAACGATAGCCAGCGGCAGGCAACCAAAGATGCCGGCACAATCGCAGGACTGAATGTCCTGCGCATCATTAATGAACCAACTGCTGCCGCTTTGGCTTATGGCGCGGATAAGAAGAAAGAGGGGACAATTGCTGTGTATGACCTTGGTGGAGGCACCTTCGATGTCTCTATCCTGGAGATCGGGGAAGGCACCTTTCAGGTCAAATCCACCAGCGGTAATACCCACCTAGGTGGGGACGACTTCGACCAGCGTATCATCGAATGGCTCTGCAGTGAATTCAAACGGGATCAAGGCATTGATTTGAGAAACGACCGCATGGCCATGCAGCGCCTCAAGGAAGCGTCAGAACGAGCCAAGGTTGAACTTTCCACCGTGCAGCAGACTGAGATCAACCTTCCTTTTATCACGGCTGACGCCTCGGGGCCAAAGCACCTTAATATCACCTTGACCCGCGCTAAGTTGGAGCAACTGGTAACGGATTTGGTGGAGCAAAGCCTTGAGCCCTGTCGTCAGGCACTAAAGGACTCCGGACTGACTGCAGCTCAGATCAATGAGGTTCTTCTTGTCGGTGGTCAAACTCGAATGCCCCTGGTGCAGGAAAAGGTGAAGCAGTTTTTTGGCAAGGAACCGTCGAAGGGAATCAATCCGGACGAGGTTGTGGCTATGGGAGCGGCAATTCAGGCCGGCGTGCTCAAGGGGGAGGTGGGGGAAGTCCTCCTACTCGATGTCACCCCGCTTACCTTGGGCATAGAGACGCTGGGCGGAGTAGCGACGCCACTCATCTCCCGCAACACTACCATACCCACTTCTAAGAGCCAGATTTTCAGCACTGCTGCGGACAATCAACCGAGCGTGGAAATACACGTCCTCCAGGGAGAACGGCCTATGGCTTCCGACAACCGAACGCTGGGGCGATTCATACTCGATGGCATTCTGCCAGCGCCACGGGGCGTACCCCAGATTGAGGTGACCTTCGACATAGATGCCAATGGCATCCTCAATGTTAGCGCTCGCGACAAAGGCACCGGGAGAGAACAGAAGATCACTATTACCGCCTCCAGTGGGTTGAGCAAGGAGGAAGTGGAGAAAATGAGGCGGGAAGCTGATAAACATGCTAGCGAGGATGCTAAGCGCAAGGAGGAAGTAGAGATCCGCAATTCCGCTGATACCCTGGCTTACACCGCGGAAAAGACTCTCCGTGACCACGGAGACAAGATACCCGCCGACGTGAAAAGGGACGTGGATGCCAAGATAGCCAGCGTGAAGTCAGCTCTCCAGGGAAGAGATGTGAACGCCATTCGTAGGACTATGCAAGAGCTATCGGATGCTATTCAGAAGGTTGGAGCATCTGCTTATCAGGAGCCCAAGCAGCCGCCGCCTGGCAAAGAGGAGCCTAAAGGAGGAGAAGAAGGCACGGTGGAAGGGGAGTTCCGTGAGGTCTGAGCAATAGACATTGGCAAACACTGGTCCTTGATTCCCAGAAAGGCAGAAACACGCGCTTACACCTTTCTCAAGGAGCGTGATGGCAGCTTTTGAACTGGAACAATTCTTCACAACCGCCGACAGAATCTGGCAAAAAGCACGCGAGGATAAGCGGTTGACTCATAACCCCTCTGATGAGGAATTGAGAAAGCTTGTGGAAAAAGAGCCGGGGGTCAGGAAGACGTTGTATGAGAACTTCGTCGCCCAAAGCGAGCCCACCTCCAGGTCAGCAATGTTTACCAAGAACAGCATTGACCATGCCTTCGGGGCAGATGAACTAAGACTGTTAGCTCAGTGTGAAGCGGCTTTGGGAAAGCGAAAATTGATTTCCACAGACAGAATTGTGGGCAATGAGACTAGCAACACCACGGTCAGGCTCCTTGTTCCTGAACGGTTTGCCCATATCGCCTATGGGGGCCGGAATCTTTTTATGGCCCCGAAGGAGAAAGTCAAGAAGCCAACGTACTATATCTTGTTCTTTGCTGACGAGGCTTTTGAATCTAATCAGTCAAAGTCGCTCCCGGAAAAGGACATCACTATCAGATTGGCTATGCTGGATGACGGGAGATTTGTCAAGATAATCAGGAATGGTAACTACATAGGTGAATACAAAAAGGGGGTTTTTGCCGCCGAGGATTGGGTTGCTAAGACCAGGAGAGGAGGAATCTTCCTGCATGCCGGCTGCAGAGAAGATTACCTTCAATCAGCACATGGAGACTATCGGCTGGTCAGGACGCTGCTTGTGGCATTGAGTGCCAACGGGAAAACAACGACAACCTGCAGAATCCTGGCCAGAAAGGGCAAGGAGAAATCTTGGCTTGTTCAGGATGATGGCGGAACCCTCATGCCCGACGGTTCTTTTCATGGATTTGAGGCCGGGGGAGTATTCGTAAAAACAGAGTGCGTGAACCCCGGGAATCAAGTTGAAATATATTACGGGCTATTGAAACGAGAAACTGTGTGCGAGAATGTACACGTCACCGAAGACGGGGATTTTGATTTCTATAACTTGGGCAAAACATCCAATGGCAGGGCAGTGATACTGAGAAGAGATTTCATGCATGCCAGTCGCTACATAGACGTGGACAGGATTGACAATCTGATTCTCATAACGAGGGGGCCGCTGACTCCAGCAATATCCAGGCTCACCCGTGACCAGGCAGCAGCTTTGATGATTGTGGGACAGGCAATGGAGTCCTCAGCTGGTGACCCAACGCAGGCAGGGAGAATCAGAAGCGAGTTCTTCTACGACCCCTTCGTCGCTGGAGACAGGGCTAAACATGCTAACATGTTTTATGAGATAATAAGAGGTATTCCCCACCTGAATTACTACTTGTTGAATACCGGAGGCATAGGGGCAGGGGAGCGTTACATGGGTATAAGGTTGGAATCTACCATGGCAATACTCGATTCTTTGCTGAGGGGAGACTTAGAAGATTGGGTAGATTCACCCACGGGTTTTGAGGTGCCTCGTGCAATAGAGTATGTAGACGACATCTACCTGCATCCTGAAAAACTCTACTCCAGAACTGAATTTGAAGAGAAGCAGCGAGAACTTAACAAGGTTAGGTATGATATCGTGGAAAGACTGGGAGACTCCTTACATCCTGACATGAGGCAGGTCTTTTCGCCAGCCCAGGGCCGCACAAGAGCACGGTAGCGCACGCCGTCTGTGCGGAGCTTCGGGGCTAGACAGCTGTAGATTCCAGGGAGGGCAAAGAGTGATAGAATCCACCAAACTTTACGAAAGACTGAAGAAAGAGAAGACAGAGCTGTCAGAAAGGATAGGGCAGTTGAGAGCTCTTGGTCAACCATCGGCAGAGAGAAAGGAAGGTAGTCCATTTGGCAAAAGGGAGGAGGGAGCCGACGAAGCCTCCGAGCTAGAGAAAAGACTGGCTTTGGGGAAGAGGCTGGAGGAGTCTCTAAGCGAAGTTGAGCATGCCATGCAAAAATACGAGGCAGGCACTTACGGATTGTGCGATTCTTGTGGGCAACCCATAGAGCAAGCTCGTCTCGAAGCTATACCTCAAGCGAGTTTATGCCTGAAGTGCAAAGCAAGCCAGGCAAAGGATGCAAAAGGTGCAAGATAACGGTCCTGCGCACGATTTGACGTCCGGCAGGAAGACAGATTTGGCGGGTGACCATAGCTCGGGAATCTCCTCAGACAAGCATAGAACCAGATTAGGGTTGTTTTTGATTGTCTCTGGTCTCGTGGTTATCTTTGACCAACTGAGCAAGCTGTGGGTCAGAAGCTCCCTGGAGCTTGGGGTATCAATCCCATTGACTGACCGCCTCAGTTTGACCCATGTTAGGAATACGGGTTCCGCCTTTGGTTTGCTTGCTAACCAAACTTTTCTTGTCATCATTGTTGGCATAGCTGGTTTGTTCATTATCTTGCTCTTTCTTCGTCATCTAACCCCAGCTACTATCCTGAGCATGGTGTCTATCGGTTTGCTTCTGGGAGGTGCCGTAGGCAATCTAATGGACCGCCTCCGTTTTGGTTATGTCACTGACTTCATCGACTTTCGTTTGTGGGGCAACTTTCATTGGCCTACCTTCAACATCGCTGACGCAGCCTTGACGGTGGGCGTCTTCACCTTCATCTGCTACTTGTTGAAGTCAGGGATATTTAGGAAAACATATGAACGCAACCACCAACCCCAGAGTTGAGACGTTGCAATTCAATTCATCTGTTCCAGATATCCGCCTTGATAAATACCTGACCTATACCCTTCCACAATTCTCACGCTCTCATCTGCAGAAACTGATTCAACAAGGTTACGTTCAGGTCAACGGAAAAACGGCAAAGGCAGGCCAGATACTGAGCAAACACGATAGGATAACAGTCGAGCTCCCTCCGGCACCAGGCCGTCCTGCGGCCGAACCAATTCCTCTCGCCATAATCTACGAAGATGAGGCCGTCCTGGTTATAGACAAACCTGCTGGACTGACTGTTCATCCTGCCCCTGGGCATCCCAGCCATACTTTGGTCAATGCCGTCCTTGCCCATTATCCCGCCCTGACCACAAGCAACGAATTGATACGCCCGGGCATAGTTCACAGGCTAGACAAGGATACCTCAGGCCTCATAGTCATTGCCAAAAACGACTCAGCCAGGGAATATCTAACCACACAGTTCAGAAGCCGCACTGTGACCAAGGGATATCTTGTTCTTGTCAAAGGTAGATTGTCCCCAGAACAAGGGATGATAGAAGCACCTATCGGCCGACATCCTCATAGGAGACAGAAGATGGCGATAGTGGAAGCTGGGAAAGAGGCCACTACTCAATATCGGGTCCAGAAGTACCTAGGCAACTACACTCTGGTCGAAGTCGCTCCTCTGACAGGGCGCACGCATCAAATCAGAGTACACATGTCAGCTATCGGCTATCCGGTCGTCGGTGACCCCATTTATGGAGTCAAATCGGCTCACCTCAACAGGCAATTCATTCACGCTTACCGGCTTGGCTTTCGTCTACCATCAACTGGGCAATTCCGGGAATTCACTTCGCCTCTGCCTATGGATCTTGAGGAGACTCTTGAACAGTTCGCTGGAAGCGGCTGAAGGTCTTCCAGAGTAGCCATCCAAATTACAGGGAGGCACTGTGTTGCAGGGAGAGGACTGGTTTGATATGATTAGCAGGTTAAGATGGACAAGATTGAATTGAAGGTAGCTAACCGAGAGGTTCTGGGCAAGAAAGTCAAGTACTTGCGCCGCCGTGGCATTACTCCAGTGCATCTCTTCGGGCATGGTATCGAGTCTCTAGCACTACAGTGCGATACAGGTGAACTCGAGCGAGTGTTGAGGCAAGCCGGGCAGACAAGGCTTGTTAGCCTCAAGCTCGCCAAGGAGAAGAAACCGAGGACCGTTGTGGTTCGCGAATTTGATAGAGATTGGCGCCGGAGAGAATTGGTCCATGTTGATTTCTATCAGGTCAAGATGGAGGAAAAGATAAGGTTAGAGATTCCTGTTGTC
>JBBIMO010000026.1:0-1273 GCA_037444365.1 Chloroflexota bacterium
CGCGTTTCTTCGCCCATCGGCCATTGCCGTCCATGATGATGGCGACGTGCTGGGGGAAGGAATTCGCCTGAGTCATGAATAAGCCTCGCGAAAGAGGAAACGCCTGATTCTCGGCAAGGGATAGGCGAAGCTGCGTCTCAGCAAACTCAATACCAACTTGCTGTGCCAGTCGAAGGAGAAGTCACCTGAGTTGAGCAGAGCTTGAGCCGCGCCGTCAGAGGCAAGCACGTTGAATATTCCTTCCACTTGTCGGTCGCTCAGCTTGACATAAGCCCATCTGGCCCAGTGGCCGCGGGAGAGTTCCTTGCCCATTTTCTTCTTCCATAGCTTTTGATAGCGAGAAAGCTGGCTAGCGGTCAAGTCATCATTGTTGAGAGCCTCATCAAGCACCGCGGCAGCAATCTTAGCTCCGATATGCCCGAAGTATATCCCTCCACCGGTAGTTGGCTTCACCTGCCCTGCAGCGTCTCCAATAGCCAGTATCCTGTCTCCATAGATGCGAGTCATAGATCCTATAGGGATTGCCTTTTGCTCGATTGGCACATCCTGATTCACTATTCTGCCCCGGCAGAAGGAAGTGAGTAGAAATCTCTGGAGATGCATCTTGGCCTGAGACGTTGCCAAGAGTCCAACGTATGCCTTAGTTGTTGAAATGGGCACAAGCCAGGCAAATGAACCCGGTCCCATTCCCCTACCAAAGTATACTTCCAGTTCGTCAACATTTGTGGCCTCAACTTCGGCCTGAGCACCGACGAGGAAACTCCTGACTTCGCCAAGACCCACCTTTAGAGACAGTCTAGGCCTGAACCCGTTCGCCAAGACGACAGCTCTGGCACTGAATATCGCCCCGCCTCCGGGGGACAAGGTTTCAGCTTGTATGCCATCGTGCCCAGGAACAATGTCAATGACCGGGGAAGAGAAGAAATACTTCACCCCCCGAGATTGAGCCTTAGTGGCCAGTGTTTGGTCAAGCAGCCGCCGGTTGATGACGTAGGCCTGAACCTTTTCAGTATGCAACCTTAAGCATCTCCCGGAAGGGGAGAAAAACCTGGCAGAGTTCACTTCGGTTAGTATCATGCCCTTGTCCAAGCCCAGTGAGTTGAAACACTCAGTGCTGATTATTCCTGTGCAGCAGACGTTGAGTCCTGGCGCACTCTTCTCTTCAAAAACAGCAACGTTGTAGCCAGAAGAAGCCAGTTCATAGGCCAGAGAGCTTCCCGCCGGCCCCGCCCCCACTATGGCAACATCGTAAAATTCACTCGACAATCGCATC
>JBBIMO010000026.1:1283-15687 GCA_037444365.1 Chloroflexota bacterium
AAAACGATATCAATTATATACCAGATTGCCCGAGTATCCAGATTCTCTGATCTGACAGGTGCTTTCTCGCCCGTCTCGGTACGATGTGCTGATGAGAACAGCGTGTGACCCATCCGCGATTGCGATTAGAACCAGAACTAATGCAGTTGAAGCGCGATCGGCAAGGAGACCAGAGATATAACGCTAACCAGCAACCACATTTCTCAAGCTGACTGAGCCGTCAGGTCTTCTTGCCCGTCTTTTTCTTTTCGCTGCCCTGACGTTTGGTTTCGCGCGGGGAAGCCGAGCCATACTCACGCACCCACTTCTTCACACTTCCTGACTGCCGCAATTCCTCTCTCTTCAGCTCTTCTATGTCCACTCCGGGCCTGTAATACTTGATTATGTCGTACTTAAGCGCTCCGAGAAGACTTAAGAGACTGAGTTTATCTTCACGCGGCATCGGTGACAGGATCTCCCGAACAGCCTGAAAGCTGGCCACAGTCGCAGGCTTGAAGAGAGCTTGCGCTTTGCTGGTTCTGCTCACAAATACGACCCTGCGGTCAATCTTGTCTCTTGTCCTCTTCACCAAGCCAGCTTTGACCATGCGATCAACGATCATACTGATGCTGTTAGTGCTGCGCTCCAGCCAGTGGGCTATGTCGGTTATCCTGGAAGGCTCGCCGAGATATGTTATGCTCACAAGCACTGCATATTGCTCGGTGGTAAGCCCGTGCTTCTCATATATCCGATCCTCACACTGCTTGAGCAGGGTGTAGGTCTGGTACATCTGCCGCCATAGCATCAAATCTAGTTCTTGAGACGTGTAACTTGCCGTCATGTTTAGTTCCTTCCTTTGTTGTTTCGTCAGGACTTTGCCTGCATTCGCACTATCCAGTATAACACATTCCTGCTGTTTACAACAGGTCAACCCGGTGATTCCTTCTTATCCGACAAGCAGTAGCGGTTGAGGATATTGACTGCCGATGAAGTCGTTTTGTTGTCGCTGATTGAAGCGGGGAGCTAGGGTATCGGTGTTGATGGATCTATTCAGTATTTCCATCGTGAACACCTGCACAGCTTCTTAAGTAATGACGGGAGCTTGATTGGCTCCCGTCATTACTATCTGCAAAAGGAGGTCAGGAATGAAAAAGATCGATTAATTGCTGCCTTGCATTCTGTATCCCGCTTGCATCAGAATCCTGCCCAACTACAGTCCCACCTTCTTTGCGACGCATCACGCATGATACCGCACTATAAGAATACCACTATTTAGAAGAGATGTCAAGAACCTAAATCCTTTGTAATCTAATGCAATGAAGGGCTATTGAATCACAAAATGCCTGTTTTGAAAGCCATTGTTGTGAGGTCCGCTCAGGCCTTCAGAAACAAATGAAGTCAGGCTGTGGAAGGGATGAACATACATTCGAGGTGATATAATTGCTCATAGGTTTGGATTAACCTGCTGATTAGGGGTGTTTGGCCTTGAAACAGAGCCATGATGTAGTCGTCGTCGGTGCGGGGCCGGCCGGGGCAACGCTGGCTTATGACCTAGCGAAAAGGGGAATCGGGGTACTGCTCCTTGAGAAAGATAAACTGCCGCGTTACAAGTGTTGTGCGGGTGGGGTCACCAGCAAGGCGGCAAAACTGCTGGATTTCGATATCTCCGAGGTGGCAGAAGACACGATTCACGAGATCAGTTTTACTTTTAATCTGAGCAGTTCTTATTTGGGGCAGCACTCCCAGCCATTGATACATACCGTGATGCGTGATGCATTTGACTTTTTCCTGGTGCGGAAGGCGCAGAAGCTGGGAGCTGCGCTGGTGGATGGGCAGAGAGTAACACGGGTGCTGGCAAGCGGTGATTGGGTTGAGACCTCTGCTGGGGACAATGTTTTTCGTTCACGGCTTGTGGTCGGGGCGGATGGGGCTTATAGCGTGGTGGCAAGAGAACTGGGCCTGGCAGAGAACAGCGAATACGTCATGGGAATGGAGTCAGAAGTTGTAGTGCCCGAGGAGGAACTGGCAAAATGGAAATCGCGAGTCCAGGCGGACCTGGGCTGTGTTCCCGGGGGATATGCCTGGGTATTCCCCAAGCGCCACCATCTCTCGGTTGGAGTGGGGTCTCTGGCCTCCAGGGCAAGACATTTGAAACGCAACCATCAGAAGTTCCTGGATTCACTAGGTATCGGCAACTACACCGTTACCAGGTTGAGCAGCCACTTGATACCAACATGCACAAAAGGGAGGCACGTCTGGCGAGACAAAGCTCTGCTTCTCGGAGATGCGGCCGGGTTTGCAGACCCCTTGACGGGGGAGGGAATCTGCAACGCTATACTGAGTGCCCAGCTTGCGGCACCAGCCATTGAAAGCTGTTTGGCGCACGGCAGAGTGGCATTAGAGGATTACCAGACAGTCGTGGACGAAGAGATAGTGTCAGAATTGAGAATAGCGCGTACGCTGGCAAGACTGTTCGTCCGCTTTCCCCATCTGGCGTTTGGAATGCTCAACCGAAGCGAAGGGACGTGGAGGACTGGATGCGACTTGATGCTTGGCAACACAAGCTATTCTGCTATCAGGGAAGGGAAGGGAGGGTTCAAGGGCATATTCAAGCGCCTGTTGCATGCCTAGCCTCTCAATCTCAGTGGCAAGAGCACAGTGAGAATGGAATCTGCTATAATCTGAAGTGGGAGGCTGAAATGTCCAAGATACTGGACGAGATAAACGACCCCAGTGACGTTAAGAGACTAAACCAGGCTGAATTAGGTGAACTCTGTTCGGAGCTCAGGGAGTCACTGGTTAGCACTGTCAGTGCAAACGGTGGTCATCTGGCATCCAATCTGGGGGTGGTGGAGCTTACCGTTGCCCTGCACAGGGTATTCGATAGCCCGCAAGACAAGATAGTCTGGGATGTAGGACATCAGAGCTATGTTCATAAGCTACTAACAGGGAGAAGAGAGCGATTTTCCTCGCTTCGCCAGTATCAGGGTCTCTCGGGATTTCCTGACAGGAATGAGAGTCCCCACGACGCATTCTCTGTGGGACATGGCGGAACATCCATCTCAGCGGCTCTGGGTATGGCTGTGAGTCGCGATCTTGCTTGCGGCGATTACCATGTGGTAGCCGTCATTGGCGATGGATGCCTGACCTGCGGCATGGCTTACGAAGCACTGAATCATGCCGGACATCTGGACACAAGGCTTATTGTGGTGCTGAATGATAACGGCATGTCTATCTCACCCACAGTGGGAGGAATAGCCAGGCATCTAAATGCGGTGCGAACAGCCCGCGGCTATATGCGGGCTAAGAAACAGGCGAGGCAGTTGCTGGCTCTCTTGCCCGGAGGGAAGAGGGTGCAGGAGGCATTGCGCCGTCTCAAGGCAGGAGCCAAGGCGATAGTCATGCCCATCGTTATATGGGAACAGCTTGGCTTTACTTACCTGGGTCCCATAGATGGCCATAACATTGCTGAATTGGAAACAGCTCTAACTCAAGCCAAAAAGCACGACAAACCGATCATTATTCATGCCTTGACTACGAAGGGCAAGGGCTACAAGCCGGCCGAGGACAATCCCACGCGCTTTCACGGTCTATCCCCTAAAAGCGAGACCTCAGGCACAGTACCAACCTACAGTGACATATTTGCTCAAACAGTTGGTGGCTTGCTCAGGGACAATCCCCAGGTGGTAGTGATAAGCGCGGCTATGGTTGAAGGCAATAGCCTATCTTTTCTGGTCAAGGAGTTTCCTCAACGCATCTACGATGTCGGGATTTCCGAGGAGCACGCAGTTACGTTAGGCGCTGGTCTAGCGACCCAGGGCTTCATACCCATTGTAGCCATATATTCCACTTTTTTGCAGCGCGCCTTTGACCAGATATTGCACGATGTCTGTCTCCCTGACCTGCCTGTCATCCTTGCCCTCGACCGCAGCGGTATTGTTGGAGACGACGGCAAAACACATCAGGGTATATTTGACCTGTCCTATCTTGGTCTGATGCCTAATATGATTGTGTGCGCACCCAAAGATGCGAATGAACTCCAAGACATGCTCTATACTGCCCTGAAGACGGAGCATCCTGTAGCGATCCGCTATCCTCGGAGTCGGGCAACAGGCGTTCCCCTGGCCACCGAGCGTCATGAGCTTACAATAGGCAAGGCTGAGATGATAAAGCAAGGCGAGGACGTAGTCATAATAGGCATTGGCTCTACTGTCATGCCTTCCCTGGAAGCGGCAGACCATTTGGCTCTTTGGGGCATTGATGCCACGGTAATCAATGCCCGATTTGCCAAGCCTCTCGATACGGAGCTTATCCTTGACCTAGCCAGCCGCACAAAGAGAATCGTCACAGTAGAGGAGAATGTTCTTAGCGGCGGCTTCGGTGCCGCGGTGTTGGGGCTTCTGGAAAAGTCCGGACTCTCAGATGTCAAGGTGAAACGACTGGGAATTCCTGACGAATTCGTAACTCACGGAAAGCAGGATTTGCTTCGCTCTCTTTATCATCTGGATGCGCTGGGAATAGCCAAGGAGTCCGCCGATTTTCTGGGGCACGTCCAGACAGAGCGAGAGTTCCGCACCGCTATCTCTGAATAGTGTCAGGCCCCAGTCTCACAAGACATGGCCATCCGCATATTCTCATACAAAGACCCTCTCCCTTGAGGGGAGAGGACTCAGGTGAGGGTGAGATCCCTCTTCCTCTAAACCCCCTCCCGCCAGGGGAGGGAGAGTTGTAACGGTCTATGGCGAGCCCTTGTTCTCCTGAGCCATTCGCTTGAGTTCATAGAGCTTGGTGATGGCTTCCAGAGGAGACATGGAATCAATGTCCAGCCGCGCGATTTCATCAGCTAGCCGGGAGTCCTGCGAGAAGAGAGGAATCTGAAGTGGTGCTTTATGGCCAGGGATGTTGCCTTTCCGTGCAGCATGGCTCTCCAGTCCTGCTAAGACTTCCTGAGCTCGAATGACTACCGATTTGGGCAAGCCGGCCAGCTGGGCCACATGAATGCCATAGCTTCTATCCGTGCCTCCCGGGACAATCTTGTGCAGAAAGATCACTTTGTTTCCTTCTTCCGCCACTGCTACGTTGAAGTTTTTCACTCTGGGCAGGACGTCAGCCAGGTCCACCAATTCATGATAATGAGTGGCAAAAAGGGTCTTCGTTCCAAGCTCAGGGTGGTTATGGATAAACTCGACCACTGCCCAGGCGATGGAAAGGCCATCGTAGGTGGAGGTGCCACGCCCGATTTCATCCAGGATGATGAAGGAGCGGGGAGTAGCGTTATTCAAGATATTCGCCGCTTCAGTCATCTCCACCATGAAAGTGGATTGTCCGGCGGCAAGGTCCTCCTGCGCGCCGATGCGAGTGAAGATACGGTCAACAATTCCAATATTCGCTGAGTCTGCCGGCACAAAGCTCCCAATCTGAGCTAAAAGGATAATTAGAGCCACCTGCCTGAGGTAGGTGGATTTGCCCGACATGTTGGGTCCGGTGAGGACAATAAGCTGACTATCTCGATTGCATAAATAAGCGTCGTTAGGAACAAAATTGTCGGTGCCTATGCTCTGTTCCACAACAGGGTGGCGTCCTCCCTTGATGTCAATGATATCCTGGTTGGTCAGCGTGGGTCGGACATAACCATGACGCACGGCAACCTCAGCGAGGCTGGAAAGTGCATCAATTTGAGCGATGGCTCTGGCGGTGGTTAGGATTTGCTCACCTACGGCGGTTATCTGCTGGCAAACCTGTCGGAAGATGGCAGCCTCCAGGTCAGCAATTTTCTCCTGAGCGTTGAGAATCAGCGATTCGTATTCCTTAAGTTCGGGGGTGAAGAACCTTTCCGCCTCCGCCAGAGTTTGCTTGCGAATGTAGTCTGGGGGAACAATGTTGAGATTAGACCGGGATACCTCGATATAGTAACCAAACACCCGGTTGTAGCCTACTTTCAAGGACTTAATCCCTGTGCGTTGCCTTTCCCTCTGCTCCATGCCAGCCAGGTATTGCTTGGCATCCCTGGAGTTACGGCGAATTTCATCCAGCCCGGGAGAGAAACCTTCCCTTATCACCCCGCCCTCCTCCAAATCGCCCGGCTCATCGGCAATGGCCCTGGCGACCAAGTTCACGATATCGGGGCAAGGCTTGAATTCGCCGCTCAGCCAATCCATGGCGTTCTCATCTGCCATCGCCGCTTTCAAGTCCGGCACCTTTTCTAGACTGGAGCGAAGCGCTAGCAGCTCACGAGGCATAATCCTGCCAGTACTCACTCGATTTACCAGTCTCTCCAGGTCAGCAATGTCCGACAGAAGAGAGATGACTTTCTGTCGGGCCGGGCTACTTTCACAAAACCAGGCAACCACCTCTTGCCGCCGAGTCAATATGGCGAGGTCCAGAAGTGGGTATCCCAACCAGTTTCTGAGTAGCCTGCCGCCCATGGCGGTTTTGGTCAAGTCAATGATGGAGAGGAGGGAGTCGGCACTCTCTCCCCACCTGCCGCCTTGAAAGAGTTCCAGATTGCGGATGGTCTGGCCATCAAGGGTCATAAAGGAATCTGTGGAGTAGGTAGCTAGTTTGCTTAGTCGAGGCAGGGTTTCCTTTTGTGTTTCCTTGACATAATGTATCAAAGCGCCGGCGGCTCTTATGGCCAGAGGCAGGCGGGCACAACCATAGCCTTCCAGCGTAGCCACGCTGAAATGTTCCAGCAAAGTCTCCCTGCCGATGTCCAGATCAAACCAGTAGTCATCAAGCCGGCTTATAGTGAATGGCAATTGAGGATAGTCATCAGCATCTTCGGGAATGAGAGCCTCGCTGGGGTGAAGCCTCTCCAATTCGGGCATGACCCTCTCGGCAGGAAGCTGAGTGGTGGCGAACTCGCTCGTGGTTATATCAACATAGGCGATCCCTGCCTGCTCACCTTCAATAACCAGGCTAGCTAAATAGTTATTGCTCTTGCTGGCAAGCAGATTGGGCTCGACCACGGTCCCCGGCGTCACCACACGAATGACGTCCCTTTCCACCAGTCCCTTGCCCGGTGGGCTGAGCTGCTCGCAAATGGCTACCTTATGGCCGCGGTTGATGAGCTTAGCCAGATAGTTATCCAGAGCGTGGTGGGGTATCCCAGCCATGGGCACCCTCTGCCCCTTGCCCATCTCTCGAGATGTTAAAACAACATCCAGTTCCCGCGAAGTGACTTTGGCATCTTCATCAAAGGTCTCGTAGAAATCGCCCAAGCGGAAGAAAACGATAGCCTCGGGGTACTTCTGCTTGACCCTGAGATACTGCTTCCTGAGGGGTGTTACAGCCATCTATGTTATTTTACTACATTCGTTGAAGCGAACTGGATTGCCTGTTATGATGTCTTCACTGCGATGTCTAGGGAAATTGAGATTCTTGTTGAACAGGAATTCCGCGCTGCGGTGGGCAAAGGCTGGGTTAAGAGGATAGTCCGGCAGGTCCTTGGGGTGGAAGGGGTGGCTTCTCCCTATGAGGTGAGCCTGGTTATCACCGATTGCGAGAGGCTAAGACACCTTAACCGGGACTACCGGGGGGTGGATGAGCCTACTGATGTGCTGGCCTTCTCTATGCTTCCTCAGAAGGGAGTTGATTCTTCATTCGAATTACCTCCCGATGGTGTAACTCGCCTGGGAGAGGTAATCATCTCCTATCGGCAAGCGGCCTCACAAGCCAAAGAACACGGACACTCAACCGAAAGAGAGCTGGCCTTGCTGGTTATCCATGGCATGCTTCACCTTCTGGGCTACGACCATGAAGAGCCAGGGGAAGAAAGAAAGATGAGGGAGAGGGAGAGAGAACTTCTGGAGCTATGCTTGGCGGGTAGTGTATAATATACTTGCAGAATGGGGTTGAGGATGCCAGCCGCTCCACTTGTTGACCTACTGGTATTCCAGCGTCATTTAGCACAGGCACAAGCGGGACTTAAGCCAGAGGCTTAGGAGCGCAAGACAGCGCAGAGGAGGTAAAAGATGGCTAAATTCGTAATGTTGACAACCCTCACTGACGAGGGAAGAAGGACTATCACAGAAAATCCCGGCAGGATCAAGGAGGTCAACAAAGAAGTCGAGGCGATGGGAGCGAAGATCCTAGCCCAGTACGCAGTACTAGGTCCATACGATTTTGTAAACATCATAGAAGCCCCCAACAACGAGGCAGTGTCCAAACTGGCAATAGCGTTGGGTTCAAGGGGTACGCTGCAGACCATGACCCTAGCTGCCATGGACATTGATGCCTTCATTGGCAGCCTCAAGAAGAAGTAGAGGTGACGCTCGGCTGCCCGCTTGTGCCACCAAGTTTCAAGGCTGCTCGAGATTCCGCACAGAAGCGCTGGCTACCCAAACACAGAACCGCAAGGCTGGTTATCTGAGAAACTGCTGACCCTGGGCTCAGCGCTTAGGTGTGGTTGAGGAGTATGGTTTGGGTGCTGCTGGGCAAGGACGAGGAAGTGATCGAGAGCTTCGGTTTTGCTTCCAGGTCTTTAATCCTCATGGCATCCAGGAATTTGTCCACACGGGTGAGATTGCCAGTGAACGCCTTGGTCTTATAGTGCATGGGGATGACGACAGGAGGCTCCAACCGCCTCACTATTTCCATAGCCGTGTCAACAGGTATGGTTGACACCTCTCCGACGGGCAAAAACAGTATGCCTATATCTCCTATTTCCTCCACCAGATGCGAGTCCAGGGCATGTCCCAGGTCACCTAGATGACATAAAGTGATGTCGTCCATCTCGATAACATAAATGGTATTCCTGCCCCGTCCCTCCCCTTTCTTATCGTCGTGAAAAGAGGCGAACCCTGTGATAAACGTTCCCCCTATCTCATATTCCCCGGGGCTTTTTACTTGTTTGGGGTCATTGGTGACCACTTGGGTGTAGCTATGACCAGGATGAAAATGGCTCAATGTCACTATGTCCGCCTTAGGCTGACCGATACTATAGCCCAGGTCAGGATGACAGGGGTCTGTTATGATAGTTTTTTCTTTCCCTTTGATGAGAAAGCAGGAATGCCCTAGCCAGGTAATCTCCATCAGCGCGTAAAGGATAACCCTTGTAAGCGAAATAGTCAAACAGCAGCCGGTTGACAGGGAATCGGTACGTCGGTTAACATTGCGGAAATCAAGGTTAACATGATGAAATCTCAGATTCTCAAAGCCCTGCGGGAGAGCAGTGATTGTGTTTCTGGCGAGACGCTTTCCAGGCAGCTGGGCATTTCCAGAGTCTCTATCTGGAAGCATATTAGTGGCTTGAAAGAGGTCGGTTACTCAATAGAGGCTTCGCCTAGAGGATACAGGCTGGTTTCTTCTCCGGATTTGCTGCTCCCTTACGAATTCCCCGATCTGAAGCAAACAATCCACTACTTCCCGGAGATTGCCTCGACCATGGATGCAGCACGAGAGCTGGCTAAGAAGGGAGCAAGGGAGGGAACAATTGTGATTGCCGAAGCTCAGACCCGTGGACGGGGAAGATTGAGTCGAGAATGGCTTTCGCCGCAAGGAGGCATCTATTTCACTCTCATTTTGCGTCCCAGGATAAGTCCGGCGTATGCTCCCAGGGTAAATCTGATGGCTGCTCTTGCCGTGGCCACAACAATCAGGAACCTCTTCGGCTTGAATGCCGAATTGAAATGGCCGAATGACGTCTTAATTGAAGGCAGGAAAGTGTGTGGCATACTGGCGGAGATGGATGCTGAAATGGATGTAGTGAACTTCGTCAACGTCGGAATAGGGATAAACGCCAACACTTCCATCCCGCAGTTTGAAAAGACGGCGACATCATTGGCGGATGTGTTGGGAAGGAAAGTCCCCAGGAAAGAGTTTCTGAGCGCATTGATAGCGGAAATCGAGCGATGGCTGCCTTTGTTGATGGGAGCAGAGTTGCTGGAAGAATGGAAGAGGCTTTCCGTCACGTTAAACAGAGGCGTCCGGATAATAAGCCTGGGCGAAGAAATGACAGGACAGGCTATAGATATCGATGCCACGGGAGCACTCGTGGTAGAAGGCAAAGACGGCTCGTTAAGGAGCGTTCTTGTCGGCGATTGCATCCATCTAAGGGGGTTATGATTCCACTCATCATAGTAATCTTTTACTCCCTGGCTATGATAGGCATAGGGCTAGGGGTGGGGAAGAAGGCAAGCGGTCAAAACAGTTTCTTTGTTGCTCAGCGTGAAGCCAGTGTGGTGTTTGTTACCGGATCCTTGGTTGCCACCGCAGTAGGGGGCTCAGTGACCGTAGGAATGGCTGGCCTGGGTTTCGTGCGAGGCTTGACCGGTGCCTGGTGGCTGCTTGTTGGCGCTTTTGGCCTCTTGATTCTGGGCGTCTTCTTCGCCAAGAAGGTGAGACGTGCTGCTCTCTATACGCTTCCCGAGCTCGTGGAAAGACAGTATGACCGCCGCGTAAGCCTGGCAGCTTCTATTCTCATCGTTATTGCTTGGACAGGCATAGTAGCCGGACAGATTGTGGCTGCCGGGAAGGTCCTATCCATCCTTGGGATAGGTTCCGGTGCTCTTTCGATGGTCATCTTTGCCGTGGTTTTTGTTGCCTACACCGTCATAGGTGGGCAGCTCTCGGTAATTCGCACTGACCTTTTCCAGGCGGTAATGGTTTACACAGGCGTCTTCGTCGCTCTAGCATTCCTCTTTCCCCAGGTGGGAGGATTAGGCGGACTCAGGCTTTCTCTGCTCCCGTCCTACTTTTCCTTTCCGGTAAGCTCACAATTCTCCTGGAAGGCACTTCTATCGCTTCTGATTCTGGTGGGGGCAACTTATGTTGTGGGACCGGACATGTACACCCGGCTTTTTTGTGCCCGAAACGAGAGAACAGCACAAAGAGCCGCTCTTTTATCTGCCGCTGCATTCATCCCCCTGGCTTTCGCCATCGTGTTAATAGGGATGGGCGCCAAGGTC
The DNA here is from genome assembly GCA_037444365.1 of Chloroflexota bacterium. Taxonomy (GTDB): domain Bacteria; phylum Chloroflexota; class Dehalococcoidia; order GIF9; family AB-539-J10; genus RBG-13-51-36. The sequence continues at coordinate 12,170 of JBBIMO010000026.1, forward strand.
CTTTATCCGCAGATTTCCCCCGAGCAGGCTTTTCCTCAAGTGATAAGCGGGGTTCTTTCTCCCTGGCTAGGCGGGTTAGTACTTGCTGCGCTCACTGCTGCTCTTATGTCTTCAGCAGACACTTGTCTGCTCAGCCAGGGTGTTATCCTGACAGAGGATGTAGTCAAGCGATTCCGTCCCGGACTTGGCGAAAAGGAAACTATCTTGCTTACCCGCTTCAATATCGTTATTCTGGGCTTGCTGGCACTGGGGCTGGCGATGATTCTGAAGGGAGTTATTTCTTCCCTTCTTTTCGCCTACACCATCTTCACCTGTGGCCTGGTTGTTCCCGTAATCGGTGGATTCTGCAAGGATAGACTGCACCTGACTCCACAGGGAGCCCTGGCTGCCCTCATAGGCGGCGGAACAATAGGTTTGCTGGGGAAGATACCGGGTCTTGACGTTCCTCTCAAAGGAGACCTCGGCCTCATCGGTTTTGCTGCGAGTGCTTTGCTCCTGTTCGGAGTGAGCTTCCTTGATTTGAAGAGGTCATCCTTGCGAGGCGCAAAATGAGCAAAAGCTTGGGCGGGGACAAGCCCCGCCCAAGCCTTTGCCGTTCTGATCTCTCCTAGCTTGGTCTAGTTCCGCCAGACATCCCCCGCAGCTTCAACTACCCGAACAACGGGGTCAACCAGTAGCTCCCTGACCATGGTCCTCAAAACCTCATGGCCCGCTATGAAATCCGCTACGGGAGGGCTAAACTTGTAGTACAGAGCGACGAATTGTGAGCCCACGGTGCTTTTCAGCAACACGACATCCCGGAACTCTCGCAGCACATCGATCTGTTTAGCGGTGGGCGTACCGTAGGCTGCGGTCGCGATGAAACAGCCACCAATTCCCCAGGGCGGTGGAATTGACAGCTTTTGAAAGTTGGCAGTGATGAAATAGTCGCCGTTCATGGTGATGGTCGTCGTGGCAGCATAGACATCATCAATGCTGCCAACGTCACCGGTCCACTCGACAAACCGATTGCCTTCATCGGGAATTGCCACCAGGTTGACTACCGCCCCCTCATCATAGGCGAAAATGTCCTCACCGGGCTCAGCTATCGAGCCTCCCTGTGTGGTGGTGACGGCGAGGAAATACCACTTATAGAAGGCGGCGTGGATGGAATAGTCGCCGTTCATGGTAATGGTCGTCGTGGCAGCATAGATATCGGCAATGGTGTCCACATCACCAGTCCACGCGACAAACCGGTAGCCTGGATCGGGAATCGCCATCAGGTCGACCACTGTTCCTTCGTCATAGATGAACGTCCCATCGTCAGGCTGCGCTATCCACCCCCCGTGCGTCATGGAGATGGTGAGGCTGTACCGTGCCGGCCCTGCCATCGCCGGTACTGCTGTCGCCAAGCTGAAGCTCAGTGACAGTGCTATGGCTATGGCTAAATACTTCATCTTTCTCACAATACACCTCCTTTGATCCTGTGTATTGGTAATTCTTATGTATGTAACTGTAACAATCATCCAGTCACATGGGAATCACCCGTCGGTACCGTTTTGGTACTGCTTTGTCTAGAATTTGGTAATGCGCCGTTTCTCCTACGGCTTATTGCGGAGGCGCTTTCATAGTTTCGCGCACGGTCTCATATGGAACTCCCGAGTTTCGAAGAGATGGATCGAAAGCCTGTACTGAATCTGGCGAAGGCCGATGGCGATATATGCCTTATGAGGCTCACGCCTCAGATGCTGTTGCGAATTCCCCGGGTGAGAAGAAGAACGATAGAAGAGTCGGCCGTGCCTGGTATTGGATGGCGCGGCCGACTCCCGGCTATGACAGGTGTGAGGTCCTAGGCAAGTGCCTGTAACTCACACACCTGATTGAACATGCGCCCTAGTTTTGCCACATATGTCCTGTAGCTTCAATCACTCGAACAACGGGCTCAACCAGTAGCTCCCTGACCATGGTCCTCAAAACCTCATGGCCCGCTATGAAATCCGCTACGGGAGGGCTAAACTTGTAGTACAGAGCGACGAATTGTGAGCCCACGGTGCTTTTCAGCAACACGACATCCCGGAACTCTCGCAGCACATCGATCTGTTTAGCGGTGGGCGTACCGTAGGCTGCGGTCGCGATGAAACAGCCACCAGGCAACACTGGAGGTGTCCCTGTGGTGAACTTCAGAATAGCGCCCTCAATCACAGTGCTGTCGTACCTGAGCTGGGCTTTGAAATCATACTGGGTGCTGGAACTGAGCCCGCTAAGCGATGCAGCATGGGCGCCGCTTGCTGTCTTAGATACCCAGGCCGTATAAGACCAGGTGGGGTCAGCGGACTTCTTGTAGGCGAAGCGCACCTCGACCGGGCTGTAGCCTCCCACAGTGTACTGCATATTCAGCGTCGCTGAGTCGGTGGCGACCGCGGTGGCAGCCTGAGTGGTAACTGTGGGCATCTGCTTGAAGTTGGCGGTAATAGAGTAGTGTCCGTTCATCGTGATGCTTGTTGAGGCGGCGCTGGCATTGCTAACAGTGCCAACATCACCTGTCCAGTTCACGAACCGGTAGCCGGAATCCGGGCTGGCTATCAGGGGAACTATCGTTCCCGCTTGATAGGCGAAGACTCCCTCGCCCGGTGTGGTCACTGAACCGCCGGATGTGCTGGAGATGGTGAGGTTGTACATCGCCGTCACAGTAATGACGGTGTCACCACCAACGGGGTTGGTGATGTTGTTGCCAATAACCACGCCCACGATCGTATAGTTTCCCAGTGCTGCATCCATGGGGACGGTGAGGTTATAGGTAACCGTCTTGGTCACATTCGCCCCCACTCCGAACCAGACCCACTCGGGCGGCGGGCCGGGCCTGAAGGCACTGGCATCGTCGACTCCCCGGGTAAACGTCCACCCCGCGGGGTAGCTCTCATTCAAGGAGAAAGCCCTGGTCACATTGAGCAGGTTTCTGAACACAACTGTAATCTGCACCACCTGCCCTCGCTCTACCACCTTGGGGTTTATTGTGCGAGACGCCTCAGCCGTGGGGTCTGCGGCGAGAGCAACACCAAGCAAGGTAAGAAGAAGCACCGCCGCTACCATGACCGAAGCAATCACGGCTCTCATGTTCATGTTTCTCATCTCATTTCCTCCTTTCCAGGGTTTTGAAACCGCTCTCCTTCTGATTTGCCAACCTGTGAATTCATTTCTTCAATCCTTGAGCAATAATCAACCCAATATCCACTCATCAGCGAGCTGCAGCAACTGAAGCGTGGTAATGGGCTCCTGGAAACAAGGCGTCAAGCTGCTTTCAATCCAGTCGTCGGCAGCAGCCAGAAGATCCAGAGTGTCGACCACATCCCGGGATCCGTGCAGGCTCCGATAGTAGTCCAGGATATCAGTGTATTCTGGTCTGGTATTGCCGGTATCCACCCACCGGGTGCCGGTGACATCATACAAACACCCCTCATCGGCATCGCAGAAGTAGTCCCGGTACTCCTGCTCCTTCTGCTCCTTCTCGGTGCAGGGTGTGTCATCTACCCATCGGGTTT
>JBBIMO010000027.1:0-15174 GCA_037444365.1 Chloroflexota bacterium
ACTTGACCACGAGAACAAGGCAGTGGTTCTCGACCCTTCATCGGTTGACGATGATATCCTGTTGGCGGCAGCTGAGAGTTGTCCCGAAAATGCCATCATTGTTGAGGACGATAGAGGACGTCAGCTTTATCCCTGAGCTTGATAGTAGTCATCATGACAAGTTTGAGACCTTGGTTCTATCGGGGTACTATTGAGGAGGTGTCGCTATGAAGAAGATATACCTGGACAATGTCGCAACGACTCCCCTTCTCCCTGAGGTTCGTGAAGCGATGCTGCCCTTTTTGGAAGAGGATTTTGGGAACCCATCCTGTCTTCACGATTGGGGAGATACAGCACGGCAAGCGATGGAGAATGCCCGAGCCCGGGTAGCTCAGCTTATCGGAGCCGATACTGACGAGGTAATCTTCACCGCCAGCGGCACCGAGAGCAACAACTTCGCCGTCAAAGGTCTGGCACTGGCGCAACAAAACAAAGGCAAGCATATAGTAGTCTCAGCTATTGAGCATTTCTCAGTGCTGCACTCAGCAAGGACTCTGGAGAAATGGGGTTTTGAGCTGAGTCTGGTTCCGGTAGACAAGTATGGTATGGTTGACCCCGAGGATGTGAGGCGTAGCATCAGGAAAGACACTGTGTTGGTGTCCATTATGCACGCCAATAACGAGGTGGGTACTATAGAGCCAATAAAGGAGATTGCCCAAGTCACCAGCGAAAAAGGTGTGATTTTCCACACTGACGCTGTGGCTACTGCAGGGACGATTCCCGTAGATGTAAAGGAGCTAGGGGTAGCCGCTTTGAGCTTGGCCGGAAACCAGTTCTACGGTCCCAAAGGAGTTGGCGCCCTTTGGGTGAAGAAGGGGGTGCGCATTATGCCCTTCCTTGATGGTGGAGTGCAGGAAGGGGGACGGCGTGCCGGCACAGAGAATGTCCCGGCCATTGTCGGTCTGGGCAAGACAGCCGAGTTGGCCAGGAGCCACATGAAAGTTCGAATAAAGCACCTTACCCAGCTCCGTAACCGCTTGCTGACAGAATTGCCAGCCAAGATCGACCATGTGGTGGTCACCGGCCATCCTCGGTATCGCCTTCCTGGACATGCCAGCTTCTGCGTGGAATTCATTGAAGGCGAAGCAATGCTTATGCTGTTGAACAGCCAGGGGGTCGCTGTCACCAGTGGCTCGGCATGCACCTCGAGGGCGCTCAAAGCCTCACATGTGCTCATTGCCATGGGGTTATCCCATGCGCTGGCTCAGGGTTCCCTCCTCTTCAGCTTCGGTTTGAGCAATGCCCCTGAAGATGTAGAGTATATCCTTGAAGTGCTGTCTCCCATCGTGTACAGATTGCGGCAGATGTCGCCACTTTATGCTAGATTTACCAAAACCGGCAAAGGAGGCCAGTAATATGCCAGTTTATAGCGAAAAGGTGATGGAACATTTCATGAACCCCCGCAATGTCGGGGAGATTGATAACCCCGATGGCGTTGGGGAAGTAGGCAACCCAGTATGTGGAGATATGATGACCTTCCACATTAAGGTCAAGGAAAACCGACTTGAAGACGTTAAATTCAAGACCTTTGGCTGCGGGGCAGCTATTGCGGTTTCCAGCATAGTGAGTGAGATGGCTAAGGGCAAAACGTTGGAGGAAGCGATGAAAATCACTCCCCGCGCAGTAGCTGATGAGCTGGACGGACTGCCCAAGCAAAAGTTTCACTGCTCCAACCTGGGTGCCCAGGCTCTAAACAAAGCTATAAAGGATTACCTGAGCAAGAGGAAAAAAGGAGGAAAGAAGTGATGACGGAGCGAAAGGAGAGAAAGGAGCATCTTTGTTGTCCCTACTGTAACGAGGTGATAATGGAGGCGGATTTCCCCTACTGCCAGACTTGCCAGGTGACCACATTCTACTGCCCCAGGTGCCGAAAGCCCCTGCCCCGCAAAAACAGAGTATGCCCTCATTGTGGGGCGGCGATTAAGGGTTAAGAACCATTTTCCGCTGAAGTCAGAATGCGATAAAAGTCACATACAACATCCTGGTGTAAGATGTTATTCCTGTGAAGAGGTCTAAATTATGGCAGATTCCCAGTCACCCAAGCAGGCTCATCACACCTTGGACTGCATTGGTCTCTATTGTCCGATGCCAGTCTTAAATACAAAGCAGGAAATGGATAGACTTGCCATTGGCGAGATACTGGAAGTATTGGCGGATGACCCGGCTGCTGAAGAGGACCTCAAGGCTTGGGCTAGGCGGACCGGGCAGAAGATACTTGAAATAGAGAAGACCAAGGAAGGTTTGAGATTGCTCATACAAAAAGCAAAATAGGAGGGTACTATGTCCGGGAAAAAGCACATTCTCTACGTTCAAACAAGCGGTGTCGATGCACCAAAGCGTCTCTACTCACCATTTGTCCTGGCCACGACAGCCAGAGCTATGGATATCGATGCTACCATTTATTTCCTGGGGCTGGGGATAACGGTGGTGAAGAAAGGCATTGCTGAGACGGTCAGAGAGGGCAACTTTCCTACCCTGAAGGAGATAATGGACCAGGCTATAAAGGCCGGGGTAAAACTGATGGTCTGTGAGCAGAGTACCCAGTTGCTTCGCACGGAACGGGGAGACTTCATCCCAGAGGCCAAGGTTGTCGGCGCCGCCACACTCAACGACTTGGTTCTCGAAGCCGATGGTACTATGTGGTTCTAGGTAAAGCAAGAATAGCCTTGTCTGGTCCACCCGCTCACTGGGACTATCTGAAGAAACAGTTTTCTGCTTTTCTGGCGGTCTATTAGATATCTCATACAGCGTCCCACTTAAGACATTTGACTTCAGTTTACATATGAACTACTGTTCACATAAACGGAGGTTCATATAGCAGTACTAGAAGACCAAGCCAGATTTTTAGATGCGTTGGGGAGCCGACAGGGCTCCAGATACCTAAGTTGCTGGCTGAGGGAGAGAGGTGCGTCGGGGAACTCGCCAGCGTGCTGGATAAAGAGCAATCTCTGATTTCGCACCGCTTGAGGGTTTTTGGAGAATGCAACATTGTGAAGGACAGGCGAGAAGCTCAGAAGGTTTACCATAACCTTACCGATGCCAGATTAGCCAGGTTGATTATTGATTACGAAGCTCTGATGCAAGAGCTATCGCTATATAAATGCCAGGAGGTGAATTATGAAAGAAAAGGAAATCAAGAAGGTGGTCAAGAGTAGATATGCCGAGATAGCCAAGCAGGATCAAGAGCGCTGTTGCTCAGGCTGCGGCTGCGGAGCCAGTTCCTCGCTGCTGGCTGAGGCTGTCGGATACTCGAGAAAGGATTTGGAGCGTGTTCCGCAAGAGGCAGTCATGGGGCTGGGGTGCGGCAACCCCACTGCCATGGCGGACCTCAAAGAAGGCGAGGTAGTCCTGGATCTGGGGTCGGGGGCGGGGGTAGATGTGTTCCTGGCAGCCGACAAGGTTGGCCCCGCCGGCAGGGTTATCGGGGTGGATATGACCGAGGAGATGGTAGATAGGGCAAAAAGCATCGCCGGGAATCATGGCTACCACAATGTTGAGTTTCGCCTGGGGGAAATCGAGCAACTCCCGGTCGAGGATGACTCCGTGGACGCAATTATCAGCAATTGCGTTATCAATCTCTCACCGGATAAGTCCAAGGTTTTCAAGGAGGCTTACCGAGCCCTGAAGCCCGGCGGCAGGCTCACAGTCTCTGATATCGTCTCAGAGGGAGCGCTGCCCGATGAGATAACGAGTGACTCAAGTGCCTGGGCATGTTGCATCGGTGGCGCTTTGGAACACAAAGAGTATCTGGAGAAGATAAAGATGGCTGGCTTCAAGAGAGTGCAGGTGCTGTCCAGCAAGGAATTCTATGTAGAAGGCGAGCGAAGCCAGGCAATGACGAAGCTTCTGAGTATCACCGTGAGGGCATACAAGATGAGGAAATCATAATACGGCGCAGGGCAGCAGTTAGGGCAAGCTGCCTGAATTGGGCCGAGAGAGGCAGCCAGGTGACCTTTGTGGACGATATGGTCGGGGTTCAGTGGAAGCATGAATAACGATGCTGCTATTCAGGTGGTCAATTTGACCAAGCGTTATGGCGAACTGCTGGCAGTTGACCATGTAAGCTTTGGCATTGACAGAGGAGAGTTCTCTGGTTTCCTCGGGCCCAATGGTGCCGGCAAGACGACCACAGTCAGAATGCTAACAGGCCTGATAAGGTGGGATGAAGGAGAAGCCTCAATTCTGGGATATCAGGCAGGTAGCCTCAGAGCAAAGCAGGTAACAGGGGTAGTACCTGAGATGGCAAATGCCTATACCGCCCTATCCGGATGGGACAACTTTACGGAATTCCGACCAGCCTAGCCAGAGAAAGAGGTGCCAGCCTGATGCAAGAGATAGGGCTTCACCCCAGAAAGGACAGCCTGGTAAAGACTTATTCCAAGGGAATGAAGCAGCGCCTGATTCTATGTATGGCACTGGTGAGCGACCCTGAGATGTTATTCCTCGATGAACCGACGTCTGGACTGGATGTGCAAAGCGCCCGCTTCATCAAAGATATGCTTCAGAGGCTCAATGCCCAGGGTAAGACCATATTTCTCACCACCCATGATATGGAGGAGGCAAACCAGCTCTGCGACCGGGTTGCCATTATCAACGAGGGGAAAATAGTAGCCGTAGACGCTCCAGGGAAACTCAGAATGGCGGTGAGTGGTATGCATTCGGCTGAGGTTAGCTTTGATAACGTGGTGGCTCCTGACGTCCTGGCGGCTATCCCCGGCGTAGACACCGTTAAGAAGCTGGGTGACAAGTGGCGGCTGTACACCGCCAATCCCGGTGAGCTGGTGGCCTCCCTCATCAATTGTTCATCCTCCAACGGTCTGAAGATAATACCTCTTAACACACTTGCGCCTTCACTGGAAGACGCCTTCATGGCGCTCACGGAAAAGAGAGGAAAAGATGCCTGACATAGCGACGGTATTGCAGCAGGCGCGGCGTTCTCTAGCCATAGCTCGCAAAGATATGCGCATCTATTACGCCAAGGGACCGGTAATAATCTTCGGCGTTCTCTTCCCCATTTTCCTGTTTCTTTCCTTCACCATCGACAGACGTCTATCTGTTGATTTCATGATACCTGGACTTCTGGGCATGATTCCCTTCTTTACCGCCACTTCAGTCTCGCCCATAGTGATACCCTGGGAGGCTCAAGCACGAACGCTGGAGCGGCTTATGTCCTGCCCTGTAAGGATTGAGACCATCATAGCAGGAGACATCATGGCTTCCTTTGCCTTCGGGGCTGGTATCTCTCTGGTACCCATCATCCTTGGCATTCTTCTGGGAATCACAATATCAAGCCCCTTTATTTTCGCCCTGGCAATCGTTCTGGCGACCCTTTGCTTTGCCTCTTTGGGTACCGTCTTCTCTATTCCTCCCACCAACATGCCGTCTACGGTCAACATGATTGCCTCCGTGGTCAAGTTTCCCGTGGTATTTATCAGCGGTATTTTCATACCGCTGGACGAATTGCCCGCATGGGGTCAGGCAGTTGCCTATATTTCACCTCTGACCTACTTTGCCGACATCGCCAGATACAGTATCCAGGGGCGAGGCCACTTGCCCGCAGCCCTGGATCTTCTGGTTTTGCTGGGGTTTACTGTCCTTTTCCTGCTGGTGGCTCTGAGGCTGCACCAGAGGACAATGCCCAGGAGGATATGAGATGGTACAACTAGACAGAAGCCAGAGCTATGCCAGAGAGCAGAAGTATGACATACACCGGTTCGCGAAGTTCATCACGGGTGACAGAAGCAAGAATGATGTGTTCAAAGGCAAGCACTTCCACTAGTTGTCGTATGCCTGGACGACGGATATGAAATCCCCCCTCATGATGAGCCTTATGATGTCTTCTTCTATGTGGTGTCAGGCAAAGGCGTCTTCACCGCGGGCGAAAAACGATGGGATGCCGCCAGGTTCGATGGTTTTCGCTCCTGCCGGCGTCAGAGGCACGGAATCCCTCAGCCGACTGACCGTTCTGGGTATTCAGGAGCCGCACTAGAGAAAGCGAATTTTGACAGGAATATGATAGTGGGTTACAATCCCTGGCCATAAATCCATATATTTGAATATATGCATAGAGTCAAAACATGGCGATGAGAGACTTTGTAAAGCTCTTTAAGGCCCTGTCTGATGAGACCAGGATTAGAATCATGAAAGTCCTTCTGGAAAGGGAGTGCTGCGTCTGTGAGGTTATGCAGGCATTGGACATCACCCAATCCCGTGCCTCACGCAATCTAGGCATGCTGGAGGATGCTGGCCTTGTTAAGTCCAGGAGAGACGGGCTCTGGGTAGTTTACTCTGTTGACGAACAAACGACGAACAGCTGTGCCGTCCCTCTAGTTGAGCTGCTCCGTGGCTCTCTCGTTAACGAGGAAGTCATCTTGCAGGACAAAGAGAGGCTTAAGCACACTGTCCGAACCGGCCCAAATCCGATGCATCGATAGTTTTCTGGGCAAGTTACATGCGCTCACGCATATTTGGGGAAATAGAAGACCATGGACATAGTAGCTAATCTCTTCCGGGCTGGGACTAATGGTCTATTGGAATACTTGTCAGCGCATGTAGTGACCTGCCTGGTGCCGGCCCTGTTTATCGCCGGGGCTATCGCAGCGTTTGTCTCACAGGCGGCAATTCTGAAGTACTTTGGCCCCCAAGCTGAGAAAGCCTTATCATACAGTGTGGCTTCCGTCTCAGGTGCGGTGCTTGCCGTGTGTTCCTGTACCGTGTTGCCGCTATTCGCCGGTATCTATAAGAAGGGAGTCGGCTTAGGTCCGGCTATTGCCTTCCTGTTCTCCGGACCGGCCATCAACGTCCTGGCGATTGTATATTCAGCCAGGTTGCTCGGTTATGACATCGGGCTGGCAAGAGCTCTCGGTGCCGTCGTGCTCTCGGTTGTCATTGGCCTGATCATGGCTCTTATCTACCGTAAAGAGAAGTCCCAGGCTGACACGCAGGCATTTGCCATGCTCACCGCCGACCCGGCCGGTAAGAGCATCTGGCAGCAGATTACTTTTATCGGTTCTCTGGTGGGGGTATTGGTCTTCGCCGCATCCAGGAACTGGATTGTGATGAGTCTCTTCCTGGTTACCGTAGCTGTCATCCTATGGCGCTGGTTTACCAGAGACGGGATAGTGCAGTGGCTGAGGGAGACGCTGCATTTTACCCGCCTGATTATGCCCTGGCTGCTGCTGGGGGTGTTTGTTGCCGGTATCCTGGCAGTGGTCATTCCTTCAAATATCGTGGCGACATGGACGGGTGGTAATAGCATCCCTGCCAATCTCATCGCCTCCTTCGCTGCTGCGCTGATGTATTTTGCCACACTCACCGAGGTCCCTATCGTAAAAACATTCATGAACCCGGGTATGGGCAAGGGTCCTGCTCTGGCTTTGCTTCTGGCAGGTCCGGCCCTATCATTGCCGGCAATGTTCACGCTAACCAGGATAATGGGATTCAGGAAGATGATTACCTATGTTGGAATAGTAGTGGTAATGGCTACGATTACAGGATACATTTTTGGCTTGATAGTCAGTTAGCAGATGAGCAAATAGAAGGAGGCAGCAGAATGAATATAAAGATTCTCGGTTCCGGGTGCGCCAGATGTCATCAATTGGCGAAGACCACCAAGGAGGTGGTAACAGAGCTGGGTATTGATGCCAAGATACAAGAGGTCAAGGACATTCAGAAGATAATGGAGTATCCGGTCCTGACCACTCCTGCACTGGTAATCAACGAAGAGTTGGTCTGCGCCGGTCGAGTGCCCACCAGGGCCGAGGTTACTGAGATTATCACCAATGCCCTGAACAAAGAAGGTGAAACTGGAAAATAGGAGATTAACCTCGGTACAGGAGCCATGCAGGCACACAAGGAGGCAGAAATGACAGAGGCAAAACCATGCTGCGCGGCAGCGGCGGCCAGGATGATCAAGAGGATAACTCTGAGAGACGACTCGCAGGTGGGCATCGTGAACCTGGAGAGCATTGTTAAGGAAGTTGCCGACATGAAGCTAGCCGATGACGAAGCTATCCAGAAAGAATTGCTCAAGAGGGTCAGGATTTACAACTATCTTGCGCCCGGTGCCGAAGCTGACTACGCGAGGGCACTGCTTAAGGAATACGACAGACTGCCCGGGAAACGCCTGTGAGCGAATCTATAACACAGCTGAGAAACAGACTCACGGCGGCTCGCGACAAGTCTGAGCTTCTGAGGCTGCGGGAGAACATTGCCGCGCTTATGGACAGCCCGCAATTCCAGCAGCTTTCACAGAGAGATGGCAACCGTGTCGAAGACTTGCCGGTAGAGACAATCGCCAAGGAAGAGCAGTTCAAGTGGTGCGACCCACGGAAGACTATGCTGGAGCACCTAACACCACAAGATGTGATAGTAAGCCTGAAACGAACAAACCTGGAGAACGAAGAGGATAGACCATGCTTGTCCATGAGTACAAAGTAACCAGGGTCGGCCGCAGCCTCTGCAATCCCGAATGGGTCGCGGTAAGAGCCGAGCTCGGCGACGACATCAGCAAGGTTTTTCCTTACCTCAATGCTGTCATCAAAAATGCCGTATATACCCCCGAAGCCCAGCACCTCAATTTCAAAGTTGATGCAGGCGCCGTAAGCCTTATGCCGCGCGAGATAAATGTGGGGCAGGTGACGTGTGAGGAGGATGGTGTAAAGCTACTGGATTATGTCAAGCAACTCATAAACGACACCTGGGAGAAGCGCGCAAGCGTCTCCCCGGTCTACCACAGGAAAAGGGAGATAAAGGCGAAGGATGTACTTGATTGTCTGCCCAGGACGAACTGCCGCGACTGTGGACTGCCTACCTGCTTTGCTTTTGCTATGGCTTTGCTGAAAGAACAGAAACGCCTGGCAGACTGCTCCGCTTTAGGCAAACCGGAGTCCGCTCAAGACAAGCAGGCGCTGTCCAGGCTGCTCCAGACCGGCACTACAGAGGAGGTAGCGAAGTGACCAGAACAGCCAGGAAGAAACAAACAGAGGAGCAGGCAACCATGAGTAAGAGAACCAGGATTCTTTGGATTGTAATCCCTATAGTCCTGGTGGGCTTGGCCGTATGGTTGATATTGGTTTACGGGACGTCATCTACCACGCCTCCCCCGTAGGCAACTCTACAGGCCCGGCTGACACGGTTGATGTTGTTTACTTTCACCGTACAGTACGCTGTGCTACATGTCTCCGTGCCGAAGAATGGACACGGTACACTGTGGAAACGCACTTTGCGGCTGAACTGTCGAGTGGCAAGGTGACCTTCCAATCCATCGATTATCAGGACAAGGGAAACAACGACATCGTCGAAAGATATCGCGCCTATCGTTTACAGCTGTTTATCAATGCCATCCAGGACGGCACTGACCATATCGAGGAGGCAACAGACCTTTATACGCTCCTTCACAATAAAGAGGCGTTTGTCACGGCATTGAAGAGCAAAATCGACGAGCGCCTTAACGGAGAGTCCTGATGGACTTGACTGGCGCCATGGCAAGTTCCAACATCCCGGTCGTGTCAGCGCTGGTGCTAGGGCTGATGACTGCCCTAAGTCCCTGTACGCTGGCTACCAACATTGCTGCCCCGGGATATGTCAGCCGCGGAGTTACAGAGCGCAGATACGCTGTCATGACTGGAGCGTTCTACACACTGGGGCGTATGGTTTCCTATTCCGCCATTGGCATCATCATCGTGGCTGGTCTCGAGATTCCTGGAGTAGCTTCGTTTCTCCAGGATTTCGGCGGGCAAGTCCTGGGGCCGCTTCTGATAGTCATAGGGGTACTAATGCTGATTGCAAACAGGATTCCGCTTGATCTGGGGGGTGGAAGACTGTCTTCAATAGGAGCAAAGGTCGCTGACCGGGGGGTGCTGGGAGGATTTTTGTTGGGCGCTCTTTTTGCCCTTGCCTTCTGCCCTTACGGCGCACTCCTGTTCTTTGGAGTACTCATACCCCTGGCTCTTGAGTCCGCCGCTGGTGTGGCGTTGCCGGCCGTATATGCCGTCGGCACAGGCTTACCTGTTCTGGTATTCGGCATACTTCTATCCGCCGGCGTTGCCAGGGTGTCGATATTGTTTAACGCGGTCACCCGCGTCGAGAAAGTCATTCGTATAGTGATTTCCATCGTTTTCATAGGTGTGGGAATATACTATGTTGTGCTCTGGATACAGAGCTGAGCATTGGTTCAGAGAGCAGCGTAGGGAGCAAAGATGGCTGAGAAGGAACGAAAACTTGGTATCTGGGGCAAGTTTCTGACCTTGTGGGTGGCTTTGTGTATCGGAGCTGGCATTGGGCTGGGGCGCGTGTTCCCACAACTTTCCGATATGCTGGCCCAGCTCGAGGTGGCGGGAATCTCTGTACCGATCGCTATACTGCTTTTCGCCATGATTTATCCCATCATGGTCCAGATAAGCTGGGAGGAGATTACGAAGGCAATCCGGTCGCCCAAGCCGATCGGGCTTACCCTGTTTGCCAACTGGGCGGTAAAGCCCTTCACCATGGCTTTGTTCGCCTGGTTGTTCTTAGGCATCGTTTTCGGCAGGTTCCTGGCCCCCGAGCAGATTGAACAGTACCGCGCCGGAACAATACTGCTCGGTGTTGCCCCGTGCACTGCCATGGTGCTCGTCTGGAGCTACCTGGCCAGAGGGAACATGGCACACACCCTGGTGATGACCGCCCTCAATTCACTGAGCATGGTCGTGCTGTATGCCCCTCTGGCTGTCTTGCTGCTCGGCATATCCGGTATAAGGGTACCCTGGGATACCATTGCCCTTTCTGTGGCAATCTACATTGTCACGCCCTTGATAGCCGGCTATGTTACGCGAAGGGAGACCATAAAAAGAAGGGGACTGGAGTGGTTTGAAAGCAAGCTGCAGCCTAATCTGGGGAAAGCCTCGATAATCGCCCTGCTCATCACACTTATTGTCCTCTTCACCTATCAGGGCCACATAATCGTTGAGCTGCCCGCCATAGTCGGCATGATTACTCTGGCTATACTGGTGAACATCCTGGTGGTCTTCGGCATCACTTATCTGGCTGCCCGCATGATGAAGCTCAGATATGCCGACGCCATACCGGCTGCCATCATCGCCGGCAGCAACCACTTTGAAGTCGCCATAGCTGCCGCCACCACCCTCTTCGGAGTAGCATCAGGCGCAGCCCTGGCTACAGTGGTAGGCGTGCTGACCGAAGTTCCTATCATGCTGCTCTTGGTCTGGATTTCCCTGGCAACCAGAAAGACCTTCCCCAAGCATCTGCAATAGGAGACCTGAATACAATGAGGTGGGATTCGGTGGCAGAAGCCTGGTCACCTGTCCGGCGGTCGTCAGCCTGACGTCACTGGCTCCGGGCTACCGCTTCTCGTTGATATAGCAGGTGAGCAGCAGGATTGTGTATAATACAAACCACTGTCAAATGGCTAAGGTAGTTGCCGTCTGTAAGAGCAAGAAAAAGGGCACCAGAAAGAAAATCGTAGCCGCAGGTGTCCTCAGGGAAAACCACGGGCTTGTTGGGGATGCCCACGCCGACTGCTGCACCCATCGACAGGTGAGCCTGCTGGCGATGGAAAGCATAGGCAAGATGAGAAAGCTGGGCTTTGAGGTGGGACCCGGCGACTTCGCCGAAAACCTCACCACCCAAGGGGTGGAACTGGTCTCCTTGCCTGCAGGCACAAGAATCTCCATTGGCAAGAACGTCCTCCTTGAGGTCACCCAGATCGGCAAGAAGTGCCACAGCGGTTGCGCTATCTACCAAGAGATAGGCAAATGCATCATGCCCAGAGAGGGGATTTTTGCCAGGGTGCTCAAGGGCGGCCGTGTCAGGGCTGGAGACCACATAGAGATAGGAACAACGGATAATGAGACGGAGGAGGTTTCTGTGCTCAAGTTCACCGAAAAGGGTAGCACAACCGTTGAGGATATAGTGGCTAGAGAGTCGCCCGTCGCTATCGTCTTGAATAAGCGGAGAATGGTGACCTTGTTCTGTTCGCCGGCGAACTTAAGATATCTGGCGGTCGGGTTTCTCCTCTCTGAGGGATTACTCAGGAGTAAGAAACAGATTCAAGGCATGACGGTTGACGAGCAGAGGGGCGTGGTGCGAGTGGATGCGGAAGGGATCGAGGAAGCTGCCAGAGCTGTCTCGCCTGGGAAGGTCGCGTCTTCGGGGTTCGCCAAGGGAGCCTATCTCGATAGTGCCGCCGCTGCTCAAACCATGCCGAAAGTCCACTCCAGGCTCAAGATCTCCGCTCCCGGGGTCTCAGCCTTGATGACCAAGTTCCAGCGCCACTGCCGGAGTTACCAGGCCACCGGCGGTGTGCACAGTGCCGCCCTGTGCGACACCAGGAACATCATGGTATTCCACGAAGATATAGGCAGGCATAATGCGCTGGACAAGGTTTTTGGCGAATGCCTTCTGAATGACATAGCGACAAGCGGCCGTGTAATAATCACCAGCGGCAGGGTACCTTCGGAAATATTGCTCAAGGTAGCCAGAAGAAATGTCCCCATAATTGTCTCTAAGTCTGCTCCCACCAGTCTCGGGGTGAGGTTAGCTGACGATCTGGGCGTGACCCTGGTGGGTTTCGTGAGAGGCAGACGGATGAATGTCTACACTCATGCCCACAGGATAATCAGGAATGGAAGATAGGGACGCAGCACTGATAGAGAAAATCTCGACGCTCAGGAAGAAAAGGAATGCTGTCATCCTCGCCCATAACTACCAGCTGGGCGATGTCCAGGATATAGCCGACTTCGTTGGCGATTCCTTGGAGCTGAGCCAGAATGCCGCCAAGACCAGCGCCGACGTAATCGTGTTCTGCGGAGTCCACTTCATGGCGGAAACAGCCTCCATCCTCTGCCCTGACAAGGTGGTCCTGCTGCCCGACATGAACGCCGGCTGCCCCATGGCGGACATGATCACTGCTGAAGGCTTGCGGGCAAAGAAAAAGGAACACCCGGAGGCAGCAGTGGTCTGCTACATCAACTCGTCAGCCGAAGTCAAAGCGGAATCGGATATCTGCTGCACCTCCGCCAACGCCATCGAAATCGTACAAAGTCTGGGGGCACGGGAGATAATTTTCATCCCTGACCAGTATCTCGGGCATTATGTCTCAGCGAGGACGGGCAAGAAGATGGTCCTGTGGCCCGGCTTCTGCCCCACCCATGTTCGGATAAAGCCCGAGAAGATAGAGGAGTTGCGACAAGAGCATCCTCAAGCCAAAGTGGTAGTGCATCCCGAGTGTCGTCCGGAGGTAATCACCCTTGCCGACGAAGTAGCCAGCACCAGCGGGATGTGCAGGTATGCCCGCCGGGACGAAGTCAGGGAGATGGTCATAGGCACGGAGCTGGGGATAATACACCGGCTCAGAAAGGAGAATCCCGGCAAGAGGTTCATTCCTGTTTCCGAGCAGGCGATATGCCCCAACATGAAGTTGATTACCCTGGAGAAAGTCCTGTGGTCTCTGGAGGAGATGAAGCCTGAGGTGAAGGTCCCTCAGCGAATTCGGCTCAGGGCAAAAGCCGCCGTAGATAAGATGCTTGAAGAGAAATCAAAGATCAAACCTCGACAGTCAAGATGATAAATCGAAGTGGAAAAGCGCAGTGCGAGGCTTCAGCCTCGTGCCGGCACAGGAAAAATAGAGTTGACCCCATTTTGGTGCTTATCACCGCCGGCAGCGAGGAAGAGGCTCATAAGATTGCCCAGTCGCTGGTCAGTGAGAAGAAGGCTGCCTGTGTCAACATCGTCCCACACGTGGACTCCCTCTTCCGGTGGAAAGGCAAGATAGACTCAGCTCGCGAGAGCCTCATGCTGGTCAAGACCAGGGCATCGCTGTTTCCTGAAATCATAACCTTGGTCAAAGAGATTCACAGTTATGAAGTGCCGGAAATCATCGCCCTGCCTGTCATCGCCGGCAGTGAGGATTATCTCGAGTGGCTGGACAACGCCTGCCGGTAGAGAAAAGCCCCGAAGGGGGGAACCCCCAGCACCAGATACGAAACAATGTCAAGAATCAAAGGTCAAAAACCAAAGTGACAAATCGAAACCCCAAAATGCTATACGTTGCCTCTTGGCTATTTGCGTCCTGGTTCTTTGTTTGCTCTTGCCTGGCCTTCTGCTGTTCTCATCTCAGGACGGTTTGTCTGGAGTTTATGGATTGGGATCTGGGGTCTTGCCGCTTAACAGCATCTTAATATTCAGGCGGTACACTTCAAGTAGCAAAGGGAAAGGAGACAGAGCAGAGAGCCTACAGGGGACGTGGCGATTGACAAGGACTGGGAGGGAATATATAATCGAAGGAGGTATACGGGCAAAGTGGTGGCTCGGGATGACCTGGTGGCGGCTTTGTTGACAATAAATACTGAGTGCGTCTGGAAGGTCGAGTTTTCAAGTAGTTTGTTTGGTCTCCATTTCCGGGCTTGCCCCGACGGACAACAGAGAATCGGAAGACCAGAAGCAAGAAAGGAGGTGGTTCTATCGGGTAATGCGTTAAGATTGAGGCTGCTGGAGGCAACCGGTTGGTCGACCGGTTCGTTCCAGCACCAAAGGTCAGCTCCGACAAAATCGGAGCAACCACAAGAACCAACAAGGAGGTTGAATTGAAAAAGATTGTCTTTCTAATCATCGCCACCCTTCTGGTGGTAGGCTTGGTTCTGCCCGGCTGCGGCGGCGGCGGCGGCGGCGGCGGCACCCCCGCACCAGCAGTCATCAAGATTGCAGTCGCAGGGCCAATGTACGACAAGCAGGGCTTGAACCACAGGGCCGGCGCCGAGATGGCACGGGACGCCATCAACGCCCTGTCCAACAAGGTGATGGTCGGCAACACCAGCCATAAGATCGAGCTGGTCTTCGTGGACACCAATGAGGTCCACGGTTCGCCTTCCGATGGCGTGGCTGCCCTCACAGCAGCCATAGGCGGCGTAGATTTCGTTGTCGGCGGCTTCCGGACGGAATGCGTGACAGCCTACCGAGAAGTGGCTATGGACGCCGGGAAGATCTTCATGAACTGCGGCGCTGCCACTGCAGCCTTACAGGCTTCGGTATTCACAAACTACACAAAATACAAGTACTGGTTCAAAGCTACCCCCTACAACGAGGTCTTCCTGGTCACAAGCCTGATGAAGATGATGGGAACGATAGGAGGAGCGTGGA
>JBBIMO010000028.1:0-14436 GCA_037444365.1 Chloroflexota bacterium
AGCGGTTCCTCTTTTTTACCTGATATCGGATTAGTGTCTTAATTGTCTTGGCATCTGGCTTTGATTGGTATGCTTCTTCCTGCGTGTTGGTTGTCTTGTGGACACTCGGGTTGCCGGGTGGAGTATAATTCAGGAAATAAGTGATTGGGAGGACACATGAAATCGTTAGTAGTTTATTATTCTTTGACGGGTAAGACGAAGCTGGCGGCTCAGGCAGTCGCCGAGGCACTGAATGCCACGCTGGTGGAAATCAAGGAGAGAAGGCCCATACCCATGCCGCTGGTCTATCTGAGCGGCGGTTTCGGGGCCTTAACGAACAGAGGGAGAGAGATAGATCCGGTGGACGTTGACTTGAAGCAATACGACAGGATATTGATCGGCTCCCCAATGTGGGCTTCGAGACCGACGCCGGCAATCAACTCATTCATATATCAGACGGACTTCGAGGGCCGGAGCGTCATCCCGTTTTTCACCATGGGCGGCAACAATGCAGAGAGAGCGCTGGCGAATATACAGTGTAAGATAGAAAAGAAGGGCGGCAAGGTGGCAGGCTCTTTTGCCATAACGTCGTCCAAGGCGTCCAACGAGGAAATCATAGACGGGGCTAAAGAAGCTGCAAAGAAGTACTCAAGCTAGACCTGATTCGTTCAACGATGCCACTCGCTTTATAGATGCGGACAACAGCAAAGAGAAGGCTTCTAATTGGGGCAGGGACTTTGTCCACAGGGCTGGGGATTATCGGCATCTTTGTCCCGATTCTGCCAACAACCCCATTCCTATTGCTCGCCGCTGCCTGTTATGTGCGCAGCTCCGAAAGGTTCTACCGATGGCTCGTAAACAACAGGGTATTTGGTTCCTATGTCAGGAACTACATCGAAGGCAGAGGGATGCCCTCAAAGATCAAAGTGTTTACCATCCTTCTGCTCTGGCTGGCTATCGGACTCACTGTAGCTTTTGGAGTACAGAATGGAGCTGTCAGGATAGTGCTGATCTGTGTCGCTATCGGGGTTACGACACATGTCGCCCTGATCAAGAAAGGCAAAGTCAAAGATGTTCAGAAGCAGAGCTAGTTAGCAGTGGCTGGATTTGCACCAGCTCATAATGAAACCATGAGCTATAATTGCTCGGGATATGTCGTGCGAAAGTTGTGCCTTAAGTAAGTCACTATGGAGTCACACCGTCTGTGCTGGCTAGACTGACATTTCTGGGGGCAGTGCGGAACGTCACAGGTTCCTGCTATCTTCTGGAGACACAGGATACCCGTGTGCTCATAGATTGCGGGCTGTACCAGGAGCGGAAGTATCAGGAGAGAAACTGGCAACCGTTTCCCTTTGACCCGCAGTCAATTGATGCCGTTTTTTTGACCCACGCCCATCTTGACCATTGCGGATTGTTGCCCAAGCTGGTACGCGAGGGCTACCAGGGCAAGATATACTGCACTCCGGCGACAGCTGAGATAGCTGAGATTATCCTTCTGGATGCGGCGAGGTTGCAGGAAGAGGATGCCATATTCAAGAAGGAGCGCCACAGAAGAGAAGGGCGTCGTGGTCCTTATCCGGAAATTCCACTCTACACCGAAAAGGATGCCGAAGCAGTCGCACCGCACTTTTCGGCCGTAGAGTATCTGAGTTGCGTCAGCGTCGGCGGCAATACGGAAGGCTGTTGTTATGATGCCGGTCACGTACTGGGGGCGGCGGTTATAGCCATCAATATCCGAAAGGACGGCAAGAGTCACAGAGTGGTCTTTTCGGGCGACATCGGCGAAGCTGGCCGGCCTATCGTAAATGACCCCACTCTCTTCCAGGAGGCCGAGTATGTCGTGATGGAGGCAACTTACGGCGACCGCCCTCACGAGGAGCATGAGAACATTGACATCCAAAAACAACTGCAGGATTGCATCAATAGAACGGTGACCGCCGGGGGCAACATCGTGGTTCCCAGTTTTGCTCTGGAGCGGAGCCAGGAGATGCTGTATCACCTGAACGAACTACTTCTGCGCAACGAGATTCCGCCTGTGCCGGTCTTCTTGGACAGCCCCATGGCCATACGGATCACCGAGGTATTCAAGCGTCACGCTGAGCTTTTTGACGAAGAGATGATGCACCGTCTGCGCCAGGGTAAGTCCTTCTTCAGTTTTGAGAACCTCAAGATGGTGCAGACCGAGGAGGAGTCGAGAGCGATCAACAACGTGAAGGAAAGCTGCATCATCATAGCCGGCAGTGGCATGGTAACGGGTGGCAGGGTGAAGCACCACATAGTCAATAACATCAGAAGGCCGCAAAGCACGATATTGTTTGTTGGCTATCAGGCGGAGGCGACGCCGGGCAGAATATTGCTGGATGGAGCGAAGGAGATCCGCCTCCTGGGGCAGATGCATCCGGTGAGAGCGCACATTGAAAAGATTGACGGATTTTCGGCTCACGCCGACCGCGACGGGCTACTGGCCTGGCTATCGGGCATCCGTGTCCCTCCGCGTTGTGTGTTCGTCACTCATGGGGAAGAAAAGGCAGCTACCAGCTTTGCCAAGCTCCTGAGAGAGAAGACTGGCTGGACCATAGAGGTTCCCGAGTACAGGGATACGGTGGATTTGGTCTAGGACAATGGACAGGGCTCAACTGCGAAAGACGAGACTGGCTGCGGTGAAGCTTTGCCCAGAAGCCCAGGCTGCATTGGGATCGGCAATACGCCCCTGAATCTTCCTGCTCGAGTGCATGTTCTTTTGTTTCGAATGCAGGTATAATGATTGAGTGCCGCACAGCGTCGAGGGATGTGTGTACGATGAATAGCATAGGGACCTGGTCAAAGCGTAGGAGGGATTCGTGATAGACTACCACATAGTCAATACTTTCACCTCTTTCTTTCAGAACCCCACCGTTTGGGGCATCGGACTTGCCATAGGTTTCGGTGCGGTCTGGCTGGCAGGTTACCTGCCGCCGCTCTTCAGGAGGCCCTCGCTGTGGGCGATCCTCGTGAGCAGCGCCTTTCTTACCCTTGCCGCCACGCTCTTCATCCAGATTCCTTTGCATGTTTGGACTGAAGACGCATTGAACCGTTTCTGGAGCCAGGAGGTCCTGGCGCGCTGGTTTCTTCTGGCAAGCATACCGCAACTGCTCATTGGGGTACTTGTCCAGGAAGGGGCGAAATTGGTGCCGGTTGTGCTCTACTGGCGTATCCACGAAAATACTGCCCCCAAGCTGGGGCTGGCTATTGGTGCTGTAGCCGGAGCAGGATTTGCCATTTTTGAGGCGCAGAGGGAGCTCAACGGGGTCTTTGTCTCAGGGATGACAACCTGGGAAACCATACGGACCTACGGGTTCATGACATTGGTCTATACCGGGCTGTGGCATACCTTCTTCACCGTGCCGGCTCAGATTGCCTTTTCTGCCCTGGCCGGGTATGGTCTAGTCAAGGGTTGGGGCTGGCAATCCTACCTGATAGTCTCACTCCTGCATGGTGTGTTCAACTACAACATAGTCTTATTGCGGGCGGAGCGCCTCGATTTGTTTCAGGCGGCAATCTATGTGGCCGTTATGGCCGGGCTGGTGACGGCCTTGGCTCTGTGGCTCCGCTGGAGAAGAGAGAAGACTGCCGCTGAACCCGCAACGTTGGCTCCGTCAAGTAGTAATGGCGAGGAACCGGCATGCTGTTGAGCAGAGGTGTGACGGGGATGTTGCGACGAAGACAACGAAGTCCAGAATAGGTTATCCTGCGGAAGGAGGAAGACATGACAGAGGAAAGAGAGGAAAGGAAGCGTTGGTACCACCGCCGCCGCTCCGTGGCTTTGGGAGGACCTGTCTGGTTCATAGGTTGGCTATTCACCATCGGTTATGCCAACTTGGTGTGGTGGGAGATTCTGCTGGCGTTAATCATCTGGCCGTACTATCTGGGCAAGGCATTGGGCGCCTGAATAGCTATCAGGAAGTAGCCCGATGGCGACTGCGCTTCGACCAGTATCAGGACTGCGGGTGCTATGACTGCGTTGGTTGGGAGTGATAATGGGGCGTAGAAGAAAACCTGTATCCTTTCGTATCTCAGAGGTATCGCATGTGACCGGCGCTACTTACAACCAGCTTGTGTACTGGGACAAGACGGGTCTGGTGAGGCCGAGTGTGAGAGCGGCATCCGGTAGAGGGTCCCGCCGTCGTTATTCTGTAGAAGATATCTTCGAACTGAAGATCCTGATGAAGTTGCTGGACAGCTCGCTGTCGCTGCAACAGATACGGTCGAGCTTCCGCTTTATTCGAGGTCAGTCCAGGAGCCTTTCGTCCTTTGTGGTGCTGACGGATGGCAAGACAGTCTATTTCTATGAGGATTACGGTGTTCTAGTGGACACGTTGAAGCAGGGCCAGACGGTACTACGTGTCGCTGTCCAGGACCTGATTGGAGAGGTACAAGCAAAACTGGCCGACAGGCGGTGAAAGTAGCAGGTAACCAGGCCACGTCGATTGTGAAAGATAGCAGTGGCTCGATCTGAATTGTCGGCTATGTTTCATCCCACCCATATTGTCAAAGTAGCAGGTCGTTGATATAATGCTTGTATAGCAAAGCAAGGAGGTCACGACTATGTGTGGTACCTGCAAAGCTCATAGCACGGGGAAAGCAGCCGCTAAACCCGCAGCGAAACCCACTAAGAAGGCGGCACCTGCTAAGAAGAAATAGCAGATTGTTCGAAGTTGCAGCAGCGGGATTTGAACCATAGGGGATAGGTGGTCGGTCTCGAAGCAGGCGCGCTTCCGTGAGAGCCTAGCTGCAATGCCAACGATTGTTGGTGCTATCCCGTTTCTCATCAGCATCACTGGGAACTGGCTGTCAGTGTTGTCTGTGTTGCGCAGGTGTGCCAGGAAAGAAGCACTGCGCTACAGTGAACCTCGCGACGATTCCAGCCACTTTCATTTGCCTTTCGGGGCAATCCCATACCAGACAATATAACTATTAGCTGAATGCTCACGATGTGCACACATGTGACTATGCAGTGATGAATTGTTGCCAAGGCAAAGCAGCAGGCGATGGTGGATAGGCTAGCTTGTTTATGTCCAGAGTGTCAGTTCCACAATCAAGGTAAGACAAGCCAGGGCAATGATGATAGGCGTTACCATGAGCCCGTAGCGTGTGAATTCTCGCCAGGTGATTTTCACCCCCTTGCCATCGCAAATATGAATCCACATCAGCCCGGCCAGAGAGCCCATAAAAGTGAAGTTCGCTCCGAGGTTACTCCCGGCAATAAGGGCAAACATACCTCCTGTTCTCGCCAGGTCGCTAATCGCGAACGAGGAGTTCTGGATAATACGGGTGAAAAGAATCGTCATCGGTTGATTATTGACCAGATTGGAGACAATGGCAGAGAGAAACCCCATTCCCACGGTCGCAGGCAGAAGCTTGTTGAAAACCCTGGATAGATTGGTAGCAAAGATGTTTATCCAGCCGGACGAGTAGAGATTCTCTACCATAATGAAATGACCGATGAGAAAGGGAACCACCTTCCAGGGCATCATTCGGAGCGTTGGCAAGCGGGCAGTGAGCCCGTTGTCATTTCGGGTTGAAAAATAGTAGACACGAATGTCACGCAGAAGCATAACCAGCCCGATGGTGAACGGGATAGTCCAGATTTCCACCGGTAACCACTGGGAGATGCTCAGCAGTATTACACATATGCCAAGGCAAATCGTGCCAAAGATAGCGCCATGCCTGTCCTTCAGAGCTTCGTGTGGTGCAGTTGTCGGCGCCTCAATACTCTCGGGAATCCGCTTGCGGAAAACTAGCCACAACAATGCGAAGCAGGCGACCCCGGCAACAACCGTCGGCAGTCCCATCCATTTCGTATACTCCAGAAATGGTATTTGGTGTGCTTGGGCGACGATAATGTTTGTCGGATTACCGATGTACAGAGCCATGCTCCAGAGATTGGCGGCAAAAAACTGTGCTATTAGATAGGGGATGGGGTCGGACCTGGTGTTCTTGGCATAGTAGCAGATAATGGGTGTCATTGTAAGAATGACAATGTCGTTGGAAGTAAACAGGGTCAGGATGCTGGTTAGAACAAAGAAATACACGAAGAGCCGCCTGCCAGAGTTACCTGCCTTTCGTGCTGCTACCAGTGACAGGTACTCGAAAAAGCCCGTCACGTCGAGCGAGCGGCAGATGTAGGCCAATGACATAAAGAGTATTAGAATAGAGTAAGGTCGGATGGATGGTGTGCCACGGATACCGTCAACAACGGACTCACGACCAAAAGCAAATAGCGCCAGGACAACTACTCCAATGATGGGTGCCATATCATAGTCAATGCGAGTGGATTTGAGGAGAAAAGGCAAGCGAACTTTTGGCTGTTTCATGGTGAGAAATAGCACCATGAGAAAGACGCTAATTGTTGCCACCAGTGCAACAGATGAGGGCTGCATGTTATAGGTACAAGTGCGTGCGGAGCTGGCTTTGTCCTGGCTGTGAACGGCTTAAGGTCAAGAAGACAGCGCTCATGCAGTATAGTATGCGCAATATACAAACATCCGCAATTCTGTCTTCACAACTGTTCTCGCACGTCTAATATGCTGACCTGTTTCGAAGTTAGTGGCAGCGAGTGGATTTGAACCACTGACCAAAGGCTTATGAGTCCTCTGCTCTACCAACTGAGCTACGCTGCCCGAGAGAATAGTTTAGCATCGGCTAGGGAGACGGTCAAACTGGAGGGCGGCTTTCCACTGGCAATGACAAAGGGAATTGGAGCAGCTATAATCTAATGTACCGGTGTCAACAGGAGACATGAATTGAGAGAGCCATTTGCCAGGTTCATCGAGAGCAAGTTGGGGGCTGATGTATTGCTTATCACCTGTGGCTTGCCGGGCACCTGGAAGACTGAGACCAGCGAGGAGATTTCCAGGATCAAGGGCTACCCCATCCTGCGGTCTGACCTTATCAGGCTGGAGGTGCTGAAAGGGGAGAATATATTTGACGAGAAGGTCGCCTCTGATATGAGCAAGCGGACAATGGTTTATGATGAGACATTCCGACGGGCAGACGAAGCCTTGGATCGAAATGATAGCATAATAATAGATGCTACCTTTGTTACCCAATCATTGAGAAGACAGGCCGCTGCGATAGCAGCCAAGCATAGTAAGACCTTGGTCATCCTTGAGACCCATTGCCCTCAGGAGGTAGCCATCGCCCGGATACAGAGACGTACTAAAGAAGACTACGAATCCAATGCTCTCACCGAGCAGGCTTACCTCAACAATAAGAAGAAGTTCGAAAAGGTGGACCTGGATGACTTGAGGCAGTCATACCCAGAGCTTAGGATTGTCCACCTTAAGGTTGATACCCAATATGATGCGCCTGAAGATTGGTATATCATTGGCATGGAAAAGAGATAGAAGTGAAAGTAGATCTGCACATCCATACCAAGACCGGCTCGGATGGCAATCTCTCCGTCGAAGAAGTCCTTCAGGAAGCCAGAAGAAGAAACATCGATCTGATCTCGATAACTGACCACGATTCCATAGACTGCCAGGAAAAGGCTATCGAATTGGCGAGAGAGCATGGCATATCTTCCATCACGGGTGTGGAACTAAACGTAACTTTTCGCTATCCGGAAGGCGACAAAGATGTTTCTCTGGATTTTCTGGGATACGGGTATGATGTTGGCAATCAGGAACTCAGGAACAAGCTTCAATTGATAAAAGAGTATAGAAAAAGAAGGGCGCGTCAAATCTTGAAGAACCTGAATATTGAGTTCGATAGAGAGGGCAGGGCAAGATTTACTGAGGCAGACATCAGGAAAATAGAGGATAGGGTGGACGGCGTATTCGGCCGACCCCACATAGCGAACTACCTGGTGAAAAAGGGGATTGTCAGGGATAAGCAAGAAGCCTTCGATAGATATCTGGCCAGATGCGACGTCCCCAAGTATCCTCTTTCTCTGGCTGAAGCCTCACAATTGATAAGGAACGCCGGGGGCATACTGGTTCACGCGCACCCCGGCGGCCCCAAAGGAACATCCTTGATAAGCATAACCCGTGATTTGGAGGAACAAACGAAGGTCATAGAGAAACATATGCTACAATACATCGATGGTGTTGAGTGCTGGCATACGGACCATGACGAGAGAATC
Source organism: Chloroflexota bacterium (assembly GCA_037444365.1). GTDB lineage: Bacteria > Chloroflexota > Dehalococcoidia > GIF9 > AB-539-J10 > RBG-13-51-36. Next base: position 8,102 of record JBBIMO010000028.1, read on the forward strand.
ACAGCACACTATATTGGGTTTGCCAGAAAGCACAACATGGTTATGACCGGCGGCAGCGATTGTCATCAGAAACCACTTCTTATGGGCACACTGGATATACCTGACTGGGTTGCAGGGCAGTTCAAGCTAATGTCATTTTCACGGAGCTAAGAAATGAAAAATTACGATGTCAAAGACCTTTCCCTAGCCCGGGAGGGCAAGCTTCGCATTGATTGGGCTGGCAAGGAAATGCCGGTGCTCAAGCTAATACAGGAAAGATTTCGCAAGGAAAAGCCCCTGGCCGGCGTGCGCATTTCTGCTTGTCTACATATCACCACTGAAACGGCCAATTTGGCCTTAGCTCTGAAAGAGGGCGGTGCTGATGTGGTCCTGTGTGCCTCCAATCCATTAAGCACCCAGGATGATGCGGCTGCTGCCCTGGTGGATTGTGGCATTCCTGTCAACGCCATAAAGGGAGAGGATAGCAAGACTTACTACAAGCATATAATCACCGCCCTGAAACATGAGCCGCAGATTACCATGGACGATGGCGCAGACCTGGTCTCCACGCTTCACAAGGATTTTCTCAAGCTGGCTGTTAATGTCATTGGTGGCACGGAAGAAACGACCACCGGAGTCATCAGGCTGAGAAACATGGCCAAGGCCGGTAAGTTGATTTACCCGATTATTGCCGTTAACGATGCTCAGACCAAGCACTTCTTTGACAACAGGTATGGAACGGGGCAAAGCACCATTGATGGCATCACCAGAGCTACCAATATACTCTGGGCGGGAAGGAAGGTAGTTGTTTGTGGCTATGGCTGGTGTGGCAAAGGGATAGCCAAGCGGGCTCAAGGGCTGGGGGCACAGGTTATCATTACCGAGGTCCAGCCAATCCCGGCTCTGGAAGCTGCCATGGATGGCTATCAAGTGATGCCTTTGATCAAGGCTTGCGAGGTCGGAGAGGTCTTCATCACCACCACCGGCGATACCAATGTCATTGCCAAGAAGCACATACTGAAGATGAAAGACGGAGCCATCCTGGCTAACAGTGGCCATTTCAATGTGGAAATAAACATTCCAGCTTTGGAAAGCCTAGCCAAATCAAAAAGACGCATACGTTCTTCGGTTGACGAATATACTTTGGGCGATGGACGGCGTATCTATCTGTTGGGCGAAGGCAGGCTGATCAACCTGGCCGCCGCTGAGGGACACCCAGCTAGTGTAATGGATATGAGCTTCGCCAACCAGGCACTATGTCTGGAGTATCTCGCCGGGATGAAGGGAAAGCTTAAACCTGCGGTCTATCCAGTGCCCGAGAAGATTGACCAGGAAGTGGGCAGACTGAAGCTTGCCTCTATGAATATCACTATTGATTCCTTGACCAGGGAGCAGAAGAAGTATCTCGAAAGCTGGGAAGAAGGAACATAGAAAGGAGCAGAAATGTCGAATAGTTTTGATCAAGCGGACTCTTATTTAGCCACCGCGGAATCAGTGACCGAGGGACACCCTGACAAGCTCTGCGACCAGATTTCAGACGCCATTCTGGACGCCATGCTGAAGCAGGACCCATTTGCCCATGTAGCCTGCGAGGTGTCGGTGGCCATGGGAATGGTGATAGTCCTCGGCGAGATCACTTGCAAGGGTTATGTGGAGATTCCCGAAATTGTGCGCCAGGTAATCAAAGACGTAGGCTACACCGAACCCGAATATGGCTTTGATTATCGGATATGTGGGGTGATTGTCTCAATCAAGGAACAGTCAAGGGATATCGCCGCTGGAGTCGGGCAATCTCTGGAAGCACGAACAAAAGCAGCAACCGACAAGGTGTTGGACAAAACTGGTGCTGGTGACCAGGGAATGATGGTTGGCTTTGCCTGTAGAGAAACTCCTGAGTTCATGCCTCTACCCATCATGCTGGCACACAAGCTATGTCGCAGACTGGCTCAGGTAAGGAAAGACAAGACCATACCTTATCTCAGACCTGATGGTAAATCCCAGGTCACCATAGAGTATAGCCACGGAATACCCAGGCGAGTGGTTTCTGTTGTCCTGGCTGCCCACCACGACCGTGATGTTGAACGTGAAGTCATCGAGCGTGACCTTATGAAGTACGTGATCAAAGAGACCATTCCAGCCAGATTGCTTAGTAAGAAGACTGAATGCTACATTAACAGCGCCGGGCAGTTCGTCATCGGCGGCCCTGTGAGCGATACCGGTTTTACCGGACGGAAAATCATTGCGGATACTTATGGCAGCGCCTGTGGACATGGCGGGGGGTGCTTTTCTGGCAAGGACCCGACTAAGGTGGATCGCTCCGCCGCCTATATGGCCAGATACGTCGCCAAGAATATTGTAGCAGCAGGACTTGCCGATTACCTTGAGTTACAGGTTGCCTATACCATAGGAAAGGCTTATCCTCTATCGTTGTCTGTCGAAACATCCAGCACAGGCAAGGTTCCCGATGAGGTAATATCAAGTCTCATCACCAAGCATTTCGACTTTCGTCCCGAGGCCATCATAAGGACTTTGGACCTGCGCCGTCCCATCTACCGCCAGACTGCTGCCTATGGGCACTTTGGTAGAACGGACCTGGACTTGCCCTGGGAGAGAACAGATAAGGCCAAGATACTGAGAAAAGAAGCGGGCTTGTAGAAGGCCCAGTTATCGTCACCACTGGTGCCGGCGTCACGGGTGGCACGCGAGAAGGTTCGGATAGCCCTTGTCTATGTTTTTAGATCCGGTGTGTTCTACCACAATGCGGGCACTTGATTTGTGGCTCTTTGAAGTTGGGCGGGACTCTCAACTTGGCGCCGCAGTCACATGCAATAGCCTTATAGTTGCTCAGCCGCCACATGACGTCTGAGGTCTCGCGAGCCCGCTGTATCTCGTTTGGTTCGCCTTCCAGTCTCATGGTTGTTATGGGGACTGCTGCGGCAGCAAGACTGGCAGCAGGGATGACCCCCCCGCCCCCGTGAACCTGGCGATAAGCCTGGTCATAGTCGTTGAAAGAGGCACCACCCATGGCACGCAGGATGCGTATCCTCTTTGATAGGGGGGGATGGGTGCTGGTGAGGTCGCTGGCCTTCATGCCTTGCTGGCGGAACGGATTGACGATGTACATAGGGGCTGTGGCCTTGTTTGCTGATCTCAACTGCTCGGTTGAGGTCCCCAGCTTTTCTAGAGCTGAGGCCAGTCCTTCGGGGTATCGAGTGTAGAGGGCTCCTGAAGCATCTGCCAAGTATTCTCTCTTCCGCGATATGGCAAAGTAGATGAGCTGCGCGAAAATTGGCGCCAGTATCATAAACACAAGTGCCACCACCAGAATTACTATGTTGCCCCCACCGCCCCCTCTCGAGGAGCTTCTTCTTGACCCGGCGCCGCCCAAGAGAAGGAAGCGTGACCCATACCAGGCCAGGAGCACGATAGTGCCGAGCAGGACGCTGCACATCGCCATGAGCAGCACGTCACGATTCTTAATGTGAGATATCTCGTGGGCCATTACCCCCTGCAATTCATCGCGGTTTAGTTTCTGCAGCAGTCCCGATGTGATTGCTACCGCTGCTCGATTGGGGTCACGACCGGTGGCGAAAGCATTCAATGCCGGGTCATCAATGATGTAGATGTCAGGCATCTTCTCTAGACCGGAAGCTATCTTCATCTCCTCAACCACATTGTACAGGCGGGGGTGGTCATCTGGTCCAATCTTCTTCGCCCCGTGCATGCTAAGGAGGATACTGTCGCCCTGGAAATAGGCAACTAAGCTCAGAATCGCCCACACCAGTATGGCGATGATCAGGCCCGCGACAGGGCTATCGAAAGCCAAGCCCAGGAAGTAGCCAATAAGGATCAGCAGTGCTCCCATGCCTATTGTCAGCACTACCGACCTTATCTGGTTGGACCTAATCTGTTCCCACACGGACGATTTTCTCTTTACTGAGCGAAACTGACCTTGGGCGCTTCTCTTTCGGCGGCCAGAGTTACCTCAAAGAATTCACCAGCCTTGAACTTGAACATGCCGGCGACAATGTTCGATGGAAACATGTGCGTCTTGTTGTTGTATCTCAGGACAGAATCATTGTAGAACTGGCGGGAAAAGCTTATCTTATTCTCGGTTGAGGTAAGCTCCTCCTGGAGTGCCAGGAAGTTCTGGTTGGCTTTGAGGTCGGGGTAGCGTTCCACTACAGCCAGTAAACGGGATAGGGCTGAACTCAGCTCGCCTTCAGCCTTGGCTCGGTCGCCAGCTCCAGCGGAGGACATTCCCTGAGCGAGATTACGAGCCTTGGTCACTGCTTCCAGAGTTTCCCGCTCATGTTTCATGTACCCTTTGACCGTTTCTACCAGGTTAGGGATGAGGTCATAGCGTCGTTTCAACTGAACGTCAATCTGCGCCCAGGCGTTCTTGACTTGGTTACGCAGCCCGACCAGGCCGTTGTAACTGGCCCATAGGAATCCGCCAATAATCAGGACAATGACACCGATAATAATACCCGCAATCATACTAAACCTCCTTTATGTTGCTATCCGTATATTGTAGCCCAGAGAACACAACCTGAAAAGGCTCTGTCTCCAGCACGCTTCCAAGCTCACTAATACTGAGGTGAGCCAGCTCGTCTCATCCGATCGTTATATCAACCTTTTTGCTGATGTCCAGTCCGCCCGGAATATCAAGTTTGGCCAACAGATACCACTTGACTGGAGACTTGGCTGCATATGTCGTCTGCGGCCTTGCACTCAGAATATCCGCTGGTATTTTTGTCTCGAAGGGATATTCTCCCCCCTGGCTGTATTCCTTTTCGCCGTCTAGCGGTTGAGCAAACTCATAGACACGAACCTGCCGCGTGGTAGTTGACTTGCTTTTGCTGTAGCCCCCTAAGCCTACACTGGTTCTCTCCTGCGTGGTGGTGACCATCTGCTCCCCAATTAGAGATATGCTCAGTTTCCTTGCCTTCACTGGCTTCTTCAATGTCAAGGCAACATTGCCAGAAATAGTATCTCCCGGAGCATAGTAGGTCTTTTGAATTGTGACATCGATTTTTCCTTTGCTGCCAAACATGGTTCCTCCTTCTTGTAACAATTCCTGTGTCAGTGGATTACCCAACAACCTGAACAAATGGTTTTGCTATGCTGAGGTCTCTTTCTCGACTCCTTCTTCACCCTCCTTTCTTTGACTTTCACCAGTCATGTCCTAGAGTTGGTAGCTTGCCTCTGTATTGCAAAGGTTTCTATTATCCAGCATAGAGAGCTTGTCTAATCCTCTCTAATTTACCCCGAAGCTTCAAAGACTTCTTCTAAGAAACTGATGACCTGTCCCCTGGAATCAAGTTTTGGCGGATGTTTCTCAGCCAGATGTCGTATCAGTTGAGTCACCTCACCTCCGTCAAACCACAGTCCATGTTCATTACGGCACACATCTATGATGGTTCCAGGCTCTCCGCCTATTGCTGTCTTCTTCATCTTCTGGCCACAGATGGGGCAACTCCGTTTCTTCTCTGAGGAAATGACTTCCTGAGAATTGAGGATGCCATCGAGGAACGCCTTTGTATCTTCAAGACCCTGCGACTTGAGCAGAAGTTCAAGCTCTCCGGAGTCAAACCACACCCCCTTACAGCTATTACAATAGTCAAGCTCAATATTGTGATACTCAACGACCATCATGTCGTGTTTACAAACAGGGCATATCATTGTATTCGAACCTCACCAGGTCCTTCTGATAGTGTAGGTGTACCCGCGGGCGGCGTGGGAGCAGTGTGGCTTGGCGCTGCGCCTAGTGTTATCTGCACGTCTTTTCGTCCTTGAACGTCTGGTCTTCCTTTAGCAGCTACAATACCTTTCAATGTCCACGCTCTTTCAATCCACCATATACCGTCTCGCCGTGGTCCTCGAAAAGTGGGTCCCAGACCGAATGGAACAGTTATCTTGAAGGGGAATTGCTGGCTAGATCCCTTGGTTACTCTCAGCTTGCCGCTGACTTTTGTTGTTCCTTGATACATAAGAAATGTGAAACTGCCATTCTCGAATTCCGGATCGTCGGGACTTGTAGTGTAGATACGTGTCTCACGCGTCTCGTTATCGTTTTGTGGTAACGTTTCTATGACATCTTCAGGACTGGTTTTCAGATATCGCACCCTTTCGACAGCCTCTAGTTCAACCCTTACCTCCTCGGCCTCCAGCTCCTCCTCTGGAGTTACCAGTAGATTGCCAGTTATCGTTTCCCCGAGGACAAAGCTGTCTTTGGCAGTGCTTATTGAAATTGCCGCCTTTGGAGCTTTGAATGTCTTGAACAAACCCATAGTCCCTCCTGTTTGACTAGTTTCCATATGTTACAACTATAATATGTTGCTGTCAAGGTAATG
>JBBIMO010000029.1:0-13033 GCA_037444365.1 Chloroflexota bacterium
GATACAGATGGAATCGCAGCCCAAGCGCTCCAGATCCATCACGATCCCAGCAAACTTACCTATAGTGTCCATTGGGCTGATCGCCCCACGCCTCAAGAGAGAAGAGGCCTGCCTTACAGGTTCTACAGTGGTAGTGAGCGTTTCTTTGGCCCGCATTCTGGTGGCGACCAGTGATTGATGTGCGTAACCAACGTAGTCGTATTATATGTTACGTGTCGAGCTAGTGTCAAGGCAACGTCAGGAGGTCTGATTGGAGAAAGGACAATGGGGATCTTCGATAACCACGGACGAGGCTTCGTGTGTATTGGCCAAGCATCGGAAGAGCACGATGGAACCAACATCTCGGGAAGTCGGTCTGACGTAGGCAGGTGTCCGGAGGACTATTGCTGAACTTGAAGTGGCAAGCTACGTCGTGCGTCCCAACGAAGGCAGGCATAACCTGTATCTTGTTCGTCCGAGCTGCTGATGCGTCACCAGCTGGAATGAGACCATGCTGTGGGAGACTTGTTGGTGGCGCCAAGGTGTGCCATCAAAAGCTGGTGTTGTGATTAGCATGTCCTGTCCTATGCACAGGAGGTCAGAGGTTCAAGTCCTCTACTGCCCACCATATACTCCCTGCTATAATTGCTGCCGAAGACTCTTATCCAAGGCAACGAATATGAGCGCGGTGGTCATTGTCAAACACCTGACCAAAAGATACGGTCAACTCGTAGCGGTCAACGATGTCAGCTTCAGCATTGAGAAAGGGGAGATATTTGGTCTCTTAGGCCCTAACGGCGCTGGCAAGACAACTACCGTCGAGATGATAGAAGGCTTGAGAAAACCAGATAGCGGCTCGATAGAAGTGTGCGGGATTGATGCGTTGAAGGAACCCAGCAAGATAAAGGAAATCATCGGAGTTCAACTCCAGACGACGACTATCTACGACCAAATTCGAGTGAGAGAAGTGGTTGAACTCTTTGGTGGCTATTACCAGAAGTCACTTCCCACCAATCAGATACTGGAAGAGGTCTACTTAACCGACAAAAAGGATAGCTTTGTGAGCACGCTATCCGGTGGGCTGAAACAGCGCTTGGCTATGGCGTTGGCGCTCGTAAATGACCCGGAGGTGCTTTTCCTGGATGAACCGACCACCGGTCTCGACCCACAGGCAAGGCGCAATTCCTGGAGTATCGTTGAGAATCTTAAGGGAAGAGGGAAGACTATTATCCTAACCACCCATTACATGGAGGAGGCGGAACAGCTCTGTCAGAGAGTCGGCATTATAGACCAGGGGAGGATAATTGCCATGGACACCCCCGGGAATCTGATTGCCAACTCTGGACTTGAATCAACCGTCGAGTTCAGCTGCGTACCCGAAGAACAGGATAGGATGCTTCAGAGACTTGCCGGAATTGGCAAAATCAGCAGGCAGGAGAACAACAGGTTCGTTGTTCACACCAAAGAATTCTCTCGAGCTCTCCAGGAGCTTGCCCGTGTGTCCAGCGAGAATGACCTCAATCTCAAGAACATCACCATGCGGGAAGCCACACTGGAAGACCTCTTTCTGTCGTTAACCGGGGAAAAACTACGCGATTAGGGGATCATTGAACATGAAGGTTCTGTTGGGTCAAATAGCGGCGGAGACAAAACTATTCCTCAGAAGAAAAGACGACCTTTTCTGGACACTGGCTTTTCCGGTGTTCTTCATGGTTCTTTACGGGTTTATCTATGGTGATCAGATGTGGGAAGACTATGGCATGCGGGCTATTGATTTCCTCCTTCCGGGCGTGCTGGTTATGGCACTAACGGTCACCGGTATCATGGCGACAGCTATCGGATTTGCCGAGGAACGAGAGAAAGGGATATATCGAAGGCTATCTCTAACACCACTTAAGAGGTCAATACTGATTATCGGTCAGATTCTGCATCGCTATCTGGTCATAGTAGTCCAGGTCATTCTGTTGCTGTTAATAGGCATTCTGGCTTTTGAGGTCAAGATTGCCGGCAATTATCTCCTATTCTGGTTGATATTGACCTTCGGTGCAATGTGTCTCTTGAGTATTGGATTTGCCCTTACTGGCCTTATTAGAAGCGCGAGAAGCGCTACGCCAATATCTGTGAGCGTGTTCTTCATACTCTTGTTTCTGGGTGGCATCTTCATACCCACTAATATACTGCCGGTCTTTCTGGCACGCTTCTCAAACGCTTTACCTACCACGCATTTGGCAGATGCCTTAAGGGCGGTTATCATCAGCGGGTCCGGGATTGGCACAATATGGAAAGACCTTTTGATAGTTGGTGGCTGGACACTCGCTTGTTTGGGCTTGGCAATAAGATTCTTTAGGTGGGAATAGCCACAAGGTTCGTGGCGTTCGACAAACCACACATCTCTGTTGCAGCGTCGGTGTCAGTTACTCCCGAACAGCGGTTCGGGAGCTATCCCCAAGGCCTGACTTAGGCAATCCAACTCCACACAGACCGATGTGCCATCAAGTTGTTCTTCACTCACACGTGGCTGCAAGAAGCTTGATGCTACGCAAAAGGTGTTCAGGCTACTTACGTTTGGTGATGCTCTTCTGCCTCAGCCTTCTCAGCCTCAGCCTTTGTCTTGTGCACGGTCCCATCAGGATGGTTGGGAGGAGAATAGACGGTGTATAGCTTCAGCTTGCTGGTCTTGGAGGTATTTATCACATTGTGGTATGTGCCGGCAGGCACTACGACGGCATCGCCGTCTTTTACCACATGTTTTTCCTTCCCAGCGAAGACGAATGTTGCCTCACCCTGCTCAACGCGAAAGAACTGGTCAACTTTGTGATGCACCTCATTGCCAATCTCCTCCCCCGGCTTTAGGGACATGACCACGAGCTGAGCATGCTTTCCGGTAAACAGTACTTTCCTGAAATAGTTGTTGTCTAGAGTCTGTTTTTCAATTGGCCCGACATATCCTGCCATTACTGCGCTCTCCTTTCTTTTGATTTCCTACTTCTAGTGAATTATATAAGGCTCATAATACTCAAACAACTCGCGACAACCACAAGGTTGTCTGATGTTCCCATCAATGCCGCATACTACTTGACAAGCTCGCCGACAATGGGGAACTTCTTCAGAAGGTCAAGGCCATGCGGTGCCTTCTCCAAAGCCTTGGTCAAGTCGCAACCTGCTCGATGTGCTGCATGGTGAATCCCTCTTCTCCAGTGATAACTGGCGGAAACGTCGTACACCTTGCCACGATAGGCAATGTAAGCAATGCCGTTTCTCCCGTCGTGTTCTTTTAGGTCTTCCTCAGTGAATGCCTTCATGTTACTTCACCTGTTAGCCTAGGGCGACATCCAGCAGCATCATTACGGCAAAACCAACCATGCCACCCATTGTGGCTAAGTCGGTGTTGCCGCCGCGCTGAGCCTCAGGCACCAGCTCCTCAATAACCACAAATATCATAGCACCGGCAGCGAAAGCTAGAGCGTACGGCAGAATAGGCTGGGCAACGATGACTGTGGCTGCGCCAATAACCCCGGCAATCGGCTCGACAACTCCTGACAATTGACCGCACCAGAAGCTTCTCCGGCGTGACAAGCCCTCCCGTCGGAGAGGCAGGGAAACAGCCAGCCCTTCGGGGAAGTTCTGGATGCCTATACCGATGGCTAGCGCTACGGCTGCTCCAGGCGAAACATTAGGCAGACCGGCCGCCAGGGCGCCAAAAGCCACCCCGATGGCAAGACCCTCCGGGATGTTGTGGAGCGTGATAGCAAGTACGAGCAGCGTACTCCGGCGCCAGTCTGTTTTTGCACCCTCTGCTTCTTCAGTTGGAAAACCAAGATGAAGATGAGGCAACACTTTATCAATAACCCGCAGGAATAAACCGCCGGCCAGAAAGCCGATCACGGCTGGTAGCCAGGCTGGTATGCCTTTGCCTTCCGACATTTCGATTGCTGGGGCCAGGAGCGACCAGTAACTGGCGGCAATCATGACACCGGCAGCAAAGCCGAGCATGGCATCAAGCACTTTGCGGCTGACGTCCTTGGCCGTGAAAACGATGGCTGCTCCGGCCGCAGTCATGGCCCAGGTGAAGCAGGTCGCTAGAAGCGCCTGCAAGACCGGGTGCAGTCCCTGCAGTATATCGAGCACTCTTTGTTACCTGCCATAAAGATTGCTCCAGGAGGCCAGAAACCAAATCCGGCCTCCTGTTGCTAATCGCCGTGCTCTACTTTAGAAACTTGGAGACAAATGGAGAAGTCTCGCCACGCCTCAGGAAGTGACCGGAGGGACCCTCTCCTAGAAACTCAGAGAACCAGGATTCGTGCTCTATCTCTTCATTGAGTATGGACAGGGCTAAGTCATAAGTGCGGTGGTCTTTGCCTGCGGTGATGTTGCAGATGTTGGTATATCCTCTGACTGCGCACCTTTCCGCCTCCACCAGTACGGTGAGCATCGCCTTGATGTCCTTCGGGTTCTTGGGCAGGCTGGCGGGTGGGCAAGCCGAGAGGTTGTGGAACTCTACCATGCTCTCGGGCAGTTTTCCGCCGAGCTCGTATATCCTGGGAACCAGCGCCTCAAAGTGGTTGCGGTCCTCTATGCGGGCAGTCTCGGCTATTTCCTTGACAGTCTCCCCGTCAAGACCGATCAGGTTCACTCTCAGTATAGTGTAGTAGTAGTAGGTTGTCAGTTCGGCGGCGGCATTGTTGACAAGCAGTTCCAGCAGTTCCTTCACATTGACTCCAGCTTTTTTCACCATTTCTATTGCTACTTTGGCCATCTTCTTACTCCTTTTCTTCGATTGTCATTTTGACTTCATGATACGGGGTTGATGCACTTCAGTCCATTCATACCACCTCCTTCCAAATGATCGTATTCATTCATGCCAGCAATTCTGGCACAGCCCCCCCGAAACTCCAGCTGGTGGCGGCAAATCCTCAGCCCTGTCCTGCCAGCCACCCTTCGGCCTAACTCTTTGTCAACAGGCTCGTCAATGTCAAATGCCTGCCCACATTCCTCACAGTGGAAAGGGTAATGACCTTCCTGTCCTACCTGGAATCTGCTGACGGCGCCATTAAGGTTCAACTCTGCAACCAGCCCCATTTCCTGCAATGTTTTGAGATTGCGGTACACTGTACGCCTGCTCATATTGGGAATCTCTTTTCTCACCTCATCATATACCTGTCCGCGGTGGGATGAGCATACGTGACCCTCAAAAGGCTTGAGATTGCCTCTCAACTATTCGATACATCTATGCACGTTAATTATTAGTAATGACTCCTACTATCATATGATAACATTGAATCGAATACGTGTCAATAGGTGGAGTCATCCGGCAGCAGTACTCATACTGTCTCCGAAGACCAACTACTCACTCAGCTACAAAGTGCTTAAAAAGGCCACAGGTCAGCTAGCGAGAGAAACCATCGTGAAATAACCATTTCTGAAGCAGCCCAGGTCTTGATAGAGAGTTGACTGGGCGGTATAATGCCGGTCAACACAATGGGTTGTCGGCTACCGCCTCTCCCCAAGGGAAGCATTGCTCCGGACAACGATAATATTGGAGGTGTTTGAGATGGCTAGAGCGAAAGAGTCTAAAGTGAATATCCGGTCAATGACACGGAGCGACATTCATGAGGTTCTGGCTCTTAACAGGACAATCCAGGGTGCCAAGGGCGATGTCATCAGCTATGAAGACCTGGCTTCGGCTAATCCAGGGACACCGCCTGACTTGAGTTTTGTGGCAGAGGTCGACGGGAAAATAGTTGGCTTTTCGATCAACCGGTCCATGTACTTGATGGTGCCTCTTACGGAGGTGTGCATCATTCACGCCATACTTGTTGACCCTGACTATCAGAGACGAGGCGTTGGTAGCAAACTAGTTCAGGCGCTTCTGAATCATTGTCAAATGGAGGGCATCCCCACGGTTCGTATCCTCATTCCGAGTGACAACAAGGAACTACAAACCCTGTTCAAGAACCTGGGTTTCAAGCGTAGCCGTATTGTCAATTTCGATAGGACCTTCGAGCGTTAGGCTGAAATCCACAGAATAGACTGGCCCGGGGACGGCGGGGCGTCGGATCCTTGGATACTCACAGGAACTATCTGCCATATCTGAGCTTGGCATATAACATCGCCCATCCCAGGGCAAAGGTTATGGCATTCCATATGATCACTGATAGCAGTCCCTTTGAAATCCCGTAAGACAGCCAGAAACCTATGCCGGCGATGAAGAAGACTGTGAAAGGCAGGCTTATCTCATGTGCGCTCCTGAGCCTGAACAGACGCCATACCTGTGGAATGAATCCCACTGTGGTCAAAGCTCCGCCGACAAATCCGAGCAACTCCTTCCAGTCCAAGGTGCGCCTCCTTCCTTGCCTGTTGTGACCGCCTGTCTGCAGCCTTCCCGAGTTGATATCCCGCCGCCAATTATACCATCTAAGCTAAGCGACGAACTGCCTCGACATGGTCATGAGAGGCAGTCCACGAAAGAACCGATGAATGCCGTTACCGGCGGTGCACATACCATGGCCAGGGACCGGAATATGTGAAGTACTCAGAGAACCTGCGATTGATCACCATCAGGAAAGGGACGACCTTGATACAGCGACACGGAAACTCACTTCTCAGATGCCAAGAGATAGAACAGGTTCCGGTCCTCACTCTGGAAGATCAAGTCACTGTTATCAAGGTCGCAATTCGCAACACGTTAGCAGCTTAGTATCTGCGCCGTCCACCTCCGCCACCACCGAACCTGCCGCCTCCTTTGCCTCCCCCAAAGCCACCACCGCCAAAGGGCCTCCTGCCGCCGCCGCCTTCGGCGCGAGGGCGTGCCTCGCTCACGCTGAGGGTCCGTTCCTTCAGAGATGTTCCATTGAGGCCGTTGATGGCAGCCTGCGCCTCAGTCTTGGTTGCCATCTCAACAAAGCCAAAACCTCTGGATTCGCCGCTGTATCTGTCCTTGATGATGCTTACCGACGTGACCTGCCCAAAAGCCTCAAACGCCTTGCGCAGTTCGTCTTCGCTGACCTCGCGAGATAAATTGCCCACATATATATTCACACTATTAACCCCCCTTTCAGTTTTTTGTTGGCTGCCTGTGCGTGCCAGAAGATTTCCAATAGAATACCGGGTTTCCTTACTTCAAAACCTTCGGGGGCTGGGTTTGGTTCCAGCCCCCCTCTGAATCCAGCTACGTCAGATTACTTCCGACCGCTTGACTTGATCTTGGTGTAGCACTCGCTACAATACACTGGCCGGCCCTCTCGAGGCTCAAAGGGCACTTCGCATTCCTTGCCACATTCAACACATACCGCGGAATGCATCTGTCGGCTAGTTCTGGGACCTCGGGAGCTGTTGTACTGACTTCTCTTTGCCTCACGGCAAGCAGGGCAACGTTTGGGTTCATTTGTATATCCTCTGCCAGCATAGAACTCCTGTTCCTCAGCGGTGAAGGTGAATTTGGCGCCACAGTCAGAACATTGCAGCGTCTTGTCTGCAAATCCCATTGGATGACCTCCTTTCTTCTAAATACTTGGCTCGAGTCTCGGTCATCCAACGTTCGCGAATGGGCCCAGAAGACCTCTCACAGAGACGCGGTAACCTACACCGATAACCACTGGTCTAAGTATAATAAGGCACTTGAAAAATTGCAACTAGTGGCGTGCAGAACGGTCAAGCCCAGCAATGGTTGTATTGTGGCTTTGCTTCGGCAGGGCGGGTACTGCAGCCGCTGTTCAAATTGCTCCAGGGGCACGGAAGAAACGCTGATGTATTCGTCGGCCGTGGGTTCAAGACGCATCGATGGAGTGCAAGCAATCCGCCCGGGATTTGAACATTATGCGGCATAACACACGGCTGAGAGGAATTGTGGTAGGCACAGACTGCAGCCAGGTGAGTTTCCCCCTCGATTGAACGACGCAGTCATCGTATTGACCTGTAACAGTCTCATATCTATAATGTCGCGACAACAGATAGAGAGGTGACACCATGATTAAGTCAAGATTGTGTGACTGGCTCGGAGTGAAGTACCCCATCATACAGGCGGGGATGGGTCCCTTCAGCAACAACGATCTGTGTGTAGCTACAGCCAGCGCTGGCGTCCTCGGACTGCTCTCCACGAGTGGCCTTTTTGAAAAAGAAAGGCAGCCCTGGATCTACAAAGCCTTTGTCGAAACAGGAGAAGCCGAAATTGATGATGACATGGCTACAGCCCTGGAGAAGCTGCTGAGACGTACAAACAGACTGGTCAAAGATAAGGGCGGCGTTTTCGGCATCAATGTGATGGTATCAGCAGAAGTTCTCCAGTATTCGCGTGTATTGATTGATACAGCTATCAGAGTCCGGCAGGAGAACCCCGATATGAAGGACCAGTTCAAGGTTATCTTCACGTCCGCTGGCGACCCTGTGGGTTGGGCAGACAAGATAAAAGGCGCTGGATTCACCTGGATTCACGTCGTGCCTTCGGTGAGAGCTGCCCTGCGCTGCAAGAAGGCCGGCGTTGACGTGATAGTAGCTTCTGGTCATGAGGGGGGTTTCCACATCTCCTGGGAACCCGTCCACTCAATGGTTCTACTCCCGGCTGTTGTGGATGCGGTGTCAGACGATCATACTCTGGTCGCCGGTGCCGGTGGCTTCTGCGACGGCCGGACCCTTGCGGCAGCGATGATCTTAGGGGCAGACGGAGCCCAGATAGGCACACGATTTTTGGCAACTCAGGAGAGCGATTTCCCTCAGATATGGAAAGAAGCCGTTGTAGCTTGTCAGGATAGAGGTACCCTCGTGGCACGCGGCTTTGTGGGGCCGGCCCGGTGGCTGAAAACCCCGCGGAGTAGCGAACATGCCGGCAACACCCTCCAGAAATCCCCCGGTGTCTTTCTGGGAATCCCGGAGGACTACTCCACCGCTGATATGTTGACTAGTTTTGAGATTGAGTCCATCAAAGCTGCATATGCAGGAGATAGAGAAAAGGCGATGATGGCTGCCGGCGAAGCGGCGCAGCGAATCAAGGACATGCCCAGGGTAAACGACCTAGTGCAGGAAATTGTCAGCGAAGCAGAAGCAGTCCTCAGGAAAGTGCCCAGGAAGGTTCTGGCTTAAGGTTTGAGCCGGACGAGCTAGAGCGGCCTTCTGTGCCAACGGGTTTCCGTCAACTTCTGAGCCTGTCTAGATATGAAACTCGACTATGTCGCCATCCTGGAGGACGTGTCCCTTGCTGACCCTCTGCCCATCAAACTTTCCTGAGCCCCAAACCACAGCATACTTCAAATTCTGATAGAAGTCCTTGTGGAGGCTCTCAGCGGCTTCCTCCAGCGTGCTGCCTTTCTCCAGTACCATTGGGTCAGTCAGGTCAGCCTTGTTGCCGGGGGTCTTGGTATAAACACGGATTATGTTCAAAGCCTGATAAACTGCTCTTCTGAACTCCTCCAGGCTGTGACACTCACGGGCTGAAATAGAAACGATGGGAAACCTGGTGGCATACTGCGAACGCAAGGCGGCCAGGTGCTCACTTGAACCCGGCAGGTCACTTTTGTTCCCCACTATCAGCATCCTTCGAGTGTAGTTTCCCGGAGTTGTCTGTGCGCCATCATCTGACAGGGGCTCTATTCTGGCTTCTCTTAGCCCTTGAAGAGCTGCCTCTACCTGGCTTATTGGCTCCCGGGATAAGTCTATTACAATAGCAATGACATCGGCGGTCCTCAGAACATTTGATAGCAGCACCCTCACCTCTTTGTACCCGATGGGTGGCGTATCCACCAGTTGTATCTGGATATCTTCAAACTTCATCATACCCGGCATCGGGCTTTTGGTGGTAAAGGGATACTCGGCTATCTCGGGGATGGCGTCGGTTACGGCTGCCAGTAGCTGCGATTTTCCGGTGTTGGCTTGCCCCACTAACATCACCTGCCCGGCACCCTCCCGAGTAATATAGAAGCCCGCTCTGCGGGCTGTGGCGTACTTCCTTTCTGCATCCTGAGAGAACCTAGCAATCTTCTGTGTTAGCACAGCACGAAGCCTATCGGTGCCTTTGTGGTGAGGCATAATGGCGAGCATAGCTTCCAGAGCGGCAATCTTCTCCTCCGGGTCCTTGGCTGCCCTGAGTCTCTTCTCCGCCTCAAAATACTGTGGTGGTAGATTGGCTGGCATATACCTAATTCTAGCATCACCCCCTTTTTATCGGAAATTGGGTGCTCCCTGCCTTACATCTGCCGATCCGGACGATGATATAATGTTGGTCAATATTGCATAGAAGCTAGCTATTACTGCAAGGGAGGGCAAAGGTGTGGAACGCTTCAAAGTGTAACCTGTGCGGCGATTGTCTGGTGAATTGCCGCTATGCTGGCTATGACAGGGATCAGGCGATTGCTGAGATCAAGCTGCTCATGGAAGGTAAGCCAGCCGATATCCTGAACAAGTGCACCACCTGCATCGCCTGCCTGAACTGCTGTCCCACCGGAGCTGACCCCTCTGACCTTATCTTCAAGATGCAGGAGAAGACAGGCATCTCTCCTATTGTGGTGCTTGGCCAACCGGCGCGTCAGGCATTAGTGCGAGCTTTCGAAGGAGAAGAAGATCCCCCGGAAGTGATACCCGGCAATTCCGGTAAGCCGGCGCTGTCGCTTGACTCGTTCCGGTTTGACAACTTCCCTGAAGGCACATTTGACAGTCAGATATTCAAGGGTATGACTATTGTGAGGGGTGGCAAGTATGCCTCTCTTGTCGGCTATGTGCATATGGGCGGGGCGAGCCTGGTCGAAAAGTACGGCCAGCAGGTCCTTGACAACCTGGCAAGCCTGGGCAGGGAAATCGTGTACATTCACAATGAGGGCTTTGTGCTGGCACACGTGAAGGCTAAGGAGTATGGTTTCAGAGTTCCGTTCAAATATATGCACCTCTTCGAATACCTGCGCAACTATCTGGAAGCTCACAAGAAGAGCATCGCCAGGCTCAACAAGAAGGTTGCCTATCAGGCCAACTGCGCCACCAGGTGGATACCAGCGTATGATGCCTTTCTGGACGAGATCTTCGGGCTCATCGGTGTGGAACGGCCCCAGAGAAAGTATGAGCATGTAGAGGCCGTCTGCTGCACCGCCCCCCTTATCTACGTGAACAGAGAGCTTGCCGTTGACATTCAGAAGAGGAACTTCCGCGATGCCATTGCCTGCGGTGCCGATGCCATCGTAACCTCTTGCCCTGTGTGCTACGGAGTGTTCAGACGCCCAAGTATGCAGTTCAATCTGCCCAGCATATTCATCACCGACCTGTGCCGCATTGCTCTAGGCGAAAGGCCGTGGCCGGACAGCTCCCGGTAGCGAAACTGCGAGTAGTCCCGGTGCCTGCCACCCCACACTTCCCTTTCGGGGAATTAGCTCTGCCGCCCGTCGCTCAGTCCCTCTTGGTCATATGTCAGGAGGTTCGTTGGTCCGAGTGTTACCAAAAGACGTTGGAAAGAAAAAGCGTCTAGACGGCATAAAAAGGGGACAGGCCCGTCTATTCAATGCCAGGGCCTGAATAGCCTTTGCCACCATCTTTGCCTAGGGGTCTGCCTAGGGGCTTCCAGGAGTAGTAATCGTTGCTCAAGCAGTTCAGCCCTGGCCTTCCAGTAGCCGACTTCCTGGGATAGTTGCTCTATTCTATTGATAAGGGGTTGGATCTGCTGTGTATCATCTGACGAGAGCTTGGTGGGCAGGGGTAGCTCCTCAATAACATAGGAGTCACCGAATTTGGTAGGAATCAACCTGGCTTTGAGCTTGCCAGACTTGATATACCGGCGAATGGTAACTATGGACACCCCTAGAGCCTGAGCAGCCTCTTTCAGTGTGTAACCACTCATCAACAATATTGTAGCACCTTAGTCAATACGCTCGCAATAGGCCTGATCAATATGATTAGGGTCTGGGATGACTATGGTTGACGGGGGCGGGTTTTTGCGCCAGGAGATCGTCAGTAAGCTAGTGGTTTGCTATGGGCACGGTTGGGAAGAGCCGGTGTTCTTTCTATGAAGACACTTCAGCCAGAACTCATGCGATCGCATTTCCAGACTGGCGAATGTTGCTCAATGAGGCAAACTTGTCGTGACGTGTCAGGCGGGGGATTGTCTATGCAGACAGGGATTTCTATGCCGAAAGCATTGGCTGCCCTTTCTGGGGCCTCTGACACACGTTCTAGATGAAATGCCGACCATGCCCAGTCAGCCCCCACATCTCTAAAGTAAGAGTGCAGATGCAGATGTCTGTGTGATACGGCGAAATTGAGGAGCCTTCGGATTTAGTTTCTTCATCATCCTTGTTCCCTGCCTGCCCGCCAGCGAGCGGAGCGGAACCGGCGTGGAGAGCGGTGCCTGCCTGTAGAAGTGTGAGGTTTCTTTTTTGGCTTTCTTTGCAAAGAAAGCCAAAAAAAGAGGAACGGCGCCTAAGCGGCGCCGTTCTTGTAACGATACACCTTATACAGCCATTTATCCTTGCTGCCGCAGAACTGCACAACCTTTTGCCACCAGTCATCCACAGAAATAAAGCCACTGAACTGCAAGAGCTGTTGCAAATCCTCCTTACATTTCACCTGCCCAACCAATTCTCGCCAGCAGAGGCCAACACCATCAACCTCAACAATCCTGCCATAACGCCCCTCAACCAACTAGCTGCGCACCGTAAACACACGCCCATTGCGCAGCAAGCACTGCCGCACCTGCGGAAACCAGAACGCCATCTTTTGCATGAGCACCTCCCTTTTTGCCTCAGTCGGTGGCGCCTCCCTCAGTTGTCAAGGCTTCCGAAGGAACGGCTTTGCCGCTGCGGCCTTGACAACCCCCTTAGCGCCATGATTTCTCCAAAAAGGGAAGAGGTGCTCAGGCGATGGCGTCTCCCCTCCGCAGGTAGCGGCAGGTTGCGGCGGGCGTCGGTGCGCAGGTGTCGGGTAGTAACTCTTCCCTGGACGTGGACGGGCCTGGGGTTTCCGTTGAGGCTGGTGGCCAACCAGGGTGCGGTTGTGGCGACCGGACGGGAGGCGACGGCGATGCCCGCCGCCGCAGCGGCAGGAGCACGGGGCCCGCGACCAGGCTCGCAACGACAACCAACGCTGA
>JBBIMO010000030.1:0-11639 GCA_037444365.1 Chloroflexota bacterium
GGCAGGGTTAACAATGTCTCCAGGGTTTTGTTTTCCTTCTCCAATCCCATCGAAGATATCACGGAGCTCCCGGCCATGATTATGAGCATCATTACTACAATGGGAACAGCTATGGATTGCGACATAAGCATATTGCCCAGCACACTCGGCGACACCCCGCGAATCTCCTTTTCCTTGAAAAGCGTGGTATCTGTCCTTGTCGTCGGAGCTAAGACCAATGCTGGGTCTGATGAGCTATCCTGCTGTATCAGCTTCTTCGATATTGCCCGGTTCACTGCCTGGATAGGCACTTCCAGCGCGCCTGAGGATACTGAATCCATCATCCCTGCCCCTTTCATTATCCAGTAAATCGCTATTTCCCCGGGACGATTGTCATAAATGTCTTGGCTGAAGTTTTCCGGTACAACCAGAAGCGCAACTCCACTCCGTTTCCTCACTTCTCTCAAGCCT
Organism: Chloroflexota bacterium; assembly: GCA_037444365.1. Lineage (GTDB taxonomy): Bacteria > Chloroflexota > Dehalococcoidia > GIF9 > AB-539-J10 > RBG-13-51-36. Next base: position 451 of record JBBIMO010000030.1, read on the forward strand.
TCTTCTACGGCACCGCCGCTATAGATAACCTTTGCCTTCTCAGTAAGAACAGACACGGCTACATCGGAAAAACCACCGTCGTCCATATCCACGATTCCTATGACTGGCTTCTCCTTCATGGTTTCCCCGACGTTGCCGATCGTATTCCCCACCAACCCATACACTGTGGCAATAACCACCATGGGCAGTATGGTTGAGAGGGTGAACAATTCCTTGAATTCCTTCTTTACTATATTGCCAATCATCTTATCGCCTTAACAAAAGCCTCTTCTATGTTTCTGGCGTCGTATTTGTTTTTTAGTTCAGCAACAGTCCCGCTGGCGATTATTCTTCCATCATTTACTAATGCGATGCGCTGGCATAGGAGCTCGACCTCAAGCATGTTATGCGAAGACAACAAGACCGCCACTCCTGCCTCAACTGCGCTGTTTATTATCCTTCTCACCTCCCGAGCATTTACCACATCCAAGCCGGAGGTCGGCTCATCCAATATTGCCAATCTCGGGTTGACCATCAAAGCCCTGCCCACCAGCAAACGCCGTGTCATCCCCTTACTATATGTATCAACCCTGTCGTTTATTCTCTCTCCGAGATTTGCTATTTCCATCCCCTTCTGGACCATGTTCTGGGGTCTCTCTCCATCGCCAAAGAACTTGGCGATAAAACTCAAATACTCTTTGCCCCTGAGATTCTTATAGGCGCCAGCTTCCTCAGGCAGATAGCTGATTATCTTCCTCACCTCTCCCGCCTCCCTGGGAAGCTCATAGCCAAAGACCGTTACCGAGCCCGAGGTTAATTGCAGCAGCGTGGCAATAGTTCTCAAAACGGTTGTTTTCCCAGCCCCGTTAGGACCAATCAGGCCAAATACCTCCCCTTCGTTTACTTCGAAAGAGATTCCCTTTATTGCCCTGAAGTTCCCATAGTCCTTGACCAGTTCTCTAACTTCTACTGCTTTCATGTCGTAACCTTCAGTATATACGAAATCTGACGCTGATACCTAATGATGACATCATCCCGTGCGGACCAGCAGTGAGACAGTGTATCTTGCTGTATAATATCCCTGGAACTGGAGATGTCTAGTTCGAGACGGAGGACGGAGCTTGCTAATCTGCCACTGCACTATGGCAAGGTACCAGCGCGGCTGCTGGGCGGATCTGCCAGCTCGCTCAGGAGATTGCCATCGTTACGGTAACGGGGTTTGGCACCAGGAAGATACAATAGCAGGGTACGGCAATGGCTGATTTTGATATTGCAGCTTACGTTTCCCGCATTGAGGCCAACCGCTCAGTCAAAGACGGTTTGATGCGAGGACTGAAGGAGCGTCAACCTCCCTATCGCATCTCCGTAACTGACCTGCTTAACATTAAACAGGCTTACTTCAAGAGAAAGTATCCGGAAATCACCCCGCCCCTGGAGAAGAGGCAGCTTATGTGGGCGGGTGCTGGCTTCCACAAGACTTTCGGCTCTGCCGTGTCCAGCGAGGAATACCTGGAACAGTTCGTGGAAGCTGAAGGCGTCGTGGGCAAGATTGATATCTACGAGAAGATCCCTGTTGAGGTCAAGACAACCTCCACGCCTCTAGATACGAAGGATTCATTGCAGTACAGGCCAACCTACGTCGAGCAATTGGGCATGTACTGCGCTATGGTCAATGCCCACGAGGGAGAAATCATCATTTATCAGCGCGCTGTTGAGCAATCACTTTCGACTTCTCCCCTGATTGTCTATCACGTTACTTTCCCTAACCTGGAGGCGATCCGAGAGGAAATGCGGCGGAGACGAGACTTGCTGGTGCAAGCGCTTATCTCAAACGACCCCAGCAACCTCCCGGCTTGTCCCTGGTTCACCAAGCAGTGCGACTACGCTCAGGTATGTGACTGTGCTACCACGTCGGTGCCAGCATCGCACGAGATAGCCAATTTCGCCGGAGAAATATATGCCGATAGCAGAACTTGCGAACAGCTCCTCAGCAAGATGGCTGGAGCTCAACCCTCCCATTTGTTCGCCATCAATGACATTGTTTTTCCTCGGAAAGCATATTTTGAGCGGCTCAAGCTGCAGGAAGCCGCTACCGCCGAAGAAGTTCGCGAGGAAAAGGAAGAGTATCTGCGCTCCATAGATGAGCGGGGATTTCTCGACGCGCTACGCGATTCATTGCGCTCCGGTGCCCCGGGCGAAGCGCAGAGGATTCCCGTAAAGCATGCGACGCTATCCGACCTAGTTCAAATTTGGCACAATTTGCCCACTATCCTGCGCAACCCAAGATTCTCTTCACTGGTGGAAAGGGAACGCTTGCCACGAACATTCCCCCACTACTTCCTCCGCCTGGGATTTGACTGTGCATTGACGAACCATGCCCAAGGCAGACTATTGGTATACTACGTCAAGGTTCCTAGAGAGGATGCCAAGCTCATGGTCTATGATGTGAACTTCAGGAATTTGAATGGCATCAAAGCTGAAGCATTACGCCGGCTCGAGCTTCTAGAGAAGGCGACATCACATCTGCAGCTTCCCAAATGCCCCTCCTGGATGTGTCCCTATTGCGACTACAGGCTTGCATGTGGCGAAGAAGAAGAATAAGTGATATAAAGAGAGCACGGGGTACAGAAAACAGTCCAGCATGAAAATCAAACATTGGAGAGGTGAGTAATGAATTGGTTGGACATAGTCATAATAGTTGTTGTAGTTGGGCTTGGCATCGCAGGCTTGCGTCAAGGCATGATCAGGACAGTGTTTGGCATTGCCGGGTTGATAGGAGGCATTGTTCTGGCCGGGCGTTACCACGATGAGCTTGCAACACGCCTTTTCCCGTCCGGTGCTTACTGGGGCAACATAGCTGCCTACGCCATCATTGCCATAGCTACCCTGCTTGTGGCTGGTCTGATTGGCTGGCTCTTAGCCAAGCTGGTCAACTTCGCGGCGCTCGGCTGGCTGGACAAGGCTATGGGCTTGATACTCGGCATCGTCATAGCCGGGCTGCTGTGCGCTGCTATCCTCGCTGTCGCCGTTAAGTATTACCCAGGCACGGAGGCAACTATCAACCAATCGGTAGTAGCCAAGTTCCTGGTTGAGGCATTCCCCCTGTTATACTAACATTTCTGCGCGCGGAACGGGGCCCCGAAACGACTCCCTTGTGGCGAGCTAGCGAACAATCTAGCTCCCGAGAATGCCATCCAAGACCTTCTTGAGTTCCTTCTTGGGCTTGTAGCCGATAACCTGCTGAACAGGTTGCCCGCCTTTGAACATGATCATTGTGGGGATGGAAGCTATCCCATATTTGGCAGCCAGAGGGCCATTGGCATCCACATCTACCTTGACAAAGCCTATCTTGCCGGCATACTCCTTCGCTAATTCCTCCAGAATAGGGGCAGTCGCCAGGCAGGGACCACACCATTGCGCCCAGAAATCTACCATAACTGGAGACTTCGACTCGAGAACTGCCTTCTTGAAGCTATCCTCGCCTACGATTGGTTGTATCATGAGACTGACCTCCTTGACTAGAATACTACACGTAAAGAAAACAGACTACTGGCATTTCTTGTTGTCTGCTCAGCTAGCTCACTTTGGTCAAGCCCTTTGAGCTGAGCTACAGCTTTCAGACTTCTTATCACATCGCTCGGTTTAGATTGGTATCTGAACTCTCTGCCGTAAGTGACGGGACAGTCTGTTTCCAGCAACAACCTGTCGGCCGGCGTCTCTCTGATTGCCCTTCTATGCTCTTCATGATATTCAGCAGCCGGCGTGGCAGAAATGAAATATCCGGCGTCAATTATATCCTTAAGAACACTGGAAAAGCCAGTGAACCAGTGAAAAACGGCTCTATCTATGCCAGCATCCTGAACTGTTCGTAATGCATCCTTCCAGGCATACCTGCTGTGTATTATGGCAGGCTTGACATACTTCCTGGCTATATTCAGAAGCTGACCAAGAACCTCTTTCTGCAATTCCTTGGACGCCTTTTCCAACACCCTTTTGTCATAATCCAACCCTATCTCGCCGACAGCCACTGCTGAAGCAATACTGCACTCGACAAATCGCAGATTATCGTCTATCCGGGAAGTATCCAGATTGGCCAGTTCCCAAGGATGCAAACCTAAAGCAGGAAGGACAAAATCAGGATATCTCTGCGATATTTCCAGCGTTCTCATATTCGATTGCTGGTTTGATCCTACAGCTACTACAGCAATAACGCCAACTTCTCGGGCTTCCTCAAGCATCAGGTCGAGGCTTCTCAGTTCGTCGAGATGGGCGTGAGTATCAATGAGCTTGTACACTAGGTTATCTTTTCGCCAAGCATCGCCTTGTAGTACTTGAGCCCCATCTCCGTCGGCTTATAGCCATAAAGGGCAAACCTGTCCTCTCGCTGCCTGCTGATCAGATTTGCCGATAACAGTGCCCGCAAGATTGCCTCGCCGAAGTACCCACTCAGGTTAAGGTGATGGTCAGGCACAGCTTTGCTGGTCACCTCGTACTCCCGGCAAATAGCAGCCAGGAGCTTAGCCGGCTCTCTCTCCAGGCTCTGCAAGAGGGCTTGCATAGTCTCTGTCTTCTTTACTACGTCAATGAACTCTTCGGAGGCGCCCATGTCCGCTAATTCCTGATTCTAACAGATTCGCAACCCTTGACACCGGGATACATCTGCCTGAAGTCGTATTTTAGCGACCAAAACTCATTGTGGCAACCGCAGCAAGACGAGCATTGACACCCTAGGTAAGCGGTGCTATAGTGAAACCGGGGCAACATATTGAGTGAGGTGCTAGGATGAACTACGGGCGTGAGTTATTGAAGGGAAATACCGATTCTTTGCTGCTGTCCCTCATTAGTCGTCAGCCGACCTACGGCTACGAGATAGTGAAGGAACTGGAGAAGAGGAGCAACGGTTATTTTCAGTTCAAGGAAGGCACTCTTTATCCTGCTCTCCATCGGCTGGAGCGAGACAACCTTATCACAGGTAAATGGCAGATACTGCCTAATGGACAGCAGAGACGTTACTACTACATAACCGAGAAGGGGCAGCAGGTTCTGGCCAAGAGGTTAGCTACATGGCAGGACTTTTCAACCGCAGTAAAGTCAGTCATACAACCGGAAACGACATAGGACCGGAATAGTGAGTAGCATAAGCCATTATCTGAACAGGTTCAAATCCAGCCTCAAGATTGACCATGCCATAAGGGATGGCGTAGCCGAGGAGCTTCACTCACATCTAGAAGACAGAATCCGGGAATTGGAAGAGAGTGGGCTAAGCGGAGAAGAAGCAAGCAAGATAGCGGTACAATCTCTGGGCTCTCCTGAGCTAATTGCTGAGCAGATCTATGAAACGCATGCTCAAGGTAGCTGGAAAGAGGCCATGTTCAGCGCCCTGCCTCACATCCTGGTTGCTTTGCTCTTTACTTCATACTACTGGCAAAACATCGTCTACGCATCAATTGTACTGGCACTGACCGTGGGCATGGCAGTTTACGGCTGGCATCGAGGCAAGCCGGTATGGCTATTCCCCTGGCTGGGATACTATCTTTTGCCGGTAGTAATCAGCGGGATACTGCTGCTTTCGCTGCCCGAAGGCTGGGGATGGATAGCAGCGCTCATCTATATCCCTCTAGTGCTGTTTGTCTTTATCCATATAATGAGACAGACTGCAAGGCGGGATTGGCTATACGCATCGCTGATGATAGCGCCTATGCTTGTAACATTCACCTGGTTTTCATCTCTGGGCAAAGGGAATGAGCTTCTGGCAAGTGATTGGGCAGCAAGGTTGCAGTCAAACGCGCTTTGGATAGCTATTAGCTTTGTTGCTTTGGCAGCCGCCACTGTGGCCTTTATCCGCCTGAAGCAGCGCAGGCATAAGATCATTAGCCTGCTGATCCCGCCACTTGCGGTCTTGTGTGCGGTAGTCGCGGCAAGCGGAGGGAGCATTGGATCCTGGGGGTGGCTGTTACTGCTCTTCTCTCTATTCGCCTTTGCCATCCCACTTTGGATGGAGGCCAGAGCCTACGAATAGTCACCAAGAGAAGAGCTGAATTCCGGAATTCCAAACCCCAGACAAGCTCAAAATCCAAATCCCCGACGTTCAAAACCATCCAGGATTCCGGACTTGGTCACTTGACTATGATCAGGATCTGGTGCTTAAGATTCGCAGGATTCGTGAGGTTAATCGATAGATAGCCTAGCGATTAGCTCTGCTTCTGACTCCACAGACCAGGCTGGGACTCAACACCCCTATTGTAGGGCAGTCCCAGGTGTTCGTAAGCAAGCCTGGCAGCTACCCTGCCACGAGGTGTACGTTCCAGAAAACCCAGCTGAAGAAGGTATGGCTCATAGACATCCATGATAGTATCAGCATCTTCATTGATAGAAGCAGCAATGGTATCCAGGCCTACGGGGCCGCCATCAAATTTGTCAATTATCGTATGCAATACTCTATGGTCTACGTCATCCAAACCCACAGAGTCTATCTCCAGCTTTGAAAGGCCTTCCAGGGCTACTTTCTTGGTGACAACTCCATCTGCCATGACCTCTGCGAAATCCCTTATTCTCTTCAGGAGGCGGTTGGCCACCCGCGGAGTGCCTCTAGCGCGCTGAGCAATGGGGACAAGACCCTCTTTCTCTGCTTTCACCCTGAGGATGGTTGCTGACCTCTCCAAGATCGCCTGTATTGCTGTCTCGTCATAGAAATCAAGATGATATGGTACTCCAAATCTATCGCGGAGGGGAGGACCGAGCAGGGAAAGCCGCGTCGTGGCTCCAATCAGTGTGAAGTGCGGCAAATTCAAGCGCAGATTCCTGGCAGCTGGACCTTTTCCTAGGAAGATATCAAAAGCGAAGTCCTCCATCGCCGGGTAGAGCTTTTCCTCAATCGTATGACTAAGTCTGTGTATCTCATCAATAAACAGGATATCCCCCTCATGCAGATTAGTGAGGATGGCTGCTAAGTCTCCAGTGCGTTCTATGGCCGGCCCAGAACTAACTTTGATATCAACTCCCATCTCAGCAGCGATGATGTAGGCAAGGGTAGTCTTCCCCAGACCGGGAGAACCATAGAGAATGATATGGTCCAGCGGCTCGCTTCTCTTTTTAGCAGCGAGGACAGCGATTCTTAGGTTTTCTTTGATTTTTTCCTGACCTATGAATTCACTCAGGCGTCTGGGACGCAGGTCGGAGTCAACAATGCTATCCTCAGCTGCTATCTTGCCTGAAATAAGCCGCATCGCTAACCTTCGGAGGTAAGATTCCTACTGGCTCTCTCCAGTTCCAAATCCATAGCCGTCTTGCCCTCCAGCCCTCCCTCCTTCAGGCTTTTCTCCTGATCAAGACTCGAGTAGAGAACCCGCGATGGGATGAGCTTACCGAGAATAACATTCTCCTTGAGACCCCGAAGCCCATCCACCTTGCCCTTGATAGCGGCATCGACAAGCACACGGCCGGTCTCCTGGAAAGAAGCAGCGGCCAGCCAACTGTCTTTGCTTAAGCTAGCTCTGGTTATTCCCAGAAACGCAGCCTGGGCCGTGGCTGGTTCACCACCCTCAGCCAATACCTTGGCATTTATGTCTTCGTAGTCAAAGCGATTAACTAACTCACCAGGCAAGAGCTTCGTATCTCCTGAGGAAACAATTCTCACGTTGCCCAACATCTGCCGAACAATCACGGCGATATGTTTGTCATGTATGGTCACCCCCTGCGTGCGGTACACCTTTTGTATCTCATCAATCAGATACTTCTGGACAGCATCCTTCCCCATAATACGCAAGATGTCATGAGGGTCAACAGGGCCTCTAGTGAGCCTATCGCCTGCCTTGACCTTGTCCCCCGACTGAACAAGCAAGTACGTACCACGAGGGACACTATATTCCCTCTCTTCCCTTTCCTCATACCTGACCCAAACGCGATCACGTTCAACTACAACCTGACCAGCTACTCTGGCTGCCATAGATGGAGATTGTCCTGCTTCACCACGTTTCACAGCCGGCAACTTCTTGCTAGTCTTCTTCCCCGGCACTGAAAACAGGGGAGTCCCAACGTCTACCGGTTGGCCATCAACTACAGCCAGCTCTGCTCCTGGCGGCACAGGGTATTCATCCAGATAGAATTCAGAACTGATGACCTTGATTGTGCTTGTTCCATCCTTATGGGTCACTTCGGCCACACCGTCGATTTCGGAAATGATGGCACTGCCGTCCGGCGTTCTAGCCTCAAAAAGCTCCTCCACGCGAGGTAGTCCGGTAGTAATGTCGACACCTACCACACCCCCTGTATGAAACGTGCGCAGAGTAAGTTGGGTTCCGGGCTCACCGATGCTCTGGGCAGCAACGACCCCTACTGCAGCACCAATCTTCACCAGTTTCTTCTTCCCCAGATCCCTTCCATAGCAGTTCTGACAAACGCCGAATCGAGACCGGCAAGTAAGAGGCGATCTCACGTGTACCCGAGCAATCTCAGTTCCCATAATCTGTCGCACCTTGTCTTCATTGATCTCCTCATTACGATCAACGATGACTGCACTTGTAGTCGGGTCAACAATACTGCTGGCTGCCAAATAGCCTGTGATCCGGTTCTCAAACGGTGGGAGGGACACATCTGTAGTCTCCCTGGATATCCAGACTCCCTCGGCGGTACCACAATCTACTTCCATTACAATGACATCCTGAGCTACATCAACAAGACGCCTAGTAAGATAGCCACTATCTGATGTCCTCAAGGCCGTGTCAGCTAATCCTTTGCGAGCACCGTGAGTAGAAATGAAATACTCGATGGGCGTCAGTCCATCACGCAGGCTCGCTTTGATAGGAAAATCTATGATTCGTCCCGAAGGGTCGGTCATCAACCCGCGCATTCCAGCCATTTGTCTGATCTGAGATATGTTACCCTTTGCACCCGATGTAGCCATCATATAAACACTGCCATGAGGATCCAGAGAATTGGATATATCGTCAGCGATCTTATCTGAAGCCTCCATCCACACTTGAACTGTGTTTTCATATTTCTCACCCTCGGTGATCAAGCCATGATTGAATTGGTCCTCGATCAGGCTGACTTTCTCATCCGACTCTCTAAGTATCTTGACCCTGCCCGGAGGCTCTTCAATATCATCCATAGCGATGGAGATACCCGACTTCGTAGCATAGCCAAATCCCAATTCCTTAAGCCTATCTATAACCCCCGCAGCACCTTCATTGCCCAATAAATCAACGCAGCCAGAGACCAATGCCCTGAGGGAAGATTTATCCGCTGCTTTGTTGAAGAAGCGAAGTTGCGGAGGCAGAGCATCATTAAATATGATTCTGCCCACGGTAGTGCTGATGCTTCCCTCATCCGAACGAAGTGAAGGATCTCGCACAGTGATTTCGGCACCAAGTTCGATAATTCCCAGTTCGTAAGCCAATTTAGCTTCGTCAAAACTGCTGAAGGATCTCCCTTCGCCCCTGGCTCCAGCCTTGGAAATAGTAAGGTAATAGCAGCCCAGAACCATGTCCAGGGTGGGGGTGGTCACAGGCTCACCAGAACTGGGCAGTAGCATATTGTAGGGACTGAGCATGTGTTCCCTGGCTTCTTTCACCGCCGCTCTGGACAACGGCACATGCACTGCCATTTGATCGCCATCGAAATCTGCGTTAAAGGCGGTGCAAACCAGGGGATGCAGCTGAAAAGCATCCCCGTCGATTAACACTGGTTCAAAGGCTTGAATGCTAAGCCGGTGTAATGTGGGAGCACGATTAAGCAATACAGGGCGTTCCTTAACTACATCATAAAGTGCATCCCAAACCTCAGGGCTGCCCTTCTCCACCAAGCGACGGGCACTCTTCAGATTATTGGCATACCCATTGGTTATCAGTTCGTGCATTACTGAGGGCTTGAACAACTCCAGGGCAACATGGCGTGGCAGACCACACTGATGAAGCTTGAGCTTAGGACCGACGACAATGACCGAGCGACCGCTGTAATCAACTCGCTTACCGAGAAGATTTTGCCGAAACCGTCCCTGCTTACCCTTCAGAATGTCAGAAAGCGATTTCAAGGCATGCTTGTTACCAGTGACAACCGCGCGCCCTCTCCGCCCATTGTCAATGAGGGCGTCAACAGCTTCCTGCAACATGCGTTTCTCGTTTCGGATGATTATCTCCGGCGCACCTAACTTCATAAGACGGCGGAGGCGGTTATTACGATTAATAACTCTCCGATAGAGGTCGTTAAGATCGCTAATGACAAAGCGACCACCGTCCAGCTGGACTATAGGACGCAGCGACGGAGGTAACACGGGGAGGACAGTCAGGACCATCCACTCCGGCTTATTGCCACTGAGCTTGAAAGCTTCCACCAATTGCAGCCGCTGACTGACTCTTTTGCGGTATCCCCCCGAAGTGCTACGAACCTGGTCGCGAAGTTCCTGATGCAAAGCATCCACGTCAACTTGCTTCAAGACCTGCATAATAGCCTCAGCCCCCATGCCAGCTTCAAAAATATCACCACACTTCTCTTTGAGCCTTCTGTATCCTTCTTCGCTAAGCAATTTGAGCCGCTGGAGATTCTCGAGCTCTGCCATGCCTGTCTTTAGCTCTTCCTCAAGCCTTGCCTTCTGCTCCACAAACCTGGCTCGAAGGTCGTTTATCTCCTTTATCTTAAGCTCTTCCTGCAAGTCTGCGGCTTCCAGCTCCTCGATCTTTTTGTTGAGGCGCTCCTCCTGCTCAGCGATTCTACGAACCCCTTCTTCTGCAACCCGGCGAAGCCTCTTCTCCTTAGCTTCTTTGTCAACAGAGATGACTATATACCGGGCAAAATAGATGACGCTCTCCAATTCTCGCGGAGTAAGATCAAGTAGCAGTCCAAGCCGACCAGGCACTAACTTGACAAACCAGATATGCGTGACTGGCGCAGCCAGCTCAATATGTCCTGTGCGTTCCCTCCGGACACTGGAATGAGCTACCTCGACACCACATTTATCACAAATAACCCCTTTGTACCTCGCCTTCTTGTACTTCCCGCAGTGGCATTCAAAATCCTTAACAGGACCGAAAATCTTCTCGCAGAACAGACCGTCTCTTTCTGGCTTCAGAGTGCGGTAATTAATCGTCTCCGCCTTGGTCACTTCACCATGGGACCAGCTCTTGACTTGCTCTGGCGAGGCAAGGCTTATTCGAATACCGTTAATGCCATCAAATTGAGACATTTTCCCCCTCGCTAAGTAGTTCGACAGCAAA
>JBBIMO010000031.1:0-9464 GCA_037444365.1 Chloroflexota bacterium
TATCCCAGAGTCTCCATCGTAATCCTTAACTGGAACGGGCTTGAGGACACCATCGAGTGCCTGGAGTCCCTGAAGAAAATAGCGTATCCTAACTACGAGGTCATTGTGGTGGACAATGGCTCCAGGGGAAATGACGCTCAGGTGCTGGAGGAGAAATTTGGCGATTATATCCACTTAATCCGGAACGTGAAGAACTACGGCTATACCGGAGGCAACAATATAGGCATAAAGCATGCCCTGAGGAATTCTTCACCGGATTGTTTCCTCATTCTGAACAATGATACCGTCGTTGCTCCTGACTTTCTAGGCCAGATGACTGAAGTAGCTCTAAGCGACGCCTCTATCGGCATAGTAGGCCCAAAAATCTGTTACTACCATTTCCCCGACCGCATCCAGAGCGCTGGCGCCATGATAAATATGAAGACAAGTCGGAACACCCTTATCGGCATTGAGCAAGTGGACAGCGGGCAGTATGATAGACAGCAAGAAGTAGATTATGTCTCTGGTTGTTGCCTGCTGGTCAAGAAAGACCTGATTCAGAAAGTTGGCCTATTTGATGAAAGCTATTTCTGTTACTGGGACGAGACTGATTACTGTGTCAGAGCCCGGAAGGTTGGTTACAAAATTGTTTATGCCCCGCGCGCCAGAATATGGCATAAGAAGTCCCTCATCTTGAAACCCTGGTATAAGACACTGCGCAGGAGGGACCAAGTTAAGGCATCCCCCTATCCTCTTTACTTCATGACCAGAAACAGCTTCAAGTTTATGAGGAAGCACGCCACGAAAGCTCAACATCGCAGCTTCCTCCTCTATTTCTTTGGCTATCGCTTCTGGTTCACCACCGCAGTCTGCGTGCTGTACCAGCGTGATACTAGGCAATTCATCGCTTTTTGCAGAGGGGTAAGAGACGGGCTACTAGACTCCGAGGATGGGACTAAATTCTATATCAAAGGTTAGATTTCCACCCTGGTGCCCATATCTGGGCACCGCCGTTGTCAAAGATTGACCTGCGTCCCTCCGACAATGCCGGCATATCGCTCACTTACTGCTCGCTTTGTCGCTTATCTGCCGGTAAAGGGTTAGCAGACGCTGTTCCATAATCTGCCAGTCATACTTTTCCTCGTAAGCCCTTCTCCCATTGGCACCGAGTCTCTGTCTCAAGTCCGAGTCATTCTTGAGTTTCACTATTGTTTCCCTGATTGCCTGAACATCGCCATAGGGTACAACAAGGCCGCAGTTCTCATTCCTTACGATGTCATCCATCGAGGTGCCGTCGCTCACGATTATGGGTTTTCCGCACATCATAGCCTCAAATAGCTTATTGGGACTGGAGAACCTGGCGTTGTGATCGGCAGGGTCATACACAGCAAAAAGCAGGTCAGCCTTCATAGTCTCTGCAATGATTTCCTGATAAGGCACAAACGTTAGATGCAGTCTGATGTTGTCCACATTCCTGCAGACTTCTCTTAGTGCTTCCCCAAAGCTCGGTGAGCAAGGTCCCATAACAACCAGTTGCACATCGGGTAAGTCTTTGACAGCTAAGCACATTTCGACAATGCCCCTCCCATTCCCAATTCCCCCGCCATAGAAAACGGTGAAGCTCTTGGTCTCTAAGCTTCTGCTGACAATGCTCCTCAGAATCCTCTGATCAGGAGAGTTGTTTACGATAACAACGCGCTGCTTCGTCGTATCTAAACCAACCTGTGCAATTCTGGATTCGTCGGGCAGTATTATGGCGACCGCAGATTTCATCAATGCCCTGTCTATCCTGGCGGTAATCTTTCTTGACAAACCAGGCAATATCGGAAACCCAATCGTGTCGGCGTAGAAGTCAGCTATATCATATACTATCGGCTTCCCCTTAATCCTTGCTATGAGCAAAGCGGGAACAAAACTATCGAAATCTATGGCGTGGGCAACATCCCATCGCTCGACAAGCAGTTGCCACATCACGAACAGCCACCAGATTGGCAGATAGAAGGCTACCTTCAGGCTATTAGGGGGAACTTTCAACCGCAACCTCTTAGCTTTGTAGTCATCCTTCTCATCCAAAAGCGGATGTGCCCCCCACCTCTCCCAGCCGATCATGGTGATTGTATAGGCATGGTCACCTAGAGCTTTCGCCTCCTTCTCCATCCTGACATTAGGAAAATGCGAACTGATCAGTATGACTTTTCTCATTGTTCGATAGTGCCCCGTTTCCTGAATGAGCTCACAATAAGGCCCGCCAGCGCAGAAGTGTACTGAACGATGTAGTAGATAATGAAGCCGATAGTCAACAAAGGATGTTTTGCAAATTTCCGCCAGTTCCTTATCAATGGCAGCCTTACGGGGCTTAACTGAATAACGCCTGTGGTAGGATTGGCTTTTAGAAACTCTCTGATCGTTAAACCGTAGTAGTATTGCTTTCTGACGACGTCCATGAGTCGCTTTGGCTCACCGATATGCAATTCCTGTGACTTGATATGCCCGATCCTGAAATTGGCTTTGTTCAGTCGGTTGTACAGGTCATAGTCCTCGGCAGCCACCAGATTCTCTCTGAATCCACCGACAGCTTCAAAGACGTCCTTTCTGAGAAACCTTGCGCCTGTGTATAGTAACTCTCCTCTATAACAGTCCTTTTCTAACTTCCTGACCTTTGCCCAGAAGCTGATTGTCGGGTCAGAAGCACAGAACATGGAAATCCCATCATAGCCTTCATCCTCACACTTTCGAGTGGCTTCTTCAACGATGGTCGGGTCCAACACGAAATCAGAACCTACCTGATAAATGTATTTACCCCCTGCTAGCTGAACGCCATAGTTTGTCTGTTTGCACCTCTCTGCCCTTCCCAGAACATGGGCTTTTGCCCCGTACTGATGAGCAATCTCGATAGTTCTGTCGGTCGAACCGTTGTCAACTACTATCACCTCAATGTTCTGATAGGTCTGGACTCTGATGCTATCCAGGCATCTTCCTAGAGTTCTCTCCGAATTGCAGGTCGGAACGATTATTGAGACCAGCGGGTCACTCATGTTCGATTCTCCCAAGGCACACCTCTTGAAACAGTTCGTCATATTCCCGGACTATATCTGTCCAGGAATAATTGGACAGGACTCTGGAATATGCAGCTTCCTTCAAGTGAACGAACAAGTCCGGCTTGTTTTCGATTTCGTCTATTTTGGCTGTCAAGTCGCTAGCATCTTCAAAGTATAATGTGGTTTGTCCTCCCACCTCCCTGTTGAATTCGTTACCGTGAGCGATGATGAGGCTTTTCATGCTCATAGCTTCCAGGAGCGCTGGGTTCGTTCCGCCTACCGAGTGCCCATGTATACAAGCAAAGCAATTCTGGCGCAGCATGTTCACCAGGCTCACATCATAGATGGCTCCCGTCAGAATGACCCTTTCCCCAGTATTGCGGCCCTCCAGTATCTTTGAAACACGCCTGTGATACTTTTTGCTGGAGAAGTTGCCGATAATAACCAGTTTCCTGTCGGAATTTGACCTTAAGAAAGCCTGGATAATGACGTGGATATTGTTCTCAGGTTCAAGCCTGGCAACTGCCAACCAGTAGCCATTTGGTATCAATGCCATATCTTTGAGAAAGCCCTGTCCGCCAAGTTTCTGTTGGTCCCATTTCTCAGCTCGTGGGGCATCTACACCATTTGTAATGTAAACTGCGTTCTTTTTGTATCTCCCCTCGATATACCTCTTAATTTCCCTGGAGTCAGCTACTATTACATCAGCGAACGTCACTGCCGCTCTTTCGCTGGTTAGCAGAATGAATCTCTCCAGTCTGTTGAACTTCTCCCTCTTCCACTCAAGACCGTCAACATTTACAACCAATTTCCTGCGGAAAACCTTGGGGATGAGGAAAAACAATCCGGCACCATAGCCCAACATGTAGACGCAATCACATGTCAAGCTTGATTTCACCAAGGAATACACATCATAGAGCACTTCGTAGATGATGCGGAAAAAGGGGCGAACAGAAAAGTAGAACAGCTTTACGCCCTTGTACACTAGTGGCTTACTTTGATCTCGAGGTCCTTCACAGCTTACGAATACGTTCCACCCTTTCTGGGCAAGCCCAGGGGCCACAGCCTCCACGACTGTTTCGAATCCCCCATATCTGGCGGGGATTCCTCTGGAACCGATGATTGCGATCTTGAAATCTCGTTTTGTTTTCAATCCGTATTGAGCTGACATCTAGTCAAGATGTGAAGTCCGGTGCCCGTCCTTCCAGCAAGGTTACAATGATCCTTCGCCCTGCCTTGCCATCCCCAAAGGGGTTACTCCACTTGTTTTCCTTATTGAGCATAAGACTAGTGCAGCCGAATATTTTGTCAGGCGAAGCACCCGCCAGAACATTCGAGCCAACCTCTAGGGTCTCAGGCCTTTCAGTATTGTCTCGTAGCGTAACGCAAGGGATACCGAGGATGCAAGCTTCTTCCTGTACGCCACCAGAATCAGTGAGAATAAGCCTGGCATTGCTCTCAAGTTGCAGGAAGTCAAGGAAACCTGTGGGTTCGATCAGCGTAATGTCTTTGGGGCTAAGGCCAAACTGGTTCATCCTTTTCAGAGAGTGGGGATGAACAGGATAGACTAGCGGTAGATGGAACTCAGCAGCTACTCTATTCAGACCGTCTAAGATTGAGGTGAATCTTGCCTCGTTATCAACATTCTCCTGGCGGTGAAGGGTCACCAGAAAATATCTTCCCGGGGCGAGATTAAGACTACTAAGAGCATCTCCTTGCCTTCTCGCTATCTCCAAATTTTGATAGACAGCATCAACGACAGTGTTGCCTGTGACAAATATCTTGCTTTCGGCGATTCCCTCACCCAGCAAGATTGTTTTTGCCTTCTTGGTGGGGGCAAACAGGTAGTCCGAGCAGTGGTCAGTTAAGACCCGGTTGATTTCCTCGGGCATATTCCTATCGTAGCTTCTTAGACCGGCCTCCACATGCCCAACTTCTATATGGAGCTTTGTGGCTGCCAAGGCACTGGCGAACACAGAGTTAGTGTCACCCTCCACCAGAATAATGTCAGGGCTTTCGCTTCGCAGGACATTCTCCACGCCTACCAGTATCCTCCCCGTCTGTTCTGCATGAGAACCTGAGCCAACTTCTATATTATATTTGGCATGCGGCAGCTTCAGCTGCTCAAAGAAAACCCTGTCTAAGTTATGGGAATAGTGCTGACCAGTGTGGAGGATGAAGTAATTCGCTTGCCTCTTCTCCAGCTCTCTTATTACCGGGGACATCTTGATTATTTCAGGGCGAGTGCCCAAAGCTATTGCTACTTTCATCTCGAATTCCGTCTATACGCTGGACGTTTGCCTCTGGTTCCGCCTATCTTCATCCTCGTGGGGCTGGCTGACGCAACACTTTGCGCTCGAGCCTCAGTTCTAAGCAGCATGTGACGCTCTTGACAGGAACCGCATAGAGGAGACTCTAAGAGAAGATGGTTCGTGTTAACCAGACAATCCAGGCCTTCATTTCACAAATCTCAGCTCCCCACCCCATCTTGGTTTATACATGAAATTGCCGTCCTCAGTGCCTTCAGCCCATCTTCTCCTGAAATTGGCGGTTGAACATCGTCCTTTATGCTATCAGTAAACGCCTTAAGTTCCAACTTCAGCGGTTCGCCGAAAGGGACACTTAACTCTCTCACCAGGTAGGACTCATTCTCCTTGTATTTGCTATATGTGGTCACTTTTTGGTCAATAAGCGACGCTTTGATAAATTTCTCTCTGGTAGCGATGTTGATTTCTCTCACCTTAAACGGGGTAAGCCAATTTACAGTTACCCTAGCCAATACTCCATTTTCCATCTGAAACAGAAGGATAGCAGCATCCTCGTGAGGCGCTAAGCTCTGGGAAGTTAGACTGTAAATCTTCTTAAACTCGGAGCCTGTAATGCATCTAAGCAGGTCAATATCGTGCGTGGCCAAGTCAATTACCACACCGACATCCCTGATCCGGGGCGGGAAAGGACCGATTCGGCTAATCTCAATCAAGCTGACCTCGGTCTCCTCGATTTCTTTCCTGATAACGGGGATAACCGGGTTAAACCTTTCTATGTGTCCTATCATAAGTTTCACATAATTCCTGCTAGCAGCCTCTATGATAGAGCTGGCTGCTGAGATGCTGTCAGCAATGGGCTTCTCTATCAGCATATTCACACGGGCATTGGCTGCCGCCAGTGCCACCTCACGATGAAGTGAGGTGGGAACAGCAATGCTCACCGCATCCAGTTCTTCTTGGAGGAGATCCCTGTAATCGCTGAAAGGCTTGACGTGGTATTTCCTTGCCAGGCTCTGCACCAGACCACGGTCTGCATCAGCAACGCCAGCAAGCTCAACATCAGGGAGTTCAGAATAAACCCTGACATGGTTTTTCCCCATAGCTCCCAGACCAATGACGCCGACTTTAATCACTCTTCCCCACCCTTGCGCTTTGCCAGAAGGTCATCATACACATTCTACTCAGAGTCCCCGCAGGAAATCCTTATGTGCCGGTACCACCACGGCGACTTTTCTGCCTTTGTGCACCGCTTGTGCTCCTGGCTGGATTGCCCACCACGGTATCTTCAGGAAGCACATTCTTGTTCACCACCGCACCCGCTCCTACAATAGCATTTTCCCCGATCGTAATTCCGGGGAAGATGATGGCGTTTGCCCCAATCCTGGCATTTCTCCTGATAACGGGACCTTTGAGTTCCCTTCCATATTCCATGTATTTATCGTTGGTAGTGACGCAATGAGGCCCCAGAAACACGCCGTCCTCTATCACAGTATACCGGGTTACATAGGCGCCTGTCTGGATGGATACGTTATTTCCTACTTGACAATCCCCGTCAAGCACTGAATTTGTGCCCACCAGAACATTGCTTCCAATTTCAGTACTCTCTCTGATAAGTACGTTGTGTCCGCTTCTGAAGTTATCTCCGATTCGGACTCCTGAGTATATTACTGTTCCCGACCTCACGATGCAGCTATCGCCAATACTCAGCTCTCCGTCTTCTCTACTGCCCAGAACTACATAGTCTTCCACCGTAGCTTGCTGGCCTATGCTTACTTTGCCGCGGAAGACCGCCCTCTCAGATATCTTTGATTGTTTCAACAATATAGTTCAAGTCCTCCTTTGTTAATAAGGGATGCACCGGCAGGGACAGTACCTCTTCACAAGCCTCCTCAGCGTTGGGCAGACTAACATCATAGCCCAGTTTCTTGTAGAGTGGCTGCTTGTGAATAGGCAAAGGATAGTAAACCTCGGATATGATTCCCTTGTCCTTCAGCCTCTGTTTGAGTTCGTCTCTCGATATGCCAAAGTCACGGGTTACTCTGATTGTGAATTGATGAAAGACGTGCTTCACACCAGGAGCGATGAAAGGGGTGATAAGTCGGCGAGTATTGCCTAGCTTCTGGATGAGGAATCGAGCGTGTTCGATCCTCTTGCGATTAAACTCATCGAGCTTCTTAAGCTGACAAATGCCGACGGCGGCGGCAATATCTGTCATACGGTAGTTGTGACCCAGAATTTCGTGGTAATATCTCTCCCTCTGCCCATGGCTCCGAATCATTCTGGCCCTCTCAGCAACATTACCGTCATCGGTAGTTATCATGCCACCCTCACCAGTGGTCATGTTCTTGGTAGGATAGAAAGAGAAGCAGCCGGTGCCAAACGAGCCCACCCTCTTGCCTTGATACTCTGCTCCGTGTGCCTGGCAGGCATCTTCAATCAAAATCAAACTATGCTCTCGGCATATCTTAACGATTTCCTTCATATTGCAGGGCTGACCATAAAGATGAACTGGCAGGATGGCTTTGGTTCTGGATGTTATCTTGGCTCGTATTGAATCTGGGTCAATGCAAAAAGTGTCCTTATCAATGTCCACAAGAACAGGCTTAGCCTCACAAAACAGGATGGCATTGGCGCTGGCGATGAAGCTGAAGGGAGTGGTAATGACCTCATCACCATGGCCTATGCCCGAGGCAAGAAGGGCAATGTGAAGAGCCGCCGTCCCGCTATTGGTAGCTATGGCATACTTTGTGCCGATGTACGAGGCAAATAACGCCTCAAACTCCTCTACCCTGGGACCCTGTGCCAATCTTCCTGATTGGAGCACGCTCTCCACTGCTTCTATTTCTTCCCTGCCTAAGGCAGGAGTTGCGATGTTCATCATCTTGAGCTTCATGATTACAAACCTCTATCACCGGCGTCAATCGCTCTCGAAGCCGGTTCCGCCTGGACTCATAGTTCCTTTGCTGTGGCTAGAACCCATCGGAGGAAAGCCCTTTCCCTCATTTGCTCGAATTCCGCTTCGGTATAGACTAATGGCTCTATGGGCAGTGAAGTCAAGTCCAGAATCTTGCTTATTCGCTGGGGCATTTTGCCGTCAAATTCGCCCCCTATGATAAGGTCTATATCGCTGCCTTCGTGAAAATGCCCGCTGGCGAAGGAATCATAGAGATAAATCTTCTTCACCCCGTGTTCAGTCTTGAGGAGATGGGCGAATTTCCTCACTTGCTCACAGATTCTTTCACTGTCGTCAACATCAATTCGGCATAACTTATACACTGGCTAGCATCCTCCTGTGAGTAATATCGAGCAGGAATTTCGTTGCCTACCAAGCCACTGGGAGATCTCGTAGAGATGTAGTAAGCATCCAGAGCTTCCCTTGGCTAACCAGATTGCTGAAATGTTTCTCATATTTGGCACAGTCCAAGAGCAGGTCTCTTATAGAGTGGGTCAACATAGCTCGCAAACCTTTAAAGTAGAGGAAAGCCTTCAGCGCTTTCTCGGCGGCTTGCTGCGACTGAAAACAAGCCCACTCATGGTGCTCAGCTTTGCTACTATCTCGAGCGCTTTCGAGCTCTTTCTCTGCTTGTCTGAGCCACCTTTGCTCTTCCACATCAATAATATACCACAATTGGTTGCGGCAAAGTCTTGCAACAGCCCCAAGATACCAGAGATTGCTGGCATCGCAAATGCACAGAAGGTCCCATCTGAGGATATCGTCAGAGAAATCTCGAGAGCGGGCAAGAGATCAAATGCGCCTTATCTATTATTGAGAATAGATATCAATTCGGCGCCCAAGAGACGGCTTCGCCCAGATCTAACCAGCCTTCGAAGGCGATAGTTCCATCCGTCTGCCGGATTATTCTATCGAGAGCGAGACTTCTAACCGCAGTATGAGAACCACCGCACAGCACCTGTATCAAACCACAGCCCCCACCCGCCACCGGTATCCCGTCTAGCTAACGTGTTGCGCGCTACAGCTGGCGGTAACGCACATTCCACTTGTTACACAAAGCCACGACAAAGTTCCTAGTATCTGGGTTCGAACCGGTGTACAACTCCGCCAGAAAACCATGCAACAGCTCACCACCCGTCATGCCATCGGTGGGGCGGCTTGGACCAGGTAAGTTTATATGGACTATTTCCGTCATCAGTTTGTGATACTCTATTGCCTGTGGCATGA
>JBBIMO010000032.1:0-9243 GCA_037444365.1 Chloroflexota bacterium
TGGCCAACCGCACAACTGCCTATAACGCCAAACTCCAAGCAACAGATCCCAACAGCCAACAATCAAGATCGAACACGGTTTCAAGCATCCGAGATTTGCATCTTTGAGGTTGTTCGCGACAAACACTAATCTGCCAGGTGTCTGCGTGCCTCGGTCTCTACGATGCGATAGACCTCTTGCAGGGGGATGTTGTGCTCCAGGGCAATGCGGCGGCAGTCTTCATACTCAGGGTGGATGCTTAGGATGTCACCCCTGAATCTCTTGACCTTCGCTTTTGCGTGTCCCAGGGTAGAGTCAAAATCGATTATTTCCCGTTCAGCAACGTGTCGGGAAACAGGGCTTACCCTTGTTCCCAGCGTCGAAGTCTCTCCTATTATAGTTTGAATCAAATCCAGTTCGGCACTCTTGGGAGCAAGAACACTCAGCATCACCGCCGGACGGTTCTTCTTCATCTGTATCGGCGTAAACCAGACATCAAGAGCCTGCGTAGCAAAGAGCTTCTCCATGAGGTAACCATAGATTTCTGGATTCATGTCGTCAATATTCGTTTCCAGCAGAATCAGGGCTTCTCCGCCGACAAATTCTGTTTCTTCACCGATCCAGATGCGCATGACATTGGGCCAGGATCCAAAGTCCTTGGTCCCGGCTCCATAGCCTACCTTTTCTACGGTCATGCTGGGCCTGCCGAAGCTTGCCAGCGTGGTGACAATGGCTGCTCCCGTAGGTGTTACCAGTTCAGTTTGAGGCTGTTCAGGGCAATCAACGATTGGCGCACTGGACATCTCTACAAGTCGAAGCGTAGCTGGGGCTGGCACTGGCAACACGCCATGTGCTGTCGAGACAGTGCCGCTTCCCAGAGGCAGCGGAGACGAGTAGAAACGCTCTATCTCGAGAGCATCAAGCCCGAACGCCACTCCTACAACATCTATGATCGAGTCCACCGCGCCTATCTCATGGAAGCAGACCTTGTTCAGAGGCACATCATGGATTCCGGACTCGACCTCCCCTAGGCGTCGAAAAATGGCGCTGGCCGTATGCTTGACCTTCTTGGGCAGCTTGCTACTCCTGATGAGCATCAATATGTCTTCAAGCGAACGCTCCTGCTGCGCTTGACGCGCATCCGCTATCACTGTGAACTTGGTGGCAGTAATCGCGGAGCGCTTCACCCTTTCTGCGGAAATCTTGTATCCCTTGACAGCAAGGCTGCCTAGTCCTTGCTTCAAAACACGCAGCGGAAGCCCGGCATCTATCAGAGCGCCCAGGATCATATCTCCGCTGCAACCCGAGAAACAATCAAAATAAGCTACCTTTGCCACGTTACTTCCTTCCCGCACCATCCTCAGTAAGCTCTTCATTCAAGCTGCCGCTTCGGTACCCGCCAAGGTCGAGGGCGACATAGGTATAGCCCAGGGCTTTTATGTGTTTCACCAAGCCCTGGCGCACCTGACTGTTCTGGAGCAATAACATGCCTCTTTCGTTGACCTCGATGCGAGCAATGTTGCCATGATGGCGTAAGCGGCACTCACGTATGCCCAGACTCCTCAGGTATTGTTCTCCATCAGCTATCCGGTGGAGAACATCTTGCGTAACAGGAGTGCCGTAGGGAATGCGCGATGCCAGACACGGTGATGCTGGCTTGTCCCAGGTTGGTAATCCCCTCTTCTTGGATAGCCGCCGAATCTCGTCCTTGGTCAGTTTCACCTCAAGGAGAGGGCTGCGCACACCCAACTCGACTAAGGCTTTTCTGCCCGGACGGTAATCATCGAGGTCATCATAATTGGAGCCGTCAACAATCCAGCTCAGACCTTCAGCGGCAGCAAGCCTGCGTAGCTGTTGAAACAGTTCTCGCTTGCAGTAATAGCAGCGGTCGGGCGAGTTAGCTACAAACTGTGGGTTTTCCAGTCCGCCGCCTTCAATCGTGGTGAAGCGAAAGCCCAGCCCTTTGGCAATGGATTCTGCGTCGTTGCGTTCATGGGGCGGATAAATCGGCAAGTCGCCAAAGACAGCCATAGCACACTGTCCTAGTACCTCATTGGCAACAGAAGCCAGAAAAGTGCTGTCCACGCCACCAGAATAGGCAACAAGCACCGACCCCATCTCTACGAGGAGCTCCTGCAAGCGTTCCAGCTTCCCTTCAGCCTTCACTTCGAGCTACGATTAATCAGTCCAGCGATATAGCCCGCTCCAAAGCCATTGTCAATATTGACCACAGCTACACCAGCAGCACATGTGTTGAGCATGGTTAACAGCGGCGCCAGACCACCAAAGTTAGCTCCATAACCAACACTGGTAGGCACAGCTATTATGGGTATTGGGACAAGCCCACCAAGAACGCTGGGCAAGGCTCCCTCCATGCCGGCTACAGCGACTATTACTCTCGACTTGCGCAAGCGCGGCAGCTTGTCCAATAGCCGGTGAATACCGGCCACACCGACATCATAGAACCTTTCCACTTTGTTGCCCATCAGCTCGGCAGTTATCGCTGCCTCCTCAGCCACCGGGATATCAGCGGTACCGCCTGTGACGACGGCAATGCCCGGACGCAGAGTGGTGTGCTTCCGGTTAAGAAGAATGCTCCTGGATACCAGATTATAGGACACATCCGGTATTTTCCTCTTGACGGCATCGAAAGCCTCCTGGCTCGCCCGGGTTATCAGCAGTTGCCCGGAACAGGCAGCCAGCCGCTCAGCAATAGTCACTATCTGCTCCACCGTCTTGCCTTGTCCCAGGATCACCTCGGGAAAGCCCAGACGCAGGCTACGGTGATGGTCAGGTTTAGCACAGAGTAACTCTTCGTAGGGAAGAATGCGCAATTCCTGCGCAGCCTTAAGAGGAGACAATTCACCCGACTTCACACGCTCCAATGTCTGCAGTAACCATTCCCTGGTAACCAGATTCCTGCCAGTTTCGAGCTTTCCTTTTTGGGTCCGGCTCATGCGACGCTCCTATGTTATGAAAATGATGGTCATCTTACTTTATCAACGCTATTCAAGCAAGCTGAGGGACGCTACTCAGTCGCTTACCTGTGAAGCCGGCCACACCTTCAATTGTCCTCGGGCATGCTGCACACCTGAAGCGCCTCTGAAGTTTCAGCCAATTCCGGCATCTGTGCTGCAATGTACTGCAATAGAATCTAATTGCGACTGATACCTGATCACTGAGCTTCAAGCTCAAGGCTCAGGTCCAAGGCCCGGGCGGAGTGGGTGAGGGCGCCAACAGAGATAAAGTCAACGCCGGTTTCAGCTACAGCCCGAACGTTGTCCAGCGTGATTCCACCCGAGGCTTCGATCAAGGCACGGCCTCGAATAGACTTCACCGCCTGACGCATGTCCTCGAGACTCATATTGTCAAGCATAACGATATCCGCCCCGCTTTCTACAGCTTCCAGAGCTTCCGCCACAGTCCCCACTTCCACCTCGACCTGAGCATGCCTTGTCTGGAGATTGCTGCGTCGCTTCGCTCCTCGCAGTGACGGGAGAAGGAATTCCCTCACTGACGACGGAGCACTCTCTCTTGCCCTGGCTATGATTTCCTTGATATCCATCCCTTGGCTGCGCAGCACCGCCAGATGATTATCCTTAATGAGTATGCCATCACCCAAGCTCACGCGATGGTTTTCACCACCGCCTGCCTTGACCGCACGCTTTTCCAGGAACCTCAGTCCCGGGGTTGTCTTTCTAGTATCCATGATGCGCACCGGCAATCCCCTGACTGCCTCGACATAACGATTGGTCTCGGAGGCAATGCCGCTCAAGCGCTGGAGGAAATTCAGGGCTACCCTTTCCGCCTTGAGAATGCTGGCGACGCTGCCCGAAACCCTGGCTACTTTGGTACCCGGTTTGACTCTCATTCCGTCTTCCAGAAAAGCTTTCACCTCTAACTCTGGATCAACCCGATGGAAAACCTGTTTGGCTACGTCTATGCCAGCCAGGATGCCTTCCTTCTTAGCGATAATAAAGCCGATCCCCTGCTGGTGGCCAGATATTAAGGCGTCAGTAGTGACGTCGCCTTTGCCAAGATCCTCGGCTAAGCCACGGTCAATAATATCTTCAAGCTGGAGCTTACTTCTCGACATTTCTGGTAATAACTATGTGCCGTTGCCATTCCGGCGAAGTCCGTGGAAAATCTGTGCGGAAGTGAGCGCCGCGACTTTCTTCCCGCAGCAGAGCAGCTTCAGTCACCAGCCTGGCACATAATACCAGATTGCTCAGTTCACGGGATGGGCGATCACTTGGTTGAGGTAACAAACTCTGCCAGGTAGCCAGAATGCTTGCCGCCTCCTGAAGACTCTTGCCGGAACGAATGATTCCCACCTTTTCCCACATAAGTGACTGCAAGTTAGGCAGGTTAAGCGGCGGCGCCTTGGCTGACGCCTGCCGTTCGGGGAGATAACAACGCACTGTATGCCTGCTCCTCTTCTTGCCATGACGGGCAGATGCAGCCATCTCAGTCCTCTGAACTATTCTCTTGCCGAAGACAACCGATTCAAGCAGGGAATTTGATGCCAGCCTGTTAGCGCCATGTACTCCAGTGCAGGCAGCCTCGCCAGCGGCAAACAAGCCCGGGATATTTGTCTCCCCCCAGCTATTGACCCTCACCCCACCCATAAGGTAATGAGCGGCTGGGGCAACGGGGATAAGCCCTTTTGTGATATCTAGGCCGTGCTCCCGACAGAAGCGATATATGTGAGGAAAGCGGGTGGTAATCATCCGGGACGGCAAATGGGTAACGTCGAGAAAGACTCTATCGCTGTGAGTCTTCTTCATCTCGTAGACAATGCTGCGAGCTACAATATCTCTGGTCGCCAGCTCAGCCTTAGCAGCATAGTCCGGCATGAACCGATGACCTTCCACATTCCTGAGTATGCCACCTTCTCCTCTGACCGCTTCCGAAATCAGGAAAGGAGCTACTCCCGGCAGGCGAAGAACCGTGGGATGAAACTGGAAGAACTCTATGTCGCTTATTTCGGCACCGGCTTCAAAAGCCAGGGCTATCCCGTCGCCGGTGACCACGTCGGAGTTGGTGGTATATTTGAACAACCTCCCGGCACCGCCAGTAGCCAGGATGAGAAACCTGCAGCTGTATTCCTCAACAGAGCCAGTGTGGCAATCCAGAGCTCTCACGCCAATTATTCTGCCCTTCTGGGTCAGAATCTCGCTAGCCAGGCAATCCTCCAATACTTTGATAGGAGCAGACCGTACCTGGCGACTCAAAGTAACCTCGATGTGCTCCCCGGTAGCATCTCCACCAGCATGCATAACGCGCGACACGCTGTGGGCTGCCTCTCGTGTCAAAGTGATTTCACCGTTCAGAGTATCAAAAGGCACTCCAAATCTGATCAGATCAGCAATGCAATCGGCAGCCTCTGCAGTCAGAATGCCCACGGCTTCGGAATCAGATAAGCCGTCTCCAGCCGCCATCGTGTCTTCGAAGTGCAGCTCCGGAGAATCGTCCTTGCCCATGGCTACAGCAATACCGCCCTGAGCATATCTGGTGTTGCAGTCGTCTATGCTGCCCTTAGTCAGTATGAGCACACTGCCTTTCTTGATGGCCAGTAAGGACACATAAAGGCCGGCAATGCCACTGCCCACTACGATATAGTCATAATGATTCGCTTTCATCTTCCCGCCATGCCCAGTAATCTACCACTTTCCTTACGGCTTTCGCTGCCCTCTCCGGAGAAGGGAAGACAGCCAGATTCTGGTCAACAATTTGCCTTCTCGTCTCGGCGATGGCTCTCCACTTCCAGCGTTCCATATCTGCCAGGCCAATTTCGGCTGTTTCAATCACGCAGACTACGGGTTTGCCTTTCCTCTTGACCGCCGTCACACTGTTCAAAAAATTCGGCGCCAGCACTTTCTCCCATATATCATTGGGCAGAGGATCATCGTGAGTCAAATTAGCAACGAAGATATCAAATCCCCTTTCGTCGCTCAGCCACTCCAACACGTTTACGTCCGCCACAGGTGTGCCTTGAAATAGTGAGGCATCTATCGGATTTCTGACCCAGTCCCAGAGCTCAGGGAGCTTACCTTGGAGCTTCTTTCTGAACTCCGCAGATAGTTCCGGCAGGTCAAAGCCTTCCTCTTCCCAGACGTCGGCCGAGATCATGCTCTTCCCGCCTCCACCACCAGCAACGATCACCATCCTGCCTTTAGTAGGGGGCAAAAACGAGAACGCCACAACCTGATCTATCAGCCCCTGAAAGTCACTGACCATAATAGCCCCGTATTGCTTCAGCGCTGCTTTCCACACATTGGCGGAGCCAGCCAACGATGCGGTATGAGAGAGAGCCAGTTTTGCCCCTGTTCTGCCCCTTCCTCCCTTCAAGACTATGACCGGCTTCTTCCTGGCAGTCCGTGCTAACGCTTCAACAAACTCTCTGCCATCCTTGACTCCCTCAACATAGGAGGCAATTATCTCCGTTTCACTGTCGGAGGCAAAGTAGTCCAGCAACTCAACCTCATCAATATCCGAGGCATTGCCATAGCTTATGACTTTGCTGAAACGCACCCCTCTCAGGGCGGCGTAGCGGACAAATTCCCCGGCTCCCCCGCCGCTCTGAAAGAATCCGCCCACTGGTCCACTTCCCCCGGGCAGGTCGTGGTTGAAAGATAACCCCACCTTTGGATGATAGACTCCCATGCAATTCGGGCCAAGAATTCTGATGCCCAGCCTTCGTGCCTTCTCCAGAATCTCAGCTTGAAGCTTTGTCTCTTTATCTCTTCCCGTCTCTTTCAGCCTGGCTGTAAACAGGTGGACAAGCTTAACACTCTTCTTGTCGCAGTCATCTAGCAAAGACAGGACACTATCTGCAGGTATACAGGAGATGACATAGTCCACACTCGGCTCGGGAACTTCTGTTAGCCTGGGGTAGACCTTGAGACCAAGAATCTCACTCGCTGTTGGGTTCACCAGATGAAGCTTGCCCTTGAAGCCGTGGTCAACAAGGAAACGCGTAAACTGGTAACCCCCGGCAAAAGGATTCAGCGAGGCCCCGACGATAGCAACGCTGCTGGGGGAAAAGAGCCTGCCTAGAGAAAGCTTCTCAGGCATAAACGTCAGAATGTTCCCTTACCGCTCTCCTCAATCTCTTGTTTGCCAAGTATGCTGCTTCTGGCAACCTTCATTGTTGCCCCGGACTCAAGCTTCAGAATAGCCGTGTTTTCGCCGAGACTCTCGATTTGCCCATAAATTCCCCCAGCTATAATCACCCTGTCTCCCGGTTTCAGAGCCTGCATCATTTCCTCGTGCACTCTCTGTTGCTTCTGTCTCGGCCTGATCATCAACAGATACATCCCGGCAAAAACCACCACCAGGAAGATGATCATTCCATATTTGCTCAGAAGTTCCGCCATGTATCCTCCTTTAACTAGTTACTTTCTTAACCTGGCCTATCAGCGACCAGGGGCTTGTCTTCTCAATCTGGATTGTCGCAAATTGGCCCACCCAGTCGCCAGCATCTTCAAAGAATACCAGCTTATTGCTCCGCGTGCGCCCAAACCATTTGCCTCCTTTCTTACCTTCTACCAGTATCTCCACTGTATTGCCCTGAAGCTTCAAGTTGATCTCGCCGGCTATCGTCGTCTGAAGCTCTTCAATCTTGCTCAGCCTCTCCTTCTTGACCGCTGCAGGAATGCCATCCTGATATTCGCGGCAGGCAACGGTGCCCTTGCGGGGAGAATACGCTGCCACATGGACCACGTCAAACCTCATTTCCTGGACCAGAGAGAGGCTACGCTCAAATTGCTCCTCTGTTTCGCCGGGAAACCCCACAATCAGGTCTGTACTCAGGGATATTTGAGGTATCTTATGGCGAATCGCTTCAACAAGCTCTCTATATCGCTCCACAGTATATCCTCGCCTCATGTCCCTCAGTATATCATTATCGCCCGATTGCGCGGGCAATTCCAGATGCTCGCAGACTTTGCTCAGAGAAGCCATAGCCTCGATGAGATTCAAGCTTATGTCCTTGGGATGATTGGTCAGAAACCGAATCCTGGCAAGTCTATCCATGCCTCCTAGTTCATTCAGCAGAGCTGCAAGGTCAGGACGCCTGGGCAAATCGTGGCCGTAAGAGTCAACATTCTGGCCCACCAGAGTAACTTCCTTAACGCCGCGCCCCACCAGCTCTCTCACTTGACAGACTATCTCCTCAACAGGACGACTAACCTCCCTTCCCCTTCTGTAGGGGACAATGCAATACGAGCAAAAATTATCGCATCCCTGGATGATGGGGACAAAAGCGCACGGCGAAAGAGCTCCTTGAGTAACATCGCGAGCATTGCCAAGCGATCTCCGCTCAATTGGTATGCCTTGCTTCTGTCCCCAGATAATCAGCTCAGCAAAATCACCTGGCCCAAACAGCAAGTCAACGTGAGGAAATCGTTTCTGCAATTCCCGAGTGTGAGAATTGACCAGACAGCCTGTAACCAGTATCTGAAGGTCGGGGCGTTTGCGTTTCAAGCCTTTCAGCAAACCTAAGGTGCCTAGTACCTTATTCTCGGCGCTTTGCCTCACCACGCAGGTGTTAAGAACCACTAGGTCGGCACGAGAAAAAGAGTCCGCCGCCTGATAGCCAGCAGAATCCAAGTAGCCAGCTATTGCCTGGGATTCCGCCTTATTCATCTGGCAGCCGATGGTCCAGATATAGTAGCGTCGCATGATGCTGTTGTTTTCCTTTCGGCCAGTGTCTAGCCGATGATTATATCACCCAGAGGTCGCTTGGGCACATGATGGACGCCCTTGCTGTCACGCCAGTACTTCGTATCTCCGTCTGCCCCGACGGTCTCTAGCACGACCTTCTCTTTGGGCCTGCCCAGAGCCAGGACAAGCAATATCTCATATCGCTGCGGTATCTCCAAAGCCTCACGAAGCCCTTCTCTGTTTATGTTGGCAAGCATACACCCACCCAAACCCTTCTCGGTCGCCCCCAGCAGGATACTCTGTGCAGCTATTCCGGCGTCATACTCCCAGAAGCGGCTTATCTCCGTGTCCCCGAGAACAATAATGTATGCAGATGGTCTCT
Organism: Chloroflexota bacterium; assembly: GCA_037444365.1. GTDB lineage: Bacteria > Chloroflexota > Dehalococcoidia > GIF9 > AB-539-J10 > RBG-13-51-36. Next base: position 9,029 of record JBBIMO010000032.1, read on the forward strand.
CTCCTGCGGAAGGACCAGGCCAGTTTGTGAGGAATCTAGCCCAGGCCAATTGTGGGAATATCAACGCATTCCTGTGGCGGTCGCAGGAAAGGATGTACTTGAGGGGCTGAAAATTCCTGGCTGATGCCGACAGCCGCGCAAGGTCAACCAATTCCCTCAGAGTCTCAAGTTTTATGTCAACTTCCTCATGGAAGCGCCGGTAGCTTCTGTTCTTT
>JBBIMO010000033.1:0-8250 GCA_037444365.1 Chloroflexota bacterium
GCCACTCAGGCGGCATTACCACCCGAGGTGCGTGAGAGGACCGATGCTCTGGACTCTCTGGGCAATACCACAGCCGCCACGGGCAAGGGCTTCGCCATCGGTGCTGCTGTTATGAATGCCCTGGGCTTGATCCTGGCCTATGCTATGGCTGCCGGCATAGTGACAATCTCGGCTGCGGGCGAACTAGACCCTCTGCCTCCGCAGTTGAGCTTGCTAAGTACGCCGGTTATCGTTGGAGTGATTCTTGGCGCCTTGATTCCTCCTGTCTTCTGCGCCATGACCATGAAGGCGGTGGGTATGACTACGGCGGCAATCGTGGATGAAGTCCGCAGACAGTGGCGCGAGATAAAGGGCTTGATGCAGGGGACAGCCCGGCCCGAATATGGCAAGTGTGTGGATATCGCCACCAAAATAGCGCTTAAGGAGATGTTGGTTCCTTCCATAATGACGATAGTTGCACCTGTGCTTGTGGGAGTGATTCTGGGCAAATATGCCCTGGCTGGCTTCCTCATCGGTGCCCTGGCTACTGGTTTCATTCTCGCTATCACCTTGAACAACGCCGGCGGCGCCTGGGACAATGCTAAGAAATGGATTGAGTCCGGGAAATTTGGCGGCAAAGGCTCGGATGCCCACAAAGCGGCTGTGGTTGGAGATACAGCGGGTGACCCCATGAAGGATACTGCCGGCCCATCCCTGAACATAATGCTTAAACTGATGTCGGTTATCTCACTGATGCTGGCGCCGTTGCTAGCGCACTTCGGTGGTCTGATTTAATGCGTTTGGCGGGGCAGGCACTATTATCAAACCTCGAAGTGCCTGCCCCGCTAAGTCACCCGCCCATTTCAGGTCTTGACAGTGCAGGCACAGAGGTGTACACCCAGACTCATCAAGTCAAGCCGACAACTCATGCCACTCTCCTTTCCTGAGACAAACAAATACCAATGAGATGAATCCCCCAGGGATTGCCAAAAAGATACCTAAAGCGTATGGAAGGAACGCCCACCATAGCCAAATCGAGAACCAACAGAGCACAACGCTTGAAACTAAGCATAGTACCCAGAACTTTCTCTTGAGGCAAAAGACCCCACCCACAATAACAAATACGGTTGAAAAAGCCATGAGCAGGTTCAAAGTAAGGCTATAATGAGGTTGAATACCATAAGCAAAAACAGCCATGGTTGTTATGCCCAGAGCTATCATCAAAATACCGGCGGCTTTTCTCATTCTGACCGCTCATCTAGTATGAAATGTAAGGATGGTTAATATCAGAATAACACTTTTTCGAAAAAACTCAACACCCGAGAGGGACATTGTTTGTCGAGAACTCGATCCTGCGTCTTCTCAGGGCTGAAGCCCACAAGGCATATTCTGCCGCATCTCCGCGAGGAACCCCAGTTCTCCTGGCATCAGGCAAGGCCTTTCTTTGAGGAAGCCTGAACACCAGTGTTACAATAGAGCGTCATGCCCGATGCCATATTCATCAAGGGTGCCCGCGAGCACAACCTTAAGGATATAGACGTCGTTATCCCCAGGAACAAGCTGGTGGTTATCACCGGTGTTTCCGGCTCGGGGAAAAGCTCGCTGGCCTTCGACACCATATATGCTGAGGGACAGCGTCGCTATGTAGAGTCTCTTTCTGCCTATGCCCGCCAGTTCCTTGGGCAGATGGAGAAACCCGACGTGGATTACATTGAAGGACTTAGTCCGGCCATATCCATTGACCAGAAAGGGCCACCTCACAACCCCAGGTCTACTGTGGGCACATTGACCGAAATCTATGATTACCTGCGCCTCCTCTTTGCCCGCATCGGGCATCCCCATTGCCCGCAGTGCGGCCGAGCAATCTCGCGGCAGACAGTGCAGCAAATTGTGGATGCCGTTCAGGAGATACCTCAGGGCAGCCGCATTATGATCCTGGCACCGCTGGTTAGACACCGCAAGGGTGAGCATCAGGCGATATTCAAGGACTTGCAGAAGGCAGGATTTGTCAGGGTCCGCGTTGACGGGCAAATTCATGACCTCTCCGACGAATTCCGGTTAGACAAGAACAAGAAGCATACCATAGAGGTGGTGGTTGACCGACTACAGATAGAGAAAGATGACAACGCCACCCGCCTGGCTGACTCCATCGAGACGGCGTTGAAGCTGGGGTCAGGCGTGGTGCTGATCAAGATACTGGATGGGGAGGAGTTGCTCTTTTCGGAGCATTTCGCCTGTGTCTATTGTGGCATAAGCTTGGGGGAAATCGCCCCAAGAACATTTAGCTTCAACAGCCCCTACGGAGCTTGCCCTGCCTGCACAGGACTGGGATGTAATCTGGAAATTGATCCTAATCTGGTCATTCCGGACAAGGGAGTGAGCTTAGCAGAAGGAGCTATTCAGCCCTGGCTGAGAAATGGGCAGCTTAGCACCTGGTCTGCCAGCATACTGGAGTCTCTGGGTCGCCGCCATGGTTTCTCTCTGTCCACGCCGGTGAAGGATCTGAGCAAGGAGCAATTGCGAGTAATCCTCTATGGTGACGGGGGTGAGAGAATTCTCGCCGCATACGAAGACCGTTACGGCCAACTGCGTCAGTACTACACTAGTTTTCCAGGCGTGGTACCGTATCTCGAGCGACGTTACCGAGAGACGAGTTCCGACAGTGTCAGAGCAGATATCGAGCGCTATATGGCATCCAACCCTTGCCCCACCTGTCAGGGAAAGAGACTGAAGCCAGAGTCTTTAGCTGTCACGGTTGTGGGCGAGAACATCATGGATGTCACTGCCCTGCCTGTCACAGAGGCTCTACGTTGGGTGGAACAGCTAGGGGACAGGGTCAGCCCCCGGGAACTCACCATAGCCAGGCAAATCATCAAGGAGATTCGTGCCCGCCTGGGTTTTCTCAGAGACATAGGTCTGGGCTACTTAACCCTAGCCCGTCCTTCAGCGACCTTGAGCGGTGGCGAGGCGCAGAGGATTCGCCTGGCTACCCAGATTGGCAGCGGGCTGAGCGGTGTCCTTTATATTTGTGACGAGCCCACAGTCGGCCTGCACCCTGCCGACGGCTCCCGGCTTATCGCCACGCTGAAGCGCCTCAGAGACCTGGATAATACTATGATCATCGTAGAACATGATGAGGCTACGATGAGAGCTGCTGATCACATCATTGATATGGGGCCCGGTGCCGGCAAACAAGGGGGCGAGGTGGTCGCCACAGGAACACTGCAAGACATAATGAATTGCCCTCACTCGATAACGGGACAGTACCTCAGCAGGACGAAGCAAATTCCCCTCCCACCGGAACGTCGCGCTGGTTCAGGCAAGGAACTGGTCGTCCTGGGTGCCCGCGAAAATAACCTTAAGAACATCGATGTCAGGATCCCGCTCGGCAGATTTGTTTGCGTCACCGGCGTTTCCGGAAGCGGCAAAAGCTCTCTCATCAACGAAGTCCTGTACAAAAGACTGGCCCGCCTTTTCTACCGGGCGAAGGAAAAGCCAGGCGACTGTGACGGTATCACTGGCAGCGAGCACATTGACAAGGTCGTTAATATTGACCAGTCACCGATTGGCCGCACCCCGAGAAGCAACCCTGCTACTTACACCGGGACATTCACTCCTATTCGAGAGCTTTTCGCTGCTGTTCCCGAGGCGAGGGTGCGCGGTTATTCCCAGGGACGCTTTTCCTTTAACGTGAAGGGGGGCAGATGTGAAGCCTGTCAGGGGGCAGGCTATGTTCAGATTGAGATGCAATTTCTGCCGAACGTCACCGTCGCCTGCGAGGTGTGCAAGGGAAAAAGGTATAACCGGGAAGCGCTGGAAATCTACTTCAAAGGAAAGACCATCGCCGACATCCTGGACATGACGGTGGACGAAGCTTTGTTGCTCTTTGACCATTTCCCCAAAGTTAAGCACAAGCTGGAAACCCTGCGGGACGTAGGTTTGGGGTATATCTGCCTGGGTCAGCCGGCGCCGACTCTTTCTGGAGGCGAGGCTCAGCGAGTGAAGTTGGCCACTGAACTATCCCGCCGCTCCACAGGCAAGACGCTTTATATACTGGATGAGCCAACTACTGGCCTATCCTTCTCAGATATTGCCGCTCTCTTGAAGGTGCTGCATCGCCTAGTGGACTACGGAAACACAATCGCCGTCATCGAGCACCACCTGGACGTGATGAAGAATGCCGATTGGATCATTGACCTTGGTCCTGGAGCTGGCGATGAGGGCGGCTACCTCGTGGATGCCGGTACACCCGAGGAACTGAGTCAAAACGAGGCCTCTTTCACTGGACAGTATTTACGTGCTATATTATCGACACAGCAGGAAAGGATGTTGACATGACATCAAAGCTCAACAGAGAGGAAATCCTCGATTCCATACATGGCAATGTCCAGGACAAGAATACGATCAAGCATATGTTAGCCACCGAGGCTATTATGCGTGCCTTAGCCAGGAAGTTGGGGGAGGACGAAGAAGAGTGGGGCATTACAGGGCTCATCCACGACATAGATATGGAGCTGGTTGAGGGCGACATGAGCAGCCACAGCAGATTGAGCGCTGATATTGCTCTCGAGCTTGGAGCCAGCGCGCCTATGGTCCATGCCATTCTGTGCCATAACGAAACTCATGGCGTTCCCCGGGAAACCAAATTGGATAAGGCTCTTTTTTGTGCTGACCCGTTGAGCGGGCTTATCACCGCTGCTGCCTTGGTTCGCCCCGACAAGCTGGGCGGATTGACCACTAAATCAGTAATGAAGCGCTTCCGCGAAAAAAGCTTCGCGGCTGGAGTCAATAGGGAGCAAGTGGCTGAGTGTCAGCAAATCGGACTGGAACTGGAGGAATTCATCGGCCTGGGAATCGAAGCCATGAAAGGAGTGGCTGCAGACCTAGGATTGTGACATCCTCAAATGCAGAAAGACTGATGCCTTTGATCAAGTTGGCTATATTTGGTTACGCCCGGAGCTCGAATCTTTGGCCAGGTAGGGAAGGAAGTAGGCATGGTAGCAAGAAGAGAAGTCGCTCATGGAAGAAATAGAGCCACCACACAAGGAGCCAAAGACGCTACCTAAGAGCGGAGATATACACAATGCCCTCTTGGCATACTCCCGCGATGCCATACTGGGGGTGAACCGCAAAGGGGCAATTCTATTCTGGAACAAAGGCGCAGAACAGATCTTTGGCTACTCAACCGAAGAGATACTTGGCCAGCCCCTAACCATACTGATTTCGGAGAAACACAGAGAGACTCACAGATTGGTGCTGCGCGCTTTCCTGAGCGGAACCTCCGGGGAAACAAGGACCATTGAAAGTGAAGCGTTAAGGAAAGATGGATCTACATTCCCCGTTGAATTGTCTCTGTCCATTGAGCAGCAAGGCGACAAACTCTGGGCGCTTGTCGTCGGAAGAAACATCACGGAAGGCAAACACACAGAGCAGGCACTGAGGAGAAGCGCAGAACACTACTGCAACCTCCTTGTGAATTGTCTGGAAGTAGTTTTTTCTGCGAACATCTCAGACAATACGGGGTCAGGCAACGAGGCGCTTCAGAGACTGTGCGGTCATTGCCTAGAGGAATTGACCAGGCTGAAGCCGGCAAGCGCCATCTCTCAAGAAGGTAGGAAACACCTCTCCAGGCAAGTAGACGCGATATTGAGCGGGCATGGACCCGCGTCCAGCATAGCTCATGAGATTCTAGTGAGGAATGGCAAAAGAATGCTGCTGGAGCGGTATTTGAATTTGCTTGAACGCAAAGAGAGATTCACGGCATTTCAGGGGTTCGACAATGAAATCGTCGAGCCTGACAAAGCTGAAGAGCAATTGAAGAGTTCTTTTGTCGACTTGGCAAAGATCGTTTCCCGTATCATCGAATCGTGTGACCCATATACGGCGGGGCATCAACAGAGAGTAGCTGAACTGGCTTGTCTTGTAGGTAAGAATATGTGCCTGGATCAGGATACGGTGGACAGGCTCTATCTCGACGGGTTGCTCCACGACATCGGCAAGGTTGCTATTCCCAGGAGTATTCTTACCAAGCCCGGTGAGCTAGCTGAGGAAGAATGGGCACTTATTCGTGCCCATACCAAACAGGGCTACGGCATATTGAAAGATGTCAATTTTCCCTGGCCAATAGCCGACATAGCGCTGAAACACCACGAACGACTGGATGGCTCGGGTTATCCTGATGGCACGACGGAGGAGGGGCTGAGTCTGGAGGTCGGCATTCTTGCGGTCTGCGACGTGGTGGAGGCCATGAGTTCCCATCGTCCTTACCGGCCAGCAAGAACCGCAATGGATGTCCTACAAGAGCTGAAAGAGGGCAGGGGAGCGAAGTACAATGCCAGCGTAGTAGATGTTATGCTGCCGATGATCGAAAGCGGGGAGTTCAGGTCTACGTGGAACGGCAGAAATTCAAAGAGCACAGCTACATAGAGTTCAATTCCTTCACGACTTCAAAGAAGGTCTCAAAGGGCTTGCACTTAAGATTGTTCTCTCTGCAGTGTGCCAGTAAATCCCCTGTGGCAAAAATATGGTGAGCGTGCCTCGACGGAGCGGCATCTGAATCGCCATTTCCTGCATATACTACCCTGTATCCCAGCTTAAGAAACATCTGGATGTGCGCCTCCTTGAAGCCACTATTCAACCTTCTGCCATCCGGCCCTACGTACCGAACTTCCATTCCCTCAGGATGGAAATAGGCTTGTGCAGCATACACCTCAAGATCTCCTAGCCCCAAGCCTTTGAGCACCGCCCTTATGTAGAACTCCAGCCCATTGCTCACAATGACCAGTCTGAATGCCTTGCGCCGACAATAATCCACCAAATCCTGAAACCCGGGTCGCACCTTAACCTCGCCTTCTAGAGACTCAAGTAACGCACGTTCATCAGCTTTGACCATGGCAAAGGCCCTGATATTCAGCTCCCCTACAGATATCTTGTGTCTCTTGTAATCCTGCAGCAGCCGTCGCCAATCCCCCTGGGCGAAGCGGTCCAAAAGAAGGAAGCTAACATCCCTTTCGGTAATCGTGCCATCAAAATCGCATTGAACCAGAGTGTTCACCGTTGACATACCACCATGAATGTCTCTATTTCCTTCACAGCCTGCCCATACGTCCTGGCAGTCAGAAACTAGCATCGTTAGATTAACACACCGGGCGATGAAGATAAAGGCTACGCTCTCTCTACCAAAATCCCAATTGACAGCGTCCGCTCCGGAAGTTATCATTCATTCTTCGTGGGAAACACGGAGCACAACGTGACTCTTACCGAAGCAGCCGAAGCTTTTCTATCACAGCTACAGCCGGAAGAAAGGGGAAAGGCACAGGCAGAGATATTCAAATTCATCAGGTGGCTGGGCTCCTCCAAGCAAGTGAAGGAGGTCAGTCCTGTAGATGTGGCTAGTTATGGCGAGCAAATTGCCACATCGGCGGCTAGACCCGTCAAGTCCTTTCTCAGCTATGTCCACAAGCAGGGGTTCAGCAGCACGAGTCTGGCTCCCCACCTCAAGGTCAAAAAGGCTTCATCAAAGACAGTCACTGCATGGCAGAGTGGTCAATCCCAGGTTACGTTAACTGCGCAAGGCTACGAAAAGCTGAAAAAGGAGCTGGCCAACCTCAAGAGCCAGCGCTCCCAGGTTATCAGGGATATTCAAATCGCAGCCGCTGATAAGGACTTCAGGGAAAATGCCCCTCTGGCAGCAGCCAGAGAGCAGAAGTCACACCTGGATGGGCGGATCAAAGAGATAGAGTCAATCCTGACTCATGCCAAGATTATCGGGGAAAACCAGGACACAACCAGGGCAAAAGTCGGAGACACCGTAACCCTGCGTGACTTAGCTTCGGGTCAGGAGTTTACTTATACTCTGGTGGACCCTCGAGAAGCAAATCCGACCAAAGGCAAACTCTCTGTCGCGTCTCCTCTGGGCAAAGCAATCCTGGATAAGGAAACTGGGCAAACAGTTGAAGTCGCTGCGCCTGCTGGGGTCTTCTGCTGCCGCATTGAAAGCATTGCGGCTCCGTCAACGGCAGGGAAACTGAGTCCACAGTGACATAAGAGGCGGACGGGCGCCAACAAGCAAGCCAGAACTTACGCAGCACTGATCTCAGTCAGGTTCGCCTGCGGAGACATTCTCAGGTTTGTTGATTCGTCTTACGTGTGGCATAATGAAGCAGACCGCAGGAAACGGAGGGATCGCATAGTGGTCTAGTGCGGGCGCCTGCTAAGCGCTTACTCCGAGTTAAATCGGGGTCGAGGGTTCGAATCCCTCTCCCTCCGCCA
>JBBIMO010000034.1:0-7929 GCA_037444365.1 Chloroflexota bacterium
TACCCCCTACAACGAGATCTTCCTGGTCACAAGCCTGATGAAGATGATGGGAACGATAGGAGGAGCGTGGAGAGGAGTGCTGAATGCCAGTGACACCTTATTAAAGGACGAATACAAGCTTTCCAACGCGGTGGATGGCAAGGTAAGGGTGGCTCTGCTGATCGAGAACGCTGCCTGGGCCGACGGAATGGTGCCTGTTGCCCAGGGTAGGCTACCACTACTGGGCTACAATGTCACCGGGACATGGCGGCCCTCAGCGACGGCGACAGCCGAGGAGATCAACACTATCCTGGCCTCAGCAGAGGCTACCAAGCCTCACATCTTCTTCACGGTGTTTTCTGGACCGGTCGGCATTACCTATGCCTCCCGGAAGGCAGCGTTGAACATACCGGGTCTGTCAATAGGCATCAACGTGGAAATCCAGAACAAAGCCGGCTGGACAAGCACCGTCGGAGCCTGCCTGCATCACATCATTCTGGACACCTGGGCTGAGGACGTGGCGGTAACGAACATGACGTTAGCCTGGTTCAACAGCTTCGTAGCCAAGACCAACGAATACCCGCTCTATACCGCGGCTACCTATGATGCCATCTGGGCTCTCAAGGATGCCATCGAAGCCGTGTCGGCTGCCAACGGGTGGAACGCTATCGCCAACGTGACCGCGCCTGCTAACATTGACAAGTTGATTCAGTATCTCGAGACAAGTCAACGAACAGGCGTAGGCGCCAAGTCTGCCTATTACCCTGCAGCGAACATTAACCTAGGTGGCGGAGTATTTGCGCTCAACGCCTCGCAGGCATACGCCCTGTATCCCCACCTGCCAGCCTTCTACGGCTTCCCTGACTTTGCCACGATGGCAGGGAACTGGACGCCTGTGTATGCCAGCAACTTCACGTTGACCGGCGGACACATCATCCATGACACCGTCTACGGTCCCGGCTATCAGACTGGTATCGGTTCTCAATGGCAGGTGTTGGGTGGCGTACCCAAGAAAGTTGGCATCTGGCCATTGGTTGCTACCGCAATCGGTGCTAACAAACCTGCTGCCGCTCTCAACGCCACAGAGGTTGCCATTCTCAGGGCAGCGGGCTTGCTTGACAGATACGGCAACTGGAACATGGCATATGCCGGCACAGTCGCCGTGAACCTGACTGGTCCGCTTCAACTATTCCTGGCTCCCCCCTCTCCCTAGAGAAACTGAAGCAACCGCATCAGGTTGCTAGACCCGAAGGTGACCCCGGACCAAACCGGGGTCACCTCTTTTTCGCCATAGAAGCGCGATGACATGGTTCATCCCATCACTCCAAAAAAATGCAATTGCCCGATTTTCCGGGCTACTGCGGCGGGGAAACAGGCAAAAAAGCGCCCGCGATTCCGGGAAATACAGCCGACAAGGCATTGACAGGCTGGCGTGCTGTAATATATACTACTCGCCAGTCCTGCGGAAGGCGGACAATTATCTGCAGTAATGGCCGGATCGGAAACCGACAGTGAGAACCTGTAGAGGCTCCCAGGCGGGGCTTTGCCCGGTCACCTCGAATTGGAAGAGCCGTGGTTGAGCGAATCATAGTTTCCACGCTGGTGAACGGGGGGGTATATGCCCTGCTGGCGTCGGGTTTCTCCCTTATCTACGGAGTGGCTCACCTTGTCAATCTGGCTCACACAGCGTTCTACATGCTGGCAGCCTACGGTATATACTTGCTTGCCATACGGGCTGGCCTGGGCATTGTTCCCTCAATCGCTGTCACGCTGGTCGTTGTCGTTCTGTTTGGTGTTCTAAGCTACAGGCTCCTCATTGACCGCGTCCGCCACCACGCAGGGGCTGTCCTGCTGATAACCATCGCGGTAGCCATGATCGCCCAGGAGGTTCTGCTGTTCATTTTTAAAGGTCACTATCTCACAGTTCCCCCTCTCGTCGAAGGGTTCAGGGTAATACTGGGGGTCAGAGTCCTCAACCAGCATCTACTGACGCTGGGCGCGGTAGTTGTTGTCATCATCGTCTTGCGGCTGCTGCTGACAAAGACAAAGCTGGGCATAAGTGTCAGGGCTACCGCTCAGGATTCTGAGGTTGCCACGCTGATGGGGATAAACGTGCCCAGGACGCTGATGGTAACCATGGGGTTAGCCACATGCCTGGCAGTAGTGGCTGGCATCGTGGTGTCGCCGCTTACGACAATCAATCCTCACATGTGGACACCACCGCTCGTGATGGTGATGGTAATTGTGATATTCGGGGGATTGGGCAGCATCAAAGGAAGTATTATCGGCGCTTTCATTATCGCCCTGATCCAGGCGATGGTCATCAATCTGTTGCCGGGAGGCGCCTTCCTGAATACGGTGTTTGCTCTGCTGGTTATGGTCATCGTGCTGGTGGTGAGACCGGCGGGCTTGTTCGGCACAATATTCGAAGAGGAGAGGTTGTAACTTGCTCGGACGGTTGCTCAAGGATTTCCGCTTCGGAGTGTTGCCGGTTCCCGGGCGGCTCATTGCTATCGTCTTCTTCGTTTCCCTCTTTGTCTTTCCGCTCTTTGTAAAGGATATCTTTTATGTGCGCACTTTTACCTACGCCCACATATTTGCCATTTTCGCCGTTAGCTGGGACCTTCTGGCAGGCTATACGGGCCAGATGAACTTCGGTCATGCCCTGTTCTTCGGCGTGGCTTCTTATGCCACGGCGCTGCTGCACAAGTATCTCGGCTGGCAACCGTCGCAAACCATACCTCTGGCGACACTGGTCTCCACATTGACGGGAGTGATAGTATGCATTCCGGCTTTGAGGCTGAGGGGGCACTACATGTCGCTTTACACGCTGTCTCTTCCCATCATATTGCTCGGCGTGGTCTTCGCCTTTAAGGATATCACCGGCGGCGAATACGGGCTATTCGGGTTTCCGCGTCTTGCCAGCACGCCAGGGAGTGAATACTATATATGTCTGCTGGTGATGACGGTATCGGTGCTCATAATGTGGAAACTCACCGATGCAGGCAGCAGGTATGTCAGGACCGGTCTCATTTTCCACGCCATCCGGGAGGATGAGATTGCCGCGCGTGCCCTGGGGATAAACACGGTAAGATACAGGATCCTGGCTTTCGCCGTCGGCGGCTTCTTTGCCGGTCTCGCGGGTGCTTTGTTCACCCATGTGATAAGAGTAGCCGGGCCTTCTGCCCTGTATATGACCACATCGTTCCAGGCCATAATATGGGTGATATTCGGCGGTATTGTCAGCATCTACGGACCGATGGTGGGAGTTTATTTTCTCCACCCGCTTGTGGAGCTTCTGCGGAGAACTCCCCTGGACGAGTACCGCCTGCTCATTCTGCCTGTCGTGGTCATATTGATTCTGCTGTTCATGCCCGAGGGGGTTGGCGTGTGGATACGCGACAAGATTGAACGAGAGTGTCCCCGCTGCAAGCTACGGAACGGTGCCTGGCGCCGGGAGTGCCGCGCCTGTAGTGCCTCACTACGCTAGGATAACCAGCCCGAATTCCGGATTCCTGATTTCCAAGCTCTAAACAAATCCCGGTATCGGAATCTCAATCTCTAGACTGGGTTGGCCATTCATAGTCTTCGGTACAATCTTCTATGAAACCTCTTCCCTGAGGGGAGAGGAACCAGGTGATGGTGAATCCCCCTCTCTTCAACTCTCTCCCGCGAGGGGAGAGAGAATCAAAAAGAGTTCTTTGGCTGTCGGTTTCTCACTTTGATTTTCAAGTCGTAGTGCTTGGCATCTGGAATTTCCTCAACTTCGCGGCATGAATCCTGAAAAACCGGGGCTTTCCTCAGGGTTGAAAACAATACACTCGCCTCTTGCCAAAACTCTTTGCATTTTGCCCTGTCATTTTGAGTTCTGAATTTTGATGCTGTTTGGGATTTGGTGCTTGAGATCCGGGACTTCCACTTCCCGGGATTGCTTCGGCCGATTGAATCAGCCGCGCAACGACAAGGGAACGGCAGAATGCCTCGTAGCAATAGGAGATGAATTGCCTGACTCGTCAGGCGGCTGCAGTCGCCGCCGTCTGCCGACTACAGGCCCAGGTATGTCTTCCTTATGGTTTCGTCCTTGAGGAGCTCGTCAGTTGTTCCCTGAGCAATGATGTGTCCCCTGGACATGACGTAATTCCTCTTGGAGAGAGCGAAGGCAAAGCTGACGTCCTGCTCAGCCAGGAGTATGGTTACTCCCAGTGACTTGTAGATGTCCTCCACGCGCTTGAACAGGTCATCCTTTATCTTGGGGGCCAGCCCGCTGGAGGGCTCATCAACCAGCATCAACTTGGGACGGCGCATCAATGAGCGTCCCACAGCCAGCATCTGCCTTTCCCCACCGGACAAGGTTCCCGATAGCTGATTCTGCCTCTCCTTCAGCCTGGGAAACAGCTCATAGACCCTGGCCAGGCTCTCATCAACCTCTTTCTTGTCCCTGCACAGGTAAGCTCCCGCCAGGAGGTTCTCCTTGACCGTCATCTCCACGAAGGGACGGCCCATCTGAGGGCAAAGCTGGAGTCCTTTCTGGGCAATCTGGAATGCCGATAGCCCATCAATCCTCTCGCCTTCAAACTCGATGCTGCCTTCAAAGGTTACATCAGACTTCCTGGTGCCCCTGAGAACTTCCCTGTCCCAGTTTATCAGGCCGGCAATGGAACGGAGGAGGGTGGTTTTGCCAGCACCATTGGGGCCAACCAGCCCAACCAGTTCGCCTTTCTCTACCTTCAGGCTGGCGCCATCCAGGATGGTGGCTGTGTCATAGCGGACAATTACATCCTTTACTTCAAGCAATGGTCACCTCCTTGCCGGTATAGGCTTCAATCACGGCGGGGTTCTTGACTATCTCCTGCGGTGTGCCCTGGGCAATGAGTTGGCCATAGTTCAGGACAATCACCCGGTCAGCTATTTTCATCAGCTCACTCAACTTGTGTTCAATTATTATCATGGCCGGACCTTCGCTGTGAAGCCTGCCGAACCGACCTCCCTTGTGCAACCTTTTCATGGACTTCGCCACAAGTTCGGTCTCGGCGGGATTGAGCCCTCCAAAGGGCTCGTCGAGGATGAGCAGCTCCGGCTCGGTAGCAATTGCCCGGGCTACCTCCAGCCGTTTCAAGTCTCCGTGGGACAGGGTGGACGCCGGCTCGCGAGCCCGATCGGCGATGCCCACGAACTCCAGCGCATCCCGCGCCTTCACCACGGTGGTCTTGGCCCATTCACCTCTCTTGGTTACCCGCGGGCACATACAACCAACCATAACGTTGGCAATTATTGGGAGACGACGGAATGGCTTAACGACCTGGAAAGTCCCCACCAAACCTTTCTGGACAATTGTCCAGGGACGCTTCCCTGTTATGTCCTCACCTTTGAATCGCACTCTCCCACCCTCGGGCTTGAATATGCCGATTATACAGCGCACCAGGGTAGTCTTCCCGGAGCCGTTGGGCCCGATCAGGCCCACGATTTCGTCCCTGCCTACCTGAAAGCTAACATTGTTGACGGCAGTCAATCCGCCGAAGCGCTTGGTTAAGTTTTCTACTTCGAAAAATGGCGCCATTTTATAGCTACTCCTCTCTCAGCTCACGGCGGGATACCTTGCCGATGTCTGTCTTGGGCACCTCGCCCCTGAACTCCACTATCTTGGGCACCATATAGCCAGCCAGCTTTCCAGCGCAGTATTTCGTGATGTCTTCTTCCGACACTTTCCCTCTGGCTTCCGACTGAAGAACGACGATGGCTTTGACTCTCTCACCTACCTCGGGGTCGGGCACGCCGATGACGCCAGCTTCCTTGACTTGAGGATGAGAGCAAATCACTTCCTCTACCTCCCTGGCGTATACCTGCAAGCCCTTGTATTTGATCATGTCTTTCTTCCTATCGTAGAAGTAGAAATAGCCCTCTTCGTCCATTTTAGCCAGGTCCCCAGTGCGCAGCCAGGTTTCACCATCAATTTCCACAAACACTTCCTTAGTTGCTTCCGGCTTGCCCCAGTATCCCGCGAAAATGTTGGGCCCCTTGACTACCATTTCGCCTGTTGCCCCAACGGGAAGGAACTTGGTACCCTCCGCTTCAACTATTCCCGCCACGGCACCGGGCAGAGGTATACCGAACGAGCCAATTTTCGCCCTGCCATAGGGGTTGACAATGCCGACCGAGGTCGTCTCGGTCATTCCCCAGCCCTCATGGATTCTGGCGCCGGTTCGCTTTTCCCAGCCCTTAGCAGTGTCCTCGAGCAGAGCATCGGCGCCGGAGATAAGGACTTTTACCTTCTTCCAATTTACCCTGTCAGTCTTGTCATAATCCTTGAGGTATTCATACAGGGCGGGAACGCTGTAGAAGATAGTCCCCTTGTAGTTTTCCAGTGCGCTCAGAATGTCATCAGGGTCAGGAGTGGTGATTAATATTGAAGTGTAGCCCTCGGTCAATCCTCCCATCATGACCACTGCCTGACCATAGATGTGATAGAAGGGCAAATAGGCTATCACGGTCTCTTTCCCTTCCTGGATGATATCGCCCCAGAAGTTGTTGGCCATCCCTCGAGCGGCGGCGAAATTGTAATGAGTTATCTTGGCACCTTTGGGCCTGCCGGTGGTCCCTCCAGTGTAGGGAAGAGTTACTATATCCTCTCTGACATTGAACTGGATCTTGGGGGGATTCGGGGGATATTTCTTGAGCAAGTCCTGGAAGCGGTAGAATCCCTCCTTCTGAAATACCTCCACAGGCGGGGCTGCCATTTTCTGATATACAGCCCGCAGCACGGTACTGCCCATGAACTTCTTCATCGAGGGCAGGTATTCGCCGATGCCGGTCAGAATGACAGCATCGAGCTTGACTCCACTCTTTTCCACGTTATCATAAAGAATGTCCAGACAAACAATCATCCTTGCCCCGCTGTCCTCAATCTGGTATTTGATTTCGGGGCTGACATAGACAGGGCTGATTGCCGTTAAGGTGGCGCCGGCTTTCAGGGCTCCGAAATAAGCTATGATGAACTGAGGCGAATTAAGCAGCAGGAGAGCAATCTTGTCTCCTTTCTTGATGCCCAGGTCAACCAGCGCCGTGGCAAACCTGTCAACCTGGTCCCGAAGCTCTTTATAGCTGACCTTTCTACCATAGAACACTACAGCAGTCTTGTCCTTCCACTTTTCTGTGGTCTCATTGAAGGTGTCCACCACGGACTTTTCCCCGACCGCAATATCTGGCGACACACCTTTCAGATACCATTTTGTCCACGGCTTGGCTTCATATATGGCTTTGTTGGGGTCCTGTGTCATTACCTTACCTCCATTTCATTGCAGACAGTATGCGCAGCTAGTCGCAAACCATGATAATCCAGTGTCTGCAAAATCAAAGCTCATCTTACCCACATTTCATCAGAGTGTCAAGCTTTTTCAGGCTCGGGGATTGCTTCGGCTGACCACGTCAGCCTCACAACGACAGGAACAAGACGTCGCTGCTCCCACGAACCAGTACGTTGGCTTGACTATGCTGAGAGAGTCGTATAACATAAGCAAGCCCCAATTCAGAACAAGACAGAGCTGGAAACTAAAGAAAGGAGACTGAGTGTATGGAAGAAGCAGTAATTGTCAGCTATCTAAGGACACCCTTTTCCAGGTCGAGGCCCCGCGAGCCGGAAAGGGACGTATTCAATGGTCTGAGAATGGACGACCTGGCCGGCAGGCTGATCCAGGAGATGATCAAGCAGACCAAGGTAAACCCCGGGGAAATCGGCGACGTGCTCACGGGAACGGCGATGCCGGTGCTCGAGCAATGGCTCTACGGCGGCAAGTCAATAAACTTCCTGGCCAAGCTGCCGTGGAATGTGCCAGCCCAGGGCATTGACCGCCAGTGCGCCTCCTCGATGTCCACGATACACCAGGGAGCCATGGAAATAATGCTGGGATACTCCGATATCGTCATCTCCTGCGGAATTGAGCACATGACCCACAT
>JBBIMO010000035.1:0-2525 GCA_037444365.1 Chloroflexota bacterium
ACCATCCCAAGTTCCCGGCCTCGGGATGATACGTAATTTCTCCTGGACTACCCCTTCTCACCTCCTTTCCGGGCTTCTAGCCCATTGCCAGCAACAAGAATATGTGAAATCTGACGGAATGCAAATGTTAAGAACTTGTTAATGTGACAATCTAGAGTATATTCCGCGGGGAAGTGGTTGTCAAGCCCCCTGGGAAGGCTTTTTCAACCATTTTCAGAAAATACTCTCCGGCGGTGCACATCTCTTGACAAACTTATCAAGTTGAAGATATTATGTCTTTGAAGCGAGGCTGTATAGAGAACAGGACTGCCCAAAACCGGACAATCACCAAACGGCCTCTGAAGGAAATATAAGGAAAGGCGGCAGGAGTATTCTTGTTAGAGGGGCAGTAGAGTTCTTCAAGCGGCGTGGTTTCGTGCGAAAGAGCCTCCCTGGAATACTTGCCTGTCACGAGAGTTGAGAGTGCACATCAAGCGAATGCGGGTTCCCATAACAGCGGGGATTTTGTTATTGACGCTGATATTGCCCCAATTGACCCTGGCTGACGGGCCGGCAATATCAAATGTTTATATCGACGACATCACCGCCACCAGCGCCAGGATTTTCTGGACTACCAACACCACCAGTACCGGGCTCGTGCGCTACGGCACGGCTCAGCCGCCAACTCAGCCATCGGATGGCACTGGCCCAGGCACCACTCATCAGGTAACTTTGGCCGGGCTGACCCCGGGCGTCAAATACTGGTTTCAAATTGAATCCACGGATGGTGCGGGAACCACCACTGACACCAATAGCGGCAACTACTACCACTTCACAACAGCCGCGCCGACAACCTACTCCATTACCCTTGAACCTGCTTGCGGGGTCTGCGGCGAACTGGTCGAGGTAGGGATTTGCGGCGAAGTGATCGGAGTAACGGCGTATGTTGCCGCGGCCGGCACCTACCATGTATCCTGGGACTCCCTTACGAATGTCAAAGAGACATTTACCGCAACCGGAGCCGGAATCTACACCCTCACCTTCTTTCTGCCCGAGTCTACAAAGGGCCTTCACAATGTCTACCTGGTAGATAGTTTTTATGCCCAGAAAGCATCGGCAACTTTTGAAGTGTTTCCTTTTGTGAGGATTTTTCCCGGGGAGGGGCCAGTAGGCACGACCGTCAGTCTCACAGGGTATGGATTTGTCGCCTCCCAGCAAATCCAGATCAAATTCAGGGGAGCGATAGTGCAGACAGCTACAGCCAACGGCGTGGGGAGTTGGGCGGTAAACTGCACCGTTCCAGCCACGCCCGCTGGTGGCTATACCTTCGATATCGAAGTTAAGGAAGGTACCAACTTCTATCTTTGGCTGAGCAAGTATTTCAAGGTGACACCCAAAATCACAGTCACGTCGAGTTCAGGAACGTTCAGACAGACGGTTGGCGTAAACGGCACCGGTTTTGCCAGGGACGAAAGCGGCATCAAGGTCACCTTCGATGGCAAGACGGTAAAGGACAACATCTATGCCAATGCAGACGGTTCATGGAGTGCCACCATCGCCGTGCCTGCCGTCCAGAGAGGCCGGTATGCAGTTGATGCCTCCGGAACGTCTACCAGAGCTCGTCATGTGTCTGATGTTGAGTTCACCGTCGTCCCCGGAATATGGGTTGATCCGATTTCGGGCTATGTAGGCGACAGGATTACCGTTAGCGGAGGCGGCTTTGCGCTCAGTGAGACGGGCATCCGAATTTACTTTGACGGGATGGATGTTACCCCTGCGGCCGTGACGGCTAATATGTCTGGCTGTTGGGAATCCTTCTTCACTCTGCCAATCAGCGCCTATGGCAGCCATGCTGTTTCGGCTTCCGGGGACATGACTCAGCCCGCGGTCACGGCGACAGTTAACACCCAGGCCAGGATATTAGACATTAGCCCTGTGGAGGGAGCTCCCGGTGACTCGATTAGCCTCACCGGCAACGGTTTCGGCAGTAGTAAGAGATTAACGGTTACCGTCGGCGGAGTTGCCACTACAGCGAACACGTTGACCCAGTTCAATGGCAACGTTGTTATCAGCTTCAGAGTGCCGAAGGGAAGCACAGAGGGCATACGCACAGTTGTGGTGAGCGACGAGAGTGGAGCTAGTGACTCGGTTTCCTTCACTGTAACAAAGAAGACCTTATCCATTTCTCCGTTGCCTATCTCGCCCAAGAACAGCACCACCCTGAGGTCGGGGATGGTGACCTTTCGCTGGCAAGGGACAACAGGCAACGCCGGTTATAACTACACCCTGCAGATAACCGGAGAGGGAGGCACCTGGTCTAAAGCAATTGGGGAAAGCACTTACGCACTCACTAAGGACGAGGAGTTACCTAAGGGGACATACAATTGGCGAGTTAAGATAGTAGATGACTACGGTAACGAAGGTCCCTGGTCGGAGTCTCTCGAGTTCAGGGTGTCCCCGATTCCCACCTGGGTATGGGTGGTAGTGGGATTGGTCGTGCTGATTGTCCTCATGGTTGTGGCTTATCGAGAAACGAGATTCAGGGT
>JBBIMO010000035.1:2625-7459 GCA_037444365.1 Chloroflexota bacterium
GGCGCTACGATAGCCTTTTTCCTGGCCCTCGGAGCTGTGCCGTTGGCCATACTATGTTTGATTCTTATACCGCTGGCTATCCTTTTCACGTGGCGCATCATCTATCCCTGGCTGGTGCGGATGGGAAGATGGTCAGCTCAACTCAGGAACATGCTCTTCCTTGCCTTTGTCCTGATAGCGCTGGGTGCTGGAGTCGGTTACGTTGTTGATGTCCCGAGGGTCACACTGCCGCTGGTGGGAATAGAGGTACCAGCAACAGTCGTAGTCTTCGCACCGCTGTTCCTCTTCCTGCTCTTGCTAGGCCTGGTGGTCTGGATCGTACGGCTATGGCGTCGGGGCTGGCCTCTGAGCAGGAATTTCTTCTGGGACATATGGTTTCGGATTGTTGCCCTGTTGGGGAAGGTATTGCTGGGAATTCCTCTTGGCATAGCCTGGTTTCTCTACCACCCTCCTCTACGGTGGCTGATAGCAGCCTTGTTGTTCTACTTGAGAGGGGTCGCAGCTGCAGCAGCCTGGCTGGTATACAATCCGCCGTTGAAGAGCATGCTGAAGGCACTGGCTGCCGTCACCCGGTTAGTCGGGCGAGTCACAGCATGGATCCTATACAACCCCCCGATATGTTGGGTTATCGGGTTTGGCATTTTTGTCCTCAGGTTGCTAGCCCGCCCAATCAGCACGGTCGTCTACTGGTTTGTCTCCTGGTGGCCTGTTGCGGGTCCCAGGCGGGCGCTGAGTGAGGGGATAACTACCGAGACCACGTCTTATCAGGACTACAAGTATGCCTGAGACGGCAAGCGCCGTTCAGCAAACAGGGACATTCATAAGAGCGGAGCCTTCGTCTGGCATCTCACTGCCGAAGGCTGCCGGCAGAGCACAAACCTAACTTCCGATACTGAGCCCTATCAAGACCACCAGTATGCCCAGAATGACGATACCCGCGCCGCCTAACAAGCCGGCCACGTCCATGTGGCCAAAAAGGCGACCAAATATCTCCTTGCCGTAAGCCGCCATTGGGGGTGTTAAGCCAGCCGATTCGTTAGGAGCCTGCGATACCGCTTCTGATGCACTCCTATCAAACATGGGCAATACCAGTTTCTTCCACTGGCGCGACTCTCGATAAACCACACCAGCTATTATGATGCCCACGGCGACAAAGAAGATACCTAAGATCAGCACCAATGTAGCCAGGTTAATATCAACTATCTCAGCTGGTAACGGGCTTTGTGTGGACGGCATTTTTCACCTCCTTGTCCCATCAGGCTCGCTTACGAATTCCTTCGCAGGACGACAATTAAACGGTCTCCCATCATACGGGTCTCAATCATCTTAGCCTAGCATAGCTACTACATGGTGTCAATAGCTCTCTGGCTTTTGTCACTGCCAGCACTTGTCAGGTTGGGTTCCTGAGTAACTGGCATATGCTGCCATTCCGTTGTCTTCGTGGACTAGCTAGTGGCGTCTCGACCTGGAGCCCGTCAGAATGCGGCCCATAGAATGCCGGCATCTCTGCCTGAAGCCAGGTATCGCGCTCCTCAACCTTGTGCTCCTTCCCCTCTGAACTATGGCTTGGACTGAAGGAAAGCGAGCACCATGGTGTTGAACAATTCCGGTTCCTCTTCCATCAGCATGTGCCCGGCTTCAGGAATGACATGGAATTCCGCCGCAGGGACTTCATTGCGCCATCGGTCCATGTCGGTCCGCTTAACCCAGGTATCGTTTTCACCCCAGAGAATCAGCGTGGGAAACTCAAGCTCTTCCAGAGCGAAAGTGAGGGCATTCCCGGGCATGTCCCTGGTCATGGCGAGTAGTGATTTTGCCCACTGACTGGCAACCAGGCGATTGTAGTAACCGTCTACAACCTCGGCTGTCACCATATCCTGATGATAAGCACTCTCCAGAATCCTGCTGACTCGCTCTTTCGTTGCGTACCTGGTGAGGAGGACCTCGCCTGTTCTTCGCAATGGCGCGAAATTCAACAGTACAGAGGGGAAAATGCCACCTTTATCCAGATTTACAGCGCCGCCCACGCTTACGAGTCCCAGGACCTTCTCGGGGTATAGGTGGGCGAAATGCAACATGACGCTGGTGCCCATGCTGTGTCCCACCAAATAAGCGCGGTCAACGTCTGATCTGGCAAGCACCTCCGCCAGGAGCCTGGCTTGCGCCCGGTGCGAATAGTCGGATGCAAAGTCCTTGTAAGAAAGGCCGAATCCTTTCATGTCCAGGCTGACAACCCTGTAGCCCCGGCTGGCGAAGAAGGGGGCGTTATGGCGCCAGGAGAAAGTTGAACCTCCAAGTCCGTGTATCAATACTATCGTTGCCAGCTCTGATTCCCGGTTCTGTTCCTCTATATAGAGACGCGCCCCATCAATATTGAGAAACCGGCCGTGCTCACTGACAAGCTCATCCGGGGGCACTTCAGGCTGGGTCTCGCCGAGCGGTATCAGGTAGGGAAGAGCAAGGGTAAGGAGGAGGAAAGCGAGTACCACGTAAGACAATATCCGCAATGCGCGGTGCCTGCGCCACAAGCTCCTCATCAACACATTATACTACGTATGAAACACGCACCATCCGGTAGTGACAGTTGCGCATTACGGCATGGTTTGAAGTCGCCGCATTTGGGAAAGCACTCCCAATCGTTAACCTATGGGTGACTGGACAACAGGGACAATGAATTGTCTCCATCCGACAGCATGGTGTATGATTGCCTCCGCAGTTTCTCGTAAGGCACTGATTGTCGGCTAAGTTCATAGTATCCTGAGGCGGATCGTTGATGTGTAAGAGAAGCAGCCTGTTCAGGGCTAACAAAGGGTGGTCGCTTGTTCTGGCGGCCATCCTGATTGCCGCCTGGTCCCTGAACATGCCGGGAAATCCGAAGAGTTACGCAGCAGGAAACGAAGAACTGTATTTCTCCATACTCCATACCAACGATTTGCATTCGGAGCTCATACCTCATTCGCCTGCCGTGGACTACCGCCCCGGGGAGGAAAATGCTGCTATAGGAGGATTCGCCCGGCTGGCTACCGCCGTGAACGGAATCCGTGAGAAGAAAAGGCGGGAAGGTGAACAGGTTCTGCTTTTCGACGCCGGTGACTTCCTGGGTGGTGCTCCGTTCTCCTGGCTGGCGCTGAATGGTTCTGCCGCAGAGCTTACCATAATGCAGGAGATGGGATACGATGCTGTAACCATCGGCAACCATGAGTATGATTATGGTGCTGCCGTCCTGGCGCAATATCTCCTGCAGGCAGGATACCCCGAAGCTCACCCGAAAACACTCGTGCTGGCTTCCAATACCGAGGCGCCGTCAGCCCATCCGCTGGCTGCCCGGGGCCTGTACAGGAGCTCGGGAATGTTTGAGCTGGAAAACGGATTGAAAGTTGGCGTCTTCGGCATTATAGGTAGAGATGCCATCCAATCAATGGGTGACAGTGAAGACATGCAGTTCCGGGACCAGTGCCAGACAGCCCGCCAGATAGTAGATGAACTGAAGGAACAGGGCGCCAATGTTATCGTGGCTATAAGTCACTCCGGCGTGGATGCAGACCGCGAACTGGCACGAAAGGTCCCGCGAATCGACGTAATCGTGGGCGGCCACTCCCATACCGCTCTGTTTGAGCCGATTCTGCAGGGCACTACCATCATTGCCCAGGCTGGTTCTCTGGGCAGGTATCTGGGGCAACTGGAGCTGGCGTACAACCCCGGCACCGGCGGCGTACGGGCACGCAACAAAGAGGATGGCAACCCCTTTCTTATTCCCATTGACAGCAGCTTCGCCTGCGATCCGGAAGTTGATGTCCTGGTCCGGCAATGCACCATGACGTTGAACGCCTACGTCAGGGAATTAACTGATGGCAAAGTTGACAATATCATGAGCACGGTAGCCAGGTCTGACTTTGCCCTGCGCGACGTTCCGTTCTTCAGTGAGACCCCGCTGGGCAACTTCGTCACGGATGCTATGCGCTACGTTGGCCAGTTGTTTACCGGCAAGAGTGTTGATGTGGCCAGTCAGGCTAACGGGAACATCCGGAACGGAATCTTTCCTGGCACCTCTACCCACTCTGCCGGAAACATTTCCTTCTATGAGATCGTGGAATCGACAGGCGTGGGTCGAGGGCTTGATGGCTACCCGGGCTGCCCGATTGCGTCTCTGTATCTCACCGGAGAGGAATTACGCCGTGTGCTGGAAATAACCGTATTGTTGCAGAGATTCATGGGAGATTCCTTTTTTCTGCACTTCTCGGGCTTGCGGTACAGCTACAACCCCACCAACGCAGTGCTCCTGACCGTACCTTTCGCAAATCTGCCCATTCCCACGACCCGGGCGGTTACCAGTGCCGAGCTTTACACTGGGGACGGGATTCAGCCTGCGGGCGGCAAGGATTACGTCCCCTTGAAGCGTGGAGACAGAGAGCTGTATCACCTGGTGACCGACGCTTACCTCGTGCTGTTCCTTCCCATGGTGACGGACCTGCTGCCTCAACTGGGGGTAATCCCCAAGAACGCCTCTGGAGAGCCGGTGCCGCTGGATAGGCTGGACGAACTGATAATACGTCATTCCGATGGGCGAGAGCTCAAAGTATGGGAAGCGGTGCTGATCTACGCTGCAACCCGGCTACCTGATGGCGATGGGATACCCCAGATACCGGATTACTATGCGGGTGCCGCCGGTCGTATTACCAGAGTGTGGACCTTCCCTCTGATAGGGTGGCTTCTCTTGATACTGGCAGTCACTGTGGCGGGGACAACAGTCCTCTTACTCCGCAGAAGGAAGCGCAGGATTTCACGCGGCGCCATACAGGTGACTGCTGCCCAGGATTAAGTGTTATGTCCACAC
>JBBIMO010000036.1:0-6384 GCA_037444365.1 Chloroflexota bacterium
CCTATCGTCTTGAGAGCGACCGTCTTACCACCGGTATTGGGCCCCGTAATGACCAGAATGGAGAAATCCCGGCCAATCTCGACCGATAGCGGCACTGCCTTCTTTTTCAGCAGCGGATGACGGGCTTCCACCAGCCTGAGTACTCCACTTGGTTCAGGTCCCTCTGCCCTAGCGCTTCTATCTGCCACCACCACAATGGGCTCGGTGGCCTTAGCCTCTCTGGCGTATCTGGCCTTAGCCAGCGCCAGGTCAATCTCAGCAATCAGCTCAATGTTGCGTGTAATTTCATTTTCGAAGGCTCCGACTTCAGTGCTGAGCGTTCGCAGGATTCTTTCTATTTCGTCCCTTTCTTGGGCAACCAATTCGCGCAGTTCGTTCTGCACGTCTGTAGTTGTCCATGGCTCAATGAACACCGTAGCCTCAGTATTGGAGACATCATGAACAATGCCCTTCATCTGTCGGCGACATTCCACCTTGACGGGAATTACGTACCGACCTTCTCGCTCGGTAACAATGGGTTCCTGGACTATCTTCCGCCATCTGGGTGAGGTCACTATGGCTTGCAGGTGAGTGAGCAGCTCCTGCCGTACCTCCCGCATTCTATGCCTCACCGACCCCAGCCTGGGTGAGGCCGTGTCCAGCATGTCGCCGGTGGGAGTTAAGCAGCCTTCAATGTCCTTCACAAGCTGGTCCAGTGCCACAATATCTCGCACCAGACCGCTGAGTAGCGGGAGTTCACTCGAAAGGTCTGTGAAATGGCTTCTTAACCTGCTGGCAGCGCTCAGCGTCTCTCGAACTCCCAGCAAAGATTGCGGATCCAGCACCTTGCCCAGCGCCGCCATCTTCACCGTTTCCCGGATATCAGCGACTTCGCCGATGTTGGTATCCGGACTGAGTGACAGCAGGCGGCGCGCCTCAGCCGACTGCCTGAGCCGCAGGCGGACCTCTTCTTCATTCGAGAGGGGAACGACGGCGAGGGCAAGCTCCCGGCTGGCCGAAAACGAGGTGAAGCCGGCCAGCATCTCCCTTATCTTGTGGAATTCCAGCAGTTCTAAATCCCTATTGCCCAAGGTAACCTGCCCGACTCGCCCATACTGTCATCGCCATACCGATCATCGAATAGTATAAAGCAATCACCCGGGTTTTCAAAAAACCGGCTTCTCCAGCCACGGAGCAACCCTGATCGGTACGGTGTCCCGGGAATTGCATTGACAGGAAATAGGAAACTATCTCATAATCCTGCTACAAGAAACTCATCACTATGGGGGAGATAATGAATGTCAAGAGTCTCAAGCAGATGCTGGAGAAAACCGCCCGCGAGGTGCCGCAGCAAACCGCTATTGTGCTGGGCACACGCCGAGTTAGCTACCGGGAATTGGATGAGACTTCCAACAGAATAGCCAACGCCCTTATCAGCCTGGGGATGAAGAAGGGCGACCACATAGCACTTCTGATGTCTCGCACTCCTGAGTGGGTCATCAATTGTTTTGGGGTGCTCAAAGCTGGAGGTGCAGCCGTGCTACTCGATGCCGGAGCTAAGGCACCGGAAATCGAGCCCCAGCTCCGCGAATCCGATTCCAGAATCCTGATTACGGAGGAAAGATTCGCGCCCATGCTGTCTGCGGTTTTGCCCAATGTTCCCCTGCTGGGACAGGTCCTCGAAGTTGGCACAGCCGCTTACAGCAATATGCTGACCAGCAGCTCTCCCGCATCACCCCTCGTTGATATAAAGGGCGAGGATAAAGCTATCCTTTTCTACACCCTGGGCGTGCTGGGAAAGAACAAGGGTATAGTACATACTCACACGTCGTTCTTGTCAATTTTGCCCATAGTAGTGTCCAGACTTGAACTGGAGAGAAGCGATGTTGTTTTGGGACTGCTCCCTTTTAACTACCTCCTGGGATTTGGGTTAGTTGTTCTCATGCCCCTCTGGACAGGAGCCACCATAGCCATCCTGCCTCATTTCAGCTCCAGGAATATTCTGGAGACAATAGAGCGAGAGAAAACAACCATGCTCATAGGAGTCCCGGCCAGCTTCAATGCCATGGCTATGATAGACGAAGAGACGATGAAGAGCTATGACCTTAGGTCACTCAGGGCGGTGCTTTGTGCCGGTGCAAAGTCGTCGGCGTTCTTCCTGGACATGCTTGAGAAAAGGTTCCATCTGACTGCCTGCGAAATATACGGGCTCACCGAATTGATAATCGTCAGCCTGGGCGCTATTCGTGACCGTAAACTGGGTACTGCGGGCAAGCCTCTGGCTGAGCTCAGAGTGCTGGATAAGAAGGGCAACGAAGTGCCACGGGGGAGCATAGGAGAAGCCGTTGCCCGAGCACCCTGGATGATGAGGGAATATTACAAGTCCCCTGAACTCACGGCTCAGGTCCTCAGAGATGGTTGGTTTCATACCGGTGACCTGGTAAAGTTGGATGACGACGGCTATCTGGAGTTCGTAGAAAAGACATCTTCCATTATAGTGCCCTCGGGAGGGGTTAAGATTCTGCCCGAGGCGGTCGAAGCGGTTCTCATCAAGCACCCTGCGGTAGCTGAAGCAGCCTGTGTCGGGGTGCTTGATGACTACAAAGGGCAAATACCCACGGCTTTCATAGTGTTCAGGAACGGAAAAAGTGCCACACCGGACGAAATACGCGACTTCTGTCGCCAGAGTTTGTCCGAGTATAAGGTGCCCAAGCAAATCAGGTTTGTTGACAGCCTGCCCAGGACAAAGTCAGATCAGATAGACCGCAGAAAACTCAGCCTGACAAAGGAAAGCTGACAGGGAGGACAATAGCCTCCGACCGGGATGTTCTGCACGTCGAATAGTCACGGCCTGCATGGGCGTGGTTAGCATTACGAATAATGAGTACGGACAAGCACGAGGAGCTTCATGAGACTACCGCGCGTCTGGGCACGGAACGGCTGAGCAAGCTGTTCTTCCGCCTGAGTACGCCCAGCATGGTGTCAATGCTGGCCATGTCTCTCTACATTCTGGCCGATACCTTCTGGCTGGGTCGCGTCAGCTATCAGGCAATCGCCGCCATAACCATAACATTTCCGTTCTACGGCGTGATCTTTGCCATAGCTCTTGGGTCTGGCATTGGCGCCAACGCACTGGCATCCCGGCGATTTGGCGAAAGGAATATCGAGGCAACCAACCGTGTGGCTGGTCAGATTTTTCCCTTAACCGCCGTTTTCGGAGTCATCTTCATCGTCCCCAGCGTCTTTCTTTCGAAGCAGCTTGCCGCTCTGCTGGGGGCACCGCCTCAAGTTGTTGACCTGACAGCCGAGTACCTTGTCTACTTTGGATGGGGAATCCCCTTCATTCTCTTCCGTGTCATGGCCCGCAACATCTTCCATGCGTCCGGGGAGACCGTCAAGCCGATGATCTTCATTGTGGCAGGCTCCGTGCTAAACGCTGTCCTTGACCCGTTTCTGATCTTCGGCTGGGGTCCCTTTCCAGAGATGGGCATTGGGGGAGCTGCCCTCGCCACCACCATATCAGGCGGGCTATCTGCCGCGATCGGCGGTTACTATCTGCTGGGGAACAGGTCCGTCTATCGTCTCAAGTTGCATCATTTCAAACCTGACCCGTCAGTCATAGCCCAGATATACCGCGTGGGACTGCCCGAGACATTGATTAATTTTGCAGAATCCTTCGTATTCCTGGCATTCAACCAGGTCGTGGCCGGCTTTGGTTCGGTGGCGCTGGCAGGCGTGGGAATCGCATTCCGTGTTTTCGATATTGCTTTTGTCCCCATCATCGGTCTGGCCCATGCTCTTCTGCCGATTGTCGGGTTCTGTCTTGGGGCACGCCTGTGGGAGCGCTTATGGGCGGCAGTCAGATACGGCGCACTTGCCTCTGCCCTGATATTGGCTGTTATCACCGTGTTTTTGGAGATTTTCGCTCCACAGGTAATTGGCATCTTCAACAGAAGCCCCGAACTGCTGGCCATCGCCGTGCCGGGGATGCGCATCTTCGTCTCCGCTCTGGCGTTGATTGGTCCGACTATCATGTTTATCATTACCTTCCAGGGACTATCCAAGGGGTGGACAGCCGTCTGTCTGTCCCTGGTGCGCCAGCTGGGTCTTCTGTTGCCTGCCGTGCTCATTCTGCCCCGTCTCATCGGGCTGACCGGCGCATGGGTGGCTCTTCCCATCTCCGATATCGGTGGTGCCATCGTGGCAGGGTTGTGGCTCTACCGCGAATACCGCCTGCAGAAGCGTAGCGGCATCTGGGATAATGCCCCGGTAGCGGCGCCCTTCCCGGAGCCTGTGCCCACTGACCCGCCTGTGCCTCATTGACCCACGTGCAAACTACCAGATTGGCTGCCACAGGTAACCGCTTGCCCGCCACGAACTCAACCAGGAAGGCACCTCCTCGTGTGCAAGCTGTGGCTTCGTCATGCTTGATTGCCAGCGCTCCATGCCTATCCCGGGAGCATAACAGCCAATCGGTAGCCCGCCTGGCTTACGTAGCGTCAACTAACTCGACGGCGAGAAAGGGTGTCCTTCCCGTTCGAAATCGGGGAGATACTCTTCTGGGGCTCCCTGTTCCTGCACCCAGCCGTTTTCTATTCCCAGGTCGTCCAGCAGTCGGAGGACTGTTTCATGCTCTTCCACCGTGATCTTCCGGGAAAGCAGCGGTACCCGCGGCGCCCGGTGCATCGGCATGTATTGAGACATTATGCTAACCGTCACCGTCGGGGAAACCTCGCGGACAAGCCAGGTTAGCGATTCTTCACTGCCAGCCAGACCGTTGGGCAGAATAAGATGGCGCACTATCAGTCCTTTTTGTGCCACGCCAGATTCATCCACCACCAGATCCCCAACCTGCCGGTACATCTCTTTGATTGCCTGGCGAGCCCGGGCAACATAATCATCGGCGCGGGAGAATTTCTTCGCCCACCTGTCAGAGGCATACCTCAAATCAGGCAGGTAGATGCTTACGACCCCGTCCAGCTCTTTCAGGGAAGCCACAGAATCATAGCCGCTGCTGTTGTAGACCAGCGGCAATCGCAGCCCTCTGGGCACTGCGTCCGTAACTGCCCTCAGGAGTTGAGGAACAAAATGGGACGGCGTCACAAAATTGATGTTGTGGCAGCCCAATTCGTCTTGAAGGTAGAGCATCCTTTCCGCCAGGGTGCGGCAGTCCACCTCCAGCTCCTTCTGTCTCTCCCAGTTCTGGCTTATCTGGCAATTCTGACAATAGACGCACCTCATATTGCAGTTGCCCAGGAAGACCGTCCCCGACCCCCTGGTCCCCGAAATGGCAGGCTCTTCGCCGTGATGGGCGCAGATCGACGAGACTACGGGCAGACGCCCGGAATGGCAGAAGCCCACATCGCCCTGTAATCTGTTGACTCGACACTCCTGGGGGCAGAGATCACAGGCGGTTAAGCGAGCCTCAAGCGCCTGCGTACGGCGCTCCAGTTCGCCGGAGTGGTATAGCGCCACATATCCCGGTTCCATAGTACTGAGGACTCCGTTGCTGAAAGCGGCACAATTCGCTGGCTGACACTTTAGACGTCCGATCTGGTGCTGTCAACTTGAGAAGCTCGTGTGGGCAGTTCGCTTTGCCAGACGGCATCGCCGTTCACAATCTTGGTGGCGATGACAATCTCAGCGGGCAACTGGTATATTTTGATCTTCTCCTTGCTTATTGTCTGGTATCCTGCCTCAATGAGGCACTGCGCGGCATAGATCGGTCGGGAGCCGAGATACTTGGGACATTTCTTGTGCAGCCACTCATATGCCATCAGGAATACGGACCTGCCGCCTTCCTTCGACATGTCCACAATCCCCAGCCTGCCGCCTGGCTTCAGCACCTTGCTTATCTGGGACAGCACCACGGGAATGTCAGGTGTGTCAAAAACCTCCAGGGTGAAGCTCAGGAAGACCGCATGAAAGGTGCTCTCATCAAAAGGCAGACTCGTGGCACTCCCGCAGCACAATTCAACTCTACCTGCCAGTCCCGCTTTCTCCAGCCTTCTCCGGGCTTTTCCCAGCATCGCCCGGGAAATGTCAATGCCATAGACTTTCCCCAGCGGACCGACGAGCTCTGCCATCCGCTTCAGGCAATGCCCTGTGCCACAGCCAATCTCCAGCGCCGTCTCACCCGCTGCAACCGCGAGGCGGTCCAGCGCCATGCAGGAATACTTTCGCCCCAGCAGCCCCAGTGTGCAGTCATAGAACTTGCTGATCCTATCGTAGGCTTCTCTAGCTTCTTGCCGGGTCCGGGGAACCGGAAGTATGTCTTGTCTTTCTGACCTGTCTTCCCTGTCCACGCCTTCCTGCCTCAGTTTACCACATGCTCCGGGAGCAAATACGCTGTGTGGACATAACACTTAATCCTGGGCAGCAGTCACCTGTATGGCGCCGCGTGAA
>JBBIMO010000037.1:0-4877 GCA_037444365.1 Chloroflexota bacterium
AGAAAGCCAAAGAAGAAGAGGTAAATTAATAGTGGAATGATAGCAAACTAATAGCAAGTTAATAGTGCTTTAGCTATGGAAGTTTAGCTACAAGGAGGTAAAATGAAGAGACTAAACCAGGCAAAGGTTGCACAGGATTTGGGCATATCCAAGAGCTACCTCAGTATGATTCTCAGTGGTCAGAGGAAGTGTCCACCTGGGCTCATAGAGAAGCTACAATCAACCCCAGGGATTCACAAAGTAGTGAACAAACAGGTTTGGGGCAGGTCTTACACACAGGAGGTCAGAGGTTCAAGTCCTCTACTGCCCACCATAGGCAACATGGAGCTTTCGTGTCTACTCAGTTGCGTCTTGCGCTTCCCATGTCTCATTACTGCTGATCCAATGACCTCAATATCAGAAGAACATGACTGCGCAATTTCGGTTGCGGTGAACATCTGTTTCCATTGAGCTTGCTTGTCAGCCGGCGACCCAGTTATGATGGCTCGCAATACGAACGGGTTTCGAATTGTATCAAGTTACCGAATTGACTCGGCGCCTTTCCGGTCACTCCTTTTCTGCCAGCAATCACGCCAGGCTGGGACGAGGATGATCTTTGCTCAGGCTTTTCCCAACCCTATTCTGAGGCTCTCAGAGCCGCTATCAGACTGTCAGGAAACGCCCTCCACTCTTCATCCTTCCGCATAATGGGAAGAGAATAATCCGCATTGGGATGGCCAAAGCGGCAGAGTGCCATGGTCTTCAGGTGTGGCGCGAAATGCTTAAGGGTGGCCAGCCCACGCTCCGCCAAGTCACACCTAATTCCTGAGAATATCACCAGGTCATGATTTCCCTCCCGCCTTACCCCTTTCCATTGAGGGTCCTTAAGAGCATTTATTATCTCAACAGTGTCATAGGCACTTTCTGGTGTAACCCCCAATTCCAAGATCCTCTTTCTTGTGTGAGCGGTAGCACATATAGGAATATTCGCGGCCTTTGCCAGCTCCAGGCAATATTCGAGATGCAGCTTATCGCCTATTTTGTGTTCTAGGGCTCGCGGACCTATGACAAGAAGGGGCCTCTTCGCCTTCTTGATCAAATCTGCCCACTCTGCCGCCTCTCCTGCGACGCGGGCTACCTTTGTGTAGCGAGCGGTATTTACCCGGTAGTAGGGTAAAGTCATGAACCTTTCACTCTGAACTGTCATTCTGTGTCCTCCTCATTCTCAAGGCTTGGCGGGTTCCCGAGATGCCTTGAAGGTCTTCTTACCTGCAATTGGCTGTTATCAACCCTGCTCTTATCAGACATCTCCGTCATCTCAAAGTTTGTCTGAAGCTTTGCTCTTCTCAACTCTTTCCGCTATCTGCTCTACTTTCTGCTTCAATGCCTCCTTGTAATGCTTCACCTTTTCCCTGACCTCAGGATATTTCACCCCGGGAATCTGTGCTGCCAAGATGCCGGCATTCCTTGCATTGTTTATTGCCACAGTAGCCACAGGCACCCCTTCTGGCATTTGCACAATAGATAGGAGTGAATCCATACCCTGCAGGGATGGAGTCTTTACTGGAACTCCTATCACCGGCAAGGGAGTAAGCGATGCTACCATTCCTGGCAAGTGTGCGGCTCCGCCCGCTCCCGCAATTATCACCTCAAGCCCCCTTGCCTCGCCCTCCCTAGCATAACTTACCATTCTCTCAGGTGTTCTATGTGCCGAGACGATTGTGATTTCATATTCTACGCCGAAGTGCTCCAGGATTTCCGCAGCTTCCTTCAGCACCGGCAAATCCGACTCACTGCCCATGACAATCCCGACCAGTGGTCTTCTCATATTCACCTCGCTTTCACCTTTAGAAAACCCTTGACTTCACGAGCCTTGTCAATCGCCCTTTCGACATCTTTGTCTAGTATCGTTACATGCCCCATTTTTCGGAACGGGTATGTTGCTTCTTTGCCGTAGAAGTGAAAGGATAGTCCTGGAATAGATAACGCTTTCTTCACCCCCTCAATTATAGGATATCCTTCATATCCTTCGCATCCCAGGAGATTTATCATTACTGCTGGAGAAAGCAGTCTAGCGGAACCAAGGGGCAGACCACTTATGGCACGGATGTGCTGCTCAAATTGGCAGGTTACACAGGCCTCTATCGTATAATGGCCTGAATTATGAGGTCTGGGGGCAACTTCGTTGACCAAAACCTTTCCATCCTTGGTTAGGAACATCTCTACTCCCAAAACGCCTACTACATCAAGAGCCTCTGTGGTTCTAATGGCGGTTCGCCTTGCCAGCTCTGCTATTTTTCTTTCAACCCTCGCAGGAGCAATCACCATATCGCAAATATTTGCTCTCTCATCAAACACCATTTCTACAACAGGGTAACACTTAACTTCACCTTGAATATCTCGCGCTACGATGACTGCTAGCTCTTTTTCAAAGTCAACGAATTCCTCCAGCAGAGACTCGGCCATGATCGCTCTTTCCAAATCACTCTTATCCTTGAGAACAAGGACTCCTCTGCCATCATAACCCCACCTTTTCGGGCTTTCTGAACACACGGAAACCCAAACCTCTCGACGTCGAGAGGAGTCAATTTCCCTACTTCTCCATACCTGGGAACGGCAATACCGGCTCTAGCCAGCGCATCCTTTTGCTGCAATTTATCTTGAATAGTTTCTAGCAAGGCTGGGGATGGATAGATTCTGTTTCCTTCACGAACTAGTTCCCGCAAGACTCTCGTATTCATGTGCTCAGTGTCGTAAGTGGTGACATCACTTTTCCCAACAAGTTCTCTTAGCTTGTTCCCGTCATAAAAATCCCCGGCAATCTGCCTGCTGCCAACTTGAGCTGCTGGACAGTTAGGTGTTGGATCCAGAACCACAGTATCCAAACCGATTTTTTTGGCTTTCTGGGCCATCATTTTCGCTAACTGGCCACCGCCAACTATCCCTATCGTCATCAATGGATACTGAAAACGGTCCCGGTTCACGGTCTAATCTCTGCTACAGCGCAGAGTCCTGATGGCGTCTTCGTTCTTCTATCCACCCTCGTCTTCATCATCTGACGAAAGCTCCTCCGCATTTTGCCCTGGCAGACTGGCTGATGGTGGGCAATCTGGGTCTCCTTACTCATACCTTGCCACTTGAGATTGTACTTTGGGCTCGGATATTACTCTTTCGCTAAGGTCTTGCGCAAAGAAGCCTTCCAATCGGGGAGTATGTGGTTGATGAAGCTCGTATCGTAATGAGCAGAGCGAAACAGCTCGGTAGCCATAATGTGTTTCTTGAAGGGGATGGTGGTGTGAATCCCGATGATTTCATACTGATCGAGGGCTTGCTTCATCGTATCTATTGCCTTGGTGCGGGTCTCTGCCCAGACGATGATTTTGCTCAGCAACCCATCGTACTCTATAGGAACTGTACTGCCGACCACGACACCGCTGTCAACGCGAATATTGGGGCCCGCCGGCTCTCTGATGGCACTGATCACACCTGGCGAGGGCATGAAGTTATAGGCTGGATTCTCAGCGTAGATGCGGCATTGAAGAGAAGCTCCCTTGAAGGTGATGTCTTTTTGCTGAAGACAGAGCGGCGTCCCTGCAGCGATGGATATTTGCTCCTTGACGATGTCGATGCCAGTAACCATCTCCGTCACCGGATGCTCCACCTGTAGCCGGGCGTTCACCTCAATGAAGTAAAAACTCTTCCCATCTACCAGAAACTCGACTGTGCCTGCATTGCGATAACCGACGGCCTGTGCCATCTTGATTGCCGCCTGAGTGATGCGGTTTCTCAAATCATCGTCTACCGCCGGTGAGGGCGATTCCTCGATGACCTTCTGGAAACGGCGCTGAATGGTGCAGTCGCGCTCCCCTAGGTGCACAATGCTTCCAAAGTTGTCGGCGAGTAACTGGACTTCAACGTGGCGTGGTGAGTTAACATGCTTCTCAACATAGAGAGTGGGATTGCCAAAGGCGGCTTCTGCTTCTCTGGCGGCTGTGTCAATGGACCGTCTGAGCTCCTCTTCATCATGCGCGATTCTCATCCCTTTACCCCCACCACCGGCTGCCGCTTTCAGTAAAACGGGGTACCCCACCATTTTGGCGATTTCGGCCGCTTCGACGTGGTCATTTAGACTGGCTGCGGAACCGGGGACAACCGGCACACCGCACGCCTGTGCTGTCTGGCGTGCCAGTACTTTATCACCGACGGCGCGAAGCGCATTTGCTGTGGGCCCAATGAAGACCAAACCACGGCGGCAACAGGCTTCAGCAAAAGTGGGGTTCTCCGAAAGGAACCCGTAGCCAGGATGTATGGCTTCGGCTCTCGCCTGTTGAGCAATGGCCAGAATCTTCTCAATATTGAGGTAACTTTCTTTCGGGGATGAACCGCCAAGGCAATATGCTTCATCGGCACGGCGAACATGTAGCGCGTCTCGGTCCACTTCACTATATATCGCCACAGTGCCAATCCCCAGTTCACGGCAAGCCCGCATAACGCGCACAGCAATTTCACCACGGTTGGCGACCAATATCTTGTTGAAAAACGCGCTATCAGTCATATTTATTCCCTAAGAACTCCTTTCTGGCTGAGCAGAGGTTGATGAGTTTGATCAGCTCCGTTGCTGCTGGCGAAATCAAGCCAGCCATATCCTTGATAGAAACAGCATCACAGCCCAGTCATTCCAACTCCGCTGCCACCTTGGCAGACTTGCCTGTAGTGTCGATTGGGCTGATCGCCCCACGCCTCAAGAGAGAAGAGGCCTGCCTTACAGGTTCCACGGTGGTAGTGAGCGTCTCTTTGGCGCACATTCTGGTGGCCACCAGTGATTGATGTGCATAACCAACGTGGTCGTATTATATGTTACGTGTCGAGCTAGTGTCAAGGCAACGTCAGGAGGTCTG
>JBBIMO010000038.1:0-3925 GCA_037444365.1 Chloroflexota bacterium
TGGAGCTGAGGGGATTCGAACCCCTGACCTCCTGCTTGCAAAGCAGGCGCTCTCCCGACTAAGCTACAGCCCCACTGTGAGTTATTGTATCAAATACTGTGTGGTGGAAAAAGCTTCAGGCCATTGAGTTTTGTGGCACAATTGCTATACTAAGCACAAGGGATACATAGATGCCAGACATAACGGACATAACTTTCGTGGGGGCTTTCGCCGGAGGAATCGCGTCCTTTGCCTCGCCCTGCGTTCTGCCGCTGGTTCCGGCATACTTGGCCAACATAGCTGGGGCATCAGTCCTCACCCCGAACCTTCCTGACCGTAAGCATATTCTCCTCCATACCGCCAGCTTCATAATCGGCTTTTCTCTGGTTTACACCCCCTTGGGAGCTCTTCTGGGCTTACTAGGAGCTGCAGCACCGCAGGGCGTATTGGAAAAGGTGGCCGGTGCTTTGCTAATTGCATTCGGCGTATTTCTGGTGGCTGCCACCAAGGTGCCGTGGCTCAACTATGAGAAGCGCCTTAACTTTGCCAGGGTTAGAGGCTCAGGCTATCTTAGGTCACTGATGATAGGGGTGATATTTTCCATTGGATGGATCCCCTGCACCTCTCCCATTCTGGGGAGCATAGCGGCTGTAGCTGCAACTTCGCAGACGGCCTGGCGGGGAGCTTATCTTCTGCTTGGTTACTGCCTGGGGTTGGGTTTGCCTTTCATGTTGGTGGGCCTGGCGCTGGGGACAGCGGCGTCGCGATACCTTAGCTGGCTTAGTCGCCATGCCTTTGTCACTTCCATAGTAGCTGCAGGATTGCTAATCAGCGTCGGAATTCTGATGTTGACTGGCTACCTGGAGTATCTCATCGGACTTATGTCAGGAGGTTACCAATATGGCAATTAGAACTGGAAGAAAGGCCTTGCTAATAGTGGCAATTGTGGTCATCGTGGCAGGTGTTATGGTGGGAGCCTCTTTGAGTTCCAGTTGCTCCGGGCCGGTTGACACTACACTGCCTATTATTGCATGGAATGAAACTGTGCTATCTACGCTACAAGGAACTCCGGTAGTGCTCAATTTCTGGTCTAGAGGGTGTTACTGGTGCAGAAGACAGCTGCCACATCTTGAAAATGTAGCTCAACAGGGCGGAGAAGCGTTGAGAGTCGTAGCCATCAATATAGCCGACGATGCTGCAGCTATACGACGGTTCTTCGGGGACTACACACCAGCTATGATGATAGCAATGGATACGCATAGAGAAACTTTCGCCGTATATTGCCTGGCCTACAACAACACAAGAGGAGCTATTCCATTCACATTGTTCATCGATAGCCAGGGTCAGATTCGGTACACTAAGCTCGGTGCGTTTGCCAGTGAGAAGGAGTTACGGGATAAGCTGCATGACGTCTTTGGTATGACTATTCCTTGAACTTTCTGAGAACAAGGGTGGCATTGATTCCACCGAAGCCAAAGGAGTTGCAAAGAGCTGTATTCACCTGCGCCTTTCTAGCAGTGTTGGGGACATAATCTAAGTCGCACTCAGGGTCTGGGGTATCGTAGTTTATGGTGGGCGGTATGATGCCATCCCTGATAGTAAGAACAGTGAAGATAGCTTCTACGCCACCTGCTGCACCCAGCAAATGACCGATCATAGATTTGTTGGAGCTTATGGCTACCTTTCTGCTGTGTTCGCCCAAGGCTGCCTTTATGGCCTTTGTCTCTGACACATCATTGATAGCAGTAGACGTTCCGTGAGCGTTGATGTAGTCAACATCGCCAGGCGAGATAGAGGCATCATTCAAACCTAGCTTGAGACACCGTGCTTGATTTTCCCAGTCAGGGTCAGTTATATGAAAGCTATCGATGTTGGATCCATAGCCAATAAGCTCGGCGTAGATCCTGGCTCCTCTTTGTGAAGCTGATCTCATTTCCTCCAGGAGAACAACGCCAGCGCCTTCTCCAATCACGAAGCCATCACGGTCTTTATCGAAGGGGCGGCTAGCCTTCTCCGGTTCACTATTTCTTCGCGATAGGGCTCTCATTTTGTCAAAGCCTGCAATGGCAACAGGAATAATGTAGGCATCGCTCCCTCCGGCGATCATGGCGTCTGCTTCGTCATATTGAATGAGCCTGAAAGCATCACCGATACAGTTGTTACCGGTGGCACAGGCAGTAACGACACATTTGCTAGGTCCCCGGGCACCAAAATCCATGGAAACCTCTCCTGCCGCCATGTTAGCTATGAACCCCGGGATGAAGAAAGGGGAAACTCTGTCCGGCCCTTCATTATGAAGAGCGCAAAGGTTCTTCTCGTACATATTCATGCCACCAGCACATGAGCCCAACACCACTCCCACCCTGCTGGCATTACTGTCATCTATGGCAAATCCAGCATCATCTATTGCCATGCGAGCAGCCACTAGCGCATACTGTATGAAGGGGTCTGTTCTTCTGATTTTCTTCTTGTCCAGGAAATCCTCGGCACGAAAATCCTTGAGCTCGGCAGCGATCTGCACGTTGAAATCAGAAGGGTCAAATTTGGTAATTCTGGCTATCCCCGACTTACCCTGGCATAGCTTTCGCCAAGATTCCTCAACTCCAGTACCTAAGGGAGTAACTGCGCCCAGCCCGGTAATGACCACTCTTCTTCTAAGTGCCCTGTCCATTTTGTTCAACATTCATTGCTTAGTTTGAAGATCCCTCGGGCTGATCTGCCGGCTCTGTCAGCATCGTCAGAACAGCTGAGAGAGGCATGAAGAGTTGTTCCGGCGATGGCTACCTTCTAGGTTTTCGATTCGATGTAGTCAATTGCGTCTTGGACAGTCTGCAGATTCTCTGCGTCCTCGTCGGGGATCTCGATTTTGAAGACGTCTTCTACTGCAGTGATTAACTCAATGAAATCCAGACTATCAGCATTAAAATCATCAACGAATGATGCTTCGGGGATCACCTTTGATTCATCAACCTCCAAGAGCTCCACGATCAACTTCCTTAACTGTGCAAAGGTCTCGGTCTCACTCATTCTCTTGTTTCCTTTCCAGCGTCAGTTGACTAGGCTTCGCTTGAATCCTGACCAGTATTATATCATTGCGCATACTGCCCGGATGAATTTGAAGCTCCCCGGGCAGGACTCGAACCTGCAACCAAGCGGTTAACAGCCGCCCACTCTACCATTGAGCTACCGGGGAATAAACACACTGGCACAACTTGTCAAATCCGCCAGCATTGATTTTGGCATTTTTCAGGATTTTCCTCAAGATGACTTTCCCCCGCGGCTGATTACCTTGGCTCACCTCGAGAGATATAGCCATCGTCACCAGGCAAATTCGGTCGCTGGGCAGCTTGCATGGCCAGCTCATCGCAGCGTACATTCTCAGGGGTTCCGGCGTGCCCCTTAACCCAGATGAACTGTACTTCATGATGCTCACATAATTGCAGGAGCTTTTCCCAGAGGTCGGGATTCAACGCCTTTTCCCGTCTGCTGCGCCTCCATCCATTTGCCCGCCATTTCTGAGCCCATCTTCTTGACATGGCCTTGACTAGGTACTCGGAATCGCTGTACAGAGTTACCCGGCATTTCTCCTTTAGAGCCTGTAGTCCGACAATCGCAGCCATTATTTCCATTCGGTTATTGGTGGTCTTTCGACAGCCTCCTGATAGCTCTCGTGCGCGACCCTGATGAAGGAGTATTGCCGCATATCCACCCGGGCCAGGATTGCCGATGCATGCGCCATCGGTATATATAGTCACGTGTTTAAGCTTTCCCATCGAGATTGGCTATTCCCTCGTCCTGAGCATAAGTTAGGGGCCCGGATTCCTCGCCTTGCTCACAATGATGGAAGGTGTGATCGGGCAAATTCAGTCCATTAGACTTCGTCCTGATCTTAGTTGGCTGCCGGGCCAGGATTCGAACCTGGGCTAAAGGATCCAAAGTCCTCTGT
>JBBIMO010000039.1:0-3717 GCA_037444365.1 Chloroflexota bacterium
AACGAGTAGCCTAGCCTTTCTCCAGTTGTATCTCAGACTTCAAGAAGTCTATCTGCCGCACCTTGCCCCGGAAAACCCTCTTCTCTCCAAAGAGGGTCTCTACTTCCACTCGCCGCTCGGAGATGATCAGGCGAGCGATGTTCTCCACAGCTGGCTTGTCACCTTCATTAGCCTCATATAGTTTCGCCATACACATTCCATCGCCTCCCCTTACTCTTCGGCAGAGCCTGCCTTGCCTTCATGAGTTCGGTGCTAACGGCAGCCATCTTGACGGCGGCTTTTCGTAACTGCTGCGCTATCTCAGCGGATGATGAGGCAAGCTTATCAGCCCAATCACGAATCTCTTGCCCATGCTCGTTGTTATGCTCAATCCAGTAATCAAGCAGGATGCGCAACTTCTCTTGGGAGTCATCCATGGTCGGTTAAGTGGTGCCGTCCTTCTTTTGTCGGCACACTTTGCACTCTCCTGAGATAGCCAGGTGTCTTAAATCGGCGTCAAAGCCGTATTTCTGAAGCAAGGTATCTCTTAACGGATGTAGAACGGATTCCTTCAGGTCTATTATCTTGCCGCAGTTGTGGCAAACGAGATGGTGGTGGTGTCCTTTCTCAGTAACGTGGTAGCGGACACGCCCTTCGCCAAAGTCTGTTTCCGTAACTAGATTCAGCTTCTTCAGTAACTCCAGGGTGCGATAGACAGTGGATATATTGGAATACGGATAGCGATTATGTAGCTGTTCGTAGATCTCCTCCGCGCTGATGTGCTTATCGGCATTATGAAGTGTTTCAATCACCAGCATACGCTGGGGAGTCAAGCGATGGCCATTGTCGCGAATGATTTCGTGGCAGCTCATAGAAAGGAGCATTATAGCAGGACAGAAAGATTACTGCAGTAAGTTGCAAATGCAATCATCACCTTGCCCTGTCATTTCGAGAGGCGGCAGTTCTGAAGCAAACTCGCAGAGTTCTGTTTTGCATCTTAGGTTTTATTTGTTCTTGCTTTCCAGCAATATAGTGACTGGCCCATCATTGTGGATTTCCACCAGCATATGCTCCTGAAAAAGCCCGGTTTCCACCTTGAGCCCTGTGGCGCGCATCTGCTCGATAAAAAACTCATACAATCTCCTGGCAAGGTCCGGCGCGGCGGCACCGGTGAAGTCGGGTCGCCTGCCTTTGCGTGAGTCAGCCAGGAGAGTAAATTGGCTCACAACCAGAATATCTCCTCTTGTTTCCAGCGCTGAAAGAGAAAACTTGCTCGATTCGTCAGCAAAAATACGCAGGTTAGCTACTTTGTTTGCCAGGTAAACAGCGTCTTCCTTAGCATCACCCTGAGCCACACCTAGAAGAATCACCAAACCTGGCCCAATCTTGCCTATTATGCTGTCATTCACGCTCACCGAGGCTCGGGAAACCCGCTGCACTAATGCTTTCATCTTGATTCTGCTTATCCTAATTATGCCAGCTTCTCAAATTTATTTCCGCTTCAGTATTCTGGGGACATAGCACTAAATTGCTGCAGGCCTAATCAGCATGGTGTCTCTGGAATTCCGTGAAGGGAGGACTATTAGCATGCGGGGTCTTGACATTTCATTCGCTGTTGATATAGTATGTGAGATAATAGCAGTGTAAGAACAATATGGTGTTTTAGTCAAGTGTGCGCGTCAGGGGATTGTCGCAATTCTGATCAAGCTCAGCCAAGCGCATATGGACCCGTGAGCCCGAGTTCGTCTTGTGGCGACGGGATTTGTAATATGCGGGCAGCTAGTCATAAAGGGAGACTGAAAACTGCATGCCTTGTAGAATAGGGATAACGGCAGACCCGGAAGCGAGACGGGTATACTGGCAGAACCAGGTTGCCGGTTTTGCGAACTGGGAGATACTGGAAACCTTCAGAAGCAGAACAGCAGCGAAGGAGTTTGAGACCGCGTACGCCTTGAGACACAGATGTGAGGCGTCACTAGGTGATGCCGATATGCCTGTCACAGCAAGGGAAGCAGCGACTGAGCACGACTGGTGGTATGTTTACCACTTTGATTTCGCCCCCTAGTCAGACCTAGTGGCATGCTGAGCGCGCACGGAGTCTTCCTTTCTTTGCCTGTGTCAGAGCGCCTACAGTGGTAAGATCGGGGACAGATTGGCGTCAGCTATTTGTGGCCATCCCCGGACACAATCCCTGATTTTTGGCAGTCCTACTCCTTTACCTTGTGAAGGGTGGTGTCCCTGGAATTTGCAGGAAGGCAGAGAACTAGGTGTCACGGTGTGTTCTTCAGCTATACTGGCTAACGTGCATTTGTGCATTCCTGTTTCGTTGTGCTTTCTGTGGTTGCCGGTGATAGTAACTCCAGTGAAGTAAGTCCCACGGGAAATGGCTTTTGCCCAGCACCGGATTACCAATGTACAATGAGATTATGAAATGCCCGAATGACAATACAGAGATGTGTCAGGTAAAAACCGAAGGTCATTACGGTCAGCCCATCTTGCTTGAACAATGCAGGAAATGTGGTGGGACTTGGTTTGACGAGATGAAATTGTTCAGTGCAGAACATGGAGAGGCGGGGAAAATCGAGGTATTTGACTCGAAAAGCCTATGGACTCCTACAGGTATGGAAAAGCGAATCCTTAGATGTCCCTCGGATTAATCGTGGCTTTTTCGGTTTAGGGACCGGTACTTTCCCAAAGGCATTATTCTGGAGCGGTGTCCGTCGTGTAATGGAGTCTGGCTAAACCGAGGTGACTTCACAAGAACTCAACAGGCCCGTCAAGAGCTGAAGCGACCCGAGGAAAGAGGCTGTGAAGATGGGAAATTGGAAGAGGATATGAAGCACATACTGCCGGCGCGTCGTGTTGAAGGTACCAGCAATAGATTAGAGAAACTTGGCAAGTTCCTTTCTATGCCAATTGATCGCGCCACTCTCCTGCCATTGGATCATTCAGGGAATCAGATGGAAAAAGGAAGAGGCGGCAGTTTGATTCTAGATGTCTTAATGCTTGTATTGATGGCGCTCGTTCCCAGAGGATAAGTAAGCCTGAAAACATTCCGGCTAACACGGGAGTGACTATACAACCCCGGTTCGCTCGCTATGCGGGCTGGTAGCTCTGGTATTCTGGGGCATAATGCACGCTTGCAGCAAGTCTAATCGATATGGTGTACCTGGGACTTACTTATTTGAGTTTGTTCATGGGGGATGGGGGCATCACGAATGCATCTTGAAGCCCGGCAGGGTGATTCTATCAGTAATCTAAAGCAGAATACCTTTATTCACTTCCAGGATCTATCCAACCACATTCCCTCAATTTCCCCACTTTTCACATCAGCCGCAAAGGACCCTATCTTTCTAATAGGACTACTAGCAAAGCCACCAGAACGTCCATACTCAAAACTCACCTTCCACTTTCCCTCACTCTTCAGCGCGTATATGAGTTGCAGCTCGGAATAATCCGTAACACCCAGGTTGGATAAGACTCTCTCGGCCAGTATTCTTAGTTCTTGTGCTTGTATGCTCATAGTCTGGAACTCCCCCCGCGACAGTTCACTGTCTATCTTAGCACAAAATCCCCTTTTTGCATATACATGTATTGCCCTGTGAATGGCTGGAAATCCGCTTGTGGTGCTCAATGACGGAATCGCCATAGCTTGAGGCAAGTCCTGTAAAATGGTATTGTATGGCTTGTTTCACATTGGGGAAGTGTCGGAATTGGCAGACGAGCATGACTTAGGAT